>RHGE01000211.1 GCA_004296775.1 Marinilabiliaceae bacterium JC017
TGTATTCCAGTGCACGCAATTATGCCTGTATCCCGGCCATATTGGATATTGAGCCTTTATCGCTACCTTGGATCACGTATTGATAATTGGTAGTCGCAGACTACCGTGTAGGTACGACGAAGTTGTAAACTTCGCCGAGCGCGCGCTGATGTTACTGACTACGGCGAGCGGGGGTAACATATTTTTCAAATGACTACATGCAAATCCCAATCGATTTGTTTGGAATAGAATATGAGAATATAGGCAAAGGGGTATGTTTAATAACTTCCAAAGAAGATTTTACAGCCAATAAAGAAGCTTTTGAAAAACAAAGAAATAAACTCGTAAGCCTAATGAAAGAATTAAAAACTAAATTACCAGAGTACTCTGAATAAGATTTATAGCCTGGGCGAAAGTCCGGGCTTTATTTAGTATGTCGGGCATGGTAATAAGCTGGCAAGGTGGAAGTCCTTGCATGTGACGAGTTGACAGGAAACATTAGCGATTGGCAAGGGTGTCGCGGGCGACTGTGAATCTGAAGGAAGCCATTAGCAAACTTGTAGTCTTGACGTACAGAAATCTAATATAAGGCATACTTGGGAGGGTAACCGAGCTATGGATTGGGAAAGTCACCCCTTCGTTGGTGCGCGATTGCATCACGTTCCATTAATATATTACAATTTACTCTCTCATTCATACAATGTAATAGAGTGTAAAAAGCCTGGCGACAAAAGAAGCCTGTATGGGGCACAGATTGCAAATTTGCCCCAGCGAAGGTATTTATATGGAGAGAACTTTGCAGCAAAAAATATATAACCGAAATAATCGTAAAATGCAGAAGAAAACCCTTTCAGCATAACCTTTAATTTTTATGCTGAAAGGATTTAATCCTTTGCCAGGTTATTTCTCGGAAAATACCATTGATGAGTAAGGTGGTTTTAATCATTAAACCCCAGATAGTACGCCAGGTTTTATCAATGAAGCACCCCTCTACGGTTGTTATTATGGCAATAATTTTATTCGGTTAGCTAATTTGAACAAGGTCTTTGGCCCGGTTGTCCCGAGCCTGTGTCTCGGATAATAACCTCTCTTTGTCCTTGAGTTTCTATGTTTAATCTATCACCACCGCTCTCAACAAGATCTACACCCCGCTCGCCGTAGTCACATCCAATACTCACGTAGCTCGGCGTAGACTCTGTCTACGTCGTTTGCATTGCGTAGTCTCTGACTACGATTTCAATAACTGGCAACTATGATCCTGTTTTCGTAAATTAATACGAAAACTACCATGACAACCGGTTATCAGATAAAGGATCAAGAAGGCTTGTACTACCTTACTTTTCAGGTGGTGGATTGGGTAGATTTGTTCACGCGAGTAGTTTATAAAGATATCATCATCGATAGCTTCAAATATGCTATGGAGAATAAACACTTGCAGGTTTTTGCCTACGTCATCATGAGTAATCATGTACATTTGGTAGTCCAAAGTGCTATTGGTCAGTTAAGCAATACTATCCGGGATATTAAAAAATACACGTCCAAAAGAATCATTGACACTATTTATTCAATACCAGAAAGCAGACGCGAATGGATGATCAATCGTTTTCAATTCAATGCACGTAAGCACAAACGAAATTCCAAATTCCAGGTATGGACTCATGAAAAYCATGCTATATACTTATACAGCACCAACTTTATTTGCGAAAAAATTGARTATATCCACAACAATCCAGTAAGAGCTTTAATAGTTCAGAATCCTGAAGACTATTTGTATTCCAGTGCACGCAATTATGCCTGTATCCCGGCCATATTGGATATTGAGCCTTTATCGYTACCTTGGATCACGTATTGATAATTGGTAGTCGCAGACTACCGTGTAGGTACGACGAAGTTGTAAACTTCGCCGAGCGCGCGCTGATGTTACTGACTGTATTCCAGTGCACGCAATTATGCCTGTATCCCGGCCATATTGGATATTGAGCCTTTATCGCTACCTTGGATCACGTATTGATAATTGGTAGTCGCAGACTACCGTGTAGGTACGACGAAGTTGTAAACTTCGCCGAGCGCGCGCTG
>RHGE01000212.1 GCA_004296775.1 Marinilabiliaceae bacterium JC017
AGAGTTTTTTTATTTTAATCAGCCGCCTGCGGGTCAAATTTCCTTTTCATGGGCATTTCATATGAATAAAATTTAGTATCAATATTCTAGTATCAAGACATTAGACAAAGAAATGAGAGACTGTGAACACTGAGGCACAAAAGCACAGAGTTTTTTTATTTTAATCATCTGCCTGCGGTTCAAATTTCCTTTTCATGGATGTTTCATATGAATAAAATTTAGTATCAAGATTCTAGTATCAAGACATTAGACAAAGAGATAACAGACTGTGAACACKGAGACACAAAGGCACAGAGTTTTTTTATTTTAATCATCTGCCTGCGGTTCAAATTTCCTTTTCATGGTTGTTTCATATGAATAAAATCTAGTATCAGGATTCTAGTATCAAAACATTAGACAAAGAGATGAGAGACTGTGAACACTGAGACACAAAGACACAGAGTTTTTTTATTTTAATCATCTGCCTGCGGTTCAAATTTCCTTTTCATGGTTGTTTCAGCTTTTTAAACTTAGACAGTAGACTGATAGATATGAGACAATAGACTACCTACACAGAAGTTATGAGGCTGAATTTTTCACTTTAACCCTTCCTCTGTGTGTAAATTGTTTTTGCAGGGTTGTTTCATCTTCAATCAGCCTGCTTATTGTACTATATTTGCGGCGAAAAAAACTATTCCATGATTTCGATAGATAAAACAAAATGTAAGAACTGCCATAAATGCGAAGCAGTTTGTCCTACTTTGTCCATTGACATTGAATCCGGTTCGGTCAATGAAGACTGTATCGAGTGTTATCACTGCCTGGCAACCTGTAAGGAGCAAGCCATCACCCTGGATAATACCCCGCTTGAATCCAACTTCCAGGTAAACATTAATCCCTCGGAATTTGAACTGTTAATGCAAAAAAGAAGAACCTACCGCAAGTTTACAAGCAGGCAGGTAAGCAAGGAGGTCATCAGTGAATTTATCCATCGGATGCGCTTCACTCCCACAGCAAGCAACGAACGGCCTTTGCAATTTTCCGTTGTCCAAACACCTGAAACATTAAATCAGATAAATGACATAACAATTAATGTCATCAAAAAGACGTATCAAACTGCCTCAAATCCTTTAGCCTCCATGGCTATAAGAGCGCTTTACGGGAAAAAAACGGTGGACCAGCTAAAAAAAGCAAGTCGCAAATTTGCAAACAAAGCTGCTTCAAAGCCCGACATGATCACCTACAATGCACCTGCGTTAATCGTCATTCACACTAAAAAGCACCTGGGAGACATGCACAACTGCGATGCCAACATCTGGACCGGTATGGCATCACTCTATGCTGAACTCCTAAACCTGGGAACCTGTATCAACGGCTATATTGTAAATGCGGCCAAACGACACAAAGGACTGAAAGACCTGTTGGGAGTTCCTAAAGATCATACCGTGCATACTGCTATTCTGATTGGCTACCCAAAAGAAAAATACCATCACCAGGTAATCCGTGAAACACCACCCATCAGCTGGAAATAACACCCGCTGAAACAACAGGTTCATCTTTGCCGGAATGTGGTTATTTGACAGGATTAACAGGATTTACATGATAGGAAAGCCTCGAATCTTTTCTGTATAGTGGTGTGGATTATAACATCTTATGCATTATTATAATTATCTCGTTTCCCCGGCACATACATGTCTTTTGAAATCGCATCACACCTGGAACCCATTTCACAACACTTGGCGTCTCTTTCAGAAGACCTGGAATCCGTTTCAGAAGACTTGAAGTGTAATTCAGAAGACTTGGAATCCATTTCACAACACTTGGCGTCTCTTTCAGAAGGCCTGGAATCCGTTTCAGAAGACTTGAAGTGTAATTCAGAAGACTTGGAACCCATTTCACAACACTTGACGTCTCTTTCAGAAGACCTGGAATCCGTTTCAGAAGACTTGAAGTGTAATTCAGAAGACTTGGAACC
>RHGE01000213.1 GCA_004296775.1 Marinilabiliaceae bacterium JC017
ACCTTATATACTGTGGAATCGATTTTTGGGAGTTATCCTCTTTTGAAGGTTTTAGAGTAGAAGTTTAGAGCTCGCCGTTTTGAAAATGGCTTTTGGTCTCTCTTTTTTACCGGATTTTTGTCCTCTGGCTGGAGTCCCCAGTCACTCTTTGAGCACAAAGTTGCCAATGAGACATACCTTTCCCATGACTCTTCCTTTTGAGACAGCTGGTTTATATAGAATTTAAGGTTTGGTGTTCAGGCAGCAGCTTCCGGTGGCGGCGCTCGTTGCCGTTGCCGGAACTGATTGGGCCAGCTATCAACAAGCTCCATTTTACCACCACAATGTCTGCAAATGCCAGGGTTGATGCCCATTCGCTCAAAGACTACTTCTTGCCAGGTTTTTCCTGTATTTGCTTCTGTTGGTTTTACTCCCAGGCTTTTGCGTATCAACGCCAGTGATTTGACTTTGGAGGCGCTGGACAAAAAGCCATAATGTCGGATACGTGTAAATCCCGGTGGCAGGATATGTTGACAAAACAGGCRCAGGAAGTCTTCTCCCTTTAATGTAGTCACCTGCTTTTTGTAATTATGCCGGTAATCTTTCCAGGTAAAGGTGACTGAACTGTCTGTTACTTCCTGTATCCGGTTGTTGGATATGGCTGTACGATGGGTATATCGGCTCAGGTAATTAATCACCTGCTGAGGACCGCCAAAGGGCTGTTTGGCATAAACCACCCACTCCTTATCAAAGAGGCCATCGGGCACTTTAGTCGTAAGCTGTTTGTCTTTGACCAGTTCCCTGGCTGCTTCCACAAACCGGGCCCGAAAGACGCTGCTTAACTGATCGACTTTGAAGAGGTATTTGCCCCGCTTGCGAGAGTGTTTCCACCTGCCATCGGACATCAGGGCACCGGCTGGAACGATAAAATGTAGATGGGGGTGGTATTGCAGATTCTGTCCCCAGGTATGCAGAATGGCGATGGCACCTGTTTTACCGCCAATCCATTTTTTTGTTTGACCAAAGTCTGCCAATACATTCCAGGCCACCCTGAACAGAAGATTATACATCTCTGTTTGGTGATTGATAAAAAGAGTATTGAGCTTGTGGGGCACGGTAAAAACCACATGAAAATATTTTACCGGCAGCAGGTCGGTCTCCCGAGCTACGATCCACTTCTCCTTGTCAATGGCTCCACATTTGGGACAGTGCCGGTTTCGGCAACTATTGTGGGCGATCCTTTCCCGATTACAATCGGTACAAATCTCCCGATGCCCGCCCATGTAGGCCGTGCGGCATTTAAGCAGGGCCTCCAAGGTGCGGAGCTTATAGGCAGGCAGTTTCTGACCGGCATTAAAAGAAGACAAGAAGTTACGGATAATAGTCGCCAGCTCATGCGTACGGCTATCCATTGTTGGTTTTATAGAGGGTTTCCAGGCAACCAAAACGTTTGGGAAATTCCAGGTTAGCAATGTGCATATAAATCAGGGTGGTGCGGATATCGCCATGGCCCATTGCTTCTTTGATGGCCATGATGTTTTGTCCGGCCTCTACCTGGTGCGTTGCATAGGTGTGACGCAGGGTGTGTACACAGACCTGCTTTCGGATACCTGCCTTTTCCACGGCTTCATGCAGTTTTCGGCGGATGCGAGACTTGCAGATGGGGATGCCCTTCCTGGTGGGGCTTTCAAACAGGTAGGTGGCAGGATTGTGGAGGGCCAGGTGTTTTTTGATTCCGCGTACGGCATGGGATGACATGGTTACATACCGCTCTTTGTTGCCTTTGGCACAGCGRACATGTACCTGTGCCCGATCCAGRTCAACGTCCCCGATGAGCAGATTGGTGAGTTCATCAATGCGTAAGCCGGTGTCGTAGATAAATCCAAACAGCACCTTCTCCAGCATTCGATCAGTTAGCTTAAGTACCAGTTTCATTTCCCGGTGGGATAATACCACCGGCACTTTTTTTGG
>RHGE01000214.1 GCA_004296775.1 Marinilabiliaceae bacterium JC017
TTTTAACCCAACTTGAAAATTAAAAATAACAAACAACTCTATATAAGGTATATGGTAGTTRGTTTTTTACAATTGGGTCACAACTTTTGTTTTTTGCACATAGGGCCTGTCTTTAAAAGCYAAAGYTTCATATATTTTTTTAGCATCATTGYTAGGTCGGGTGCATAACTTGATGTAAATGCGTTTTGCGCTCTTGGCTTCCATGCTAATTCGTGAACACTTCTGCGTTTTCATTTTCTCCACAATAGTTCTCCAACTATAGTTTATGCCATTGTCTTTCAATACCTGCCTGATGTAGTTAACCTGATARGCAACTATGCCAAGCCAAATGTGCGGTTCGATATATGCATCCTTCTGGTGRTGGATAGGCCTGATGTTAAGGTCTGTTTTCAGGCATYTAAAACTTGCTTCCACTTCGCGGGTCAGGTTGTACGCATCCCAAATRTCCTTCTCCGAGAGGTTTACCCTGGAGTACCTCAGGAAATATTCACCTTTGGGTTTTTCMCGTTCTTTTTGTCTTGTCCATGTTATATTGGTAACAACTCCCTTATCTGCGTTTTCCTCATACTCTATTTTATAAAGTTTTGCCACTTTAGAGAATTGATCTTTTATTCTGCCGATGGTTTCGTGTACTGCTACTATTGTTTTTGTTCTTCTGGGGAGTGACAGTCCCTGTTTTAAATGATTCATCCGTTCTTCAAAGCGTTGTGTAATCTTCTCATCCATTGACGCTTCTTTTAGCCCTTTTTGATCACTYTTGATGTGAAGAAAGCAGTCATCTTTGTCTTCYACAAATACTTTTTGAACCTCGATTTTATTACCCCGGTTATCGTTTATGATCGTAGCATTTTCAGATAGGAAATCAAATTTTGCCGGTCGTGTGCGGCTAACGCAGATGTAATCGTAATTTTTGCTTTTTATCAGATCAAGGTTGTCCTGGGTAGCWATGCCTGCATCCATGACCACGACGGGTTTTTCATTGCTGAACAAAAGATTGCTCTCCACGTTCGTAAGCATTTCTTCAAGCGTTTCGGGTTCACTCACATTCCCTTTGTGTATCTGGCTGTGCCTGACGAATCCCCGGCTATCAATAGCCAGAGACAAGCCGATCAGRCGGCAGTCGCTACGCTTTTCTTTGCTCCTGCCRAACATTGCTTTTGAGCTACCGCGCATCTGYCCYTCGAAATACATGTTGGTTAAATCGTAGATCACGATTTTGTTGCGCTTACTAAAAAGTCCGGAGCAAATMGAATAGAGCTCTTTCTCAATTAAATCCTTTTCCTGATAGAGTTTTGTGGCAGCTTGATACAGGCGATATCGGGTGGTGGTAAATGTTTCTTCTCCGTATAGTTCCATGGCTCCTGAATTTTCATTCAGCCACCTTTCGGTTTCCAGTTCGCTACCCGGATGGAGCATTTTGCCCGTYAATAGCATTTGAGCCATACTGATCTGTGTTTCGTTCATGCCGGCCCGTTCTAATAATTTATCTATTCCAAGCTTCTTAAATGACTGCTTGCAAAGCCACTCGCCGCCAAGCTCACGGCTCTCTTCTTCTTCAATRCTTTCAATATTTATTTCCTGATAATCAGCCGATGTAGCMACGCCAAGGCTTGACTTTCTTTTTTTACTTGGAAACAGACCTTTGGCTTGTATTTCCAAGACAAAGCGCTGAGCTAAGGTCTCAACTAGTTTGTTTTCAACATAAAACATTGATGAAGCGCCTGTGAGCAGCGTTTCAATACGATCGGCCAATGCTTTGTGAAGACTTGAATCAATCTCCTCAAGCTTTCCCAGRTTTAGTAATGTTTGCTGACGCACTTTATCTCCTACCTTGTAGCCATGGACAAGCCGGAAATAGCTATAGGTTTTATCTGAATTCTTATTCTTTTTTTCTACTCGTCTGATATACATGGGCGMAATATAACAAACAAAAGAATATTAACCAATTCTATGGGTCACAACCGCGAAGCTTTCGCAAATTTCATGTTATTGACCTATTGGTTATTGTGTTTTTGAAAGTGCTGGAAATTCATTAAAAAAACTGACTTTTTTGCCATTTATGGGT
>RHGE01000216.1 GCA_004296775.1 Marinilabiliaceae bacterium JC017
CCAAAAGCTAAATATGGGCTTATGTTTTTTTTAATTATTTGAGTACTTAACACTTGATAGATATTTATTAAATATACTAAATATCTATCTGAATATCAATTATTTAAGCAATTTAATTAGTTGAATTTTAGGACTTTAAACAACTTCATAGAGTAATTTCTATGGAATTACCAGCTACTATCTAAGTGCTTTCCTTTTTTTTAATTGGGTTTTAAATCAGATCTAACACGAATTAAATTCGGTTATAAACGAATTTAACTCAACTCAAAAATGTAATTAGTGCCTATAAGAAAATTACCGTTTTTTTGGAATTGAGCAATTGCTACTTAACACTATATTTCATGAATAATATTAAAGATGCTATGTTTCTTGAGGATTTTAATTTTTTTTGGTAGGATACTGTGTCACGGCCATATTAATGCAAAAACATGAAAGCACACAATATGCCCATGATCAATCAGGTATCCAATCGACTTAAATAACTTTAATGACTGTTTAGGCTGCTATACTAAGCACTGTTTTAGAGGMGGATGCCATTTGTTGCTTCAGCAATTCTTTACCTATCTTCTTGAGGTTATATGCTGTAACTCMTAGGCTGATATAACGACTAAAATTACGTTCGCCACGATCAGGACATCTATCTAGGCCTCTTTTCTCCAATTCATTAATATTGGATTCAACCGCGCAGTGCTTATTTTTCAGCTTCTTAAAGGAGGCGCTTTTTTCTTCCTCTTTTTCCTGCTCATTACGTTTTCCTTTTTTTGGCATAATAACCTCAGGAACATAAAGCTTTAATATATCCTTATTGATTGGTTTCCAATATCCTTTATCAAAACTCCAGGACTGTATTCTGCGCCTGTGTAGTATGCGATCTGCTATTTCTATTACAACCTCGCTATCTTTTTGTTGATTCATGATTTGATGATCTACAATTAATCCAAACTGATCAGTAGTAATAGCCAACATTTTACCGAGTTCCACATTCGGACGAGCTTTCCCTTTATTAACCCATTCGGTATAAGTCTCAAAAACTGAGAATAATTTCTCATCGTGCGGAATTTTTTCTCCTTTTAATAGACGTCGGTTAACTAAATCAATTTGTTTTGTCAACAAAAATATAAAATCCTCAAGCACAATTGCTTCACGCAGATCACTCATGTCTGCAAGAGGAAGCTGATCCATAGTTATTTTTAGTTTTGCCAGTAATTTAATAGCCTTATCCAGATAAGCAGTTGCGGCCTGAGTTACTCGCTCTTCTTTTTTCTTACCACCAGAACTACAAGCTTTACCTACCTCACGCATTAATCCTTTCACTTCAGAATACCAACTCTTTATCTTTCGCCATCCGCTTATTCCATGTTTTTTCTCAAACTTACTGATGGTATCTAAACATTTTCGGGCACAGTCCCATAGTAGGTTATAGTCTGTTGGAAAATGAACATTGCTCTCCACGACAAAACTATCTGTTTTTAAGCGCAATGCTGTTTCCTCTTTTTTTTTGAATACCTCACTGTGACCAAACGAGAGTATTACCTCATTAAGTTCCTTAAGAAGAGTATTATCAATCAATGTTACGTTATCATAGATATTCTGATATCCAAACTCTTTATCAGGATATCCCAAAGCGGTAGATACTCCCATTAATTGCCTGACTCTTTTATGATTATTGGCATAGTCTTGCAGTTGATCGTAGCTGGCACCAAAACACAATCGTATTTGAGCCAATACCAGAATACTCCAATAAGTCATACCTGGTCGTCCAGCGTTAGACTTCCCTTTGGAAAGGTGCTCTTCTAGCATCTGAAAGATTACCTCATTATAGTCCGGATGGCAATAAATCGCTTTCAACGCAGCCAATAATTCATTGAGTGCTCCTTTCTGCTTTATGTCAAGTGGTGTGTCTTCAATTAGGAGCTGTCCAAGGGATAACTGTTGTTCGAATCTTTTACGCATTTAGAGTCTGTTAATGAAATATTCTGTGAATATATAATTCTCCTTTTCTTAATGCCGTGAAATTCTATTATTTATCTGAAATAACCAACAAACCGCACAAATAGATATAAATAAGTTATCAATAGCTAACTGTCTGTCAAATTGATTGTATGGTGATTTTCTTAGTGACACTAT
>RHGE01000217.1 GCA_004296775.1 Marinilabiliaceae bacterium JC017
CGTCCCCGATGAGCAGATTGGTGAGTTCATCAATGCGTAAGCCGGTGTCGTAGATAAATCCAAACAGCACCTTCTCCAGCATTCGATCAGTTAGCTTAAGTACCAGTTTCATTTCCCGGTGGGATAATACCACCGGCACTTTTTTTGGGCGGTTAATGGGAGGCAAGGAGAGTTCTAACTCCTCTTTATCAAACAGACGGTATAGTTTACGTAGTCCGTAGACCAGGTGCTTGAACGAACTCAGACTATGGGCCGTAGAGCTCTGCATCAGGTGATAGAGGTATTCTTCCAGTTCGTACACCTCTAGTTCTAACGGGGTGCGATTGTAAAAAAGGGCCAGCTTGGAGAGTTGTCGCAGGTAATTTTCATGGGTGGAACGGGCTTTACCTGCAATGACCAATTTTCGCATAAATACTTCAGCCATGGACTGAAAACCGGCAACCTGGTTGCACGCTTGGGTATAAATTGTAATTTTACTCATATTATAAAGATTTAATTGATAATATGAGTGGTATACGGATGCTACTCGAAAGCTGCCCCGCCTCCGGCGGGGTTTAGTTCAACAGCGGGTCATAGCGCATGCCGCGGTCTGGCTCGGCTGGATGCGGAAGTGAGACTTGAACGACAGAACTACAAACAACAGAACTGCGAGATCGGCGGCACGACGCCATACCCGCGAAACGTTAGCTGCAAGGCAAAGGAGCTGTCGAGTGAGGCAGAATTTAAAATTAGAAAATAAGACATTATGAAACATGACACACTAAAAATCAATGAAAAGGAAGTAGAATGGAACAGTTGGTCGAAGGCTGATGAAATAAGACATAATAGAAAAAGAATAATTGATGATAAAGACGTCAACAAATTGTATTGCGATATATATGAAATTCCACCGGGGAAAACCAATTGGCCACTCCATTATCATACTTGCAACGAGGAAATTTTCTATATTATTGAGGGACACGGAGAAGTGGTAACGGAAAGTGGAGTATTAAAAGTTAAATCAGGCGACATTTTAAGATTTCCGGCTGGAGAAAAGGGAGTGCATCAATTGAAGAATACATCAGATAGTGAAACACTAAAATATTTAGACTTTGGAACAACAAACTTTCCTGATGTAGTATTTATGCCCGCAGATAATAAAATTGAATTATTTGCAGGTAAATCTGGACAAGATAAAATGTGGTCATATAAAGATTTGTAAATGCGTACCGTACGAGGGTTTAAATAGAAAACCCAGTAGCTAACAAGCCATCATAAAGTAGCCCTAGCATTGTCGGGTTTTGGGAGTTTGGCTCCCGCGCCAACAGAAGTTTAACCAAGAAAGTGAATATACCACACGCAACGGGCCACTTCATATGGCCGAACCGTGTACGCCAAGAGAAGAAGGCTATTTGTAAGGTAACTTCTTTGTAAGCCGAAAATATTGGGATATAGTCAATGGACTGTAGAAATTTATTATTGATTTTCAGCAGGTGCAATTCCTGTCCATCCAAAGCCCGTAAGCAGGATGGTAGCGAACCAGATGGGTGATTCCGTGAGGATAGCAGAAGAGTATCTGGCAAGCGAGTATTTAGGCCGTGTTATTCAGCCCCGAAAAATTGTATTAATTCGTAGTTAAGCCGAGGGCGTACGGTTACCTGAAGGCAGCAACTATAAGTTTGCATTACGGTAAGGCTTATAGAACTACCGTGGTCATAGCGCATGGCATGAATACAAAGGAAAATCTTCGGAACTTGGGAGACTGTATTGTTCCTGACAAACCAATGGTTCCAGGTGTACCATCAACAAAAAAACACCGGGCACCAAATGTTTCCCCACCAACTTTTGGAATGCGCGAAGAAAATGGTGAGGTGTACGGGTATCTGCGGCAAGGGACAACCGGAGCCAAGGAGACGGCAAACAGAAGTCATAGTAGCCTCATAGTACCGCTTGTAGTTGGAGAAGTGCCATCTGAACCATCCAATGTAGGGAAGGGGAGCTACCTGTTGAACCTGGTTTGTTTGTTTTTTATGGTGAAATGCCGATACATGTTTAAAACTCATCAAGAAACGAAGTGCGTTTGATGAGTATTTTAAACAGTAATCGGTATTATTATGGAATAACTAAAGGAAACCATGGATTTACTCAGAGAAATCAAACAACGGCAAACGCAATTTAGTTGTATAGCACAAAAAGCGAAAGAAAATCCGGAGGAGGTCTTTACCTCATTGGCTCATCATCTGACAGAAGAGTACCTGATCGCCAGTTTTAGTAAACTCAGGAAGAGCGCCGCAAGTGGGATTGATAAAGAGAGTGTCCATGAGTATGCAATCAACCTGTCAATACGGATCGAGGATCTTTACAACCGGTTATATAGTCAAAAGTACAAGGCCCCTCACATTCGCAGGGCCTGGATAGACAAAGGAGATGGAAAACAACGTTCACTCGGGATCAGCACTACCGAAGATAAGATAGTGCAAAGAGCCGTCGCAGATATTCTGAACTTAATCTACGAACAGGACTTTTATGATTTCTCTTATGGTTTCAGGCTAAGTACATGACAAAAATTGAAATACATCTATATGATCATGACTTTTAGAGTTTAATAACAGCGAAGCAATGTATGATAGCCCACATTTGAATATGCTTTTTGCTTTCCGCCCATGCTTCTTGATTTTAATTTTCTTTACGTTCTCATGTATGAATATTTCGGTTTTGTAACACCAAACAAAAGCTATCATAACAAGAAGTGTCAGCTTTTCGATCCTGTCAATATCTTGTAAATGTGTTTTCTCCATAT
>RHGE01000218.1 GCA_004296775.1 Marinilabiliaceae bacterium JC017
TAATGTCATTGACTTAAGAGTAATGCTATTTAGAAGTACTCCGTTTCTCTTCTGTCAATGGTGCTTAAAATACATGAAACTTATGGTGCTATATTGCTTAATGTATTGCTTGGTTATTGGAACAAAAGCTACTTATTTGACAACCTGATGAATAGCCTATTGTATTTTGCTTACCAATTTGACACAGCTATTCCATTCAGCCTATTTTCATAAACTGTTACTTTGAGTAAGTACATGCAAATATTTACTATGCTACATAGCTGGTTTATATTGCATAAATGCTTTTCTACCTGCACCTTTTTTGCGTTTATCACGTCTAAATTTCCTGCCTGGCCGTATAGGTTCTGTGTTAGTTTTAAATGATTCCCAAAGAGATATGAGTATTCTATCTACCTGATCCTTACCTCGCATAAAGAGCAATACCAATCGTTTACGGACATCTGTTAATGCAGATGTCCAGTTTGCCTTTCTTGCATATTTAAGGCTTTTGCTTGCTTCTGTAATTTCACCTTTAACTGGTTCAATTAAAACTGAGACAATATTTTGCATAAAAATGTTTGCAAAGAAATCTTGCAATAATCCGTTAAGTTTAAATGAAGAGAAGAACTCTATCTGTAAGCGTTGCATTGTTTTCTTAAACTCCTCTTCTACTCCCCATCGAAGGTTATATAGTTCTATTATGCTTTGATAATCATATCCATCCTGATCTAACAGAGAAACGCCAAGTACTTCAACTTCATCATCAGAAAGATCAACTCTGACTAACCTTATTGTAAAAGGACTTGGATCAATATTATTCGCCAGGCAATTAGTTTTGGTGCCATATGATGGGTGCCATTCCAGTACTGCATCCTTTTCACCGGATGCCAGGAAAGATTTAATAAAATTAGATGATTGGCTAAGGCGTATGCAATAACCAGCCTCACTGCTGGCTATCTCTTTTATAAATCTGAAGTGGCCATAATTACTATCAGCTGTTAGCAAATCATTTTTATCAAGTAGATTAAGATGTGAGCTTAACATCTCCTGTTCCCCAATTTTATATGATTCTATCTGTGCATCAATAGTAATACTATTCAAAACATCATACATGTAACTAACTCTTGCCTGGGGAATTTCAGTACCAATAGAATTAATGTGGTGAGTTCCAAAATGCATCCTCAGTTCATCTGAGGATGGCAAGTTGATACAAGAGCCATCCACAGCTAATAATCTATGGCCAAACCAATGTTCGCCTTTAATACATGAATAAAACAGACTCACAACAGCTTTATATAAATCAATAAAAATTGAATGTTTTAACTTCTGGCGGGCTTTACAAAACGCACTATCTGTCACCCAGTTGACAACTTCGTCGGTTGAATTAAGTGTTGAGAATAAAGTCTTTAATTCAGACTTGACAGACGACTTAAGGAGTTGAAGAATAATGTGAACAACCTTTTGAAATGGTAGTTTTCGATTGCGGACAAAGGCTTTATCGTTATCTCTATAGAAATCAATAACATTACTATTTAGAAGCAATTCATTGATAGATTGGAATAGTTTGGCATGAAATTTCTCCATTTTCTGTGCCAAGATTCATGTGTTTCAAGATTAAATTCTCTGTTGCCATGTTGCTATATCTTAATGATTTACCTCATTAAAGATAACGAAATTAGAGTATATATCATTGATACTGTGCAAACTTAATGGTGGTTTTTCTTAAGTCAATGACATTA
>RHGE01000219.1 GCA_004296775.1 Marinilabiliaceae bacterium JC017
GTGGTTGCTGCCAGACGACGTTATTGAATAAGTGTCTGACGTTGTTTTTAAGTAGGATCTTGACTCACCATACGAGTTACACCATAACCACCAGTGTGAGTAGCGTCAGTGGAAAAAATAAGAGTGTAAATAACAAGTGTACTGTTCAGTGTTTCGATCTGTACTGCATTACTAGTGTAGGGTGTTTTCTTGGAAGGTMAACTATGTTTGCATTACAAGAATCTGGTCAAAATGATCGTGAAATCACTACCCGCGCATGTTGRAACCAGTGAMGTAGTTTCAAAGTTAAGCATACAATTGTAATAGGGTTTCCGAACTTCATCTACTGGGTTRGTTGAACTTTATGTTACGTATATCCTTATAATGGTGCACGAAATCCCTGCTATACCAGAATTTAAGGTGTAAAAAAGGTGAGACAGCGRCTTAGCTTACTGAGTAGTTATTTTTACGTTATTAGCGTGGATGATGTTCAAACACTATAGGTATTGAACCTGACAGAAATGACAASTTTTACAATGGAAGTTGTACTATTATCTCAGTTTGGTAGARAAGTTACTTGTTACGTATGGAGTGTCATKATAAACTGRAAATCACTTCTTTTTTTTTTCTTTTTCAGTTTATTATATTTTCCGGCTAATCAWATATCAMATGTGATTATCTGTTCTCTGTGYCATAACACCATCAGATCCACCCAGGTGTCTCTCCATTTCGCTTAGTTCAKCTAATTGAGCATTAAAGTSATGAGCCACTATTACTACATCACAGCGCCTAACGTTTTGGAGTAGGCCAGAAATCTTTCCKCAAARCTCATCTTTTACATGATCTGAGCTGCAGTTAGTGGGAGAATAGGCAGAGATGACGAAGAGGCAACGACGAGTGTCCCTATCTTTCCGAGTCCTTACTGTTCYGTTTAGWTGGACAGCGCACAGACGACTGTCTACTGTGATCCAGTCTAAGAGAGCTAGTTCTGCCCAAGGAMTTMATGCTATGCYTAMAACAGCAAGACAATGTGGAGCAGCACAACGGCTTCTAGAAACTCAAAGTATGAATCCAGATGCTTCTTTATCTTGATATGGTGAGTTCAAATAAGGGAAACCACTCAGATCCTCTATGAGCGTTTCGGTGACGAAGTATACAAAGACGGTGCGATATTCTAAGGTCATAGCTAAGGAAATCTGTTGTTGAATTTGGTTCAGTATTCGRGCGTTAAAAGCTACATCRTGCAGTTTCGAGTGTAKCAACAAGTAATCGCGGATAACATTCTGCGACCTCGAATCCTTTAACTAGAGACGACGGGTGATAAATCAGCGTGAGCAGGGTTAGTGGAARAAAATAAGAGTGTAAATAGATGTAGGACAAAGGTGGATACGWGTGGGATAAAGGGARRTTAAAGTGAAARAAAAATGTTGATAGTGATGAATTAGTTTTTGTGCATTTCGTATCACTGGACCTTTTATGTAAATGTATTGCATGGGTGCCATCTCTGTAGCTTAACCTGTATTTAATGCTGTAAAGTGTGAACTGTGGTTTGCACRCTTAGAAAKTTGTTTTGCTTTTTGTTGTTGGGAGGAGAATTACRAGTGAGAGCAAGAAATTTAGTTAGACAAAGTGRTTGCYGCCGGACGACGTTATTGAATAAGTGTCTGACGTTGTTTTTAAGTAGGATCTTGACT
>RHGE01000220.1 GCA_004296775.1 Marinilabiliaceae bacterium JC017
AACGCCTGACTGGCTAATCTCATTCCCTTCTACCTTTTTATCGTCTTCAAACAGGGCATACTCCAGGTGGTTGGGGTAGTGGCTCTTGTCGATGTTGATGTCGAGGCGGTAGGCGTTGGTGCCKGTGGCCACCACATCGAGGCCGATGCCTTTGTAGGCGTGGGCATTGTTCAGGGCTATCCCGTCGGCGGCCACCTCCATGCCCAGCGACCGCTGCCATTGGGGYGTGAGCTCTTCCCGGGCTTCAATAACGCCGGGCATMCCCACCAGCCGGTCGGTGATCACGGCCCGTACGTTCCCCAGGTGGTCGGTCAGCTCGTACTGTTTATCCCCCACCAGGCGCTGGCAGAGCCCCCTGGTGGCCTGGGAAGAAACCGCCTGCTCAACGGGGTCGCCGTTGGCCGGGAAGAAGGTACGTTTCACTTCCAACCCGTCTCCAAGGCGCATACCCAGGCGGCTGCTGCCGTAGATGGGCTGCTCGGCCAATTCAACAATGCGGTTGTAGGAGACCTTGTCAACTGTTTTTTCGTCCCGCTCCTTATACACCGACATCACATTACCCTGGGCATCGCGCACGTAATAGGTGGTGGTTTGCGTCCCGCCACTGCCGGTAAYCGTTTTTTTCACCCGGTTGCCTGCCGCATCGTAGTTAAACACAACACTGCTGCCATCCTTTTTCTTCACTTTCTCCACCTTGCCATACGCCGTCCAGGTAATGCCGGTAATGTTTTCCTTTTCGTCTGTCGTTAAATTACCAATGGCGTCGTAGGTGTAGTTGTGCAAGGCCTGCCCGTCAATGTCGTCTACAAAGGAGCCRTCGGCCACCGCGGCATCGGTCACATGATCCAGCTTATTGGTGCCGTCAAGGTAGTTGTATTCCAACTTATCCATCACATTGTCGGGGCTGGTCTTTACCTTGGTGGCATTCCGCGTGAGTGTCTTCAGGTTACCATTACCATCGTAACTRTAGGTCGTCCGGTAATCATCCTCTCCTTCGGGCTGCCAGCCGCCGGCAGGATCATAWTCAYTGAAGCGGCTCTCCTTGATCCGGTTCAGCTGGTCATACACAAACTGCTGGCCGCGCAACTGGTCGTAATTGATCATGCCATTAGCCTGTGCCGTAGCCACATTGTGGGTCCAGGCACTRATGTTACCGTTATAGAGGTCGTGCCCGGATGCCGGGGYCAACTCACCCGGCGCCTGCTTTTGWCYGGCYACCGCGGAGGTGCCGTCGAACAGCGATTGGGCATTTTTATAGTCGCCACTGTAATAGGTAAGGATCATGCCAAACACATCGCAGCCCCTTTTATTATTGAAGCCATCCGCCCCCGGGTCGTGGGCCGGGTTGAGCGAGGGATGGTTGATGGCCTTGAGCCACCCCTGAAGGGTATAGAGGTAATCGAGCCCCTGCACCTTGTCTTCTCCCAGAACAGTACGTTTTAGCGGACCGTGCTTATAGTAGTCGTAGGTGGCATCGGTTTCCCAGACAAACCCATTGTCAGAGGTCTCCACCGAATAAATGCGGTTATCTTCATCGTAGCGGTAACGGTGGAAGAATTGATCGGTCTGTCCCTGGTTATAGGCCACCTGCGTTACATTGCCACTGATCAGGTCGTAGGTGTACGCCACCCCTTTCCGCCCCAGGCCGGGGA
>RHGE01000023.1 GCA_004296775.1 Marinilabiliaceae bacterium JC017
AGGATAGTTCTACACATCTACTAAAAAAATTCAAATACTCGTAATCCCTTTTCTTTTCGCCCGGTCATTACTTTCCCCTCCTAAAAGATTTAGGAGGGGTGATTTTCATTGAGTATGCAATGAAAATCGGGGTGGTTTGATGGTAATAACAACCAGTGAGGACTTAAAAGAGTTATATAGTAGCTGCGGAAGCCAAAAACACAGTAAATTGATTAGAAACACGTCAGTAGTGCCCAAAATTACTGTGCACGGAGGCAAAACAGCGTTGCGGAAGCTAAAAACACAGTAAATTGATTAGAAACACGTCAGTAGTGCCTAGAATTTCTGTGCACGGAGGCAAAACAACGCTGCGGAGGCCAAAAACACAGTAAACTGATTAGAAACACGTCAGTAGTGCCTAAAATTACTGTACACGGAGGCAAAACAACGCTGCGGAGGCCAAAAACACAGTAAATTGATTAGAAACACGTCAGTAGTGCTTAAAATTACTGTGTACGGAGGGAAAACAATGCTGCGGAGGCTAAAAACACAGTGAATTAATTAGGAGCACGTTAGGAAAGCCCAAAATCACAGAATACCAGGAGGTCAACCTGATGGATGTTTAGCGAATTTTCCAGATTCATTACTTATTACCTGGTTTCGTTATTTTACTATGTGACCGTAGGGTTAATAGCATTCATTTTCGATAGGTTCCATTATTATTCTCGTATTTCCAACTGTTTAGATTTACCACTGAGGCGATGAGTTAATAACTTGTTGGTGGGTTAATTGTTCTACGGAATCAGGAGGTGCGCCTGCTGCAAGATCGCTGGTTTTGTGGCTTAGCGCGAATGAACCCACAGCGGCCGCCTTATTTACATCATTTTTTGGCTATGGTAAAAAAAGTATAAGCTTGCGCGACTTGAGTGCAATAGAGATTATAAAATGATTTGGACTTTATTCACAGGAGATAGGAAATTATAAACCGGCAGCATAGAGATCAGAAAAAATGAATGGGTTTATTTGCCCCAATCTTTAATTGTACACTACAGACAGGCTATTCCGGGCATGAACACCGTAATTTCAAAAAAAAACATATTACCAGGAGGATTATTTATAGCAGATAGAAATAATCATCTATAAAGACAATAAAAATCAGCTGCTATTCCCGTTATTCGGGCGTTGTAACCATGTGTTAAGATTTGTACGAACTAATAGATAGTGTTATATGAGATTTTTGGCATGGTGTTTGATGGTGGTTTGAAGAATTTTATAAAGAAGTTTTTTAATTATAGTATTTGTGATATATTTATAGTAAAGAATGTTTAACACAAAAAACAAACCATTATGCCCAGCTTGATTTTATCTTATTGCGATGCTAATGAAATAAGCAGTATATCGGCAAATACCTTATTTGAACTCCAGAAAAAAGAATGGACTGCCGATGTATTAATACCTGGTATCATCAATATTCTTGTGAAGGAAAATGCGGCATTATCAAATGCTATTGGTGACATACGCAGCAATAAATACACCGCTCAGCTTATGGAGTTAGATAATCAGTTTAATAAGTCCTTTATCTGTCTGAAACATTTTGTGTCGGCCAATACATGGGTGCCGGATGAAGGGATTGTACAGTCGGCCGAACATGTGTGGAAGATTATTGAAGCACATGGTGTTAATTTACATCGATTAGGGTATGAGAAACAAATCGTTTTGGCCGATTCATTGTTGAGAGACTTTGAGAAAGAAGAAATAAAATCACTTCTGAATCCTCTGGTGGGGGTGCCGGCTTGTGTTACCCAATTAAAAGTTTCTGTAAATGAATTGAGAAACTTATACAGGGAGGCAAAGGAGAATGAAGCCAGTAAAGAAGAACGGATTGCTCCTTCTACCCAAAAAAATGTTGTAAAAGAGATTATAAATAATGATTTACTGCCTTATTTGGAGGTTATGAGCAAGGTAAATCCTGAAGAATATAGAGAAACCACTTTGGTGATTAAAGAATATATAGATAGTATTAACACAAAAGCACGAATGCGTAAAAGTCGTACTAATAATCACGCGCCTGTGGCCGATGATGCGGAACAGGAGAGTAATCAAGAATAGTTTTAGAGTTAATTTTGCTTAACATGAAAGATGCCGGCTCCATGGAGTCGGCATCTTTTTTATTGAGAACATTTAATTCATCTGTATTGTCAGATAGTGGCTTTACTACTAATACTCATCCCAGCTTTTGATCGAGATGTCCTTTTTGTCCAGCTTACAGAAAGCATAGATGAAGGCACTGGCTAATCGAGCATTGGTTAACAACGGAATGTTGAAATCAATGGCATCACGACGAATCTGGTACCCGTTGCGCAATTCATTCTTAGTGAGGTTTTTCGGGATGTTAATAACCAGGTCAATTTTCTTTTCCCGGATATAATCCACCGCATTGGGCTGCTTGTTTTCATCAGGCCAATGCAAAAGGGTGGTTTCCACGTCGTTTTCAGCAAAGAATTTATGTGTACCGCTTGTGGCAAACAGGTTGTACCCGCGTTCTTTTAACATACGGGCACTGTTGAGTAATTCGAGTTTAGAACGTGCCGGACCGGAGGAGATCAATATGTTTTTCTCCGGGATGCGGTAGCCCACAGCTAACATTGACTGTAGCACAGCATCGTAATAATTCTCGCCGATGCATCCCACTTCTCCGGTAGAAGACATATCTACTCCCAATACCGGGTCAGCCTTTTGCAAACGGGCGAATGAGAATTGAGGGGCTTTGATACCCACATAATCCAGGTCAAACAGGTTTTTCCTTGGCTTTTCCACCGGTAATCCCAACATAACTCGTGTGGCAATGTCGATGAGGTTTACTTTCAGTACCTTCGATACGAACGGGAAGCTTCGGGAAGCTCGCAGGTTACATTCAATTACTTTTATATCGTTGTCCTTGGCCAGCAGCTGCATGTTGAAAGGACCGGAGATGTTCAGGCCTTTGGCAATCTGACGGGCAATCTTTTTCACGCGGCGAATGGTTTCCACATATAATTTTTGTGGCGGAAACACAATGGTAGCATCTCCGGAGTGTACCCCGGCAAACTCGATGTGCTCTGAGATGGCATAAGCCACTAATTCTCCATCTTTAGCCACGGCGTCTACTTCAATTTCCTTGGCTTGCTCAATAAATTCAGATACAACTACCGGAAATTGTTTGGATACATTGGCGGCTAATCGGAGGAAGTGTTCCAGTTCGTCTTTGTTCGATACCACATTCATGGCGGCACCTGAAAGCACGTAAGACGGACGAACCAATACCGGGAAGCCTACTTCGTCTACAAAGGTGAAGATATCTTCAATGGAAGTCAGCTCACTCCAGCGTGGCTGATCCACCCCGATGTCATCCAGCAGAGATGAGAATTTCTGACGGTTTTCAGCCCGGTCGATGTCTACCGGAGAAGTACCCAATACCGGCACGTCTCTGCGGTGTAGTTTCATAGCCAGGTTGTTCGGTATCTGACCGCCCACGCTCACAATTACGCCCTTTGGAATTTCCAGGTCGATGATATCCATCACTCTTTCCAGTGTCAGCTCGTCAAAGTATAGACGGTCACAGATATCGTAGTCGGTACTTACGGTTTCCGGGTTGTAGTTGATCATAACCGACCGGTATTTCTGTTCATTGACGGTGTTAAGAGCATTTACGCTACACCAGTCAAATTCCACACTCGATCCAATGCGGTAAGCACCCGAACCGAGGACAATAACCGACTGCCCATCTTTTTCGTAGTCAATATCGTGTTCCGAACCACTGTAGGTTAAATACAGATAATTGATTTGAGCAGGAAACTCACCGGCCATTGTGTCAATCTGTTTCACAATGGGCACAACGCCTTGTGCTTTTCGGTGCTGGCGTACTTTAAGAAGCTCTTCTTCCATCTCTTCGGAAGCGGCTTTCAGTACCAGACGAGCCAGCTGGAAATCGCTATAACCCATTTTCTTTGCAGCTCTCAAGTCTTCATTGGGAAGCGCTTCCAGGCTGTTGTGTGATTCCAGAACTTTTTTGTGATCGGAAATATTCTTCAGCTTTTCCAGGAACCATTTGTCGATCTTGGTGAGATCATGTATCTCTTCAACCGTATAATCCGCCTGTAAGGCTTCAGAGATGGCAAAGATGCGCTGATCCGTTGGTTCGGCCAGTTCTTCGTTAATATTTTTATTTTTCAGGGGCTGATTGGCTACAAAACCATGCATGCCCTGCCCAACCATTCGCAGACCTTTCTGAATCGCTTCTTCAAAGGTGCGTCCAATGGCCATGATCTCGCCCACACTCTTCATGCTGGAACCAATCTGTTTGGATACGCCTGTAAATTTATTCAGGTCCCACCGCGGAATTTTACACACGATGTAATCCAGTGCCGGTTCGAAAAACGCCGGTGTTGACTTGGTAACGGAGTTGGTCAGGTGGTGCAAGCCATAGCCTAACCCTAATTTAGCAGCTACGAAGGCCAGTGGATAACCGGTGGCTTTTGATGCCAGGGCACTGGAACGTGACAATCGGGCGTTTACCTCAATAACACGGTAATCTTCCGAATTTGGATCTAAAGCATACTGAACATTACATTCGCCCACAATCCCAACGTGGCGAATAATCTTAATAGCCAGTTCACGCAGTTTGTGATACTCAGTATTGCTTAATGTTTGTGAAGGCGCCACCACAATACTTTCCCCGGTGTGAATTCCCAGTGGATCGAAGTTTTCCATATTACATACAGTAATACAGTTGTTGTAAGCATCGCGCACTACTTCATACTCTACCTCTTTCCAGCCTTTTAGTGACTCTTCTACTAAAATCTGGTTGGAATACGAAAAAGCATTTTCTGCCCGGGAGATTAACTCCTCTTTGTTGGAACAAAAGCCGCTTCCCATACCTCCCAGGGTGTAGGCTGCCCGCACAATGATGGGGTAACCAATCTCACCGGCTGCTTTTACGGCATCGTCAATGGATGTTACAGCAATGCTGACCGGTGTCTTTACATCAATCTCTCCCAGTTTGTTGGCGAAAATTTCACGGTCTTCAGTGTCGATAATGGCTTGTATGGGCGTTCCTAAGACTTCTACATTGTATTTCTCCAGAATTCCCTGCTCGAATAACTGAATACCGCAGTTCAATGCTGTTTGTCCGCCAAAAGCAAGTAGAATGCCGTCAGGATTCTCCTTTTTTATTACCTCTTCGACAAAATCGGGGGTCACAGGTAGAAAATAGATCTTATCTGCGATCTTTTCAGATGTTTGTACCGTGGCAATGTTGGGATTAATAAGAACGGTTTTTACACCCTCTTCTTTTAAGGCTTTTAACGCTTGAGATCCGGAATAATCGAACTCACCTGCTTCGCCTATCTTCAGGGCGCCTGACCCCAGGACTACCACCTTTTTGACGTCTTTTTTCATATATATCCAATTTGTTTTCGTTGCCAGATGAAAGAAACATGATTAAAAATACACCAGCCGAAGCTTTTTGAGCGAATTTATTGTGCTTTATGCATTTTTATTAGTCATGTTTATTTCATATTTATACAATCTTTACACTTTTTTTAGTTCTGACTTATCTTTTTCACATACCTCACCCGTTATCTTCTCGACGCCGTTAATCAAATACTTAGCCAACAAATGCGGGATTAGTAAACTTACAAAAGACACTTTGTAATATACATTAAAAGGAATCGTTTGTGAATGGAGATGAATAAAATTTCCAAAGCAGCAATCTGACTTATTATCAACCCGTATCATCACTCGTCTATCCATTTATTTTATGGTCTTGCGGTATGTTCGGGAGACAAAAATACAAATTTTTCCCAAAAAAATATTTGATGAATCTAATTTTTGAATATTTTTGCAAGCGGAATGAATATTTATGCACTAAGATAAAATGAAAATAAAAGCACAACGCCTAATTGCAATCAAGAACATTATTTCCACACGGAAAATAAGTAGCCAGGAAGAACTGCTTGCTCTTCTGAATGACGATGGCTATCAAATAACTCAGGCAACTCTGTCCAGGGACTTGAAGTTTTTAAAGGTAGCTAAAGTATCAGATCCTGAAACCGGATACAAATATGTTATTCCGAAATCGTCAGCAAATAAAGAGGAAGAAGATAATAGTACAGAAGAATTTCCGGTTAGTGGTGTGGAATCCATCGAATTTTCCGGTCAAGTGGCTATCATGAAGACCAAACCGGCATTTGCCAACAGCATTGCCTCGGTAATTGATAGTCATGGCCCATATGAGATATTAGGAACGATCGCGGGAGACGATACAATTTTGTTGATCAACCGTGACGGGGTCTCAAAGGCCGACATAATTAACGCATTATCGCTCTTTATGCCTGGCCTGAAAGATAAAATTTTATAAGGCTGATAAAGTACAACATGAGTGAATTAAAGATTTTAGTTGCCTCAAAGGATCATTTGCATTTTGTGGATCAGATCCTGAAAACGATTGCCGATGCGGCAAAAGTCAGAGGTACGGGTATTGCTAAACGAAGCCCTGAATATATTTCAGAGAAGATCAGGGAAGGTAAAGCGATCATCGCTTTGGCAGATGATGAATTTGCCGGTTTTTGTTACATCGAATCCTGGGGCCATGAAAAATTTGTGGCTAACTCAGGTTTGATTGTGCCTGAACGATTCCGAGGGCACGGTTTAGCAAAAAAAATCAAACGCAAAGCTTTTGAGCTTTCGCAAACAAAATTCCCTCATGCTAAATTGTTCGGATTGACCACCGGCCTGGCCGTGATGAAGATTAACTCGGATTTAGGATACAGGCCCGTTACATTTTCTGAACTTACCGATGATGAACAGTTCTGGAAGGGGTGTCAAAGCTGTGTTAATTACGATATTTTATTGCGTACCAAACGGAAACATTGCTTGTGCACGGGAATGCTTTATGATCCGGCACGGGAAGCCATGAAAAAGAAGCAACAGCCGCGAAAATCCATTAAAGTGTATGAGCGGTGGCTGGCCTTTAAACAGTCTGTGTTTCTCAACAGGAAAAAACCTGTGAATGACGAGAAATCAGAAAAGAAGAAAAGTGCCATCTTATCTATTTGGTAATAACACAGTGTAATAAGTTAACATGAAACAAACCATTAAAGCTTTTTTCCCTGCAAAGGCGAATAACAAAGTATGGGGCGTTCCATCTGATATTAAAAAATAAAATTTAAACAGATGAATAATAAAGTAGTATTAGCATATAGCGGAGGTCTTGACACTTCATTCTGCGTAAAGTATCTGGCCCTGGAAAAAGGTCTTGAAGTACATTCGGCTATTGCCAACACCGGTGGTTTCAGTGAAACAGAACTGACAGATATTGAAAATAAGGCGCGTCAACTGGGAGTTGCATCACATACAACCCTGGACGTAACCAATGAATATTATCAAAAATGTATACGTTACATGATCTTTGGTAACGTATTAAAAAATAACACTTACCCGCTGTCGGTAAGTTCTGAACGTATATTTCAGGCCATGTCCATCGTGGAGTATGCGCGTTCAATTGGCGCAAAATACATTGCGCATGGCAGCACCGGGGCCGGAAATGATCAAATTCGTTTTGACCTGACGTTCCAGATCATGGCGCCGGAAATTGAAATCCTCACACCTATCCGGGACTTAACATTATCGCGTGAAGCGGAAATTGATTACCTGAAAAAGCTCGGTGTGGAGCGGGATTGGAAAAAGATGGAGTATTCCATCAATAAAGGACTGTGGGGAACCAGTATTGGCGGAAAAGAGACGCTTACGTCGAATCAAACCTTGCCGGAAGAGGCGTATCCCAGTCAGCTGCAAAGAAACGACAGCGAAACCATGACGCTGAACTTTGAAAAAGGAGAATTGGTGGCTGTTAACGATACGGTATTTGATAATCCTGTAGATGCCATCAGAGAAGTAGAGAAGCGGGGGGCAGAATTTGCCGTTGGACGGGACATGCACCTGGGCGATACGATCATTGGAATTAAAGGAAGGGTTGGATTCGAAGCGGCAGCCCCGTTGATCATTATCAAAGCACATCAGACGCTTGAAAAGCACAACCTGACCAAGTGGCAAATGTATTGGAAAGAGCAATTGGCCAATTGGTATGGTATGTTGCTGCATGAAGCACAATACCTGGAGCCTGTGATGCGTGATATTGAAGCATTCCTCGATAATTCCCAGGGAAATGTAACAGGTAAGGTAATTGTTAAGCTTCATCCGTATCGGTTCGAAATAGTTGGTATTGAATCAGCGCATGATTTAATGAATAGCGGATTCGGCGACTATGGGGAAGTGAATAAAGCCTGGTCGGGAGACGATGTGAAGGGATTTACCAAGTTATTGGCCAATCCGCTTAAGATATATAGTAATGTAAATAAGAAATAACCGGAAAGTTCGCGATCATGATAAAAGTAGGGATAATAGGAGGAGCCGGGTACACTGCCGGGGAACTTATTCGGTTGTTGATAAACCATCCACAGGCAGACATCTGCTTTGTGCATAGCAGTAGTCATGCCGGAGAGCCGGTTTATCATGTTCATCAGGACTTAACCGGCGATACTGAACTGGTTTTTACCGGTTCGCCCGATTACCGGGAGGCCGACGTGCTGTTTCTTTGTATGGGACATGGGCGGTCAAAGGATTTTGTGGAAAAAATTGCGGCTTCCTATCAAGGCAAGATCATTGACTTGAGTCATGACTTCAGACTTCATTCCGATGACCATGATTTTGTCTACGGATTGCCGGAATATCAAAGGGAGAAGATAAAGGAGGCTGTTCATATCGCCAATCCCGGTTGTTTTGCTACTGCTATTCAGATGGCCTTGCTGCCATTGGGTAAACAACAGCAATTAGCAGAGGTGCATGTGCATGCTCTAACCGGTTCTACCGGTGCTGGACAGGCTGCTACCGCTACCACACATTTTAGCTGGCGAAACAACAATGTTTCGGTGTATAAACCTTTTCAGCATCAACATTTGGCTGAAATTTCAGAAACATTAAAAGGGTTACAGGCTGATTTTTCCGATTCCATCAACTTCATCCCCATGCGGGGTAATTTTTCACGAGGTATTTTGGCATCGGTTTATCTTGATGTGGATATGTCGGAAGCTGAAGCTGTAGAATTATACAAAGAGTATTACAAAAGTCATCCGTTTGTACATGTGGTTAATAAATCGCCCGATGTCAAATTAGTGGTGAATACGAATAAGGCCTTGCTTCACGTAGAAAAGCACGGTGATAAAATACATGTTGTGAGTGTGATCGATAACCTTTTGAAAGGGGCTTCCGGTCAGGCTGTGCAAAACATGAACCTCATATTTGGTTTGGATGAGACAACTGGACTTCAACTCAAGCCTTCAGCTTTTTAAGAAGGGTTGTTTATTATTTGGTTTAAATTAGGTGTTCATTCTTCATTCCGCGAAGACAGTTGCTAATTTATTTTGATGCCACAGTTGCAACGGCAACTGTGGTATCACATCCATCCGAATAGATTCTGAATTTTTTACGGGAATCAATATCTGTATTAAAGAGTATGCGCGAGCAGAGAGTGGTCTGTTTATCGTGTTGCTCATGTTGTATCCCGGATAATTGATTTTTGACCATATCTACCTTTAATTAATCTGCCAAAAGGCAAAAAACAACGTCGCATGAAACTTTTTGATGTGTACTCTCTTTTCGATGTCACCCCCGTAAAAGCAAAAGACTGCTACGTGTGGGACGATAAGGGAAATAAATACCTTGATTTGTATGGAGGACATGCTGTTATCTCAATCGGGCATAGTCATCCGCATTATATTGCCAGTTTGTCGGAACAGTTACAACGCATCGGATTTTATTCCAATTCGGTAAAGAATCCATTACAGGAAGAGTTGGCTACTAAGTTGGGGCAGCTTTCTGAAATGGATGATTATTCATTGTTCCTTTGTAATTCGGGGGCCGAAGCCAACGAAAATGCTTTAAAGCTGGCTTCTTTTCATACGGGAAGAAAAAAAGTGGTGGCTTTCGAAAAAGCCTTTCACGGGCGAACATCCGCTGCTGTGGCAGCCACCGATAATCCAAAAATTGTTTCACCACTAAATACCGGACATGATGTGGTGTTTTTACCCATGAATGATACCCGGAAAGTGTCCGAAGTACTGGCCGGTAATGATGTGGCGGCCGTTATTATTGAAGGTATCCAGGGAATTGGGGGTATTCATATTCCAGAACCTGGCTTTCTGCGGGATCTGGCTTTTTTATGTCAAAAACATAACACCGTATTGATCCTTGATGAGATACAGTCGGGGTATGGACGAAGCGGAATGTTTTTTGCCTTTCAGCATGCCGGGATTCATCCCGATATAGTTACTATGGCTAAAGGAATGGGAAATGGGTTCCCGGTTGGCGGATTATTAATCCATCCGGACATAAAAGCATCCAAAGGAATGCTTGGGACCACCTTTGGCGGCAATTATCTGGCGTGTGCTGCTTCCATTGCAGTTTTGGACGTGATAAACGATGAAAATCTTATTGCAAATACCAGAGCGACAGGTGAATATTTGTTAAACAATTTAAAAAAATCCATAAAAACGGCGCAGGTAAGAGGAATTGGCCTGATGATTGGTGTAGAATTTTCAGAAAATATAGCTTTGTTGAGGAAACATTTATTAGAGAAAAAATATATTTTTACCGGTGTTTCTGGCATCAATACTGTAAGGTTATTACCTCCTTTAACCCTCACCAAGGCGCATGCAGACGTGTTTATGCAAGCAGTCCAGGAATTGGTCGATAGTACATAAAATTTTACATATTTTCATATGGTTAGGTCGTTTTGGAATGAAGAATGGAAAGAAATAAAGTTTGAAAAAGGCGCGTTGAAGAAGCGTTATGCTGTTTCAAACTATGGACGTATTGTAAGTTATCCCGATGTAATGGATAATGGTATGATTATTCGAGGCGGAAAGTTAAGAGGATATGCCACCCTCCCACTTCGTCCCTTTGGAAAATCGAAAACTTACTACGTACATAAATTAGTTGCGGAATATTTCCTTGATAAGGAGAATGACAAGCAACAATACGTAATCCATAAGGATTATAATAAGGCAAATAACTTTATCGAAAATCTTAAGTGGACAGATAAAGATGAAATGTTTGCGCATCAACAGCGGAATCCGGTTGTGCTTGAAGCACGGGAAAAGCAGAAAGGACGAAAAACTCAGGTTGGGCATAAGCTAACTGCTACCCAGGTGATCAGGTTAAAGAAGAAAATAATGGATCCCAATCGAAAGACCCGGTTAAAGCTCATTGCCAAGCAATTTGGAATAAGTGAAATGCAGCTTTACCGCATCAAGTCGGGAGAAAACTGGGGTCACATTGAAGTGGAGGTGGAAAGTAAAGAAAATAGTTAAATATTGATTGGTTACTAGGGGTGTTGCTTGTAAGTTGCCAGTCAATAGTGTATTTTTCTGATAATTTTTAAGCGATAACCAATAGAAGCCATCAATATGAAAGCAACCCACATTGCTATTATTGGAGGCGGGAACCTGGGGACAGCCATTGCAAAAGGTTTGTTGTCCAAAGGCTTGATACCCGCCTCAAATATTTCTGTTACCAGACGAAGAGTGGAACTCATTTCGGAATTGGCGGAAAAAGGAGTCCATACCTCTTCTGATAATCACTTGGCTGCCTCGCGCGCCAATATTATAATACTTGCCGTTAAGCCTTATCAGCTTGAAAAGGTGGTGAAGGAGATCAAGCCGGCCTTAACAACGGATAAAATACTTGTCTCGGTAGCGACTGGTATATCTGCTATTCACATACAAGAGTATTGTGACCTGAAATTACCTGTTTTTCGTGCGATGCCCAATACTGCCATAGAAATTGGGGAATCGATGACCTGTGTTTCCTCCCTGAATGCCACAAAGGAACAGGAGGAGACTGTTGTTCGGCTGTTCAATCAAATGGGCGTGGCGTTATTAATCCCGGAAGAATTGATGTCTGGTGCGACGGTGCTTGCTGCCTGTGGTATTGCCTTTGCCATGCGTTTTGTAAGAGCTGCTACCCAAGGAGGGATTGAAATTGGTTTTGGTTCCCGGTTAGCTTTGCAAATAACAGCCCAGACAGTGAAAGGTGCCGTGGATTTGCTTATCCAAAAAGGTCAACATCCGGAAGATGAAATTGATAAAGTTACAACACCGCGAGGTATCACTATTTCAGGCTTAAATGAGATGGAACATCAAGGTTTCAGTTCTTCTTTGATAAAGGGATTGCTGACATCATTCAATAAAATCGAAAACGGCTAACAACCCGGGAAATGTATAACACTATTACAATAAAAATAGGGTCAAATGTCTTGACCTCAGCTGACGGTACCCTAAATCGGAGCCGAATAGAACATTTAACAGAACAAATTGCCGCTCTTCATCACCAGGGGAAGAAAGTTATCCTGGTTTCATCGGGAGCGGTGGCTGCCGGTCGCAGTCTTTTGCATATTAATCCCAAATCAGATCCGGTATCTGCCCGTCAGGCACTCTCCGCTACCGGCCAGGTTAAGTTGATGAGCCTGTATACAGAGTTGTTTGAGAAAAAAGATGTGCAAATAGCACAGGTATTGGTGACCAAGGAAGAATTCAGAACCCGGGAACACTATCTGAACATGAAAAATTGTGTTTCGGCACTATGGGATAATAATGTCTTACCTGTGGTGAATGAAAACGATGCCGTATCCGTGACAGCCCTGATGTTTACCGATAATGATGAATTAGCCGGCCTGATGTCTGCCATGATGAACTGTAATGCTCTTTATATCCTTAGTAATATTGACGGGATTTATAATGGTGATCCGAAATTACCTGATTCACGAGTGATTCAGGATATCCATATTTCTGATAACTCTGTTTCAAATTATATATCGTCTGTTAAATCTGATTTCGGGCGTGGGGGAATGCTTACAAAGTGTCGTATTGCGCAAAAGACAGCTGCCTCAGGTATTCAGGTGCACATTGCTAATGGTACCCGGCCAAATATAATAAGAGATCTGACGGCATCCCCGGATGAAGTGGTGCATACCCGCTTTGAAGCTGGTGAGTCCCGGCCGGCTATTAAAAAGTGGATGGCTTATGCTGAAGGATTTGCCAAGGCTGAAGTGACGATTAATAATGGTGCCAGGGAAGCGCTTTATGGCTCCAAGGCAACCAGTCTTTTGCTGGCTGGCCTTAGTTGGATTAAAGGAAATTTCAAAAAGGGGGATCTTCTGTTGATAAAAGATGAATCGGGCGTGCTTATTGGTATCGGACGTGCCAAATTTGATAAGGAGAAAGCCGAAAAGCACCGGTTTGATAAGAAGTATAAGCCTTTGGTTCATTACGATTACTTATTTCTGTTTCCCCATTAACCTGGTTGCTAAAATGAATGACGATGAAATATATTGAACAGTTTAAAGCTGCTAAAAAGGCCTCCAGGGGATTGAACAAGTTATCCCCTGATAAAATTGCAGCTGTTTTAATATTAGTAGCTGAGGCTTTAAATGCGCGTACTGATATTATTCTCGAAGCCAATAAAAAGGATCTTTCCAGGATGTCAGAAGAGGATCCGCGCTATGATCGGTTAATGTTAACCCCGGAACGCATTGAGGGCATTGCATCGGATACCCGGCAGGTAGCGGAATTGCCTTCTCCCCTGGGGCAAATTATTGAAGCTAAAACGTTGCCCAACCGATTAGAGATGGAAAAGCGTCGAACTCCCCTGGGAGTTGTGGGCGTAATCTACGAAGCAAGGCCCAATGTAACGGTTGATGTATTTGCTTTGTGTGTGAAGTCTGGCAATGTGTGTGTGCTAAAAGGAGGGCATGATGCCGACGAGAGCAATAAAATATTGGTTTCAATTATTAAAAATGTACTGAAAGAGGCAGGTATTGATACTGAGATTATTCAGTTGTTAGGACCGGACAGGACTGCGGCTGATGAACTGATGCAGGCGCAGGGATATGTGGATGTGCTTATTCCCCGGGGATCTCAGAATCTGATTAATTCAGTGAGAGCGCAGTCAAAAATACCTGTGATTGAAACCGGAGCTGGCATTGTGCATACTTACTTTGATAAATCAGGTGATATAGCCAAGGGTGCTAATATCATTTTTAATGCGAAAACCCGGCGTGTGAGTGTTTGTAATGCGTTGGACTGTTTAATTCTTCACAAAGACAGATTATGTGATTTGCCCAAGCTGGTGGAAAAACTTGCCGAAAAGAAAGTTGTAATCATGGCGGACGAAAAAGCTTTCGATGCGCTTTCCGGTCGCTATCCTGCTGAATTGCTTAATCCGGCCGGTCAAACCGATTTCGGTACTGAGTTTTTAAGCTTCAAGATGGCAATCAAAACCGTTGCTTCCTTTGATGAAGCCATTGAACACATATATGAATATAGCTCGCAGCACAGTGAGGCTATTGTTGCGGAAGATCAGGCTACCATCGACCGTTTTTTTATGGAGGTGGACGCTGCTGCTGTTTATGCCAATGCCAGCACTGCCTTTACCGATGGGGCGCAGTTCGGAATGGGAGCGGAAATAGGTATCAGTACACAAAAACTCCATGCCAGAGGACCTATGGCGCTTAATGAGTTGACCAGTTATAAATGGATCATAAAAGGAAACGGTCAAACGAGACCTGTGTAATGGAACATGAAAAATAAAAACGTCTAAAACCAAAATGTCATGAAGCGATTTCTTAAGGTAGATGATATAGGTGATTTGCAAATTGCCTTGAAAGAAGCGGAAATTCAGAAGAAGAATCCTTTTGGTTTCAGTTATCTGGGAAAAAATAAGACCATTATTATCCTTTTCTTTAATTCCAGTCTTCGTACGCGGTTGAGTACGCAACGGGCGGCCATGAACCTGGGCATGAATGTGATTGTACTGGATGTAAACAAGGATAGTTGGAAGCTTGAGTCGGAGATGGGGGTAATCATGGATGGCGACAAGCCTGAGCATCTGCGAGAGGCGATTCCGGTCATTGGTAGTTATTGTGATATTATTGGTATTCGATCGTTCGCTACATTTGAAGATAAAGAGGCCGATTATCAGGAAAAGCTGCTCAATCAGTTTATCCAATATTCAGGCGTGCCTGTAATCAGTCTGGAGTCAGCTACCAGGCATCCGCTTCAGGCTTTTGCCGACTTATTCACCATTGAAGAGTATAAAACAGTTCAACGTCCTAAAGTAGTGCTTACCTGGGCGCCGCATCCGCGTGCTTTGCCGCAGGCTGTTCCCAATTCATTTGTGGAGTGGATGAAGAAGGCAGATGTGGAATTAGTCGTTACGTATCCTGAAGGTTATGAGTTGGCACCCGAATTTACAGATGGTGTAACTGTTGAATATGATCAGGAGAAGGCTTTTGAAGGTGCTGATTTTATTTATGCCAAAAATTGGGCTTCTTTTTCGGAATATGGTCAGGTGTTATCAACCGATAGGAATTGGATGGTTGATGAAGAGAAGATGGCGTTAACCAACAATGCCAAATTCATGCATTGTCTGCCCGTGAGAAGAAATATGATTGTTTCCGATGGTGTCATTGACAGTCCTCAATCAATTGTTGTTGATGAAGCTGCTAATCGGATTGTATCCGCCCAGGTAGTGATCAAACGCATGCTGGAGAAGCTTTAGAAGGTAATTATAAGCGATTTTGGTCTTGTGACTTGATACTTGGATCTAAATTAAAACAGATGGCAAAAAAATTGACAATAATAAAAGTCGGCGGAAAAGTTGTGGAAGACAAGGAGGTATTAAATGCCCTGTTGGATGATTTCGCTACCATTGAAGGTCCCCGGATTTTGGTACATGGAGGAGGTTCCACAGCGACAAAGCTGGCCGGAGACTTGGGAATTGAAACGCAAATGCACAATGGACGGCGTATCACAAGTCAGGAGATGTTGGAAGTAGCTACCATGGTTTATGCCGGATTGGTAAATAAAAATATTGTGGCTCAACTTCAATCCCGAAAGGTTAATGCAATTGGACTTACCGGAGCTGATCTTAATTTGATAACGGCAACAAAACGTCCGGTGAAAGAAATAGATTTTGGATACGTGGGTGATATCATTTCTGTACAAGCTTCGGAATTGACGCGGTTAGTTCAAAAGGGTGTGGTTCCGGTGATAGCCCCGCTTACACATGATGGAAACGGACAATTACTCAATACCAATGCCGATACCATGGCGTCTGCTTTGGCGCAGGCCTTAATCGATGTGTTTGAAGTGCGTTTGGTTTATTGTTTTGAGAAGCGTGGTGTCTTGAATGATCCGGACGATGACAATTCAGTGGTCAGTTCCCTTTCATATGGACAGTTTAAAGCTTATCAGGACGACGGTACCATTGCGGCAGGAATGATACCCAAGCTGGATAATGGTTTTGACGCCCTTAAAGCGGGTGTAAGAGAGGTGATCATTACCAATACGCAAGGAATCACTAATCTATCAGCGACAGGTACTCATTTACTCAACCAGGAATAATATAATGACAATAAATCAATTGGTAGAAGATTCCATAGGTCTGTTGAAAAAGCTGATTTCTATTCCTGCACTGAGCAGGGAGGAGGATCATGCAGCTGATTTGATTCAGCATTTTCTCGAACAACAGCAGCTTAAGGTTAATCGGCGTAAGAATAATATTTGGGTGGAGAGTACTGTTAGAAGTGCTAATAAGCCTACGATTCTTTTGAATTCGCATATTGATACTGTAAGACCTTCAGATAAGTGGACACGTGATCCATTTTCAGCCACAGAGGAAGATGGAAAGCTATATGGTCTTGGGAGTAATGATGCCGGTGCATCGCTGGTATCACTCATGGCTGCTTTCTTGTATTTAAATGCAACAGAACAACCTTATAATCTCATTTTCGTGGCGTCAGCTGAAGAGGAGGTCTCAGGCAACAGTGGTGTGGCTTCTATTTTAGAGGAATTGGGCCCTATTGATCTGGGTATTGTAGGTGAACCAACATTGATGCAGATGGCTGTGGCCGAAAAGGGTTTATTGGTGCTGGATTGCGAGGCTAAAGGAAAAGCAGGCCATGCAGCCCGTCACGAAGGCGTTAATGCTATCTATGAAGCACTACCGGATATTGAATGGTTCAGAAATTATCAATTTCCGAAAGTATCTGATCTTCTTGGACCGGTACAGATGACCGTAACCCAGGTGGAGGCAGGTTCACAGCACAATGTGGTGCCGGATAGTTGCCGGTTTGTGGTAGATATACGAGTTAATGAGCATTATAGCAACAAGGAAATGTATGAATTTATCAGTGAGCAGGTGAAGTGTCAGGTGACGCCGCGTTCATTCCGTATTAACAGTTCTTCAATTGCTCTTAGTCATTCGGTTGTGAAACGCGGTAAGGGGCTGGGTATGGAGTATTATGGATCGCCAACGACAAGCGATCAGGCTGTCATGCCTTTTACAACGTTGAAGATAGGCCCTGGAGACTCTGCACGTTCGCATACCGCCGATGAATATGTTTTGATTTCGGAGATTGAACAAGGTGTGCGAAACTATATCGCTTTATTGAGTAATCTTAATTTGTAGCGGTGGAAAAACGTGATGATTGTCATTAAAAATAACCTCTAGGTAATGATTTATCATTAAAAAAAGCTAATTTAGCGCCAAATATAAGCACAAGGCCTTAAAATATTTCTAATAGAAACTTATCTGGCGCATTTCAATCAACAAAATCCCTTTTTTAAAAACTGTTATTACCATGAAACTTTGGGACAAAGGTATTTCTGTAAATAAAAAGATTGAAACGTTTACGATCGGACAAGACCGTGAACTCGACCTCCATCTGGCTCCCTTTGATGTATTGGGTACAATGGCCCACATCACTATGTTGCAGGAGGTAGGCTTGTTAGAAAAAGCTGATCTGGAGCAATTATTAGAAGGACTTAAGAACATATATAAGGAGATACTTTCAGGAGAATTCTCTATTGAAGAGGGGATTGAAGACGTCCACTCGCAGGTAGAACTGCTGTTGACACGCCGGTTGGGTGATGTTGGCAAAAAAGTTCACAGTGGCCGTTCGCGTAATGACCAGGTGCTCCTTGATTTGAAGCTTTACACTCGTCATCAGATTGAGAAGGTTGTTCAGGTTACCAATAACTTGTTTCAGACCTTACAACGAAAGAGTGAGACGTATAAGGATATTCTTATTCCCGGTTACACACACTTGCAGGTGGCTATGCCTTCGTCTTTTGGGTTGTGGTTCGGAGCTTATGCCGAAGGATTGGCAGATGATATGCACATGCTTCAAGCAGCGTGGAAAGTGGCCAATCAAAATCCTCTCGGCGCAGCTGCCGGGTATGGCTCATCGTTCCCTTTAAATAGGGAGACAACGACTAAGCTCCTTGGTTTTGATGATTTGAGTTACAATGTGGTTTATGCACAGATGGCGCGTGGAAAATTAGAACGCCTGGTCTCTTTTGCCCTGGCTTCAGTGGCTCAAACGGTTGGTAAACTGGCTATGGATGGTTGTTTGTATACCAGTCAGAATTTCGGATTTCTGAAGCTTCCCGATGAGTTTACAACCGGATCGAGTATTATGCCTCACAAGAAGAATCCGGATGTGTTTGAACTGATCAGGGCGCATTGTAATAAGATACAGGCCTTGCCTCAGACCATTGGTATGATCACAGCTAATCTGCCGTCAGGGTATTTTCGCGATCTGCAACTTATCAAGGAAGTCTATATCCCGGCTTTTGAAGAGATGCTTGATTGCCTGGAATTAACCGCCTATGCCATTGAAAATATTGAGGTGTCGAAAGATGTCATGGATGACAAGAGATATACCTACGCTTTTAGTGTGGAGGAGGTTAATAAACTTGTTCTTCAAGGGGTGCCATTCAGGGATGCCTACAAACAGGTAGGATTGCAAATTGAAGCAGGTGATTTTAATCCCGAAAGGCAAGTGGCACATACCCACCAGGGAAGCATTGGAAATTTATGCAATAAGCAAATTCAAGATAAAATGGAAAAGATTGTAACAAGCTTCAATTTTGAACACGTTCATGAAGCACTTAAACACTTAGTAACCTAAAAAAGATTAACAAATAAACATTAATCATATGACATTACTCGAAAAACTGGCCAAATCAGCGCTTGTTTCAAGCGATATTGATAAATCTCTCTTCGATGAATACAATGTAAAACGAGGTCTTCGTAATGCTGACTTCTCAGGTGTCTTAGTTGGGCTTACCACCATTGGAGATGTGGTGGGGTATAACAAAGAAAATGGTAAACTAACGCCTTGCCACGGTGAACTCTATTACAGGGGTGTTGAGCTGAAAGACCTGGCTAAGGGGTTTCAGGATAATAACCGACATGGTTTTGAAGAGACTGCTTTTTTGTTATTATCCGGTTGCTTACCTAATTCATCGGATTTGCAGGAGTTTGCTCACCAGCTGGCTGCAGAAAGGGAACTTCCTTCATTCTTTTCGAAGAATATGATTTTATCATTGCGAGGACGTGATATCATGAATATGTTGGCGCGTTCGGTGTTGGGACTTTATACCGCCGATGAAGCTGCCGAAGATTATTCGCCTGAAAATTTGTTGAAGCAATCCATCAGTTTGATCGCCAAATTTCCGGTAATTGTTGCCTATTCCTATTTTGGTATGCGCCATTCCTATCAGCGTAAATCATTAGTGATTCGTCATCCGCAGCCGGAACTCAGCCTGGCTGAAAATTTCCTTTATATGCTTAAAGGGCGTGATTACACCAAACTGGAAGCTGATTTATTGGATCTTTCGTTGGTTATTCATGCCGAGCACGGAGGTGGAAATAACTCCACTTTTACTACCCGGGTGGTTAGTTCCGCGCAAACAGATACTTATTCAGCCATAGCTGCCGCATTGGGATCATTGAAAGGTGGCCTGCATGGTGGAGCTAATCTGAAAGTAATTGACATGATGGATAACATCAAGGCCAATGTTAAAAACTGGAGTGATGAAAAAGAGGTGGCTGAGTACCTGAAGAAGATTTTGAATAAGAAGGCCTTTGATAATACCGGGAAAATATACGGGATAGGTCATGCCATTTATACCCTCTCTGATCCGCGCGCCATCCTGTTGAAAGAGAAAGCACGTGAGCTCGCTGAAGAAAAAGGGAAATTGGATGAGTTTAACTTGTATGCCCTTATCGAAGAATTGGCGCCCCAGATTTTCTATGAATTCAAAGGAGCCAATGCCAAGACTATTTCAGCTAACGTTGATTTCTATTCGGGTTTTGTGTATCAATGTTTGCAGATACCCAAGGAGATTTATACACCCATCTTTGCAGTGGCTCGTATCGCCGGTTGGTGTGCCCATCGCATTGAAGAGGTTTCCTTTTCAAGCCGACGGATTATTCGTCCGGCCTATAAAAATGTATTTAAGCGTATCCCATATATTGAATTGGATAAAAGACAATAGATATTTTGTAACTCTTTTTTTGTTGATTGGGTAGAAAGGTCGCATTATCGGGGGATTGGCGGCCTTTCTTGTTTTTGTATATTTATTCAGGAGATACTTATAAAGAATGCATATTTAATACATTTTTACATTTTTTTTTATCTCCTTTTCAAATATTTATTACCTTTGTGGCGGTCTAAAATGTGATATAAATGCATTTATTCATCCTTTATGGGAATAAGTGCATTTTTTCTGCGAAATCGATTATTAAGGGTTAACGACAACTGAGTATGCCTGAACTAAAAAAAATCAAGCTGGTATTGGAAGACGGTACAGTCTTCGAAGGAAAATCATTTGGGTACCATAAATCAGTGGCCGGAGAAGTTGTATTCAACACCGCTATGACTGGTTATCCTGAGAGTTTAACTGATCCCTCCTACGAAGGACAAATTCTTGTATCGACCTATCCGTTGATAGGAAACTATGGGGTGCCTAAGGATGATAAAGAGAATGGTATACCTAAGTTTTATGAGTCGGATCGTGTTCATATTTCCGGTCTGATTATTTCGGACTACTCATTTGAATACAGTCACTGGAATGCTAAAAATAGCTTGCGCGAATGGCTGATTCAAAATCAGGTGCCAGGTATCTTTGATATCGACACACGTGCCCTTACCAAAATATTACGGGAAAAAGGTTCCATGTTAGGAAAGATTGAAGTAGAAGGTGAAAGCATCGAATTTCATGATCCCAATCAGGATAACTTGGTAGCCAAAGTGAGTGTGAAGGAGAAGGTTACCTATGGCAATGGAAAAAACAAAGTGGTGTTGGTTGATACTGGTGCAAAGAATAACATCTTACGCTGCCTGTTGAAAAGAGATACTACTGTGATTCGTGTGCCCTGGAACTATGACTTCACACAAGAAGAGTACGATGGTATCATGTTATCTAATGGTCCTGGTGATCCACAGATGTGCAAAGAAACCATTGGGAATATTCAAAAAGCCATGGAGATTGGAAAACCTATTTTTGGGATCTGTCTTGGGAACCAGCTTTTGGGTATTGCTTCAGGTGCTAAAACCTTTAAATTAAAATATGGACATCGTGCCCATAATCACCCGGTCATTAAAGCTGGTACCGATACTTGTTATATCACCAGTCAGAACCATGGTTTCGCTATTGATTCAGAGTCGTTGAGCAGCGATTGGGAACCATTGTTTTATAACATCAATGATAAAACTAACGAAGGGATTAAGCATAAAACAAAGCCTTTCTTTTCCACCCAGTTCCACCCTGAAGCATCGAGTGGACCGACTGATACTGAGTTTTTGTTTGATCAGTTCATTGAGCTGATTGAAAAACATAGATAACATACAACATTGAACAGACACACCATCAGGCCCGGTTTTTACCGGGCTTTTTTTATGAATCAATAGTTGTTGCTTGTAAAATCAAACCGTCTCTCGTTTTTCCATAAATCGATTTTATAGATGTATAATATTGACTATTGAATACATTTCGTTTTTCATGGATGGGATCATTGGCATTATACCTGATTTAATTTGAACTAAAATAGCACAAATAGCGTGGTACAGGCCTGGACGAAATTAAGAGAATAGCTGAATGATATATTGACGAAGAATATAGTGACCTGGCCAGGGGGTAAACGTAGTTATCAGAAGGAGGAAATGATATTGTGAGGGATAATAAAAAACTCCTGGTATAAGAAAACACCAGGAATTTTGATCGTTTTACTTTTTTCTTAAGAATGTTGTCTTGTTAAATTTCAGGCAATCTTCAGTTTTGGTGTAGTCGTAAGTTTTTCCAGGGATGTATTTATTCGGATCAATTTGTCTTATGGTTAGCGTTTTGTCATCTGCTTTCCATTTGAAATTGGTCTTTACGGTTTTGTTAAGGTGCACACCAGTTCCATCTTCATTGAATGTGTAAGATAATACTACTTCCTCATTATGGTAATATTCCCATGTGCCAATGAATTCAGCAGAAACTTTTGCTGTTGTGAATTTGCATGTGCCTTCGCAACATTTTTTGTCAGCAGCATTGTATCCGATTACCAATATTTTATATTCGGTTGCGGCTAACAAGTCTTGATATCTGTAGCTCGTTCCATCATCTACCAAAGTTGCATTATCGTTATTGAATTCTTCATCGGTTTTTACACATTCTACTTCATAACTGATAGATCCATTTTCACTGGTCCATTCGAATTCAAGAGCGTCAGTCGTTATGTCCGTTGATTTGATTTGTAGAGTTGCCGGAGCTACATTCTTATCATCATCGTCATCACTACTACAAGAGGAAACGAAAAACAATGAGGCACACAGTGCCAAGGCTGACAATTTAATTTTCATAATAAATAAATTATAGGTTTAAATATGCATGTTGTGCCTTCGTTTATAAAGGCGCGTATCTTTTACGGGGCCTGCAATAGGGCATTATAAAGGCGCAAAGTTAATGGGCTTCTTGAGATAATGAAATATGTTTATAAGTATGGGGGAGGACGGCCTATATATGATATATGTCATTTTAACTTTTTTATCATTTGTCATACAAATACATACTCTATAAAAGAGTTAAGGAAAATCAGTAATTCATGGTTATTAGTTATTCGGAATCAATCTAATTTGAGCTTTGTGAGTGTTGAATTTGAGTTGGTAAGCCTATTACTCCAAATAAATCAACAACCTCATGGAGATTAGTTAAAAATTTAAAAAAGTTTCCATTTGATCAGGTAGAAAATTGAAATTAGTAGGGTGTTTTTTCTAAAGTTACTGGGGGATGAGTTGTGTTCATGTTCCCGGTTATTTCGTATCTGATTATTTGTTTGGGAAATAGGAGGAGCGTGTTGTTCCAGTGGTTTTAGTGCTGGTACAATATTTTGAGATGTATTTGTACGCTTTTTTGTTTCCCAATTCACCCGCCCTTTTCCAATCGGCACAGGCCTCTTCTGTCATGCCCAGATCCAGGTGGGCTAATCCCCGGTTAAAAAAGGCATGGACATCGTTCGAGTTGATTTGTATGGCATTGGTAAAATCATTAATGGCGTCTGAATAATTTTGCCTGGATAGGTTTAATGTGCCTCTTATGGAGAAGGCCCCGGGTAATTCGGGCTCTAATGCGATGGATCTGGATATGTCGTTAAAGGCCTGATCCTGATCTTCTGAATATTGTAATAGCAAACGGGCCTTTTGGTAATAGGCTTCTGCAATCAGTGAATCGTGGTCCGTGGCTTCGGAAAATAAGTGAAAGCTTTTTTTTATATCCTTGTTTATCGTTAGTTCAATGCGGCCGAGTTCCAGCAAGGCCGGTGCAAAGTCACTTTTGTTTTGATAACAATGGATGAAACTCATCTGAGCCTTTTTATAGGCTTTGTTCTCCAAATGAATCAATCCTTCCAGATAATAAGCCAGAAAACCGCCAGGTTCTATGGTTTTGGCATGTGTTAAATCATCATGCCCCCCTTGTTCATTGTTGTATTTAAATCTGACATATCCTCTTAAACAGTAGCCAGGATAGTGGTTTTTAAACCGGGTTAGATGAGTGGTAAAAGCGTCATCTGATTTTTTATAGTTGTGGTTGAAAAGATGAATTAACCCGTTGTTAAAGTCAGGGCTTAAATAGTTTTGGTATTCTACAGTATCTGCAATAACACTCAGTGGTTGATTGATTGCTACCCAATTTGTATCTGTTAATATCTGGGGATTATATAGCAGATTTCCTTTCGTCAAGGACGGTGATACGCAGATGGCTGCTACTTCTCCTTTTGGGTTAATAGCAGGATTAACACACATCTTCTCGTTGCTCTTTCTTAAAATGTTGGCTGTTCTGCCCAGGAAGGGCAGGTCTGTGATTTTATCAGGATGACCAATCCAATGCGTTTGTTTGTCGGTTGAAGTATCGTCAAATATCAACAATTCATCGGTTACTTTAATTGTAGTGTTACCTGGCTGCAGGAAGAAAAAACTTTTTGATCGAAGGGGCCTAACTTTCAGTATAACCAGATTGCTTGGAACATGAGTCGATACTAATTGCTCTATTATGTGTCTGCGTCCTCTGCTTGTTGTGACAACAATTGAATCTGATTCCAAGAAGATGCTACCATGGGCAATGGCCAGTCCATCAGGAGAGATAAAGAAACCTGATTGGTGGTTTAATGCCATGCCTGAATGGTTGTAGGCGGTGATTTGAAAAATGGCTTCTTCGTAGTTTGCTGTCCAGCTTTTATCGCTTCGGTTGTTGGTGGCTGTTAAGATAATTATAGACAAAAGAGCGATGCTGATTTTCAGGATTGATGCTTTCATTACTAGCGGGTTGATTCATGTAATCAAGGTATGAAAACATCATTAATGAGGCCAATATATTTTGACATAGCAAATAGCCATTACGGCTTGAAGATGTGTGATTCGTTTTATTTTTCATGCCTTAGATTGACATATATCTGGGTTGAGTTGTGTTTGATGGTGAGGTAGGGCAGGTGAGAAGAATGGGCTGGTATAAATGATCGATCTATTTTTTTGTATCTTATAGCAAACTTAATCCCAACTCTATGAATCAACCAGATAGTCTGATTAACTGGTTCAAGCCAATAAAAAAAGCCAACCTTTTATTTTCCGGTGGATTTGACAGTAGTGCGGTGCTTGGAGCTGCTTTGCGGGCAGGTAGCCATATTACTCCCTATTGGATTGATAATGGATTTAACCGGGCATCAGAGGAGGATATAACGGTCCAGGCCCGAAATCTTGGCGTCAGTCAACTGAAAGTGATAAAAGTTAAATCCGGAAACCTTGTTTGTGAAAATTCTCAAAACCGTTGTTACCATTGTAAGAGAGGTATTTTACGACATATGCCCAATACAGGAATTCCTATTCTTGACGGATCAACCGCCAGTGATATGGGACAATTTCGGCCGGGTAAAAAGGCATTGGCGGAATATGGTGTCCGGTCGCCGTTGGCTGAGTTGGGCATAACCTCTCTTCAGGCGAGGGATATTGCTTTGCAATTTGGCGCTGATCCGTTACTCGCAAATCTGGAGAGTTGCCTGGCCACCAGAATAAATTACGGCTATCAACTCAGTGAGGAACGACTGGTTGCTATCAGAAACATGGAAGCCTATATAATTGAACAATCAGGTGATTTTGATGTGCGCTGTCGGATAGATGACGATGATCACTTTCGCATTGAACTCTCCCGGGCCGAGAGTTATGTCGCTCTGGCAAATGAAGCTTTTCGTAATGAGTTAGTGAAAATGGGGAAGGGCATTGCCCTTTTTGTTACCGTTGATATGCAACCTGCTCGTCCCAATGAATACGATAAAAGAATAGTAAAATGACTTTTGACGAATTGTTTGAACACATACAATCAGGAGATCTTTCCAAAGAGGAGGCCCGTCGTCATTTCTCGTTGGACTGGCTGGAAACAGCCAACAGGTATATTCTGGATATAAATCGGGGTATGCGCACCAATATTCCTGAAATTATTTACGGAGAATATAAATCGGTGGAACAAAGTATTGAATTGTGTGAGAAGATACTGAGTGAACATCCGCGCGTAATCATTTCACGAAGTCCCCATCACTTGAAAATATCCAGGCACTTTAAGGACCGGTTTCCTCTTTTGGTTTCTGAAATGGCCATGGTTATAGGTAACCTGCCCGAAGCCAAAGGGAATATTCTGGTGGTGAGTGCAGGTTCGGCCGATCATCCCATAGCCACGGAGTGTGAAACTATTTTAAATGCCCTTGGAGTTACACCCATGGTATTTGAAGATCGTGGTATTGCTCATCCCACACGTGTACTGGAGGCGGTTAAGGCAGGGCTTGAACAAAACGTTTCTGCGGTTATTGTAATAGCAGGGATGGAAGGTGCCCTGGCTCCTTTTGTAGCCTCATTGGTGCCGCTGCCTGTGATTGGCGTTCCTACTTCGGTGGGGTATGGATTTCGGGCTAAAGAAGCAGCTCTTACCTCCATGTTGGCCTCTTGTGCGCCCAATTTAACGGTGGTTAACATTGATGGTGGCTTGCGAGCTGCTGTTGTTGCAGCCTTAATAGCAAAAAATCAAAACTAATGATAGAGCCAAACAGGAGTTTAATTTACGATCTACCTTATTTCTTAAAAGATGCTTAAATGAATCTATACATCAATCCTTCGGGCGGCATTGCCGGTGATATGTTTGCCGCCGCACTTATTTCAGCCGGAGCTAATGAAAAAACCATGCTTAACGGCCTGTTGATTGCTGCTAATAAAATAGGTCATTCTTCCTTTTCAACGGTTTTGACCGATGATGGATCAACCCGTTTAAATATTGTCATCGATCATTTTCAGGCCCATCTTTCTGCCCATGCTGCCCGACATTATCTCAAAGAAATATTTGCCGAACTGAATATGGAGTCAGCTTACAGAGAGTTTGGATTTAAGGCCCTTCAAATTCTTATTGAGGCAGAAGAGAAAGCGCACAAAGAGTGCGGTTTTCTCACAGATCATCTTCAGAAGCGACAACATGATTGTAAATATCACCAACATTTTCACACGCCACCTAAAGACCAACGTGATGATACCTATTTGCATGAAGCACAGGATATCCTTATTGATATAACCGGAGCCGCTCTTGGACTGCAGTTATTAGGCATCACGCCACGGGCCATATTATTAAATGCTGTTAGTCTGGGCGGAGGTACCATTAATTTTTCCCATGGTCATTTATCTGTTCCGGCGCCAGCGGTCAAAAATATAATGATTAAGTACAAAATACCTGTGGTTATGGGACCGGTTGATTCGGAGTTATGTACACCTACTGGTGCTGCGATCCTGGCAGCCCTTGGGGCAAATTCATTGGGTGTGGCACCGGTTACGGCTCAAATGAAAGGACGTTCGAGAGGCGGGAAGGATTTACCTATCCCACCCTTGGAGATTCTCTGTTAATAAGAAAAAAGGCCTCACTTTTCAGTAAGGCCTTCTTTTTTGAGTATTGTTAATAGGCTAGACGTAAATGTTACCGATCTTAATTAATTTTGAGATGTTCAATAACTTAATTTTACGTCCGTTGAGTTCAATTAATTTGTCTGCTTTAAACTCAGACAATAAACGGATTACTGATTCGGTGGCAGTACCAACCATGTTGGCCAATTCCTCCCGTGTTAATGAAATCTGAAGGGTATGATCCTCATCCAGATCAAAGGTGTCCATTAAAAGAAGTAGCACTTCTGCCAGGCGTTCTCTGACTGTCTTTTGGGCAATGTCGGTAAGAAACTTATTCGATTCACCCAATTCCTGACAGGTTAGCTTCATGAGCGCCAGGGCAAATTCAGGATTTCCTTTAATCAAGCTGGTGAGACAATCTCCTGGCAGGTAACACAAGACTGCATCGCTAATAACTTTTGCAGTGGTACAGGCCAGTTCGTCACTAATGACAGATCTAAATCCAATCAGATCACTATCTCGGGCAAATCGAATGATCTGCTCCTTACCATCAAAACCGGTTTTGTAGATCTTCAGGATACCTTTCACAACAATGTAAGAGCCATTGATGCGACTGCCTTCATGATACACGATGTTACCGCGTTTGTGATAAGTGCAACTCATTGCCTGCCTGAGGGAATCCAGTTCCTGATCTGATAATCCTTTGAATATTTCGTAGGACGGTAGATTCACCTCATCATTAAAGGAGACATTTTGGATACTTTTCATAACTTGAAACTTGAGCTTATGGTCTAAAATGTGATAAATGTCATTTTATGGTCACAAAGATATAAAGAAAGATTAATTTTGCATCATATCGTTAACATTTAACTATTTAGATGTATGAAAACTTCAGTTGACGTTAAATGGACAGGCAATATGTCGTTTGAGACTGAGCTATTTGGACACAAATTGGTAATGGATGCCGGCCCTGAAAATGGCGGGGAAAACAAGGGCGTTCGGCCAAAACCATTAATGCTGACAGCCCTTGCCGGTTGCACAGGAATGGATGTTGTTTCAATTCTAAAAAAGATGAAGGTTGAGGTAGACGATTTGAACATTGTTGTGGAAGCCAGCATGACCGATGAGCATCCTAAATACTATGATAAGATGCATGTCATCTACCGCTTCAAAGGGAAGAATCTGCCAATGGACAAACTTGAAAGAGCTGTGAATCTTTCTGAGGAAAAGTATTGTGGGGTGTCGGCATTGTATAAAATAGCCATACCGGTCACCACCGAAATACAGGTTGTAGAATAATCAATAGATCGTTAGACTTTAGCTAATAGATACGAGCCTAATAAGTACTTCCGGTGCTCATTTATGCATTGTCTCTATTTTGGCAATCACAAAAGTTTAACAAGCTATTAAAGAAAAAGCCCCTTTGCGAGGGGCTTTCTTTTATATGTATATTAATTCTCTGATTAGTCGGCTGACCTGAATTGCTCCAGGAAGCGCACATCGTTTTCGAAGAACAGGCGAATGTCTTTTATCTGGTAGCGCAACATGGTAATCCGTTCGATTCCCATTCCAAAGGCAAAGCCGGTATATTCCGAACTGTCAATGTTGTTACATTCCAACACAGCAGGATCAACCATACCACATCCTAAGATCTCTACCCAACCGGAACCTTTACATACGTTACAGCCTTTACCGCCACACAGTGAACAAGAGATGTCCATCTCTGCTGAAGGTTCAGTAAATGGGAAATAGGATGGACGTAATCTGATCTTTGTGTCTTGTCCAAACATCTCTTTAGCGAAATACAGAAGCGTTTGCTTCAGGTCGGCAAAGGAGACATTCTTATCGATGAATAAGCCTTCTACCTGGTGGAAAATACAGTGTGCCCTGGCAGAGATTGCTTCGTTACGAAATACCCGGCCCGGGAAAATAGCCCTAATCGGTGGCTTCTGTTTTTCCATCACGCGCACCTGTACCGAGGAAGTATGCGTTCTTAGCAATATATCGGGATCCTGTGCGATAAAGAAAGTATCTTGCATGTCACGTGCAGGGTGTTCCAATGGGAAATTCAACGCCGTAAACACGTGCCAGTCATCTTCAATCTCCGGCCCTTCAGCGATGGTGAATCCCAGGCGACCAAAGATATCAACAATCTCATTTTTTACGATGGATAAGGGATGCCGTCCTCCTATCTCAAAAGAAGTACCCGGTAAGGTTAAATCAACATTACCCTGATCATGAGAAGAGGCCTGAAAACTATCTTTCAGTTCATTGATCTTCTCCTGAGCCATCACTTTTAACTCATTCAGTACCTTTCCTACTTCACGTTTTTGCTCATTAGGAATGGTCTTAAACTCGTCAAAGAGCTGTGAAACCAGGCCTTTTTTACTCAGGTATTTTATCCGTAGCTGTTCTGCTTCGTCAGCAGTTTGGGCTACTGTACTTTTTACTTCTTCTGCTAGCTGTTTTATTTTCTCAAGCATATTTCCACTTATTTCATTGCAATCGCGACGCGCAAATTTAATAAATAGTTCGGGATGAAGGAGCACCACATCTTAATTAATCATTAAAAAGCCGTTATGCCATTTGGGGATTAATCGGGAGTTAGGCGCCCTCAGAGCCTTAAAAATTAATTATCAACGTCGAGTAGTTATTGATTATTATATACCCTGTCAGCAATTAACGGGTCAATATTTCAATGGTTAAAACACGAATGTCTTTCACCGGCCTGTCCACCGCATAGGTTTCTACAGCCGCTATTTTATCCACAATAGCCATTCCTCGCACCACCTCGCCAAATACGGTGTAGTCCCCATCCAGGTAGGGTGCTCCGCCTGTGGTTGTATAAACGCTCCGTTGCTGTTTGGTGAATTTCGTCCCTTTCTCCTCTTCCAGTTCATCCAGTTCGCTATTGGAAAAGGAGCGGCCTGAGATAATGTAAAACTGTGATCCGTCCGACCGGTTTTTGGGATTTCGGTCACGAGGCAGCTTAGAGGCCGCTACGGCGCCCCGCCGGTGAAACAGCTGCGGTTTAATATTCATGGGTAGCGTGTAACCAGGACCTTGCCAGCCCACCACATCGTCTTTTTTGGCATATTTAGTATCGGAGGCGCCGGTTTGAATCAGGAAATTCTCCAGCACCCGGTGTACCAATAAGCTGTCGTAAAACTGATCTGAAACCAGCTTGATGAAGTTATCGCGGTACTTTTGTGTGGCATCGTACAAATGAATGTCGATGTTTCCCATGGTGGTTTTTATGCGAAAGCCTTTTACTTTTTTATGCGAGATATAAACCTTATCTGATTTAGCACTCAAATCAAACAGAGCCTGGGGCCTCTTCATTTTCTCTTTTACCAGTTTGGTGATCCACTTGGCATGAAGCGCCGTGCTGAGAATTGTATCTTTCGAGGTTCTCTTTTGATTGATACCAACCAATTGGTGTCTTTTGTCAAAGACCGGTTTTCCCGCTATCAGTTCATTACTTAATATGGGCTGAAAGCTAATGGTGTCATTCTTTTGCTCTGAATCTAATGAAGCCTTTCGGACAAACAACTTTCTGTTTTTTCTGAAAAGCGAATAGATGGTATCCGGGTTGCTTGGTACATGGGATAACTTGAGGGCGTTGGGGTTCTTCCGGGCTACTTCCAGCAATACCAGGTTTAACCCAAAATCGTAGGCCACAAAACCCTTTACCTCGGTAAAATCTTCGGTGTCCATTGGTGATATTTTAGCCCGGTAGCAGCCTTTAATTAAATCCAGGTTAGTTACCACCAGGTTAGTGCCCACGTAAAAGCCATATCCCCGCTTCAATATTCGGGTGTAATGATCAAAAGTTTGAATGGATACAATGCCTTTTACATTGGATTGGTACGATCCGGTGTATGTTTTCGGTGATTTGGATGCCTGCCGGTTGCTTTTCTCTCCGCCACAGGCAATAACAGCAAAAACTAATAAGCTATAAATAAAGCAACGCATTGTATTCAGAGTTTAATGACGGAAACTTTCATCTTCACATCGGTTACCGGACGGTTGTTTTTATCTGTTTTTAAACGGGCAATCTTATTAATCACCTCCATGCCTTGCGTCACCTCCCCAAATACTGTGTATTCCCCATCCAGGTCGGGAGTGCCGCCAATGGTTGTGTAGGCTTTGCGTTGGGCTTCGGTAAACTCCTTTTTGTCGGAGATGCTGTAGTGGAAATTAATCTCATCTTTTATCGCCCTGAGTTTTTTGTTGAAGGCCTTGGGGTCGGTCTTCTTTAATTCTGCAAGTTCAGCCTTATGCGGTAGGTAATATTTTTTTTTCAGGTCTATCTTAATGGGGTTATTGTGGGCTTTCTCAATCAAATCCAATTCTTCGTTGGTGTACACACGCCCTTTTACAATATAGAACTGGGCAATGTCCGACATCTTGAAATGGTTAATATCCTCCGGTTGTCGGGGCGCACACAACGCGCCTTTCTTATGGAAACAAGCATCGTTAAATTCCGAGTCAATCACGTTCGATTTGCTGCCATAGCCAATATGTTTTCCGGGAGGAGCGTTCCGTGAATCGGACGATCCTCCCTGGATAACAAAGTTTTTTACCACCCGGTAGAACAACGTTCCGTCAAAGTGTTGTTCACCGGCCAGTTTCAGAAAGTTATCCCGGTGATTGGGGGTGTCATTGTATAGCTTTACTTTCATATTGCCCATATTGGTTGAAATGAGCACATAAAACACCGGCTCCTGTGCCCGGCCAACCTGACCCAACAGCATAATAAGGATCCAAACACCTAATAACCTCCTCATATCAATTCTTTTTATTTAGCAAGTTCAATTTTCATGCGTACATCGGTTACCGGACGATTGTTTTTGTCGATTTCAACATCGGCAATTTTATCAATCACATCCAGGCCTTCCACCACTTCTCCAAACACGGTGTAGTTTGAATCCAGAAATGGTACTCCACCCTCGGTTTTGTATACCTCTCTTAGGTCAGCCGGAATTTCATACTTAGGCTTGTCTGCGGCTTCCTTTTCTACACGTGCCATAATTGTTTGTTGAAGCGCCATCATGGCATTCTTGTCGCCACTCTGCTGAACCGCTCTCAAGGTATCCTGATATTCCGGTAACATGGCATAAAACACCTGTTGCTTCGTCATGTCGTTCATTTTGGCCTCAATTTGATCCAACTCTTCGTCAGTGTATTTTTTCCCCTGAACAATGTAGAATTGCGAGCCTGATGATTTTTTCTCAGGATTTACCTGATCCCCTTCACGAGCAGCAGCAATCACCCCTTTTTTATGGAAATAATGAGGGTAATCGATCTCTGCAGGTAGCGTGTAACCAGGGCCACCCATGCCCAACATATCACCTGGTTTGGCCGTTTTTGAATCCGGATCGCCACCCTGAATCATGAACTCCTTGATCACCCGGTGAAACATCAACGAATCAAAATAGCCCTCTTGTGTCAGCTTCAGAAAGTTGTCGCGGTGACCGGGGGTTTCATCGTATAACTTGATTTTCATGTCACCCATTTCGGTATGTACCACAACCAGGTTTTTATCCGACAGCTGGCAGCCAGCCAGGACTAGTACCATTAAAAATGGCAAAATTAGTTTTCTCATCTTTTTTAATTAATCTCGTGAATGTTAAAATATTGAATTAAACCCTTTTTGATTAGTTGATGTTGATATGCAGGGAGCATCGAATCCATGGGCTTTATGGTTTTGAACAAAGGCCATCCCTCTTCGTCTTTCCCCGTTTCTTCCAGGTAACCCGCCAAACAGAAAATGTGGCATCGACCCAGGTTTATCAAATCCATCTTCTCCGACCGGCTAAAGCTTCTAATTCCTTGTCCAAGCTCCTGAACGCCTGTTATGAAAAGCAAAAACTCCACATCAGCCGACACCTTAAAATGCTTACTTGCTCTCAGCAATAAGTCATTCCATGTTTGTTCAAATTCCGTATTCATATATGTTTTCAAAAGTACCAAAAATAGATAAAGGCCAAAAATCATGGTTTGTTCACCCATTTCAACGCCATGCCGGTTCCCCTGCAATAGGCCCATAATCACTCTTCCCCGGTTAATTTGAAATAAATAAAATCTTCAACAAGCATCCCCAACCCTTAATCTTTTTTTATGCGTCCCGCCTCGCCTGAGGCTCGCCGCCGGGCTTTCCGTTCCTACTCCTCGCTCTCCTCACCCGCCGGGCCTTATATCGCTGCGGGGTATCCACTACAATCCCTGGCCGGAAACCAATAGCAGTGATCAGTTAGCAGTGAACAGTTAGCAGTGGACAGTAAATAATTACCCTCTCTTACCAGTGATTAGATAAACTGCTAAAAAATCACCCGGGAGCTTTAGAAATCGCATTGCATCACCAAAAAATCATTCAGGAGCATCAGAAAACACTCAAACGCAAAGAAAAAACACTCAAGAGCAACGGAAAATCATTCAAGGGCTCTGGAAAACATCCAAGAACTCCGAAAAATCATTCAAGCGCAAAGAAAAATCACCCAAGGGCATTGGAAAAACATCCAAGAGCTCCGGAAAACATCCAAGAGCATAAAAAAATCATTCAAGTGCATTAGGAAAACACTCAAGAGCATCGGAAAATCATCCAAGAGCTCAGGAAATCATCCAAGAGCACCAGAAAACACTCAAGAGCTTCGGAAAACATTCCAGCGCATCAGAATTCATTCCAGCGCTATAAAAAAGCAAGCTTCATGGCTGATCAATGAAAAACAAACCAATAATATCAAAGCTATTTTAATCACCAATCGGGATAATAAAGAGATAACCCGTTTCCAATCTGGAAAAATAGTTTATTTTTGCAATCAGACACGGGTTGTTAGCTCAGTTGGTTTAGAGCATTACCTTGACAGGGTAGGGGTCACTGGTTCGAATCCAGTACAACCCACATTCAAATAAAAAAGGCTGTTTATTACAACAGCCTTTTTTTATTTATTCTTCCTGTTAAAATTATTTCAACGTAACCTCTACCTTATATTTAGGGCTTTTCAGTTCCTCCGGAATATTTTTCAGGTCAGCCGTAGTAATCTCAAAATTTTCCCGGGCAATACCTTTTTCTTCTTCAAGATAATGTGTGATAAGCGCGTTTCTTGTTGAGATTAGTTGGGTGAAAGTTTGCCCGATTGTTTCTTCTCCCACCAATTGATAACATTTGCTTCCCATGCTAAGCGAATCCGGCAGGTGATTATACTGAGCCATATAGGCGTTGAATGCCTCATCTTCATCATTGATTTCCAGCAGGCGCTTTTCAAGAGCCAGGGAATCTTCCGTGTTGTTAAGTGGCATTGTGGCAGCCAACATGCGCCGTTTAACTTCTCTGACGGCAAGGTGTTCTTTTTCAATCATGGGATCTGTTTGTTGTGAAAAAGAAAATACCAGGTCTGGTTTCTTGGTGATGATGGTGTAAATCTTATCAAGTGTTTTGCGTTGTGCTACCCCGAGCGAATCCTGCATGTAATCGAAGGGCAAGGTCTCCAGGCTTTCGGGATTGGTTCCCGCCAGGCTGCTTAGCGCCTTAAACGGCGAACTGGCTGTTTTAATTAAAAAGTTCATGAAGGCTTTCCAGATGATTTTTCCCAGCCTGAACTCCGGATCGGATGGATTGCCGGTAACCGGCAGATTGAAAGCAATGACGTCATTGGGGTCTTTCAACAGGTAAAGGCCCAGCCGAATAGGCGTATTGGTGGCCGTGGTGTCTCCTGTTTTATCACCAAATTCCAACTCTTCAATGCGTACATCGTTCTGGTTTTCCATCTTCTTTTTAGTCATATTCACCTGGCATTTATAGGTAAAATCGCCTTGTGTGATGGGACGGCCAATGTGGTATTCAGTATAGGGAGAAAAGCTCATTAGTTGCAGCTTTTTCAGGTGGCCGTCAAAATCAAATCGATAGGGATCTTCCAGGCTGAAATGGCTGGTTCCTGAAAACATACCGTTGTCATTCATGTTTATCGAAAAGGAAACAGGAATGTTGTCTGCGTTTTCATCAATGGCACCAATGGCCGTGTTAATAGCCTTGAATTCATATTTAAATGCGCGATTGAGGGTTAAATCGGCCAGGGTAATTACCCCATTATTTACCATTATGGAGTCGATGTGGTATTTTATAACCGTTGAATCTTCCGGTAGACTCTCTGGTTTGGATTCAATGGTTGTTGAATCTTCTTCCATCAACGGAAGAAAAACCTTTTCGATGTTACTGCCGTCTTTTTCCAGTTTTGCGTAGAGGCGTGGCTCTTCTACCCGGATATTTCCCAGTTTATAATAGGATTTGTCTATGTCCAGTGAATCAAATTCTGTGAAAAACTGTGTGGCAGAAATCAGGGTTTCGCCATTCGTTGCGGTCATTTCAAAAGCATCTAAGGTGGCATCCCCCGAAATAATAAGATCCATCACCTGGGCCATGTCACCATGAATGCGCAGATTGGTGTGCAGAAACCCATTTACTGCTCCCACATTTAAATATTCCTTCAGGTAATTGGTGGCGGCATTAATTCCGATGCTATCCATGTCCAGGGACAGCAGGTATTTGTTTTGCCGGTGATCCACATTGGCACCAAGGGAAACGGCTCCGTGTGCTCCTATTCGGAAATCAACACCCATCTGTGACTCTTCGCTGTTCCAGGCAATCAGGGGGAGGTTCAGATTCAGGTTTTCCATCATCACAAGGTTATCAACCAACTGATCGTAGTAATGTATCCGTCCTTGTAATAAATGAATGTTTCTCACTGAAAAATGCAACGGATCTGAATCGTTGGGCTCCACACTCTCTTCTGTTGAGATAGTATCTTGAGCGGGGGGCACCAGGTCATCGAAGTTAAAAGCTTCCCCGTTTTGTGTTACCGACACGAAGGCACTGTCTAATGTTATGGCAGAGAACGCGTACTCATTGTGCAGCAATTTCCAGGGTTGGAAATTCACATACAATTCTTTGAAGGCCGCAAATGTATCCACTTTGTTTTGTTCATACATCACGAATTCCTTCGCACGGATTGCCACTTTCAGGTAGTTAATATGTAGTTCTTTGAGTTGTATGCGACGCCCGATCAGTGTCTCGCTATTTTTCACCAAATAGTTTTTTGCAATGGTTGAAAGGAAAAACAATCCCAAGAATAGAAGCAGAAGTAATCCGCCCACTATGATGTATCGTTTTTTAATCTGTTTCATGGGTAAATGGTTTGTGTTTTAATATTCTTGCTGAATTTGATTTAATGGTAAAGATTAATAAATAATTCCAAAATCTGATGGATCAGGGCGTAACAAAAAAATACCATTGCCATTTTTTTCAGCTGCAATGGTATCTTTCGCCAATGAAATTATAAGTTATCTCTTTAATAAAGGGTGTTGTTTGATCACCACGATAACTTCTGCCGGGTTGGTTTATCTCAAGATGAATGCCACAGTTGGACGGAAATAAATAAAAGGTTTGAATATTCTTTAATCTTTGTAAAAGAGGATATGCAACGGTCTTTTTTATAATAACTGGTTGATTTCTTTTAATTCTCGTGGATACATGTTCGCAGGATATTAATCGGGTATCATCGGTAAAATAAATCTTCTATTTTTGTCACCTGAAACAATTTGAAAGGAACAATCTTTGTTTTGAAGTTGCGCGTTTGTCAACAGGGAAATAATTAATGATGCGTATTAACATTGGATCGTTATTTCAACTGATTTTACATTGACTGGAAAAGCAGAGCTGAAATTTATCCATGCGATGAATTGGACTTGATACTCGGGTGATATTTTTTTTAATATCGAACCATCTATTGATAAAGGAATTTGATACGCAAGCGGATGATTTAAGAAGTAGGTTGGTGACGCAACTTTTAATTTGACTTGTGGTCTATATATTTATTTTCTGGATTTTAATTTTAAAAACATGAAGCGACTATTATTAGGAATTGTATTTGTTCTGGGATTGTCTTTCGCAAGTATGGCGCAAAGTTCAGACAGAAACATAGGATTACGCCTTGGCGGTGGGCATGGGTTTGGTGCAGAGATTTCGTATCAACAGCCCTTCGAATACAACCGAATTGAAGTGGATTTGGGTTGGGGATCGAGTTCCCATTGGAATGGTTGGGGGCTTACCGGCCTTTATCAATGGGTCATGCCTATTGAGAGTGGTTTTAACTGGTACTTAGGAGTGGGGCCTTCATTAGGCTACTGGAGCGAAAAAGACGAGGATAAGGATATTGACGACCAGGGAATGTACCTGGCTGCTGCAGGAGATATCGGGATTGAATACAATTTTACGGAGATTCCCATTCAGATATCGCTTGATGCAAGGCCGGAGTTGGGCTTGATCAATCGCTGGGACGCATTTGATATGAGTTTAGGTTTTTCGATCCGTTATCGATTCTAAATAAAACTAAAAAAGAATCTGCGACAGCAGATTCTTTTTTTATCTCATTTATCACAATGGTTCGTTTAGTTTTTGTAGTTAAATGAAAAATAGCTTGTGCTGGTTTGATAATTTAATTTTCAAGGGGCACAAAATGAAACTAATGTATATCAGTCTCAGGTCTATTATCTAACTATCAATTTTTATCAAGCAATTCATTCAACTTTCTTTTCACCTTTGAGCCATCCCAATTGGCTGCTCCCTGTTTCTTCATGATGATCTGACCTTTTTGAGAAATCAGGTAACTGGCGGGAATGCTCCGCGAATAAAAGATTTCTGGTACCCGGTCTTTCAAGATATAGACCGGTAAGTCATATCCGCGCTTTTCAAGAAACGAACGAACTGTTTCAGGTTCTTCATTCGTGATAAAGAAAAACGCCACGTCGTCTCCATAAAGTTCATAGAGCTTATTGATCGAAGGCAATTCGGCAATACACGGCGGACACCAGGTAGCCCAGAAGTTGAGGAAAATAGTTTTTCCAGACGCAGATACGGGCATTATTTCCGTTCCGTCTGCCAGGGCCTCCAGTCGAAAGCTTAAATCTTTCTTTTCAACAAATATCACCTCTTCCACCTCGCGGGGTTGAAACATGCTATAGCGTATGATGGTGGAGGAGACTACTTTTCTGGAATCCGGAATAACCATGGCTATGAGCAACGCAAAGAAGAAAAAATCCATTACGATGCCAAGCTTCGTCTTTTTCCGTCGGTATTTCTTCCACTGTTCTGAAAAATTCATAATACGTTCGTTATTCAATTATAGTCAGCTTACGAACAGATAATGCTATATACTTCCCCAAAATGGCTTCTTATAAGTAGTGTAGGTCTTTCCATTGCTGGCTTCTACGCTAATACTCACTTTTTTGAACTTTTTAAGTTCCGGTACCTGGGCTTTAAAGCGATTAATATCGATGATCAGTTTATGGCCTGTTCCATGCATTAAGGTTAATGGAAAAAGAATCTGTCCATCGCCACCTTTAATTTTAAATTTGCGTTGTTTCCCAAAGCGGTGAAAGACCAACACGGGCGGATGGAAGGTGAGTCCTTGCTTGCTTTGGTTGTTAATAACGAGTTTTAAAAGGGTCTGTTTGGGTTGTGTTTTCTTTTCCAACTTCGTGGAAACAATAACCAGTTTAGGCATCATTTTATGTATCCAGCCCCGCTTGCGTGCCACATAAAAGAGTAATATGATTCCCGTCATCAACAAAAAAGGCATCCACTGCGACGTGGGTTTGGGCGCTGGCTCCTCCCTTAATTTCTCAATGTAAGATTGTTCGAGACTTTCTTTAGCTGAAGAATCAGGACTCACAGATATTTCTTGCTGTGGTTGGTGATTTTGCTTGGAGGCCGGGACGGCCGAATAAAAACTACGTCCACATGTTTGTATGACTAATAGAAATGTCAAACCGGCTATTATCCAGTTTCTGTTACGATTGTAAAATGCTTTAAGCTGTTGTAATTGATTCATGTTCTTTAAAATCTTGGAAAATCCTGCAGACCTTTAAAATTGATATAATACTCTCCATCTACTTCCGGCTTGCTCATCTCTTCTTCTGAATCCCCGTTGGCATTCGCAATACCGACACTGGCGAAATAACAAGTGGCTTTGTTTTTTGCTGCAATGGTCAACACATCAGACGCGATATGTGGCAGGAGTATGCCCATATCCGGGTACGATGCGGTGCGAACCACCACTAATATGCGATTCCCTTCCTTCATTGCCAGGATCTGTGGATTCACATCAGGCTCCTTTCGTACATTTAATATTTCATAGCCTTCATCCACCATATATTTATAAACCACTTTTATTCCCAGAAAATGCAGCTCTTCCGCTGTCATCTGTTTCCCATTCCCCATAAAGTTCTAAATTTAAGGCTGCAAAATTGGCACAAAAATATTGAAAATAAAATTAGCCTCCGGGGTTAGATCATTTGTAAGTGGTTTAATGGGATCCAATGAAAGGATGAAATCGTATAAAACGTTATTCTTTTGGGGTTAGAAGGTTTCTTGGGAAAATTCTAATCCGAGTTAAATATCTTTAACCTAACCTGGGCTCAAACAATGAAAGATTGTTATTAATTTTGCGCCATGATTTACCTTATTATTGGAATAGTAATTGCATTGGCAATTGCTTTTTGGGCTTCTGCCAAAGGGAAAGATCAATCAAAATCAGATCAACAACCGACAATCGATATTCCTAGTGATTGCTGTGGTGCGCATGAAGTATGTGAAAGCGAATCCTTACTAAATTTCAAAGCTGAAATTATCTATTATGAGGATGAGGAGTTAGATGCGTTTAAAAACGTTGAAGATGCTGCCTATACCGACGATCAGATTGAAGAGTTCAGGGATATTCTGTACTCTTTAAGAGCCAGAGAGGTGGCCGGATGGCTTAAGAGTTTGCAGCTGCGAGAGATTACGCCGCCATCTGTCATTCGGGAGGAAGCACTATTGATTGTGGCAGAATTAAGAGAAAAATAAAAAGGGGCTTTAAGCCCCTTTTATTATTTCTTGACAAGCGTGCCGATATTTTCGCCCGCGATTACTTTCTTTAAATTGCCTTTGGTGTCCATGTCAAATACAACAATGGGCAGGTCATTTTCTTTGCACATGGTTGTTGCTGTGAGATCCATCACTTTTAATCCACGGTGGTATATTTCATCAAAAGTGATTTCATCAAATTTAGTTGCCGATGGATCTTTTTCCGGATCAGCCGTGTAAACACCATCAACCCTTGTGCCTTTTAACATCACATCCGCCTCAATTTCGATCCCACGTAACGATGAACCGGTATCTGTAGTAAAGTATGGGTTGCCTGTTCCGGCTGATAGAATAACTACTTCTCCTTTTTCAAGGGCCTCAATGGCTTTGGGTTTGGAATAAAACTCTCCAACCGGCTCCATGCGGATGGCAGTTAATACGCGAGCTTTTGCGCCAATGCTTTCGAGTGCCGAACTTAACGCCAGGCTGTTTATGACAGTCGCCAACATCCCCATTTGGTCTCCCTTATAACGGTCGAAGCCATTGGCAGATCCGCTAAGCCCACGGAATATATTGCCACCGCCAATTACAATGCCCACTTGTACTCCCATTTGAGAGATTTCCTTTATCTGTTCGGCATAATCACTAAGACGTACGGGATCTATTCCATGTCCTTGTTCTCCCATGAGCGACTCGCCGCTTAGCTTAAGTAATATGCGTTTATATTTCATTTGTTTATAATTTAGATTCACGGTATAAGTATCAAGACGCATGACCGATTAATAAAACTACCAGATAGCGCCTTTTAATTGTTTGCTTTTGTGTCTATTGAAATGATTGTCGCAAAGATATTTTTTTTGAGTTAGAATCAGAAGCAAAAAAAAAGCCGCTTCAAATTGTGTCGAGCGGCTGATATTTATTTAACTAATAATTTTTGACTACCTCTGGGTTAGCATCCAAACTGACGAAAAGGCTTTTTGATTGCGGTATTGCTTGAGTACCGATAAGGCTTGTTCTTTATTATCGAAACCTTTTAGTGCTACACGGTATTGTCCTTTGTGACTCTTTAGTACAAATGCATTTCCTTGTCCCTGTGCTTGTACTTTTCCCAGGTAATGCTGAGCCTGACTTTCTTTGTTAAAACTGCCTGCAATAAGGAAATAAACATCGGGCTGTTCTTTGGCAGTGATAGCCTCGCTGTTTTCTGTTACATCTGTCTTTTTAGCAATATTGGGTTCATATGCAGCAGCAGAAACTTGAGTATTATCTTCAGGCTGAATAAAGCTGATTACGCTGGCTTGTTCTTGTTCATGTATGGCAGGAACTTTAATTTCCGGTGCAAACATAAACAGACCAATAAATAACGCAATTGATGCAGCCAATTGTTTTTTGCTCAGTGGACGTAAAGCTCTTTTTACTTGGCGGTGTTGTTCACTTAATGGTTTTAGGTGAGGTGTAACTGGTGAGAAATGGAAGGAGGATAATCCAAATGCATCTGGTAAAAAGCTTTCAGTTTTATTCGGGATAAATTGAATATTCCCAATGGCATCCTGCTTTAATTCTCCAACTGAATCAATTGAAGCCGTTTTGCCATCTTTAATCTGACCATCCACATCTGTTACAAATGCTTCTACAATGCTTTTTGCTGCCTGATAAGAAATTCCCTCACATCGGGCAATTTCATTAATCAGCAAGCCGTCATGATGCGACAGGCTTCGGTTGAAGCCAATTTCTTTACAAGGAGGAGTAAAAATATTCCTTTCAGCATCAATTTGAGCTTCGGTAAAATTAGCAACTAATCCTCCTAACCCCGGGATAATCACACAATCGTGATGATGGAGCAGATTTGTGATGTGTTTGGATACCGTTTTCATAATTGCAAAATTAGGAAATTTTAGGCGGTCATGCATCATTTAATTTCAACATCTGTTGACAATCTGTTAATATTAGTAATGGCTTGTTAATATCTCATTTCCTTTTGAAACAGGGCTGACTTTTTGAAAATTTGGACCTTGCCCCTCCTGAAAAATTTTAATATTTCGTACTTTTACAACTTGTTTTACGATAATTAAATAGTTTTTGGCATGAGTAAACAAATATTAGTAACCGGCGGAACAGGATACATTGGTTCACACACCGTTGTAGAATTACAAAAAGAAGGGTTTGATGTAGTTATTGTGGACAATTTATCTAATTCTCGCATTGAGGTGTTGGATAACATTGAAAAAATAACAGGTATCCGTCCTGCTTTTGAGCAATTCGATCTCGCCGAAAGGGATAAGACTGATGCTTTCTTTCAGAAATACCCTAACATTGAAGCGATCATTCATTTTGCTGCTCATAAGGCAGTTGGTGAATCAGTGGGTAAACCACTCATGTACTATCGTAATAACCTGGTTTCTTTAATGAACCTGCTTGAGTGTATGAAAAAATACGATGTGGCCAACATGGTATTTTCTTCTTCCTGTACCGTCTATGGACAGCCAGCCACCCTTCCTGTTACTGAATCAACACCTCGTCAGGAAGCTGAGTCTCCTTATGGTAATACCAAGGCTATCTGTGAAGATATTATGCGTGACTTCTGTAAAGCAACAGATTCCCTTAATTGTATTGCTTTGCGCTATTTTAATCCCATTGGAGCTCATGAATCGGGTTTGATTGGTGAATTTCCTGTTGGTATTCCTAACAACCTGGTGCCTTTTATTACCCAAACAGCTGCCGGCCTGCGTGATGAATTGAAAATATTTGGTGATGATTATAATACTGCTGATGGAACTGCTATTCGCGACTACATCAATGTAGTAGACCTTTCAAAAGCTCACGTCGTAGCTATTAATCGCCTTCTTAATAATAAGAATAAGAAGAACTACGAATATTTCAATGTGGGTACTGGAAATGGATACTCTGTGATGCAACTGGTTAAAACCTTTATTGAGGTTACCGGTGTTCAGTTGAAATATCAAGTTGTTGAACGTCGTACGGGGGATATTGAAAAGATTTATGCCGACACATCCATTGCTAATAATGAGCTGGGATGGCATGCTGAAAAATCATTGGAAGAAACTTTGGCAACAGCATGGAATTGGGAGAAGAATGTTAGAAATATAGACTAATACAATTAATACATACTAAGAGAAGGCGGCTATTTAGCCGCCTTTTCTGTATCCAGGTATTTTAATCCGATTCGATTTTTAATAATATTGTCAACGTCATTTGAAATATTAAAAATCAACTGCAGAAATTATGACTTCTGAAATCCAAATCCATCCACGTCCCTGGCAAGGTACTGTATTAGGAATATTCAGTATTTTGGGAATTGTCCTTTCTTTTATAGCCATTGTAATACTGGTGATCGCTTTAATGGCAGGTGGTGCTTTCCTTGATGCCTTTATTTCCGAAATTGATATTCCAGTGGGAGCCATAAGTATGACCGCACTTTCGGGTGTGTTGCTTCTATCTTTTATTCCGATAGTGGTTTTACAAGTGTTTATTGCTATTGGCATCTTCAAAGGACAAAAATGGGCAGTGATTATAGCAATGATATTCTCGATAATGGGTTTGATGGGTAATCTTATTTCTTTTACTTTTTATGGGGTAGCAGTTAATGGTTTCCTTCTTTATTGTGAGATAATCTGTTTGCAGGAAGCTTATTATAACCGTAGAAAAATTGATTTAGTTTAGAATATAGTTTTTGCTCGATTTGATTTATAGTTGGTTTAGTTAATCGACAGATTAATTTAATCTTTTAGTTTTTCCATTCGTGTTGGTACGTTTGGTTACATCTGCTATGAATGTTTATCTTGCAAGCTCTAATGTTTTAGAGGTAAAGAGAGTCAGGGAAATATTAATTTCACATCCATTGATTAATGATTTTGAACATTGTCCAAATAAAGGATGACTAATAGTATAAAGAATGGAGTTGTAGATTTATCTTGATATCTCATTTCATTATCTAATACTTAATTTGAAATAAATGAAACGTCCATATTTGGATAATTATTAAACTACACAGGAAAGTGATTATACAGATATGGAAAGTTCCATATGGCCTTAGAAAATAAATGTAATCATATGAAAAAGATACTTATTACTGGAGGAGCCGGATTTATTGGTTCACATGTTGTTCGATTGTTTGTGAATAAGTATGGCGACAGTCAGATTGTGAACCTTGATGCGCTTACATATGCCGGCAATCTTGAGAATTTAAAAGATATAGCGGAGAAGCCAAACTATACCTTTGTTAAGGGAGATATTACTGATGAATCTTTTATAGATGAATTATTTACACAATACCAATTCGACAGTGTGATTCACCTTGCTGCCGAATCGCATGTAGACCGTTCTATTGCTGATCCGTTAGCTTTTATCAGAACTAACATTTTAGGGACGGTCAACCTGTTGAATGCTGCAAAAAAGATATGGCAAAAGGATATGACAGGTAAACGCTTCTATCATATATCAACCGATGAAGTATATGGTTCGTTGGGAGAGGAGGGGTTGTTTACAGAAACAACTGCTTATGATCCCAGAAGTCCATATTCGGCCTCTAAAGCCAGTTCTGACCATTTAGTTCGTGCTTATTACCATACATATGGGCTGCCTGTTGTTATTTCTAATTGTTCTAATAACTATGGGCCAAATCAATTCCCGGAGAAATTGATCCCGTTATCAATTAATAACATTAAAAAAAATAATCCCATTCCTATCTATGGGAAAGGAGAGAATATTCGTGATTGGCTATATGTGATTGATCATGCCAATGCTATTGATCTGATTTTTAATAAAGGGTTGATTGGAAACACCTATAATATTGGTGGAATAAATGAATGGACCAACATAGACCTCATTCACAAGATTTGTGAAGTTATGGATCGAAAACTTGGCCGGGAACAGGGAACATCAGCTCAATTAATCACTTTTGTTAAAGATAGAGCAGGACACGACAAACGTTATGCAATCGATTCTTCAAAACTAATGAAGGAGTTGGAATGGAGTCCTTCATTGCAATTTGAAGAAGGCATTGAAAAAACCATCGATTGGTATCTGCAAAATGAAGAGTGGCTCGACAATATTCTGTCAGGGGAATATGAAAAGTATTATAAAAAACAATACGCTGATCGATGAAATAGAAAAGGCCGGTTTAATACCGGCCTTTTGTTTTATATGGTAATTTCAATTTATCTATTCTACTGTTACTGATTTAGCCAGATTTCGTGGTTGATCAACATTGCATCCTCGAAGTACAGCAATGTGATACGAGATAATCTGCAATGGGATCACTGTTAACAATGGTGCCAATGCTTCATGACAATCTGGTACTTCAATAACGTGGTCAGCCATATTTGTTATTACCGTATCTCCTTTTGTTACAATCGCGATTACTTTACCATTGCGAGCTTTTACCTCCTGAATATTACTAACAATCTTTTCATACGATTTATCTTTTGTAGCAATAACAAATACTGGCATGTTTTCATCAATCAAGGCAATAGGCCCGTGTTTCATTTCAGCTGCAGGATAGCCTTCGGCATGAATATAAGAGATCTCTTTTAGTTTTAATGCGCCCTCGAGAGCTACCGGAAATAAACAACCACGGCCAAGATAAAGGACATTTGATGCCTTCTGATAGGTTTCGGCGATTTCCTTAATATGTTTTTCAGATTTCAGGATTTCCTTTATTTTCTCAGGAATTTGGGTTAATTCATCCACCATATGGGAATAGGTTATTTCATCAAGAGCCAGACGTTTTTTACCAATGAGTAAGGCCATCATGGTCAGGACAGTAACTTGTGAGGTAAAAGCCTTGGTGGAAGCGACTCCAATTTCCGGTCCTGCATGTGTATATACACCAGCATGTGTTTCCCGGGGAATTGAAGATCCTGCCACATTGCAAATGCCAATAATGGTAGCACCGGCTTCTTTTGCCATTTTGATGGCAGCCAGGGTATCAGCTGTTTCTCCACTTTGTGAGATAGCAATCACAACATCATCGGCTGAAACCACCGGATTGCGATATCGAAACTCTGATGCATATTCTACTTCAACCGGGATGCGTGCATACTCTTCAAAAAGGTATTCACCTACTAAGCCGGCATGCCAGGAAGTTCCACAGGCAACAATAATTATCCTGTTTGCTTTTGCAATTGCAGGTAATGCCTCTGTAATTCCTCCTAGAAATATTTTTGATTTGTCAAGAGAAATGCGGCCCCTATAGGTATCTGCGATGGATGAGGGTTGCTCATATATTTCTTTGAGCATGAAATGTTCGTAATCACCCTTGTCAATTTCTTCGATGCTTAAGTCTACTTTTTGAATTTTTGGAACTTTAGCATCATTCTGAATGCTTTTCATATCCAGTTTTTCACGAGAGATGATAGCAACTTCTTCATCATTCATGTAGATTACCTGATCTGTATATTCTACAATGGGTGTTGCGTCAGAGGCGAGGAAATATTCTTTATCACCAACTCCAATTACCAACGGACTTCCTTTTCTTGCTGCAATAAGTTGATCTTTTTCATCCGTACAGGAGATTACCAAACCGTAGGCGCCAACAACTTTAGTAAGTGCTAATCGTACAGCTAGTTCTGCATCGACCTTTTTTTCCAGATAGATATTCTCGATCAGGTTAGCAAGGACTTCAGTATCTGTTTCGCTCTTGAAATTGTAGCCTCTGTTGATCAATTCTTTTTTTAGATGAGCGTAATTTTCGATAATTCCATTGTGTACTACAATGAATTTTCCATTTTCTGATTCATGTGGGTGAGCATTATTGTCGCTCGGTTCTCCATGGGTGGCCCACCGGGTGTGTCCCATTCCAATTGTTCCTGAAATAGCATTTCCATTAGTATGCTTCTCCAGGTCTTTAACTTTACCCTGGCATTTATAAACATGAATGCCTTTATTAAGTAAGGCTATCCCGGCAGAGTCATAGCCACGATATTCCAATCGCTGCAATCCTTTTATCAAAATTGGGTAGGCTGTGCGCTCCCCTACGTAGGCCACTATACCACACATATTCTTAATGTTTAAGTTTTACTTGTATAATTATTGTGGTTGGAGAGATATAAAAAGGAACCCGGATTGGGTTCCTTTATCATTTTGCAGTCTATTGTGATGCAATGATACATACAGATCATTGCTTCCCAGTGTCTTTAGTGAATGCTAGTTAAGTTGTGAATCCGGATTCAAATTATTCTTTTCAATATCCTTGAAATAATTATAAGTACCCACTTTTAATTCAAAAGTAGCTGCTTCATCACAAACAATAATTCCTTTCGGATGCATTTGCAAAGCACTAATAGTCCACATGTGATTTATACCCTCTTCAACAGCATGTTGTAAAGCTCTTGCTTTATTATGTCCGTTTACAATGATTAGCACCTCTTTGGCATCTAAAACAGTGCCTACTCCAACAGTTACAGCTGTTTTAGGAACCCTGTCCGGATCGTGATCAAAGAAACGGGAATTTGCAAGAATTGTATCATAGGTTAACGTTTTAACCCTGGTTCTGGAATTTAACGAAGAACCTGGTTCATTAAAGGCCAGGTGACCATCAGGTCCGATTCCGCCTAGGAAAAGGTCGATTCCGCCAAACTCTTTAATTTTGTTTTCATATCGAAGGCATTCCGCTACCGCATCTTCTGCATTACCATTCAAGAGATTTGTGTTTTCAGCAGTAATGTCAATATGACTGAAGAAATTTTCCCACATAAAAGAATGGTAGCTTTGTGGATGTTCACGCGGGATGCCCATGTATTCATCCATGTTAAAAGTTACTACATTCTTAAAAGAAACTCTACCTTCTTTATGTAGTTTAATTAGCTCTTTATAGGTTCCCAATGGGGATGATCCTGTCGGAAGCCCTAAAACATATGGTTTAGCTTCTTTGTGTTGGTTAATTTTTTGAGCAATGTAATTGGCAGTCCATTTGGAAGCCGTGTCGTAGTTTGGTTCAATAATTAAACGCATGATATTTTGATTTTTGGTTCATCTCTCTTTTTGTAAGAGGATTAGCCTTTCCTTGAGCTCCCTTGCCAGTTCGCTTTTTTCCTTTATATGACGTTGAATGTCTTGCACAGAAGGATGGCTTTCAAATTCGCCCCGGACTTGCTCAAAATCAAGATGACGAGTTTCTTCACTACCATCTATGCCGAAACCAGTCTGAGATTTAAGTGTAAACTCTTTATGGGCATCAGCATATAGCATATGATCGAGCTCAATCACCTTCTCTTTCCATTTATCAATGAATGAGAGTAACTGATCAACCTTAACCGTTTCCACATCCAGGTGGAATTCATCTCTTAAGACATGTGTACACCACGTCCATGCAAAATCGAAATATTGAATATGTAGCATCTTGAACTCTTCATTTATCTGTTCAAGATTAGCTATCTTTTCGCATTCAATATCGTCTAAAAGGGTTAATACCCTTTCTTTTGGCAAAAGCATGCCGGCCAAATCAATCCATTCCCCTTGTCCAAAAGGTGAAACAGGAAGCAGGCTTCTCCTCAAATGTTCCGAATCGACAAAGATAATGTCTTCGAGCTTTTTTATGAGAGCATTACCAAGAAATTTAATTATACCAAGGTTATATAGTTTGATTCCACGTTGTAATGAGGAATTTGTAATTTTTACGCTATTGTACATGTAATACTCGGAGGTAATACCAGAGGTCTTTTGCATTTTCTCTAGCAAATTTTTACCATCCAACATCTTTTGTATTGTAAACGGACTAAGTAGATTGAAATTAATATAATCAAGCTGCTTAAAATCCTTGCGTTTATCACGTTTTGGCCATTTGCGTGCATCGCGAATAGTACCAACGCTTTGTAGGTTAACACCCGGTGCCAGATAGCTTTCATCCTTTTTCTCGATCAGATATGAAAATGGTAAAATAGATGTATCAGGATTTCTATAGTGACGGCCCATTACCAGAGAAAAAGCACCAATTTTCGCTGGCCATAATAAATAGGAATCACTGGTTGTTTTAGATCCTCGTTCCAGTACTCCCTGATGAATGGGGCCGAGTTTATACATGTGATTACTCTGGTTGGAGCCGCTGCCTGCATTCAGAAAAGAGAAATAACCTGCAATAAGTAGGGTGGACTTATGATGGGAAACCGTGTATGGTCCGGCAAAGATGGAACATGCCTCACCGTGAAAACCTTGGCAATTGGCAAAAAAGACAGAATTCTCAGCAGAATAATGTTTTCCTAATTCACATCCTTGTCCAATAAAGCATTTAGAAACTAGCGTTGCATCAGTTATGGTTGCACCAGAGGTGCATATAAAATTTTCAGCGATTACACCGGGACCAAAATAAGAGGGGTGTTCTTTTGAACTGTTAATGCTGCCGTTTTTCAAACGATATACACCTTCGATGGCAGCATGGGGTCCTATGTTTACGTCTATTAAAGTTCTACAGTTAATCAACTTGGCATACGGCTCAATTTTTCCGATTGGTGAACAAATGCTCTTGGCATAATTGTCCACCATGGTTTGTAGTTTTTCAATCATTACAGGCCGGTGACGATATAGTGACATGAGGTAAGCCATATGTGCAGAGAGATCGTTATATATCGTTATCTCTCTTCCTCCAGCTTCATTTAATGCTGCTACCCTTAGTCCATTGCCAAAGTAGGATTCAGATTCCGTAGTGATAGAATCCACGTTTTCAATTACCACATTGGAATGAATGTGATAGTTGGCAATATGATTTTTCACCTGATTGATATAGACATCATCTTCAATGGTGCAGTTATGAATTGTAGCATATGAAATACCGGCACTTTTTTCAACTCCACCAGGGAATAAAAATTTTCTAGAGAAAGCTCCCAGCTTAATGTTTCCGGAGAAAGTTACAAACTTGAGGGTTTTAGCATCAAATGCATCAGCAACCAGTATGTTATTCCAGTCTGTTGAAGAGCAGCCTTGCTGCTTCAATAATTCAATTTCGTTTGGTGATAGGTGTCTGTGTGAACTCATATTTTTCTTTTCAGGGATAAATGTAGAAAAGATTGATTTTGGTTCTTTTAAGTTCAATAAAAAGAAAGTAAACTGCAAGGAAATCGAAAGGGATATCAATAAAATATAATTCAATGAAAACCTTTTTTCTGCCAATCGAAACACGATTAACGAAAAAAAAGGGCAGGATTTAATATCCTGCCCTTTTTGTATATGATGTAGTTGTAAATTACTATTCGTATTTCACGTATTTGATCTTTAATTGCAAAGGTTTATCCTTGGCATTATTGCTCTTCAAAATTACTCGATTGAAATTTCCTTCGGGGAGTTGAGGGGCCAGGTAGAGATCCTGGAAATTCTTCGCTGCTTCTTCCTTATTGAAGTCATCGGCATTTAAAACTTTCTCCAGATATTCCGCATTCAAATAGAACCGGTACATGTCCCCAATGATGTCACCACCACTAAACACCGGCTGGTCAATGGAGGAGATTTTACTATCGAAAGTAGGGACTTCATATTTTATCTCTCCATCTTTCAATATCTTTTTCAAAATACTAAGGTTGGATGGAGGCGGGTATCTTTCAAAATCACTGGCAATGGTATCTACTTCAAAAAAGAACTCGATATTGGCGAAGATGTTTTTGTTATAGGTCTCTCCTTGCTCAATAGAGTCGCGCCAGTTCATTAATTCATCCGAAAAATCAATCTTGGCATGACTTCCGGCCATTCCCTGAATGTATAATTGCTCTACTTTTTCGTTTTCAAAATCAATTTTGTTTTGGAAATCATGCTTAAAACGGTTTATTCTCACCGCTTCAGTGTTGATGGAAAAATCGTATGTTTTAGCAATGGTATCCGTTACTTTATTATTGTCGTCTCTGGAGAAATAGTGGTAGTGCAACGTCATTTTTGAGCTAGAACTGAGTAAATTCAACCTTAGCAGGCTACCAAGTTCACTTCCTCCATCAAGATCTGAAGTAATGTAAAAACCATTGAAATAATTTCTAAATGCATCTCTTGACTTAAGTGACTCTTCGTCAATGTTAAAAATTTTCTCTGCTAATTCATCACTAAGTTTAAAGGACCATTTGTGCGTTTTTAAATCTCCTTCGGTTTTTGACAGATCCCATAAATAAGCAGGCGATTTCCATAAAGAGTCGGGGTGTGTCCATATTTCGTCAGGACCTTTGCGCCATACCGAATCAGCTACGTCATCATTCACATATGCCAACTTGGTTGCAACCGGGGTGTTGGGGTTGTAATAATTGGCTAGATCCATGTTGGAATAATACTTGTCTCCCGGAGTTAATGTCTTTGTGAGTTCGTAGAGGTTGATTTGGTGTTTTGCGAACATGTCGCCATACCACCAGTTAAAATTATAAACCAGATCAAGATTTAAGGAGTCCAGAAAATAATCTGCACCTTGATTGAATGCACCTTCTCCCGGATCTGCAGTGGGCATCACCTCAGTCAGGAAATCAGCCTTTGTATACCCGAATTTGGGATCGTTGATTTCCCCGATGATTCCATATGGCGGGTCATCTGATCTTATTATTTCCTTTGTACTATTAATGTTAGTAAACGGTGTTTCGTTATAATAATTTGCTGAGATGAAATCACCAGGTGGGAGAATGCCTAATCCCATATCTGCCGGTTCATCCTTGCAACTAACCATTAGTAACAAAGAAATAAGGCCAATAACAAACGATTGGCCTTTATTAATATTTAGAATTTTCATGTGGATAAGCTTATTCATAAAAAGTCAATTAATCCAAAAGTTTATCGTAAAACTCATCAAAGGCGGCAATGTAATTATCTTCAGATTGATATCCAAGGAATGGTTTACCGGATTCTTTAATGAATTTTTCAATTTCAGGACTAATTGTTTCACTTCCCTGAATGATTCCATCAGACATGGAAATGGCCAACTTGGTTAAATTCTCATAGTTGGCATCTTTCAATACTTCCAAATCGGCATCTTCTACCCCGTCAAGTTTCAATTTTTCTTTGAAATTTTCAGGCCATTGGCTGTTGAAAGCATTGTCATATACTGAATAAACCACTTTTGAGTTGGCAAAATGAGGATCATCATTCATTGCTTTCTTAATGTACAATGGAGCTAATCCTGTGAACCATCCGTGGCAATGAACGATGTCTGGTGCCCACCGTAATTTTTTAGTGGTTTCCAAAACACCTCTGGCAAAGAAAATAACACGTTCGTCGTTATCTTCAAATTCTTTTCCATCGCCATCGGTCAAGGTTGATTTGCGATGAAAGTAGTCTTCATTGTCAATGAAGTAGACCTGCATCCTTGCGGCCTGAATAGAGGCAACCTTAATAATCAATGGATGATCGGTATCATCAATAATAAGGTTCATTCCCGACAAACGAATTACTTCGTGCAGTTGATTTCGTCTTTCATTGATGCAACCAAAACGAGGCATGAAGGTTCGAATTTCCTTACCACACTCCTGAATTCCCTGGGGGAGATTGCGACCAATTTTTGACATTGGCGATTCGGGAAGATATGGAGTAATTTCCTGAGAGATAAATAAAACTTTGGCTTTTTCCATTGTTTTAAAGATGTGATTTTTTGCAAGTGCAAAACTACTAAAAATATGCTTGCTATCAAAGAAAGCGATGAATGACCAATGGCTTTGCAGACTAAGTGCAGGCAAGTTTGTTCTCGATGCTCATCAAAAACCGATTATTTGATTATTTTCGCAGCTCCATCTAAATTGAGTTTTGATTTCTTATTTCATCACCTTGGAACGAATAAGTTCTACTCAGGTAAGATGAAGATCAAGGGTTATAGTTATCATGAAAGTTGTAAAAACAGTAGAAGAGCTACGTGAAACTTTGGAAGTTTTGCGTCAGGAGAATAAGTATGTAGGTTTTGTTCCTACTATGGGCGCATTACATAAAGGTCATTTGTCATTGGTAGATAGAGCTGGAGAAAAATGCGACGTAGTTGTGGTTAGTATTTTTGTTAATCCAACACAGTTTAATAATCCGGATGATTTGACGCGATATCCCCGTGATTTGGATACCGATATTGCTTTTTTAGACACCACTAAATGCAACATCATCTTTGCTCCATCTGTTGAGGAGGTTTATCCTGATGAAGATAAAAGGCAATTTGATTTTGGGGATCTGGATAAAGTAATGGAAGGCGAATTTCGCCCCGGACATTTCAATGGCGTTGCACAAGTGGTAAGCAGGCTTTTCAACATGGTAAAACCTGATAAAGCATTTTTTGGCTTAAAAGATTTTCAACAACTGGCCATTATTCGCAAAATGGCCAGGGATTTGGAACTGCCTATTGAGATTGTTCCTTGTCCGATAATGAGGGAGGATAGCGGGTTAGCCATGAGTTCACGTAACCAGTTACTCTCACCGCAACAGCGAAAAAATGCTCCTGTCATTGCTCAAACTTTATTTGAATCTGTTAACTTTGCGCCTGAAAAGCCAGTGCATGAAGTTATTAATTTTGTCACTGGACGGATCAATGAGGTAGAAGGATTTGAAGTTGAGTATTTCAATATAGTCAACGGCGACACGTTAATGCCTGTACAGGATTGGAATGAATGTGATTACATCGTAGGGTGCATTGCTGTGTTTGCAGGAAAAATAAGGTTGATTGATAATGTGATTTACAAAAACATTAGTCATGAATGTTGAGGTAGTAAAATCAAAATTGCACAATGTTTCTGTTACAGAAGCCAATTTAAATTATGTGGGAAGCATTACCATTGATGAAGATTTAATGGATGCTGCCAATATAATTGAGAATGAAAAAGTGCAGGTAGTCAATAATAACAATGGTGAGAGACTTGAAACCTATGTTATTAAGGGCGAACGAGGGTCGGGTGTAGTGTGTTTAAATGGCGCAGCAGCCCGAAAAGTAGCCGTGGGAGATGTGGTGATAATCATCACATACGCAACCATGCCGTTGGATGAGGCAAAGCAGTTTAAGCCTGCCTTTGTATTCCCGGATACGATGACCAACAAGCTGGTCTGAGATTGAATGTTTGTTAAATTCATATAAGCCCCGGCGAAAACCGGGGTTTTGCTGTATAAATACCTTTCTGATGAAGCATATTGAACAGATAAAAAGCAAAATAGCAGGCCAAAAAACAGCTGCAGAACTGGTTGGTAACTGGCAAGCAAAAGGCGAGAAGGTGGTATTTACCAATGGCTGTTTTGATATTGTGCACCGGGGACATGTGGATTACCTGTCGCGGGCAGCTGATCTGGGACAACGAATGGTTTTGGGCCTGAACACCGATGCTTCGGTGGCACGATTAAAAGGACCCGATCGTCCTATTGTGGATGAGGAGTCACGGGCAATATTGCTGGCTGCGTTGCAATTTATCGACTTGGTTGTCTTCTTTGATGAAGATACCCCTTATGAGTTAATAAAAGCCGTTCAACCCGATATCTTGGTGAAAGGCAGCGACTATAAAGCTGAAGACATTGTGGGCTATGATATTGTTACCGGACGTGGTGGTACGGTTGAAACAATCAGTTTTGTAGAAGGATTTTCTACGACAAATATCATCGACAAAATTATTAAAACCCAATAACCATGGCCAAGACCAAATCAGTATTTGTATGTCAGAATTGTGGCACGGAGTCGCCCAAGTGGGTAGGTAAGTGCTTTTCTTGCGGGGAATGGAATACTTTTGTGGAGGAGATGACCACCACTAAAACGAAAAGTACGGGACGTTCCGGCTTTGGCGTGGCTGAGCATTCGAAACCGGTACCCTTATCTGATGTTACAGTCGCTGATTTGCCGCGTTTAACCACCGGAAATCATGAATTGGATCGGGTGTTAGGTGGTGGCCTGGTGCCTGGTGCCATTGTGTTGCTGGGTGGAGAGCCGGGCATTGGAAAATCCACGTTGGTGTTGCAAATGGCGCTTCATCTTCCCAAGGCTAAAATTTTATATGTCTCCGGGGAGGAGAGTCCCCAGCAGATCAAGTTAAGAGCCGAACGGATTAAAGACGGGGCAGTTGAAAACTGTTTTATTGTCAGTGAAGTGTCGCTGGAACGGGTGCTGACGCATATTGAAAACCAACAACCGGATGTGCTGATTATCGATTCGGTTCAAACGCTGGAAACCGAACGTGTAGAATCGGCCCCGGGCAGTGTGGCGCAGATAAGGGAGTGTACCGCCGGTATTTTGCGGGTGGCCAAGGAGAAGAACCTGCCGGCATTGCTCATCGGGCATATCAATAAAGATGGCCATCTGGCCGGACCTAAGGTGTTGGAGCATATGGTGGATGTGGTGTTGCAATTCGAGGGCGACCGCAATCACATGTACCGGATCTTAAGGGCCATTAAAAACCGGTTTGGTTCCACTCATGAGATTGGCATTTTTGAAATGCAAAACAATGGCCTGCGGGAGGTCTCCAATCCATCGGAATTGTTACTGGCGCGTCATGGGGAGTTGTTGAGCGGGGTTGGCATTGCGGCGGCCCTGGAGGGTATGCGGCCCTTCCTGATTGAAGTTCAGGCACTGGCCAGTTCTGCTGCCTATGGTACGCCTCAGCGGTCATGCACCGGGTTTGACATGCGCCGTTTAAATATGCTGTTGGCAGTGCTGGAGAAACGCGCCGGGTTTAAATTAGCCGCCAAAGACGTTTTTCTCAATATTGCCGGTGGATTGAAGGTAAATGATCCTGCCATTGATTTGGCTGTAGTAACCTCGGTGCTTTCATCCAATATGGATATGGCTGTCTCACCCGAGATTTGTTTGGCCGGCGAAGTTGGGTTGTCGGGTGAAATAAGACCCGTTACGCGCATTGACCAGCGGGTTGGAGAGGCTGCCAAACTTGGCTTTAAAACCATTATCATCCCCACCTATCCCAAAGGAGTAGATTTTGATAAATTTGATATAAAAGTGCACCAGGTCACTAAAATAGAAGAAGCTTTCAGGTTTCTGTTTGCTTAGCCTGGTTGTTCCCATGCTTTGTGCGTGCTGCAGATTGCTCTGGTTACGGCACACCATGTTGGAAATAAATTTGTATTTTCACTCGTTCAACAGGCCTGTGCGACCGTTTCAATTCTATAAAAGCTATGGAAAATATTAATATCAGTACCACTCAAAATGTGGATATCGAATTTCAATTAGCCAGTGTCGGGGATCGGATCCTGGCCTATTTAATTGATGCGTTTTTTCAATTGTCCTATATCCTAATCATTGTGTTTATCATTTCCATGGTAGACATTAAAGTGACATGGGAATTAAGCTTTTTGGCGCTTCCCATTCTTCTATATCACCTGCTTTGTGAAATGTTCCTCAATGGTCAGAGCTTTGGTAAGCTTATCATGAAAATAAAGGTGGTGAAAATGAATGGTGGCGAACTTAGTTTTGGCAGTTGTTTCATCCGGTGGATCTTTCGACTCATTGAGTTTACGCTGTTCTCAGGTCTCATCGCCTTGATAACGATCCTGATTAATGGTAAAGGTCAACGCCTTGGCGATATCGCTGCCGGTACCACTGTGTTAAAAGTTAATGCTAAGAATCTGCTTCAACATACTGTTTTTATGCAACTGCCCGATGATTATGTGCCCAGGTACCAGGCAGTCGAAAATCTTTCTGATATCGATTTACGAACCATTAAAGAGGTGCTCTCTTTGGTTGAGAACAATCACGCTGGATACAATGGTGGTGTGCCTCATCCATTGCTCATGAAAACACGTGATGCGGTATCAAAAAAGATGGGCGTTAATCCACAGGAATCCTCCCTGGAGTTTTTAACAACGGTATTGAAGGATTTCAACTACTACAACAGGTAAGAAGACTCAACAGCAGGCCGTTTCCAATTGATTTGTTGGTTACCTCTATTTTATCAGCTCTTGAGTGTTTTCTGATGCTCTTGGATGATTTCCGGAGCTCTTGAATACTTTTCTGATGTTCTTGGATGATTTCCGGAGCTCTTGAATACTTTTCTGATGCTCTTGGATGATTTTTTGGAGCTCTTGAGGACTTTTCCGATGCCCTTGGATGATTTTCGGAGCTCTTGAATACTTTTCTAATGCTCTTGGATGATTTTTTGGAGCTCTTGAATACTTTTTCGATGCTCTTGGATAATTTCCAGAGCTCTTGAATGATTTTCCGTTGCTCTTGAGTACTTTTTCTTTGCTCTTGAGTGTTTTCTGAAGCTCCCGAGTGTTTTCGGGAGGCTCCTGAGTGGTGAATTGGCTACTTGGTCAGTTTATAGTCTTCCGTGTTGATCAGGTTGTTGATAACTGCGTAAATAGTTAGGCCTGAAGCTGATTTTACGCCCAGTTTATTGGAAATGTTTTTGCGGTGCGTAATCACAGTGTTGATGGAAATGTTTAATTCATCCGAAATTTCCTTGTTGGCAAAACCTAATGCCACACATCGGAGAACATCTTGTTCCCTGTTGGTTAATGACTGGTTGTTGTTAATAGCTGGTTCCTCTTTTTTGCGTGTGAGAACTGCCATGATTTTTTCGCGCATCGTGCAGCCGGCGTCGTTAATGTATATCTGACCATCAAATTGCGATAAGACGCATTCGTCAAAGAAAGCATAAACCAGGGCCATCACCGGGATGTTTTTTAACCGGGCGGTTTGTTTTAGTTTTTCCGCATTGCCACCGGGTAACAAGGCGGGATTCATGATGACAATTTGAGTTTTTTCTTGCTCAACCAAGCACATGAGTTCATTAAAATGACAGGCTTCGTGAATAGTGCCGGTAAGTTTCAGGTGCTTGCTGATCATGAATTTTAGCCCGTGTCTGATTAGTTCGGATTGATCGGCGATTAATATTTTTACAGGCTTCATAGGCTTTTTCTTTCCTCCAGCTGTTTAATCAATGGTACCAGCACGATGTCTTCGAGTCGGTTGTGGTCGTTAATGTCATATTCAAAATCGAACAGTTCTTGCAAGATCATGTTGCGATAGAAATTGTCAGAGGTAGGGGGAAAATGTTTTATCAGCAGGTGCTTAAGATCGGTTAGTTTTTCTTCAATGTCGGAGTGGTGTGTTGAAAACTCATCGATGGAATAGCCGGATGTATTTTCGGTATTAGTCAGCAGTGATTGGATATAGGGGAAAACCTGTTGGTCTTCATATTCCATGTGGGCTTTTACCTCTTCGGCATAAAGCGAGAAAAAGTCGCGTAATAAAACCGAGTGTTTTGATTGGGAGTCTTCAATGAACCGGGTCAGTAATTTTTGCAGATAAGGAATTTTCTTATTCAGGTAATAGAAGTGGGCATTTGACAAGTATTGGATTAATCCCGGGATCATGTCAGTATTTAAATTGCCTTCGGGACAATAGGCATGGCTGTTGTACATGTTCAGCAGCATAAGCACCATCTCGATGTTCAGGTTGTGTTCCCGGCAGCACTGGGTAATGGTTTTATCGCCCATACCAAGGGGTAAACCAATACGGTCCGAAATCAGTAGCAAGCGTTCATTGGTTAGTAAAACATCAGACAGTTTCATTTCTGGTGAGATATGCAATTTCTCAGAACAACTCATAGTGTTTCGTTTTTTGTATTTAGACAAAGGTCGCATTTTTCTGTGTTTTTATGGAAGAAAGAAGAGATAGAAAAAGGTTGTTCAGTTACCGACAAAATGAAAAAAGTGTATAATGGGGAAGAGTGAGTAATATTAACACCTTACGGTTACTGAAACAACCTTTGAATATAATAACACTTAAAAGCCTGCTATCCCCCATAGGACAGGAATTAAAATGCCGGCTAGTACCAGCCAAACCCCGCGTTTTTTAAAGCCTTTGGGGCCCGGTAGAATGACCATACCGGATAATGCCAGGAAAATCAGGATGCCGGCAAAGATGTCAGCCACACCGCGCCAACCGCTAATGCGGCCGTAGTGCATGCGGTTGAGCAATCGGATGATTGGCTTGGGCTCATACACCTCGGTTTCTACAACGCCGGTTGCCGGCTTGTAATTGCCAATTCCGCCCTTCAGGTAGAGTTTTATTTCCTGTTGGTCCTCAATGGCCCGGTTTAGTTTAATGCCCGGCATCTTTTGCAGCCAGCGGGCGGTGAGTTGCCGGGATGACAATCCTTTTTCAAACCGCGCTGAGTGTTTCACAGTTTTATAAGCCGGGTCTGATTCGCCGCTTTTATGGTTTAATATGATACCGCTTAAGGCGTAGATTACTATCAAGCCAACAGTCAGGTAACCCAGGTCGCGGTGTAGCGACCTGAGGGGCTTGCGCCATTTAAAGTTCTTCGTCATAATCAATTCCTTCCAGAAAATAAACAGAGTAATAGCTTTTATTGTGTTTCTGCATCCAGCTTTTCATTTTTTCAATGTTTGCCAGTTCGGCCCCACAGGCTTGTTCTTCTTTTTCAAGCGCCACTTTTTCTTTCAGTGCTTTTTGTTCCCATTGGTTGATAAATTCTTCTTCCAATCTTTTTTCACGAACAATACCGGTGACAGTAATGGATGAGCCCGATAACTCGCGGTTAAAGCCTTTAATTTTTCCGGCTGCTTCTACCCGGATACTAACATCACCTGCTTCATCGGATACGATACACCGTTTCCCGGAATGGGAACAAACATGGTTTACCAGGCCTTTAAGTGTTACTTTTTGTCCAATTAATTGGGCGCCATTGGTCATTACTTCCGACACCTTATAAACCTTTGTTGGTTGATTTTGGGTTGTTTGTGTTTTGCTTTTTGTTTGGTTGCTGTTGTTTGAACAGCTTGTCGCTAGTACTAAAATTGCGACCATTAATGTTGTTGAAAAAAATAATTTATTCATAATAGTGGTATTAATTGTTTTGCTTTTTTTCACTGTAGATCAATGCCGGGATAAAACCATAAAGGCCTGTCAGTAGGATCCAAATCACAAGGATGATTTTATCTTTTGTTTTTCTTTTAAGACTAATGCCAAAATAGATTAAAGCCATTATTAAACATGTAAAGAGCGCAGAGAGATGTCCCGGTGTAAAGCGCGGTTTAATAAAATCATCACTCATAGAAGTAAACGACAGGGTAAATGGAGTGTATGATAAAATCATTTCGTCTGCTGGCGGAAATGGGCGCTTCATACTTGTTTCACTCTCCACGTCTCTTGTTTTGGTATTAATAGCAAACAGATGGTTTCCTTGTGCATTAGTTACTTCCACATTCCAGAAGAACATGTTGCCCATAATCATCAAGCGGTCTTTATCGGCATTGAATAATCCTGTGGGCACTGGTTTTAAGGTATAGTTATCCGTACCAATGGTGTATACTTTGTTGTTGGTATCGATTAAAAAACCATAAAACTCCCGGTTGGGGTATTCAGTGGTGATAATGATTCTGGGTATTAACCGGGCCGGCAAGTTGGTGTTTCGAATAAAGGGTTTCCCATTGACCATTTTCATGTGGAATACCTTGTTGTTATTGTCTATGATGAAGTACCCTTCGTCATAGGCTTTTCGGGTGGTTGGCGTACCTGCAATGTGCTTTGCAGGTCCTTGATACCCCTTGGCCTTAAGCGTTTTTGTAAACAGGTTACTCTTTGAGGTATTAACGGTGTTGGTTTCCGGATCAATAAAAGTGATTACGGAATCCAGTCGAAAGACATCTCCAGGCATGTCCAAATCAACACGACCACTCATAGATTCATACAAGGGGAAGAGTTTTATTCCTGGTTTTTTAACATCTGATGGATTGTACCGGAAAAAGAAAGTGTTCTGTTGAATGATTTTACCATTTACAGGTGTACCGTTAATCGAATCGGGCATACGACCGTCGGTTAGTAATTGCCGGTAATAAAACATGGGCAGAAGACTGTCGAATTCTGTTTCAGTATAATGGTGACCGGATTCATCTTTATAGACCAGTGAATCGCCTGTTAGTTCCATGCTGCAGAATTGGTGCAGGATAGAGCTGTAATAGGTAAAAGGATAATGAACCGATTTTTCGGTCATAAGCCCGTAAAGGGAAGGGATGCCCCAGGAGAGAATCACTGTTGCAACAACTATTATCAGGTAGTTAATCTTTTTCATTTTAGTTAAAATATTAGAGCCGTGATTGAAATATCAAGACACATAAATGTTGAAAACGCCATTATTATTGGAGTTTTTGCAGGCATGTAACGTGTTAATTAACTTTTTTAAAAAGCCGTCATATGCTCATCGTTAAAATTCCAACGGGTTGTTTTGTGATATGTGTCCGGGATATTTATCATGGCTTGTTTCATTTGAATTCCAATTAATCTTGTTTGCCCGATTTGAATCGGTTGATGGAATGGAAAATGAAGACGATTGGTAATAAGGTGGCAACGCTGTAAATGGCTAATGTTGGTTCATAACTACCTGGAGCTGCCGACATGTAGAAAAAGTAGGTAAAGAAAATAGCAATCAGCGTATTGGCTATTCTCATTTTCCAGGATGGCTCCAGGCATACCCAGGCTGTGAATCCATAGATGGTTAATCCACCCAAATACCAGGGACATATGGTTATGAATGCCATGGTTACAAATTCAGAGGTAAAAAAGACTGAAATACCTGTTAATAAAAGGCCGATAAAAAGACTAAACAGACCAATAAGGATGGTAATGCCTGCGCCATTCATGGCGAGTGTAAGTCTTTTTTCTGGTAGCGGCAGATGAAGATGCAGCTTGAGTCTTTTTTGATAGGTTTCAGGCACGTATTGTGCCAATCCCACCAATAGCCCGGCTATTAATGGAAAGTATTGAACCGGTTCAAATAAAAAACGGTTCCGATTAATAATGACATCCCAGAGATGTTCTTTTCCTGCGAACCGAAAAGTGCGGCCCAGCTTGATGAATAAATAAGCATGTAATACAATGCCTGTCAGTAGCAGCGCATAAATTACCCAGCGGGTTTTTAACCATTCTTTATATAGGAGTGCTTTTGTCATTCTTCTTAGTATTTCCCGGTTAATCCAATGAATGCTTCCTCCAGGGAAAGCGTTTCGCATTTAATCTCTTTGACAGGTATATTGGCAGAAATAAACTCTTTCCTCACCTGGTCTGGTGACATGAAACTATAGGTCTCAATCTTGTTTTTGGTTACTTCGGTATTCAGTAAACCAGGTAGATCAAGGTTTTTAATGTCCTTTGTTGTTTCAAACGTAAACCGCCTGAAAGAATTCAGAAATGAGTGCGTGGAATCCTGAAGCAGAATTTTGCCATAATCCAGGATGAGGCAATCGTCAATGAGGCGTTCCATATCCTGAATAATGTGGGAGGTAACAAATACGGTTTTCTCTTCGGCTTTGGCATATTCTCCCAGGTAATCGACAAACAGGCGGCGGTAACCGGGATCCAGTCCCATAGAGAAATCATCCAGTATCAGTAAGTCGGGGTCTTGTGCCAGGATCAGGCCCAGCGCCACTTGTGACCGTTGTCCGCACGACATCCTGGAGATTTTTTGCCGGGGAGCAATGGCTAGTTTTTTCATCAGTTCATAGTACGGCTCTCGTTGCCAGTTAGGAAAGAAGGCGCCGTAGAAACGTTCAATTTGCTCGATGTTCATAAAGGCATATTGAACATGGCCTTCAATGAGTAGTCCGATGCGTTGTTTGACACCGGGAGAGAGATGACCGGCTTTTTCACCAAACATCAGACATTCGCCCTCCACGGGTTGCAGATAGCCGTTTAAAAGATTTATGGTGGTTGTTTTACCTGTTCCATTTTTCCCCAGAAGGCCCAGTATTCTTCCTTTGGGAACGGTGAAATTCAGATTTTCGTAAATACATCGTTTCCCGTAGTAATGGGTTAATCCATTACACTCTATTACATTTTCTGTCATCTGTAATTAAATGTTTAGTCTTAATGTTTTTAGGGAGATGGAGTGGTTGGTGTGTTATTGTAGTGGTTAATTATGTTATAACATGACGAATTATTTGTTGATGGACTTGTATGTATGGTTGATTTATTGTTTTAAAATTTACGGGCTTGGTGGAAAAACGAACCACGCAGTGCGTAATTATGCTCCTGCGTGATTCTGACTAAACAATTTAATCCACCACTATTTTAATTGTCCCGGAAAAAAGGGAATTGTTGGTTGACAATCGCTATTTGAGTTATTGGGATTGAAATGGTTCGTCGGTCTTCTTTCAATGAATCGACCTGGCTAAAATCCTGCTGGCTTTTTGTTTTAAGGGGAAATCCTGGTGGCAGGAGAAATAGTATATGTGGTGGTTTAATCATGGGGAACAAAGTAAGTGCAGCAGCAGATGCCTTTCAATCCTTATAAATTAGGATATGACAGTGCTTGAGTCGCTATAAATAGTGAGTAGATTGGTGAATGAGGAAATAGGTGGTTATGCCAAGTGTGATCCTTTTTATACCTTTGGAGGCTAATTAAAAAAGAGATATGATTACACAAGAACAGATGAAGAGTCTTAGTGGACGCGAGCTTGCGTTAAGGAGGTATCTTTGACGTCGATCGTAAGAAAGTAGAAATCGACGAAGAAGAAATGCGTTCGCAGGCGCCTGATTTTTGGGATGACACCAAGAATGCCGAAAAACAGATGAAGAAGCTCCGGGAACTGAAAGCCTGGGTAGGTGCCTATGAGGAGGTGAAAACGGCGGTTGATGATTTGCAGGTGCTCTACGACTTCTTTAAAATGGAGGAGGCCGAAGAGAGTGATCTGGATCAACAATATGCTGTTGCCCTTGATTTAATTGAAAAGTTGGAGCTTAAAAACATGTTGCGCCGTGAGGAGGACAAGATGGGAGCTATCCTTAAAATCAATGCAGGGGCGGGTGGAACCGAAAGCCAGGATTGGGCTTCCATGTTAATGCGGATGTATATTCGCTGGGGAGAAGCGCATAATTACAAGGTGAAAGAGATGAACTATCAGGCAGGGGATGACGCCGGGATCAAAACGGTAACACTTCAGTTTGAAGGGGAGTTTGCCTATGGGTACCTCAAGAGTGAAAACGGGGTGCATCGGCTGGTGAGACTTTCGCCGTTTAATGCTGCCAATAAGCGGATGACTTCATTTACCTCAGTATTTGTAGTGCCTTTGATTGATGATTCTATTGATGTGGATCTCAATCCTTCTGATATTACCTGGGAGACATTCCGTTCGGGTGGTGCCGGTGGTCAGAATGTGAACAAGGTAGAAACCGGAGTGAGGTTGCGCCATGCGCCATCGGGCATTATCATTGAAAATACCGAATCGAGATCACAACTTGGAAACAAGGAGAATGCCTTGCGTATCCTGAAATCCCAGTTGTATGAGATTGAATTGCGTAAGAAAATGGAGGCCCAAACAAAAATTGAGTCACAGAAAAAGAAGATTGAGTGGGGCTCACAAATTCGTTCCTATGTACTGCAACCATATAAGATGGTGAAAGATTTGCGTACCAATCATGAAACATCGAATGTGCCGGCCGTATTGGATGGTGATTTGGATGACTTTATTAAAGCTTATTTGATGGAGTTCGGTGGTGAAGAGGTATTTGAGGATAATTAAATTTTCATGTCTATGATTAAGATATTACACAATCCTCGTTGTAGTAAAAGCCGGGCAGGACTTAAGTTGCTTGAAGAAAAAGGGATTCAGCCTGAAATTGTAAAATATCTGGATCAGCCGCTTTCAACTCAAGAGTTGAAGGAGATTCTGGCAATGATGGGGAAACGTCCGACAGATATTTTGCGCACGAATGAAGATCTTTATAAGAAAGCGTACAAAGGCAAGGAGTTGACCGATGATGAATGGATTGAAGTGATGGTGGCTAATCCGCGCCTGATCGAACGTCCGATTGTTATCAATGGCAATAAAGCCGTGTTGGGGCGTCCGGCCGAAAATATAGAGACGATCCTGTAGGTTTAAGAAATATAGAGTTATTAACAGAGGGCTGCCCCGTGAAGGTAGCTCTCTTTTTGTTACCTGATGTTTCAAATTCAAATAAGCATCTGCTGGTTCGTCCTTAAGAAGCATTAAACTATCCAGGTAATTGTTGAATTCAGGAGCTGCATTAAATCTGATTATCCGGGCATTTATTATATGGAAGGGACGCTTGTTGAGAATAGACCAGTGCAAAAACAGAGGCTTTAATATATTCACTTTAGTTTGATGTAAAGCAGGCGATTTGCTTATTAGAAAAACGATCCGCCAAGAGAGAATTGTGGCAAGTCTTGGGGTTGGTGGGTGTGTTTGCAAACAATTCTATCAATAAGCCGGGCAGTTATATTGGGGTAATGAACAGGAACGCTTGCTTTAGAATGGAGCCACTGTCCAAAGGTAACCTTGTTTGCTGTGGTTAATCCGTTTAATACCGTCACGTGCATCGATTTTAGCATGGCGGCATTGCACTGTTGTTCGTATTGATTTTTCATTGGAATTACACATAGTTTTTTACAGAGGAAGAGTGTTTCGGCAGGTGTTTCAAATCCAGCTGTGCAAAACACTCCTTTTCCACTGCACATACTTTCTGTGAATTTTTCTTTGTTCACCGGAAAAACATGGATGTTATTGGTGCTATAAGGAATATTGCTGTGTTTTGAAAAAATATTGAATTGTTCGTCAGGGAATTGTCTCAGAAAGTTAATAATGGGTAAATCGGCATAGGCCGGAAGATAAACCGTGTAGTGATTGTTGTTGATCATTGGTGCCGATCTTACATCACTGCGGATGACAGGCGTGGAAATGTTTTTATCCAATTGAAGAAAATGAAAGCCATAAGCATTACTAACCGGGGCATAATATTTTAAGGCCAAAAGGCCAATAAGATCTTTATTTTGTGGTTTGGGTGCTTTCGGATGTAACACTGCTGACTGGTGGCTGATTCCGATACACGGGACATTTCGCAGTTTGCAGGCCCAGGCAGAAATAGGTTCGAAATCATTTAACACCAAGTCGTATTTTTCAACCGGTAATTGACTGATTTCACGCATCAGCTTCTTGAAGCGAATGTTTTTGAGGGTGGCTAAAATATCTACGCCACCTTTTTTGCCAAAGATGAAACTTAGGCCTCTCAATCGGTAAGTGACGTTCCATGGTAATTTCAAGTCGCATTGGTTACCGCTGAGCAAAAGGTCTACCTCGCCGTGCTTCTGCAATTCAGGAATGACTTCAAAGGCGCGGGCAATATGCCCATTACCGGTTCCTTGTATGGCATATAGTATTTTCATGGATTTGATTTTTGTTAGAGGTTAGTGAATAGATTATTAACTGCTTACTACATCTCTGAACATGGCCCTAAACAATTTTTTCTCCGAGGGATATACAAAGTCTTCCCTGATGGCCGGCTCATCCTCCAAAGGCGCTGCTGTTGATTCGTCATAAAACTTTAAGTGCCACTCGTTATTGTAGTATTCCAGGGCTGATAGATTTTCTACCCAATCGCCTGAGTTCAGGTAAACCACCGAACCGGCATGATTTGTAATGGTTTTGTTTTCCGGCCAATGAATGTGACCGCAAATGGCGTAGTCGTATCCTTTTTTTATGGCCAGGTCAGCCACTGTGCGTTCAAAACGGGTGGTGAGTGATTTTGTTCCTTTTACCGCGTTTTTGATATCGCGGGATAGGGATATTTTACGCTGTCCAAAGATGTTTAATAACCCGTTTACAAATCGATTGATGATGGTAAGTATGCCATATCCTTTGGCTCCCAGCTTGGCCAGCCATTTGGAATGGTGCATTACCACATCGAAAACATCACCGTGAAAGATCCATGTTTTTTTACCATCCAGATTTAAAACCACTTTATTCTCGATAGCAAAGTCACCAAAGCGAAGCCCCACAAAGCGCCGGAGGGCTTCATCGTGGTTGCCTGGGATGTAAAAAACTTTTGTGCCACGATCAAGCATTTTTAGGATCTGACGAATCAGTTTCAGGTGACTTTTCGGGAAGAAAGATTTGCTAAACTGCCAGATGTCAATAATGTCGCCGTTGAGAACTAATAATTCGGGGGAGATACTTTTCAGATAGTTTAGCAATTCGTTGGCTTTGCAGCCATAGGTGCCCATGTGGATGTCAGAAATTACAACAGCTTTTATTGCACGGACCCGGGCATTTTTGTCGCTTCTCATAACTTGACGGATAACTTAATTTGTTTCCGGCAAGATTAAGGGATGTATGAGAACTTATTATTAAGGGGGTGAGAAGAATAGGTCAACTTGTAATAATGTTGCACCAGGAATTAAAAGATGAATTAACACTCCGGTAATGCATCATTGCCGGAGTGTTATTATTTAGCTTTTCTGTTTTCAACTGCAGGCTTAAGAAGTATTGAGAAGAAGGGATTAAAATGCCATCGGTTCAATTTCCGGTCGTCTGTGCCACAGGGCTTTTTGCCAGTAACCATACAGGTCATACAAAGAGGACCGGGAGTTGCCTTCGGTTTGTACCAGGCGACTTCTACGTGCAAGAATAAATGATTGTAAATCGGTATGGTCGGTGCAGCCAATCAGGTAGTCGATGTTATAGCGTTTCACATCGTTAATGGGTATGGATTTGCTGTTGCTGTTAACAATAAATCCAATGCGCCATTTTTCGGTCAACTTCCCAAGTTGCATTAATTCTTTGGATGTGATGGAAGAGGCCGGTGAAAACGAGATGATGATATGAGAAATGTTGCCTTTTGCGGTCATCAGGTCATCAATGACTTTCCAGTTGTCATAGGTGGAGGTGGTTTCAACAATACTATAAGTAATGTCGTGGTGAAGGCATAATTCCACTGTTTTTGTGGTATCTGCTCCGGTATTTATGATAATTACTTCCTTCTCTAACGGGACCACTGATGATAAAACTGTTTCAAGCGCAAATGCATTATTACGGTTAAAAATCATCGGTTCATAACCGGTTTGGTAGAAATTGTCATGGCTGATGTCATTTCTGAAAACATCATTCATTAAGGCGTTTCCAATGGTGCTGTCGGATAAAATGTTCTCGTGGAACATCATAGGGTTATTCAGCGCTTGCATATCATCAACAATTTGAAGAGGTTAAACTTTCTTTGGTGCAAAAATACGTTGCCAATACACGCTTCTTGTTAGCTGCAAATTAGGCCTGTGTTAAGCTTGTTTTAATAATGACAATTGATTAGTTGAATACACGTAACAAATGTATTCGATTTTTTAAGCCGGATTGATCGTGTTAACCAAATGATAGGTTGGATTCGTCAAGTTTATTCAGCCTTCATTAGCTTAATTAATTCCTATCTTTGCGCCGTTCTTGGAAGAATTATGAAACAATTATTTGCTGATATTATATTGCCGGTTCCTTTACCTCAGTTGTTTACCTATGAAGTGGAAGAGGAATATGGCGGAATGATTGCTGTGGGGAAACGGGTAGTGGTGCCTTTTGGGCGGAAGAAATTATATTCGGGCATTGTGCATCGGGTACACGAAGAAAAACCTACTGCATATGAAACCAAACCAATAGTTTCGGTTTTGGATTCCGAGCCAGTGGTCAATAGGAATCAGATTCGTTTCTGGGAATGGTTGGCGGATTATTATCAGTGCACATTGGGCGAAGTGCTAAAAGCAGCTTTGCCGTCAGGTTTGAAACTGGAGAGTGAAACCCGGATTATTTACAATGATGAATTTGAGGCTGATCGTGCATTATCGAGTCGGGTAAGTCGTGTGTTGGACATTATTGCCGCGAAAAAGATGTGTACAATACAAGAGGTAAACCAGATTTCCGGTCTTAATAATTGCTTGCCCATCTTAAAACAACTGCTCGAATATGAAGCCATCTTTATCAATGAACGGTTAAAAGAGAGCTATCGTGCTAAAACAGAAAAAATCGTCACGCTTGCTCCTGAGATGGGTAATGAGCCTATCTTGGAAGGAGTATTTAAAAAGCTTGAACGAGCGCCAAAGCAATTGGCTCTTTTGATGGCTTTCATCGTGGAATGCGGGGGCCTTAATAAGGCGATTGAAGGCGGTAGTGTGAGAAGGATTCATCTTCTGAAAAAAGCCAGTTCAACAGGTGGGGTTCTTAAAGAGTTGTTGAATAAGGGGATATTGAGCCAATCAGAAGTGGAAATCGGGCGTTTGGATTTAGCTCCAACCGATATCCAGGAGATAAAGGCCCTTACGGCTGAACAACAGAGTGCCATAGGGGCGATTCAAAAGCAGTTCACCGAAAAAGAGGTGGTATTGCTTCATGGTGTCACCTCCAGTGGAAAAACAGAAATATACATTCACTTAATCGAAGCGTGTCTGAAGAAAGGGCAGCAGGTGTTGTACCTGTTACCTGAAATTGCTTTGACGACACAAATTACCAATCGGTTAAAAAAACATTTTGGCAATCAGCTGGGGATTTATCACTCAAAATTCAGTGATGCGGAACGGGTTGAGGTGTGGAATAATTTGCTTAAAGGGGATGGTTATAAAGTAATCATCGGGGTGCGTTCTTCTGTCTTTTTGCCGTTTAGTAATCTGGGATTAATTGTTGTTGACGAAGAACATGAGAATAGTTATAAACAATTCGATCCGGCGCCCCGTTATCATGCTCGTGATGCGGCGGTGGTTTTAGCTCGTTTTCATAAGGCGAAAACGTTGTTGGGAACAGCAACACCCTCTATTGAATCCTATTATAACGCGCAGCACGGTAAGTATGGATTGGTGGAATTATTAACACGTTATGAAGGCATTAAAATGCCTCAGATTATTGCTGTCAATACCCGGGAGGCCTATAGGAAGAAACAGATGAAGTCTCATTTTAGTCCGGTGCTATTAAATCATATGGAGGAGGCATTCGCCAGAAACGAGCAAGTTATTCTGTTCCAAAACCGGCGGGGTTTTGCTCCCTTTGTAGAGTGTAACCAGTGTGCTTGGGTGCCAAAATGCAAGCATTGTGATGTAAGCATGACCTATCATAAGCACCTGAACCAATTGGTTTGTCATTATTGTAATTATTCACTTAGTCTGCCGGAGCGATGTCCGGCTTGTGGTACGCCGGGTTTAGAAACCAAAGGATTTGGTACAGAAAAGATTGAAGAAGAGATTAAGCAGATTTTTCCTGAGCAGAAAGTTGCCCGGATGGACTTGGATACCACCCGGAGTAAGAAGGCTTACGAAAAGCTGATTTTTCAATATGAACAGAAAGAGATCGATATTCTTATCGGTACCCAGATGATCAGTAAGGGACTGGACTTTGAGAATGTGAGTCTCGTGGGGATTCTGAATGCCGATAATATGCTGAATTATCCTGATTTCAGGGCTTTTGAAAGAAGCTTTCAGTTGATGGCCCAGGTGAGTGGGAGGGCCGGACGAAAAAACAAACAGGGATTAGTTATTTTGCAAACCTCCAACCCCAACCATCCCGTGATTATTGATGTTATTAACAATAATTTCTTAAATAATTTTACTACCCAGATTGAAGAACGGGAGCTGTTTAAGTATCCGCCGTTTTATCGCCTAATTAATATTAGCATCAAGCACAAGGACGCGCAGAAAACAAATAAGGCGGCTTATCTCTTAGGAGAGCAACTGCGCCATTTGTTGGGGAATAGAGTACTGGGGCCTCAGGCGCCACCGGTGGGGCGTATTCAAAATCTTTTCATCAAGAAGATCATGCTCAAAGTAGAGCGTAGGGCTTCCTCGGCAAAAGTCAAGCAACTGGTGCGGGAAGTCATATTTTCACTTACCGCTCAACAGGAGTTTCGGTCTGTTCTTTTTCAAATTGATGTCGATCCGATGTAAATTATTGTGGGATAGATAACCGGGGTGTGTTTTTGTTATAAATGATAAAGGTTGGTTGAATTTATTATAACGAATTTATAATGGAGTACATCCACCTCTCAATACGGGGGTGCACCTACCCCTCGATAAAGCGGTTTACTTGCTTACTATATTGGGTTGCATTCTCTTATAAGAGGCTTTGTAGAGGAATTTGTACCCGGGAAGTTTTGAGGATATAAAAGGAATATCATTTTTTTCTATCTTTGGCCCTAAATTTTTTATTCAATGAGTGTCCAGGATCTTAAAGATATTTTTGAAGGATTTAAGAAATTACGCATCCTTGTGATAGGAGATGTGATGATTGATTCCTACTTGTGGGGTGATGTAAGCAGGATTTCTCCCGAGGCTCCGGTGCCCATAATTGCCGCTACAAGCAGGGAAAACAGGTTAGGTGGTGCTGCCAATGTAGCATTAAATGTGCAGGCCTTAGGGGCCATTCCGATACTTTGCTCGGTTATTGGTAAGGATGATAATGGAGAGGTTTTGTTGAATCTTCTGGATAAAGGAGGTTTAGTAAACGAGGGCATGGTGACGACTTCAAAGCGGGCAACAACTGTTAAGACCCGTATTATCAGTCAAAATCAGCATCTGTTAAGAGTGGATGAGGAAATTGAAAGCCCGCTGAATAATGAGTTGGAAGAGCGTTTGTTTCTCAGAGCGGAAAGAATGTTGGAATCTTATAAGATTGATGCCATTATTTTTGAGGATTACGACAAAGGAGTCATTACCCCTGGACTGATTGAAAAAGTGGTGACAACTGCTAAAGAAAAGGGCATCCCCACCTTGGTGGATCCGAAGAAGAGAAATTTCCTGGACTATAAAGGTGTGACTTTTTTCAAACCAAACTTTAAAGAGTTTAAAGAAGGTTTAAAGCTTGATATTCACAAAAATCAACAAGATGAAATGGTGACTGCAGCCACCCGGTTTCAGAAAGACCAGAGTATCCGCATGTTGATGGTTACAATGGCTGAAAAAGGAGTTTTCATTCAGAGTGATAGCAAGCACCAGTTTATACCTGCTGAAGTACGTGATATCTCTGATGTGTCAGGTGCCGGAGATACGGTTATTAGTGTGAGTGCATTGTGTTTAGCAAGTGGTATGGAGCCGCATCTTGTGGCCCGTATAGCCAATATGGCCGGCGGGTTGGTGTGTGAATCACCTGGCGTGGTACCTGTTGATAAAGCCAAGTTGATAGAGGAGTGTGTGGATAAAAAAATATTGTCGGAGTAAACCTTGAGGTTTTCTTTGCGTATTGAGTTTTTTACCAATGTGAAGCCAGAAAAATTATAATTCATTAACTTTGGCTTTCGGAAAAAAAATGCCATTTTGTGGCACCTTACCAGAAAATTATAAATACCTAAATATGGCGAAGATCGTTGCTCTTGCAAACCAAAAGGGTGGTGTTGGAAAAACAACCACTGCAATTAATCTGGCAGCTAGTTTGGCTGTTCTGGAAAATAAAGTGCTGGTTGTGGATGCAGATCCTCAGGCCAATGCCACGTCAGGCCTAGGGTTTGACCTTAAGAAAATTGAAAATAGTATTTATGAATGTATCGTTGATAATATCGATCCCAAATCAGCGGTTCTGAATACAGAAATTGAGGGCTTAGATGTTTTGCCATCACATATTGACTTGGTTGGAGCAGAAATTGAAATGCTTAATTTGCCTAATAGGGAGAAGGTTTTAGGCAGTGTGCTTGATAAGGTGAAAGATGATTATGATTTTGTGCTTATTGACTGTTCGCCATCTCTTGGATTAATAACGGTAAATGCCTTGACCGCTGCAGACTCGGTAATTATTCCCGTACAATGTGAATATTTTGCCTTGGAAGGATTGGGTAAATTACTCAATACCATTAAAATTATACAGAGTCGTCTTAATCCTGAGTTGGAAATTGAAGGCTTTTTGCTTACCATGTATGATTCACGCTTGAATTTATCTAATCAGGTGGTAGAAGAGGTGCAACGTCATTTTCAGGATATGGTATTTAAAACGCTCATATCAAGGAATATTCGATTAAGTGAGGCCCCTAGTTATGGAAAAGCGGTCGTTATGTATGATGCCACCTCTAAAGGGTCAGTTAACTATCTGAACCTGGCAAAAGAAGTTATGAAGAAGAATAACATAGAAGTAAAAAATTAAATATATCATTTCTCATTTGAAACTGTAAAATGGCGAGAAAGAATGCATTAGGACGTGGTTTGGGAGCATTGATTGAATGTGCGGATGAAGTAGTGAAACCATCGGCCTCAATAAACGAAATTGAGATCTCAAAAATAGATGGGAATCCCTGGCAGCCACGGACTCATTTCGATGAAGAACGCCTGACTGAGTTGGCTACCTCCATTAAAGAGATTGGAATTATTCAACCTTTGACACTTCGTAAGTTTGATGAGGAGCGCTATCAGTTAATTGCAGGAGAGAGAAGATTTAGGGCGGCCAAATTGGCGGGTCTGGAAAAAATACCGGCTTATGTCCGAACGGCTGAAGATGAAACAATGCTGGAGATGGCATTGGTGGAGAATATTCAGCGGGAAGACCTTGATCCCATTGAGATAGCAATTAGTTATCAGCGGTTAGTTGAGGAGTGTAGTCTGACACAGGAAAACCTGTCAGAGAGGGTTGGTAAAAAACGATCGACTATTTCCAACTATTTACGTTTGTTAAAACTGCCGGCAGAAATTCAATTGGGCCTACGGGAAAAGCAAATCAGCATGGGGCATGCCAGGGCACTGATTAATGTGGAAGAGGCCACCACCCAGTTGATGATATATCAACAAATCATCAAGTATGACTTCTCTGTTCGTAAGGTGGAAGAAATTGTCAGAGAACTCAATACGGATAAAACTGATCAAAAGAATAAAAAAGGGAAAAACACTTTGTCTGAAGAATATCTGGACCTGAAAAAGCATTTATCTACCTTTTTCAAGACTAATATTCAGTTTTCACGAAACGAAAAAGGAAAAGGAAAAATAGTGATTCCTTTTAAATCCGATGATGACCTGGAGAAGATCATCAGTATTCTGGATAGGAAAAATTCTTAATTGACAGATTGAAATTTTAGTACGTTGAGGCGAAAGAGCAATAGCATTTTTTTGTTTGTGTTGGTAACTGTTTGCGGTTTAGTATTGGCTCAAAATGCTTCAGCCCAGCAGGACACAATTTATTTAAACGGAAATTCCGATACTTACCAGGAGGTGAGTTATAAAGCGGAAAAAATTCATTCACCCCATAAGGCTACCTTTTATTCGGCCATCTTACCCGGTCTTGGCCAGGCATACAACAAGAAGTACTGGAAAATTCCGATTCTTTATGCAGGTATTGGCGCTTTGGGATATGCTATTCATTTTAATACCAAGTATTATACAGATTACAAAGCGGCGTATCGGGATTTTGTTATACAGGATCCTAATAACACAAGCTATATGCAGTTTGTGCCTGATAGGTATAAGGACAGTGTTTTAAAAGATCCTGCTTTTGATAATTGGTTTAAAGGTGCTTTGAAAAACAAAAAAGACTACTATAAAAGATACAGGGATTTAAGTTACATTGGTATGGTGGCCGTGTATGTACTTAACCTGATTGATGCCAGTGTGGATGCACATTTTTATAACTACGATATAAGTGATGATTTGTCTTTGCGTGTAGAACCGGTGATGATGGATACCTATGCTTTACCTAATTCGGGCATGGGACTTCAGCTTAGACTGAAATTTTAGAAGGGATAATGATTATGGGAAAGAAGATTTTATCAAGCTTAATTGTTTTAATTTCACTGAATGCTACGGCATTTGACGGGAAGACGGATACCATTGTTGATCCGATTTCGCCACTTTTAAATGAAAATCTGGATAGTTTGGTTAACCTGTGGTATGTCAATACCTCGGCGACCGATCTGGTTCTGGATAGTGTGCCGGAGATGGTGGATGGTAAACAGTTAAAAACTCCGGATTCAGTGTATATCCAACGTTTAGCAGATCTGGATTCGCCTATTCCATTTGTTTTTAATAGTAAAGTGAAATCCTATATCGAACTTTACACACTAAAGAGACGGGAGCAAGTTCAGGTGATGTTGGGGTTGTCGGAATATTATTTTCCAATGTTTGAGAAGGCCCTGGATGCTTATAATTTGCCGCTTGAACTAAAATATCTGCCCATTATCGAGTCTGCTTTAAACCCACGGGCTCGTAGCCGGGTTGGTGCTTCCGGGTTATGGCAGTTTATGTATTATACAGGGAAACAATATGGATTGAATATTAACTCCTACATAGATGAACGTCGTGATCCGGCCAAATCAACACAGGCAGCAGTGATGTTTTTGCAGGATATGTACAAGATTTACAAGGATTGGTTCCTGGTAATTGCAGCATATAACTGTGGCCCTGGGAATGTGAATAAAGCGATTCGTCGCTCTGGCGGGAAACGGAATTTTTGGGATATCTATTATTATCTCCCCAGGGAAACGAGGGGATATGTACCGGCCTTTATCGCTGCGGCTTATACTATGAATTATGCTCAGGAACATTATTTATATGCAAAACCGGCTGAGTTGCCTTTTGTGACAGATACAGTAATGGTCACAAAGCCCTTGCATTTGGAGCAAATCGCTTCATTGCTGGATGTGAAGGTTGGCTACATAAGGGATCTGAATCCGCAATACCGAAAAGACGTGGTGCCGGCTGGGAAGAAAGCTTACCCGGTTCGTTTAGGATTCGACTATGCCACTACTTTTGCAGGAATGGAGGATTCAATTTATGCTTATAGACGTAAGCACTATTTTCAATCTGATAAGTTAGTGGTTAATCCATCCAAATCACATCATTCTGCTGTTGCTCCAACAGGTAAAGGAAAAGTGTATTACACTGTGAAGTCCGGTGATGCTGTAGGTTTAATAGCCGACTGGTACGATGTATATTCTTCTGACTTGAGGTATTGGAATAATATTCGTCGTAATATGATTCGGGTTGGTCAGAAACTGGTGATTTATGTGCCGAAGAATAAAGTGAGTCATTATAAGAGAATCAATTCCATGTCATTTGCGCAAAAACAGGCATTAAGTGGAAAAACGGTATCCACAATGACTGCTTCAACCACCAAAAAGTCAGTACCTGATGATCCGAATTACGTCTATTACACGGTTCGAAAAGGAGATAATCTTTGGTCCATTGCAAAAAAATACAGTGGTGTTTCCAATAGTGATATTATTCGTTTAAATAATCTTAATGATGGCCGTCGGATATCTCCGGGGCAACGGTTAAAAATTAAGCCTAAATCCTGAAAGGGATAATTAATAATTTAACTATCTTTTGGTAGTCTTAATGCTCATTCGGTAAGGATGGGCTTTTATTGTAAATAGCCTATGGGGCGTCCCGCTAAAATACTTCTTTATTATTGGGTAACACTCATCTCATTTTTGTGCTTATATCAATTGGTTTCTGTATGGGACAAAAAGGAACCGTTGTCAGTGGTTGTGGATCAATATCAAGATTCGATTTTAAGTGACTCACTCTTAGACGAAGAATTGACTCCTGTTGATAGTATCATTGAAAAAGAGATTAAAGAGCATGAAATTGATTCTGATTCTACGTTGTATAGTGAAAAAGATCTTTTCTACTATCCTGTATTCAAGCGACAGATAGAGGCTTTTATTTCGAGGGCCGATAAATCTGTCGAAAAAAATAAAGTGATTCGTATTGTTCATATGGGTGATTCGCAAATCGAAGGAGACCGGATTACACAATACATTCGTGAAGCATTTCAGCAACGGTTTGGAGGAAGGGGACCTGGATTGATAACGGTTTATGATCCGCAAAAACTGAATCCCTCCATTTGGCTGGATCAATATGGGGAATGGCAAATTCATCGGGTGTATGATAAGTCACATAAGTTGCATGGTGGGGCATATGGAATTATGGGGATTACTGCGGCCTTTAATCCTGAAGTGAGCAGTGGTTTTAGAATTAAACCATCGCCCTGGGCTGAGCCGTTGGCAAAACGATATTATAAAGTCCGATTGTTTCTTGGTCCCCTGGCAAAGGAGATGACGATTGACGGTTATCTGGGTGAATCAAAAATTATTCAGGATACGTTGCCATCCGAAAAGGGATTGACGGAGATTAATTGGGAATTTTCGGAGGAGGTACCACGTCTCAAATTGTTATTTCATGCTGAAAAATCACCCTTGTTTCTTGGCTGTGCACTTGACAGTACCGCCGGTGTGGCTGTTGATAACCTGGCACTACGCGGGCAATCTACGCCGCACTTGGAACGAACCAATAAGGATTTATTTAAAACCATGGCGAAGCACCTGAATATCGGATTGGTAATTTTTCAGTTTGGAACTAACATGGTGCCAACGCGCGCTCGTAATTTTGTTTTTTATCAGCGGCAGTTGGAGAAGCAATTCTCCCTGTTAAAAGAATTAGTACCTGATTGTCCCGTTATTGTAGTCGGGACCGGTGATGCGGCTTATTTAAATGATGGAGAAGAGACCGCTTATGATCACATTCCTTTAATTAATAAGGCTCAAAAAAGGGCGGCGCTAAAATATGGTTTTGCCTATTTTGATTTATACAATGCCATGGGTGGTAAAGGATCAATCATTAATTGGGTGCATCATAATCCGGCCTGGGCCATTTCAGACTATATTCATTACACGCGTAAAGGCGGGGAAGAAGTGGCTGGTTATTTAATGAGCGGGCTTAAAGAGAATTTCCAAACAATGCTCCCTGTTCAGGATAGTAGTAAACAACAATTATTAACAGATAGTCTCTATTGGAAAAGATATTAGAAATATTGAAGCAACAAGGTGAGGCTCTGTTTTTATTTACAAACATTGGCTTCTGGCTTTTTTTTGGGGTGGTATTAACCGGGCATGCCCTGTTTTATAAAAAGCGTGTTTTAAGAAGTTCCTTTTTATTACTGGTGAGTCTTTATTTTTATTACCGAACCGGCGGTTACTTTTTTTCGTTGCTAATCTTTTCTACCATTACGGATTACTTCATTGGGATAGGGATGGGAAAGGCGCAGAAAGAAGCTATTCGTCGGGGATTGTTGGTGCTTAGTTTATTTTTGAACCTAAGCCTTCTTTGTTATTTTAAATACACTTACTTTTTTGCCGAGGTATACAATTCGATATTTGATTCTACGATTGCCCCGGTTGATTACCTCGCAGTATTCAGCAACAATGTTTTTGGTACCGAGTTTAGTATTTCCGATATAATTTTACCTGTTGGTATTTCGTTTTTTACCTTTCAAACAATCAGCTATTCAATTGATGTTTATCGGCGTGAGGTGAAGCCGGTAAAAAGTATTGTTGATTTTGGCTTTTACGTCTCCTTTTTCCCTCAGTTAATTGCCGGACCAATTGTGCGGGCGAGGGATTTTATTCCACAGCTTTATCAGTCATTTCAAGTATCAAGCCGGCAGATGTGGGGCTCCGTTTGGTTAATCCTGGCCGGGTTGTTAAAGAAAATGGTCATTTCCGATTATTTGTCCGTTAACCTGGTAGATCGCGTTTTTGAAACACCGGAAGTTTATTCCGGTTTTGAAATACTTACCGGCATTTATGGATATGCTTTGCAGATTTATTGTGATTTTTCAGGCTATACAGATATAGCTATCGGTGTGGCAATGTTACTTGGGTTTAGATTGCCTGTTAATTTTAATCACCCGTATAAAGCCAGGAGTCTGACTGATTTTTGGCGAAGGTGGCACATATCATTGTCTGCCTGGTTGAAAGATTATCTCTACATTCCCCTTGGTGGTAGTCGGAAAGGAAAAATCAGGCGGGGAATGAATCTCCTGATCACAATGTTTCTGGGCGGCTTGTGGCATGGTGCCAATTGGCGTTTCATTCTGTGGGGGCTTCTTCATGGATTCGGCCTTATTGTTGATAAGTTTTTTAATAAGTTACAATTTAAAAGTAACTGGCTGAGTCGTGCGGCCGGATGGTTTTTTACCTTTCACTTTGTTGTATTTGCCTGGTTAATTTTTCGGTCTAATTCATTGGATACTGTTCATATTTTATTGTATCGCCTGGTGAATACATTTCAGCCTGGAATGGTTATGAACATTGTCATGGGAGAATTAGGGGTGTACCTCATTTTACTCGTAGGATTTCTTATTCATTTTATTCCGGATTCAATAAAAGCGGAATGGAAAAATAAATTTATTGCTTTACCTGTGGTGCTTAGGATTGTTGTTACGGTGAGTGTTTTACTGATTATAACTCAGCTAAGAGTAGAGCTACAGCCGTTTATCTATTTTAAATTCTAGAATAGTAATTCATTTGCTTATAAATTGATACCTATCGTTGGAATGTCTGACCTTATTAAGTATTTTTATTCAGTAAACAGAAGGGGATGAAATATCAACATTTACTTTTATTGCCTTTGCTGGTACTATGCATAAGCTTAAAGGCGCAGTATTATCATTTTAGTCAGTATTCACTGGAAGAGGGATTGTCTCAATCTGAAGTTCTTGCCATTGAGGAAGATCAATATGGTTACTTGTGGATTGGTACCAATGGAGGGGGCTTGTGTCGTTTCAATGGGCGGTCATTTGATGTTTTCACTCGAAATGATGGCTTGATCGATAACATTGTTATTGACCTGTATCAAGACAATAATTATAACATGTGGATTGGGAGCCCACGGGGGATTTCAAAATACGACGGGACTTCTTACAAGCAAATTCTCAAAACGGACACGGCAGCTTTTCGAGATGAAATAGTGTTTTGTGAAGGAAGCAATGAGGTTATCTGGGCCTTGGCACGGCTTTCTACACGAGGTAGGGTGCTTTATCGCATTGAAAGGGATAGTGTGGTGAATGCCATTGATTATTTTCCTGAATTAAGTGCCGAAGATCACATTTATTACATAACTCCCATTCATCATAAACAGGTTTTAATCACTACAAATAAGGGAATCTTCCTGTTAAAGGATGATAAGTTGGTGAAAACCGATATTTGGTACCAGGGGGATGACGGATATAATATTCAACTACCACTTTTTTCTGATCGTACTAAAAATTTATGGCTATTACTTTATGGCCGGGAATTGCCACGTAAATTGGTTAAATACAATTTGACAAATAAAACCTATCAGGAAGTTCAGTTGCCTAAAGATATTGATGTTGGCCGAATACTTGAAGCATATGAAGATCGTGAAGGGGGCATATGGTTATCGGTGGCTGATAAAGGAGTATTATTCTTGAGTGATGGGGAGTGGCGGATTTTTAATAAAACAAACGGATTACCCATTAACTATATACGTGAAGTACATGAGGATGCGGAAGGTAATTTTTGGTTAGGCAGTCTTGGTGCCGGTCTCTTTCGGTATAGTGGTGATTTGTTTGTATCCTTCGACAAACAGGCTGGTCTAACCGATGATTTAATCCGGTCTATCTATCAGGATTCTGATGGTAATTATTATTTCGCTGATGCAGACGGCGGATTAAATATTTTTAATGGTGAGAAAATTACTCCAATTCCACATGATAAAATGGCGGGGGTGGGACCTGTTCGTGAGTTTTATGAGACACAACCAGGACGGTTATTAACAGCCACGTTAAATGGCTTATTTGAATATGACGGAAAGCGGTTTCATAATGTCACGGGGAAGTACGGAATAAAGCAACAGCTTGCGTTTTCCGATATCGCCATGGAAAAAGATACTTTTTATTTCGGTAGTTATGCCGCCGGATTGTTTGTAAGTGCTAAAGGGAAAGCTGAAAGCTTCAATACGCATAATTCCGATATTACCTCCAATGTAATTAATAACGTGTTTATTGATTCAAAAGCACGCATTTGGCTCTCGACCGACAATGGCATTTCCTTATATGAAAATGGAAAATTTGTTAATTACACCGAGAAGAATGGCTTAAATGCGTCATGGATATTGCAAGCCGCTGAAGATAAAGTCGGGAATATTTGGTTTGCCACTTTTACCGGTGGCTTATTGCGTTTTGATGGTAATACCTTTAAGGTTTTTGATACCGACGTCGGCGTGACATCTGATAACATCTATTCCGTTATTGCCGATCAGGAAGGTGATATCTGGGCCGGTACCCAAAATGGGGTGGACAAGCTTACCATTGAGACCAATGGAGAGGTGACGTCCATTGTTAATTACGATAGGTATGATGGTTTTGTGGGTATTGAAAACAACAGTGCCTGTAATTTCATGGATCAAAACGGAAAGCTATGGTTCGGAACGATTAAGGGAGTGATGTGTTACAATCCGGCAGAAAAGCGCACTAATTTTCTGCCGCCCCCTGTTTATATCAGGAATATAGAGATTGGATTTAAAGATCCGGACTGGGCAAAGGAGCCTTTCGTTCAGTATTATGACTCTCTTTCTTCATGGTTTGGACTACCCGGAGAGTTAAGGTTGCCGCATAATAAAAACCATGTGAGTTTTCAGTTTGACGGGCTCTGTTATTCGGTGCCCGAGAAGGTGAAATACCGGTGGAAGCTGGAACCAATTGAACAGGACTGGTTACCGGCTAATTCCTATAATAAGGCCGTTTATGCTTCGTTGCCACCAGGAAAATATACCTTCCGAGTTATCGCAAGAAATAATAGTGGCATCTGGAATGAAGAAGGGGCCTCTTATGCTTTTGAGATTGTACCAACCTGGTGGCAATCCGGTTGGATGAAAAGTATTATCCCCTTGTTGTTCCTCGGTAGCCTTTTCTTTTTGATTCGGGCCTGGCGTTCACGAACCCGGCGTTTTAATTATGAATTGGAAACCGTGGTGGCGGCAAAAACGGTAGAGATCAGGAAGCAGAAATCAGAGATAGAGCAGAAAAATAGTATGTTGGAGAGCCAGAAAACGCAGATTGAGAAGCAGGCTCACTCCATTACATCGGCCCTTAACGACTTGGAAAAGCTTACCACCATCGGTAAACTTGTTACTGCCAATTTGTCAACAGAGCGTATTTTTAACTTGCTTTACCAGCATGTGTCTGAGGTTATGGATACCAACCTTTTTGCCATTGGTATTTTCAATGAAGAGAAAAGTACCCTGGAGTTTCAAAATATTATTCTGAATGAAGAGCGGATGCCATTCACAACGTTTCCATTGGATGATAAGGAACGGTTGTCCATCTTTTGCTTTAGAAATGATCAGGAGGTGTTCATTAATGATTTTGAAAATGAATACACCAAATATGTAAGAGAGATGCGGCCGGTGCCGGGTGATATTAATTCCCGGTCATTAATATATGTGACCTTGAAAGTGGGCGATAAACCTTTTGGTGTATTGAGTGTTCAAAGTGCTGAAAAAGGAGCCTACAGTGAGTATCATCTTAATTTCTTAAGGAATATTGCTAATTATGCAGGTATTGCCATTGAGAATGCAGAGGCTTTTGAACAGCTGGCCAAACAACGATCTTCGCTGGAATTGGCGCATGCAAGTATTTTAACTCAGAAGGGGGAAATTGAAAATAAAAACAAACGGCTGGAAGAGTTAAATGATGAAAATAGCAAGTTGTTGGCTTTGATAACTAATGAACTTCAAAATCCAATGACCTCCTCCTTGTCGTTGGTGAATTCGCTGTTGAGTGCCATGCCGTTTTTGAATAAAGAGCAGCAAGATGCTCTGCAACATATTCATGCTGCCCTCTGGCAAATCAATGACATGGTTAACCAGGTGGATGAAATTACGAGGCTTGAGAGTGGCTGTTTCACAATTCAGACGCAAAAGGTGGAAGCCGTCTCATTGCTTCGGGAAGTGGTGGCGCAGCATGAAGAATTATTTAAAAAGAAAGCGTTGAGTGTTCAATGGAATACTGAACCGGTAGAGCTTAATTGCGATCCCGTATTGCTTGAAAAAGTAACGTCTAATCTTATCTCCAACGCCATAAAATTTTCGCCCAGGGAAAGTATTATTACCATCCGGGTTACGGGTGATCAGAAAATGTGCCGGGTGGAAGTGGCTGATCAAGGCCCCGGTATGACCAAGGCCGATAAAGCCCGGTTGTTTAAAAAGTTTCAGAAACTCAGTGCGGCACCCACCGGCAAAGAGGTATCTGCCGGACTGGGACTTTATATTGTGAAAAAGTACATTGACCTGTTGCATGGAACCATCTGGGTGGAGAGTGAACCCGGGCAGGGGGCCGTATTTATTTTTAAACTTCCTGTGACATAGTGGCGCGGCAGATATTGTGGCAGGATTTTTGAAACGTCAATGAAGAATTAAAATTGAATACCATGTTAACATCACCACTTTTTTTAATATTCATAGGATTTACGCTACTCAGCTGGATTGTGAGTAGTCAGTTAAAGAGCCGGTTTAAGGCATATTCTAAAATACCCGTTAATAATGGATTAACCGGAAAAGAGATTGCTGAAAAAATGTTGAGGGCTAATGGCCTTTTTAATGTGCAGGTTATTTCAGTGCAGGGACAGCTGACTGATCATTACAACCCCTCTAACCGTACTGTTAATTTAAGTCCTGATGTTTATCACGGACGCAGCGTGGCAGCCGCAGCTGTAGCCGCTCATGAAACCGGACATGCTGTTCAGCACGCCAATAGTTATGCTTTCCTTGAGCTGCGATCAGCTTTGGTACCCTTGCAGAATGTGAGTGCAAAAATTCTTAATGTCATATTCATTGCCATGTTTTTTGGCGCCTTCGCCTTCCGAAGCATCATGCCTTATGATTTGGCACTACAGATAATCATTGGTTGTTATGGTATTTTTACCCTGTTTTCATTTATCACTTTACCGGTTGAAATAGATGCCAGTCGCAGAGCATTGGCCTGGTTGAATACTAGTGGGGTGGTGATGGGAGATGCCCATTCAAAAGCTAAAGATGCCTTGCGATGGGCTGCTTATACCTATGTTGTTGCTGCCCTGTCGGCATTAGCCACATTGGCATATTATTTAATGATATTCTTAGGACGAAGAGATTAAGTCAATTAAGTCTTTTGTTGTAATACTATAATAGAAATAAAGCCGGTTGCTAATTGCAATCGGCTTTTTATTTTTTCAGTTAATGATCAAAATGCTTTTTGAAATGGGATAAGTCATATTTGAATTGGGTAAAACGAAATTTGAGATGGGATAAGTCAAATTTGAAATGGGTACAATGGAATTTGAGATGGGATAAGTCATATTTGAATTGGGTAAAACGAAATTTGAGATGGGATAAGTCAAATTTGAAATGGGTACAATGGAATTTGAGATGGGATAAGACGTTTTTGAAATGGGTAAAACGAAATTTGAAATGGGTTAAGTCATTTTTGAAATGGGTATAATGAAATTTGAGATGGGTTAAGACGTTTTTGAAATAGGTAAAACGAAATTTGAGATGGGATAAGTCAAATTTGAAATGGGTACAATGGAATTTGAGATGGGATAAGACGTTTTTGAAAAGGGTACAATGAAATTTGAGATGGATAAAGCCATTTGTAAAATGGGTTGAAGCGTTCCGCAATTACTTTTTACCATCCGGGGAATAGGTTTAAGCGTTGGGCATTTACATTAATGGGTTGGGGAAATGGGTTGAAGCGTTCCGCAATTACTTTTTACCATCCGGAAAATAGGTTTAAGCGTTTCGCAATTACTTTTTACCATTCGGGAAATAGGTTGAACCTTTCTGCAATTGCTTTTTTTCATTTGTAAATTATAATTTACCCTTTGGGATGCACAAAAAAATGGCTTTCTCTAAAAAAGAGTGGGTACTTCATAGTTATGATAATTTACTGTAATGAGGGTTTACTACATTAAGATCAATGTTCCCTTCCATCAAATAAGCAATAGCTATAAAGTTTTCAGCAAGCTTATAACCTCTAGCCCGAGCCTTG
>RHGE01000221.1 GCA_004296775.1 Marinilabiliaceae bacterium JC017
AGGTTTTATTGCGGGACAGCTTATAATGTTCATATCGATCTATTATGCGCCTCTGCATCTAGCAYTGGGTAGACCTCATACAATAACTGTCCTAGCTCTACCGTATCTTTTGTTTCATTTCTTCTGSAAYAATCACAAACACTTYTTTGATTATGGATCTACTACCAGAAATKMAATGCGTAATCTYMGCATTCAATGTGTATTCCTGAATAATCTCATTTTTCAATTATTCAAYYATTTCATTTTACCAAGTTCAATGTTAGCSAGATTAGTCAACATTTWTATGTTTCGATGCAACARCAAGATGYTATTYGTAACAAGTAGTTTTGTTGGTTGGWTAATTGGTCACATTTTATTCATGAAATGGGTTGGATTGGTATTAGTCTGGATACRGCAAAATAATTCTATTAGRTCTAATGTASTTATTMGATCTAATAAGTACCTTGTGTCAGAAGTGAGAAATTCTATGGCTCGAATCTTTAGTATTCTCTTATTTATTAYCTGTGTCTACTATTTAGGCAGAATACCGTCAMCCMYTGTTACTAASAAACTGAAMGAAAYCTCAGAAACGGAAGAARGGGGGGAAAGCGAGGAAGAAACAGATGTAGAAATAGAAACAACTTCCRAAACGAAGGGGACTAAAGAGGAACAAGAGGGATCCACCGAAGAAGATCCTTCTCCTTCCCTTTTTTCGGAAGAAAAGGAGGATCCGGACAAAATCGATGAAACRGAAGAGATCCGAGTGAATGGAACGGAAAAAACAAAGGATGAATTCCACTTTCACTTTAAAGAGACATGCTATAAAAATAGCCCAGTTTATGAAACTTCTGATCTGGATGGGAATCCAGAAAATTCGAAGWTAGMAATACTTAAAAACAAAGAAAAAGAAGATCCTTTCTTCTGGTTTGAAAAACCTCTGGTGACCCGTCTTTTCGACTATAAACGATGGACTCGTCCATTGCGGTATATAAAAAATGATCGATTTGAAAATGCTGTAAGAAATGAAATGTCACAATATTTTTTTTACACATGTCGAAGTGATGGAAAACAAAGAATATCTTTTACGTCTCCACCTAGTTTGTCAACTTTTTTAGTTAAAGAAAATAAAGTAGTAACTTAATAAAAATATTGATACATAAGATAAATACAAGAAAAGATAAGAAGAGATGCGACCACCCCCTACATATTTGATGCCTTCTCCTACAAAGAAACTCGTAATACCAACGCCATTCGTAATTCCATCAATTACTCGTCTATCAAAAAAATGAGTTAATTCAGCTAATCCTCTTATACCCTTAGTGAAAGATCTTGCATAAAAAGCATCTATGTAACCACGATTATATGACCAACCATATATCACATATATTATTTTGTCCCAAAAAATCCTCTTAGGACCTTTTTTAACAAATGAATTAATTAAGTTCAAATTTTGTAAAGATGAATAAACAGGCTTATATAAAAGGGACGCTATAAGTATTCCGAAATACGCTATACTGACTGAAAAAATTGCATTTGTCACAAATTCATACCAATCCACAGAATTAGTCAAATTTTTATGTAAAAGGTTTATAGACGGGGTTAACCATTTAGATAATATATCCAAATCCTTTCCTTCTTGATTGAAAGGAATT
>RHGE01000222.1 GCA_004296775.1 Marinilabiliaceae bacterium JC017
TTATACCTTCATCCAGTCGTTTGCGATTCCAAACCTATTTCAAATGTCCATGGTATGTCGATAGATGCGGGGCGCAAAGAGAATCTCGTAAAACAGGGATTAAAGACCAGTTAAAAAGTAACGCAATAATAAACGGCCAACTTAATCATTAATCAGTATTTGCATACAACAGTGATTGCAAAATATACCATCTATTCTCAGCGCGAAAGAGGAAACTCCATATCGCATTGATAGAACAACATTAGCTATAGGAGTTAATTAGTTGAAGAATTATTATAACTTCTGCACCCCAGGGATCAATCCTCCATAAGTCTCCCGTTTTGTTTCCATTCGCCATTATTGTTTCCTTACTTTATTTGAATAATGCTTATGGTGTGAATTTGAGATTAATGTTTATTTTAGGGGACGGAATTTTTCGACAAAGAATGGGATGGGCATATGTGGGATATAAAGCATGTGCTTTATATTCCTAGTTGACTTCAATTTAAAAATAATACATTATGAAACATACAATCTATTTTCTAATAATAGCATTGACGGTAATACTCAGTAGTTGTGCCAATAACAATAGAGCTTTGTTTATGAAGCTTGAATCAATAGATGGTTTAGGAGAAAAAGGAATAATGTATATCAATGGGTATATTATTGGAAATGTTGACAATATTAAGATTACAGCCAAAGGGAATTTTTTAATTAAGCTCAACCTAGTTGATAGCATTAAACTACCAATAGACACAAGATTCGAAATAAAACAACAGGACATATTCGGTACTAAACGAATTGAAGTTGTTTTGGGTACTGACACTCAATTTTTATCTAATGGTGATACAATTATTGGAATAACGCCTATAAAGAATAGTAAGTTGGATAAGTTTATTGATAGTATTGAGAATACCTTTGAGAAAGCTTTAGAGAATAATTCACAAGACTCTTTACTCATTGAGCTACGTAGACTAAATGAAAATCTTGAAAAGTTGAATCAATAAAAAAACTGAAACCAAATCGAGTAGCCAGCCGCTAGGCTACTAGCCTAGCGGAGAACCTCTCACACCAACATAGATAAGCGGACTTCGCCCCTTTCATTCGATCCAAATGACCACCGGACATTTAAATCTCAGGAACGTATACGGCGGCTCTCTACATCATGGGGAATTGAAAATCGACACAGTCAATAACGAACTCAAATTTGTAGGTAAGGATGGAGACATTTGATTGTACATCTCAGCCAGAGGAGAGAAGTTGAAAAATCGAAAAATTGAGAAGTTGAAAAATTGAGAAGATGATATCCCAACCCGGAACACAGAACCCCGAATTGTCAACCACGATCCAGCCTCTAGCTTCTCATTTCTATACTCTACCCTCCAGCCTCTAATTTCCAACCAAAAAGATACCCCCCGCACAGCGAAGCGTCACGCTTCGTTGTAATCACCAGGCCCCTGGCCGAATATTAATTCTCTTAATTCATTTTGCTTTATACCTTCATCCAGTCGTTTGCGATTCCAAACCTATTTCAAATGTCCATGGTATGTCGATAGATGCGGGGCGCAAAGAGAATCTCGTAAAACAGGGATTAAAGACCAGTTAAAAAATAATAAACGGCCAACTTAATCACTAATCGGAATTAATATGCAACAGTGATTGCAAAACATACTATCCATTTCAAGCACAAAAGAAGAAACTCCATATCGCATTGATAGAACAACACCAGCTATAGGAGTTAATTAGATGAAGAATTATTATAACGACCGCGCTCTAGTTTTCAATCCTTCGTAAATCTCCCGTTTTGTTTCCATTCGCCGGGCCTGTTTCCTTGTTTTACTTTATTTGAATAATGCTTATGGTGGGGTTTTTGAGATTATTGTTTATTTTCGGGCACGGAATTTTTCGACTAAGAATAGAATGGGCATATGTGGTATATAAAGTATATGCTTTATATTCCTAGTTGTAGCGCATTACGCATACTTCAAGAAAATTCACTTCAGAAGCTAATTACTGAAAATAAATTTGCATTATAATACATGAACTATAATTCTAAAAACTGGCCAGAATGGATTAACGAGCG
>RHGE01000223.1 GCA_004296775.1 Marinilabiliaceae bacterium JC017
ACAACCCGATCCTACCGTTACCTTCAAATCAGAAAAGATAGAGATGCTTGTCACTACCTGGAAAGGTATACTCTTGAATATCTTAAGAACAAACTAATACACCTTGAACAACCCGCATCCAAGACAAAAGCACTAATCTCTGGGAATGAGACACTTTGCAAGTTTGTTATATGATAGACATTAGACCTATGAACACAGAGATTATGAGGCAAGTTTATTCATTTTAATTATTCCTCCATGCGTAAATTTAATTCACATGGTTATTTAATTAAATGAATGTAACTAATTGCATTTTTTCCTATCCGTTCCATGTAAAATGAAAGACAAACCACAATCCCTGTTCTTTCTAAAAATTCCCTACTTTTGTTTGCCGTAATACCAATCATTAAAAAGTAAAAAATAAAACCAGCACACATGAATAAGATTATTCTAGGCGAAGGCCTTAAACATATCACCTTTGGAATGACCATGGACGACATTGAGGATCAACTGGGAGAGCCCAATGTGATTGACAAAGATGAAGAAAGTGGCTTGGAAGCCTGGCATTACGATGACCTGGAGCTTTCTTGTGGCTTTGCCATGCCGGTGGGTGGTAAATTAATTTCTCTAACTGCCAGCGGTGAAAATATGACCCTTGAAGGCATTACTTTGATAGGAGTAAGCATGGAAGAAGTTACCGAACAACTGGAAGTCTTTAACCTGGGAGAAATGGAAGTGGAAGATATTTCATCTCCGGAATTCCCTAACCAACAAGTTCTGACTATCCAGGATTTTAGTATTAATTTATGGTTTGACCACGATAAACTATGCGACATCCAATGGGGTCCTTTTTGGGATGATGATACCGATGCGCCCATTTGGCCGGAAATAAAATAATTCAGGATAATCCGGAAAGTATTCTTCCCGAGTTAGGGATACTAAGAGAGAGATAACTTATATGCTTTTACCGGAAAAAAGAATGGCTAATGAAAATTTGTCATCATTTAAACATCTGATTCTTTGCAGAAGAGCTATATAACAGATAAAAGATAACTCAAAAAGCAGGAAAGGTTATTTTTCCAACACCTGAACCGCTGATTTTTTCTGTTTCTCCTCACCGGATATTCAAAAAGATAAAGAGCTGTATACCTTTCAACTGGTAATAACAGCTCTTTTTTTATATTCATTTTACCAATAATCAAAGATACAATCACAAGGCATAATGATTGATCCTGATTCACCACTTCCCTTTTATTATACCAATTAATGACAAAAATGCCCCCTGAATGCATTATGCTTTTAATTGGTCTTTATTCATTTATAGCTCCACACCAGGAACACATTGAAATAGCCATGGTATTATTCCTTCCTTTTATACCTCTTAGCAGGCTTCACTGCTATCTAGTGCCTATAAGAAAATTACCGTTTTTTTGGAATTGAGCAATTGCTACTTAACACTATATTTCATGAATAATATTAAAGATGCTATGTTTCTTGAGGATTTTAATTTTTTTTGGTAGGATACTGTGTCACGGCCATATTAATGCAAA
>RHGE01000224.1 GCA_004296775.1 Marinilabiliaceae bacterium JC017
GTCATAAGTTTAAGTGACGAACTGGCCGGTATTCTTGCCCTGGCCAATGGTGAAAAGGCTGAGGATGGCTACGTCAAACTGATGCGCGATAAAGCATATACCTACCTGATGGAAGCTGTTGACGAAGTAAGGCGGGTGGGACGTTTTGTATTTAAAAAGGATAAAACAAGGTTGGTTGGCTACCAGCAGCACTATATCAATTCGCATAGATAACCTTGTAAAGCTTTAGTAGTAGATAGAAAACCAGTTTATACTTCTTTGATCGTTAAAATATTTAGGGGCCGGAAAAGGGATCTGATGCAAATCAGTCTCAGGGCGATAAACTAAAATATAATGATCTATTGAAAAAGAGGGTGCCTGATTACCGGTCACCCTCTTTTTTGGTGTGATAAGAGTCTGTTGGCTTGTGATAACGGGTCATTGACGTGTGATAAGAAGGTCATGTGGCTGTGATAAGGGGTCATTGGTGTGTGATAAGAAGGTCATGTTGTTGTGATAACGGGTCATTGGTGTGTGATAAGAAGGTCATGTTGCTGTGATAACGGGTCTTTGATGTGTGATAAGAAGTCATGTGGCTGTGATAACAGGTCGATGAGGTGTGATAACAGGATTGCCACTAACCATTGATCCAATCAAAACCAGGAACAGGAAGATTGCACCTCCCTTTCCCCGCCTTTTCAAGGAGGGATGGCTGATTGTGAGGTACGATCAATCAGACGGGGAGGTACCATCCGCACCACCTCAAAATATCTCCATCTATTTCCATCTGTTTCCAATCTCATCCCTTCTAACCATCCACCAAATCAAAAACAGGCCCGAACGATCCGTCGTGGAGGTAATTATTTCCATCTATTTCCACCATATTTCAAATGATCCAAAACCTCATTACCTCTCCAGCCTCTAACTTCTAACATCTAACCTCCCATTTCACCAACAACAAACCCATCCGCACCACCTCAAAATATCTACATCTATTTCTATTTTGTTTCCAATTCCGTCCCCAAATAATCATCGGTCAAATCAAAACCAGGCCCGAATGATCAGATGTGGTGGCTATATCTCCATCTATTTCCATCTGTTTCCAATCTCATCCCTTCTAACCATCCACCAAATCAAAACCAGGCCCGAATGATCAGACGGGGTGGTTATATCTCCATCTATTTCTACCATATTTCAAATGATCCAAAACCTCATTACCTCTCCAGCTTCCAACCTCTAACTTCTAATCTCTAGTATCTAACCTCCAATCTCTAACCTCCCATTTCACCAACAACAATCCCATCCCCACCACCTCAAAATATCTCCATCTGTTTCCATTTGTTTCCAATCTCATTCCTTCTAACCATCCACCAAATCAACAACAGGCACGAACGATCCGTCGTGGAGGTAATTATTTCCATCAATTTCTACCATATTTCCAATGATCCAAAACCTCATTACCTCTCCAGCTTCCAACCTCTAACTTCTAACCTCCTATATCTACCAGCATCCAAACATCGTACACCCA
>RHGE01000225.1 GCA_004296775.1 Marinilabiliaceae bacterium JC017
ATCCGCTAAAACAAGRTGATWRCYAAARGGAATTACTGAATAACTTAGTARAATWGAKATRACYGCTATRGATGGTCCRATACTRAATAAASSAGTATCTCCTCTAGATGGAMGAAKATTTTCTTTGAAAAGTAGTTTTGTCCCATCKGCTAGAGCTTGRAGAATKCCCAACGGGCCGGCRTATTCAGGTCCAATACGTTGTTGTATCCCTGCWGATATTTCTCTTTCTAACCACACAATTACTAGTACACCTATTGTGATTCCTAATACAAGAGTCAAAATAGGGATAAGCATCCATATGATCCCATAGACCTCTTTTAAGGATTCCAATCGGGAAAAAGAATTGATATTTTGTACTTCTGTTGTATCAATTATCATTTCAACGATCAACTTCTCCCATAATGATATCTATACTACCTAGTATCGTCATAATATCAGCCAATTTCATTCTTTTAACTAACTGAGGAAGAATTTGYAAATTRATAAAMCCYGGCGGKCGRATTTTMYATCGCCAAGGAAAAACACYYTKATCTCCTATCARAAAAATTCCCAAYTCTCCCTTTGGTGCTTCGACTCTCRYATAAAGTTCTTGYTTCGAYAATTCAAAAGTGGGCGAAGGCTTTTTACTAATGAATCGATATTCAAAATCATTCCATTCGGGATCCCTTACTCTATCAAAGGATCGGATTTCTAAATTCTCATAGGGACCCCCTGGAATTCCTTCCAGAGCCTGTTGAATAATTTTTATAGATTCCGTCATTTCACTGATTCGTACTAAATAACGAGCTAGTGAATCTCCTTCTTTTTGCCATTGGACCTCCCAATCAAATTCGTCGTAACACTCATAATGATCAACTTTACGAAGATCCCATTGTATTCCGGAAGCTCGTAGCATTGGTCCTGATAAACCCCAATTTATTGCTTCTTCTCCGCTAATAATGCCTACTCCCTCAACTCGTTCTAAAAAAATAGGATTTCGTGTAATAAGTTTTTGATATTCAGCAATCCCTGTTAAAAAATAATCACAGAAATCCAAACATTTATCTATCCAGCCATGAGGTAGATCAACAGCCACTCCTCCGATACGAAAATAATTATGCATCATTCTCATACCAGTGGCAGCTTCGAATAAATCATATACTAATTCTCTTTCTTTGAAAATATAGAAGAAAGGAGTCTGTGCACCAATATCTGCCATAAAAGGACCAAGCCATAACARATGAGAAGCTATACGACTCARYTCCARCATAATTACTCTGATATAGCTGGCYCTTTTMGGWACTTGAATATTTCCYAATTGYTCTGGTSCATTTACKGTTATTGCTTCTGTRAACATAGTAGCTAAATAATCCCAACGTGTTACATAAGGCAGATATTGTATAATTGYTCGGTTTTCYGCAATTTTTTCCATTCCTCTGTGTAAATAACCYAATATKGGTTCACAGTCA
>RHGE01000226.1 GCA_004296775.1 Marinilabiliaceae bacterium JC017
ACCATCATTTTGAATCCATTCAATTTGAATTGGTACTTTCTCCATCATAATTATTGTGAAGAAACAACCACAAAAGTTAGTCTCGGACAGTTTATTTGTGAAAATGTATGTATAGCCAAAAACGGACCACACCTAAAATCGGGCCAAGTTCTAATTGTTCAAGTTGACTCTATAGTAATAAGATCGGCTAAGACTTATTTGGCCACTCCAGGAGCAACCGTTCGCGGCCATTATGGGGAAATCCTTTACGAAGGGGATACATTAGTTACATTTGTATATGAAAAATCGAGATCTGGTGATATAACGCAGGGTCTTCCAAAGGTGGAACAGGTGTTAGAAGTGCGTTCGATTGATTCAATATCGATAAACCTAGAAAAGAGAGTTGAGGGTTGGAATGAGCGTATAACAAGAATTCTTGGAATTCCCTGGGGATTCTTGATTGGTGCTGAGCTAACTATAGTGCAAAGTCGTATCTCTTTGGTTAATAAAATCCAAAAGGTTTATCGATCCCAGGGGGTGCAGATTCATAATAGGCATATAGAAATTATTGTACGTCAAATAACATCAAAAGTGTTGGTTTCAGAAGATGGAATGTCTAATGTTTTTTCACCCGGAGAACTAATTGGATTGTTGCGAGCGGAACGAACGGGTCGTGCTTTGGAAGAAGTGATCTGTTATCGAGCCATTTTATTGGGAATAACTAGAGCATCTCTGAATACTCAAAGTTTCATATCCGAAGCGAGTTTTCAAGAAACCGCTCGAGTTTTAGCAAAAGCAGCTCTCCGTGGTCGTATCGATTGGCTGAAGGGCCTGAAAGAGAACGTTGTTCTGGGAGGGATGATACCCGTTGGTACCGGATTCAAWAGATTAGTGCACCATTSAMSGCAACATAAGAACATTTCTTTGGAAACCAAAAAGAAAAATTTATTCGAGGGGGAAATGAGAGATATTTTGTTCCACCACAGAGAATTATTTAATTTTTGCATTTCAAAGAATTTCCATGATACATCAGAACAATATGGGATTTAATGATTACTAAGAGCAGATTCATCCTTTTGTTTTATTTAAACTATCTGTGGGCATTTTGATTTGGTAATAAAGATAATAACGAATAGAAAGGAATTAATGGCTTGGATCGTGTATCAACGGCCAATCKCCGGTASAAGAGAAGGTTCCATCGGAACAATTATTTATTTCAGGGTACCTCGTCTCTTAAAAAAAAAGAGGAAGTGTGGGGAGAAATGACAAGAAGATATTGGAACATCAATTTGGAAGAGATGATGGAAGCGGGAGTTCATTTTGGTCATGGTACTAGGAAGTGGAATCCTAGAATGGCCCCTTATATCTCTGCAAAGCGTAAAGGTATTCATATTAYAAATCTKACTAGAACTGCTCGTTTTTTATCAGAAGCTTGTGAT
>RHGE01000227.1 GCA_004296775.1 Marinilabiliaceae bacterium JC017
ATTAGCCCTGTGGGATGCCTTAATTCGGGACTGTGATTTGGAAACATAAAGCGAACCAGAGACGTGAAAGAAATGTTAACGAAAGAGTTGCAGATAGCAGATCGAGCAAGGAAATTCAAGCATGAAGCGCTGACCAACCTTCATCAGTTCATAGATGAACMGATGTTGCACCACTGCTTTCAAAGTTTGAATAAGAACAGTAGTGCCGGGGTTGATRGTAYCWTATGGTATGATTATATCCGGGAATTGGATAATAAGATTCCGGAATTAATGACAGCGTTCAAGAACGGGAAGTATAAAGCACCACCCATACGCCGGGTGTATATCCCCAAAGGAAAAACSGGGAAACGTCCCTTGGGTATTCCTACCATTGAGGATAAGATACTTCAGGAGAGTGTACGACKCATWTTGACACCTATTTATGAGGCCGATTTCAAAGAGTTCTCGTWTGGTTTCAGGAGTAAAYACTCCGCTCATCAAGCCATAGAATTCATGTTTAAGGAAGTAAGTTTTAACCATCTGCACTATATTATTGATGCAGATATTGAGAATTACTTTGGCAGCATTGATCATGGWATCTTGCGCGAATTTCTGGATCGTAGGGTGAGAGATGGYGTGATACGCAAGATGATAGATAAATGGCTCAAAGCCGGGATACTGGAGGATAAGCAACTAAGTTATCCTTTGTCAGGAACGCCTCAGGGAGGTMTGATATCTCCATTGTTGAGCAACGTTTATCTACATTATGTACTGGATGAATGGTTCTCCAGAGAAATCCAGCCATTGCTTTCAGGTCGAAGTTYCATAGTACGTTATGCTGATGATTTTGTATTAGGCTTTGAGAATGCCTCGGATGCTCATCGGGTGATGAATGTCTTACCGAAGAGATTTGAGAAATATAAACTCAAACTTCACCCGGATAAGACTAAAATCATATCGCTTACCAATGAGCGGGACGAGGGAGATAGAAGTTTCGACTTTCTGGGTTTTACCCACTATTTGGGGTYAAGCCGTAAAGGAAATCTTGTTCTGAAAAGAAAGACGAGTAGTAAGAAGTTAACTATTTCCCTTGGCAAGGTTGAAGAGTGGATCAAACAAAATCGGCACCACAAACTAAAGGAGGTGATTGCTGAATTGAATGCAAAACTTCGTGGTCATTATAATTATTATGGCATTACCTTYAATAGCAAAAGTGTTATTAGCTATTATCATCAAGTAGGTCGGAAGTTATACAAGTGGCTAAACCGCCGTGGCGGAAAACCTGTCTGGAATTGGCATCGGTTTATTAAACTAATCAATGAATGGATGCCTCTATTAAAACCAAAAATCTATCACAGTAATTACTCAGCAAAACCGGGTTAAGAGGAACCGTATGCGGGAAAGCCGCTCGTGCGGGTCTG
>RHGE01000024.1 GCA_004296775.1 Marinilabiliaceae bacterium JC017
AGATTAAGTGGATGGAGCGGATATGCATCCCAGTCTAAACCAGGCTATATCTCAATAAAATGTGGCTTGGATATTTTTAGAATCAAATATGAAGGATATGCACTTGCTATGAGTTTATTAAACAATAATGAGTTAAAAGAGTAGTAAATCTTTTAGGAGGGGAAAGGAGTGACCGGGCGAAAAGAAAATGAAATACGAGTATTTGAATCCTTTTAGTTGATGTGTAGAACAATCCTCTCTGCATCCCTTTGGATCTGCGAGAATCTGAATGAAACCAAAGGTACTGGTAACGTCAATTTAGAGTTATCTTACCTTTTGTTAGTATGTCAAGCCTTGAAAACTCTGTATTTATATTGTTTCGCTCATACCACCTCTGTGTCTCCGTGCCTCTGTGTTTCAATTTTTGGTTTATTGCGATATGGTGATTTGTAAAAAAAACGCCCTCTGGCCAAGAAAACCAGGGGGCGTTTGAATATTTTACTGTAATGATCAATGCGTTATGACTGTCGTCTTTGTGAATAGGACCGGCGACGGTTTTGGTTGTTATTGCTTCCGCCATCATTCCCCGGTTTGGTTGACCATCGCTGTTGCCGTGGTTTTTGTGGCTTCACAGGACTTTCGGGGATCACATCCTCGTATTCATCCGGAAAGGGGTGGTCTGCCACAACAGGTATTGTCTGTTTGATCAGCTTCTGTATGTCACGTAGGTAGGCTTTCTCCTCATGGTTGCAGAAGGATAAGGCGATGCCACTGGCGCCGGCGCGTCCTGTACGGCCAATACGGTGCACATAAGTCTCCGGGATGTTGGGCAGGTCGTAATTGATGACATGCGACAACTCATCCACATCGATACCACGTGCCGCGATGTCGGTAGCAACAAGCACGTTGGTGTGGCCACTCTTGAAATTACCCAGTGCACGTTGTCGTGCGCCTTGTGATTTATTGCCGTGAATAGCTGCGGCAGTGATGTTTGCCTTTCCCAATATCCGAACGATTTTGTCGGCTCCGTGTTTTGTCCGGGAAAAGATCAGGGCAGAATCGAAGGGCTCTGTTTGCAATAGGTGAAGCAATAATTTTGGTTTACCCATTTTGCTCACAAAGTAAACTGATTGTTCTACCTTCTCAGCGGTAGCCTGCTCCGGTTTCACGGTTACTTTCTCAGGGTTACCCAATATTTTGCGCGACAGGCTTAAGATGGCCGGTGGCATGGTAGCCGAAAAGAACAGTGATTGCCGTTCGGTCGGTAATTTGGCAATGATCTTACGTATGTCGTGGATGAAGCCCATATCGAGCATTTGGTCGGCTTCGTCCAGTACGGAGTATTTAATGTCTTTTAAAGAAATGAAACCCTGGTCCATCAGGTCCAGTAACCGGCCCGGTGTGGCCACCAGGATATCGGTACCTTTGCGAAGAGCCAGTGTTTGCGAACCCTGTTTCACACCGCCGAAAATAACGGTGCTTTTGATGTTGGTAAATTTCCCGTATTCGGTAAAGTTTTCGCCAATCTGGAGGGCCAGCTCCCGTGTTGGTGTAACAATGAGTGCCTTGATTTTACGCGGGCCTTTGCGTTTTGGCTGTTCATTATATAGATGGTGCAGGATGGGGATAGCAAAAGCAGCCGTCTTACCCGTACCTGTCTGGGCACAACCAAGCAGATCCTTGCCGCGTAACAAGATCGGGATGGATTGTTCCTGTATGGGGGTGGGATGTGTATAACCTTTGACCTCAATGGCTTTGAGGATGGGTTCAGTAATTCCTAATTCTTTGAATGTCATGTAATATATTATAAAGGGCGCAAAGGTAATGGAATTGTTTGGATAATTGCGCTTTTATGTCAGAAGGGTACAGGAAAACAACATTAAAGGTAATGAAGGAACAGGAATCGGGCGGTTTTCAAATGATAATTGATAACTGCTTTGCGTTTCCTGTTCTGAGTTCTGTGTTTCTTACTAATTGTTGCGTGTTCTGAGTTTTATGATTTCGGCTAACGGCAAAGTGTTAACTGTTCACTGCTAACTGCTCACTGTTCACTGTTCACTGCTAACTGCTCACTGTTCACTGCTAACTGTTCACTGCTAACTGTTCACTGCTAACTGTTCATTGCTAACTGTTCCCTGTTTCCAGTTCAAATTAGAGAAAACATTCAGGTTCCTTACGCTCCTGGCAATTCGTTATAAGTTTTTCTCTGATGGCTTTAATCGTCGTGTTTTCAAAATACCTGGCTTCCTGGGGACATGCCTTGATGCAAGCGCAACACCAGATACATGCTTCTTTGTTTGTGGTCACTTCGTCGCTTACAGTAATCGCATCTACCGGGCATACCTCTTCACAACGCTTACACTGGTTGCAATCGCTACTATTGGTTTCCGGCGCAAAAAGAGGGAGGCCTTTACGTTCTTTGTAAGGGAAATTTCCAGGTATCTCTAAATTTCCAAAATTTGTTATTGCAATGCCATCATGCAGCTTCTGTGTGATTTGTTGCCCAAAAGCCCTGGCTTTTTCCAAATCGCTTAGGTCGGGTCTGCCCGGTGCAATTGGTTTGTTTTCTGTTGAAAAAGAGTGTTCGCCAATAAAAGCAGCAGCTGCTATAACCTTAAAGCCGCAATTGGTTGCCACATCCTTCAGTTCTAACAAGGCATCTTCATAGGCCCGGTTTCCATACACAACGACTATTACAGCCGGAGTGTTCTTGGCATGGTATTGTTCCAGTTTTTTAACTCCTTCAAGCGGAATGCGTCCACCATATACCGGCATCCCAATAATGGCTAACGTATCTTCCTTGCTTTCATTTTCTGTTATGCCAGGGTTTAAACGCGATAGGTTGCATTCAGTGACGTGAGGTATACCGGTTTCCTGTCCAATTGTCTTTACAATTTTATAGGTGGTTTCAGTGGGGGAAAAAAAGATGAGATTTAATGTTTCCAGATTCATGTGTTTCTCTGTATTTATGTTATTCAAGGGATGATTCTTTTTCCTTTGAATGCCGAAAATAACTAAAAACCGGCTATTGATGGGGGTTTTTAATAGATCTTTAGATTTTAGGTAATAGACAGTTGTAATACATAGATTACTTCAAAACCAAAACCTGAAAACTCATAACCATCTGGGGTAATGCAAAAAAGAACCATTCCCGATAAAAAAACCTGCTGTACCGCCGGTACTCTTTTTTAATGTCATTTGTATTGTCTACCAAACTTTCGCTCCTATGGAGCTATTGATAGGAACAAAAGATCACACGAATAACCCCATTTAAACAAGTCCCGTCAGGGACGACAGTTTGGTAGATATTGATACAATCATTTTTTATTAAGTCCCGTAGGGATGACAGATTCTTGAGTTATTGTCCTTTCTGTCTCTCGCCAAGCCGCATAAGACGCAAAGAATCCCAAATATTTTACTGGTTTGTAACACCCAACTCAGAAACCATAAGTTGTAACGCAGAGGCTCGCGGAGGAAACGCGAAGATTCGCAGAGAAACCTTAAATCATGTACTTTGAACTCAGAACCCAGAACCTTTCAGTCTCTCGCTAAGCTGCATAAGACGCAAAGAATCCCAAATATTTTACTGGTCTGTAACACCCAACTCAGAACCCGTAATTTGTAACGCAGAGGCTCGCGGAGGAAACGCGAAGATTCGCAGAGAAACCTTAAATCATGTACTTTGAACTCAGAACCCAGAACCTTTCAGTCTCTCGCTAAGCCGCATAAGACGCAAAGAATCCCAAAGATTTCTATTGTTTTAACCGCGAATTATACTAATTAAACAAATTTTAAACCACTACGTGGTTTTATGGGCTTTTCTCCGAAAAGCAATTCGTATAATTCGATAAATTCGCGTTTGGCAAAATGTTTGCAAAGCAAGCTTTATAGTCTTTAAACACATATAGGAAATGTCAGTTAATTCAGATACTGAGTTTTTAAAGTGTTAATTACAATAATTCTACCGTGTAATTAATGGTCAAGTATTAATGCTACTTCTGGTCTCAGGAAGGTATGGAAGCAGTCAAATAACGGTCTTCTATACCATTTACCCAAAATTATGATAGAATCTACACAGAATATTGTCAAGTTAAAGTCGCAAAAATCTATCTATAGTCTGTGTTAATTATGCACTAAGTGTGAGTTTAATCTGTATTTATTTCACTTAAGACTGTTTGTTGACCCGTTTCATACTCAGTGTAGCTCTAGAGGAGATTTATTGACTTAATTGGGATCAGGGTCGATGCAATAGCGGTCCCTAAAAACTTCTTTGTGCCGGTGCGTGCTCTTTCTTCCATGTTCTGGGGAATTCTTGTTCGTCATCTGAAGCGGTTGTTCGACCAAAATGCGTTGAAACTCCCCGCTGGTTTCGAAGGATTTGAGTCCCTGAAACAAAAGTTCTATAATAAAAAATGGTATGTATTCTCTGACAAAGCCTTTGGCGGCCTGTCAAAAGTACTGGAATTACATGGGGCGTTATACCCACCGGGTGGCCATCAACAACAGTCGTTTGATCCGGATGGAAAAGGGCCGGTTGACCTTTTATTATAAAGACTACCGCCAGCCTGGTGACCGTTAAGTGATTCACCTGGAAGCCCTGGAATTTACCCGCCGGTTTGTCCAGTACGTACTCCGGTCGGGGTTTTATAAGATCTGCTATTTTGGACTGCTGGCCATCGGTCACATCCTTATCAAACGGGAACGGGCTATCCGGTTAGTGGGAAAAACTATGCGGTTGCCACAGTTGGAGGGCTTGACGGCCTACGAAGTGGTTTGCCACCTGATAGGTTTGTCACAAAGGGCTGATGGTTCACTTTATGGGTATCCGTCAATGGCAATGAAGTTACTACATCAGGAACGCTCTTTTTTTATTGAGCTAAAAGCAAATAGTGAAGATGGCTATCATGGAATCATTATGCCATTTCATCAACCGTTTTACAGGATTATGACAACCACTTCAGGTTATCCGGTATGCTACATAAAAATACACCCATTTCCCTGCTAAGATCTCAGGGGTTGAGTAAGAAGCCCATAGTACAGGTCGGCGCCATTGTCCAACTTTATTTTATTCTTCATTAAGTAATCGTTATTTTAATTCCTGCACTTAACGGTAATGAATCAACTTTTTTGTTACTTTCGTTGCAACGAAGGATAAAATACTTATAAGTTGGCACACATTAAAAACACTATAATGAAATTCTTTATTTTATTACTGACTCTATTTGCTTTTAGTAAAGTGTTTTCCCAAACAAATAACGTAACAATTATTGGAGAACTAAAAGGTTGCAAGACAAGTAGTGCTGTGCAGTTTGTTAAACTACCTATTCATGATCCTATTGTGCCTCCAGATACCACTTTCACTGATAGCAAAGGATGTTTTAAAATCACATTTTCACTTGAAGAACCTTGTTTCTGCGTATTTTATTCCAAACAAACCAATGGTTTTTATGAAAGCCCAGTACTATTCATTCAACCAGGTAGAGAATATCAAGTAATTAGTGAATTGAATGACAGTAAGTCCACACAAATAAAAGGGGCTAATAGCGAGGGATTAACGCTCTTACAATCCATTGTTTATAAACCGTATATACGAGCTTTTGATATACAGTGGAATCTAAAAAATACCAAAACTTTACTTGATAGCTTGCATGCAAAAATAGAATCGACTAATTCAATGTTTCAAAGACTATATGAAAATAAAAAAATTGATAGTGTTTTCTATAATTATTCACAAATTCAGATTAGATATTATTATGCAAATCAACTAGAGTGTACTATTGCTAACGCTGTTAGAGAGAATGAATACAAATCAGATAGTATAATACTACAAAAAGTAGCCGATGAAGTTTACAAACAATATCCTTTGAATGGCAATAAAATTGAGTATTCTATCGAATTCTACGAATATGTTGATTTATATCTCAGTCGTTTAGCTAGAAAAAACAATGAAGAATTTAAACAATATATGGCTAAGGGATTAGGAACGACTTATGTATTAAAAAATGCAAAAAATCTATTGACGGATAAAGCATATCAATATTATGCAATAAGAACGATCTGGTCTCGTTCAGAATCTCTTGAACAAGAAACTATAGATTTATTTGAAAATTACAAAAATGAATATTCAGATAATATTGAGAATAGATACTATCAAAGACTGCAAACGAAAGTGATTCCTGAAATACGGAATAGTTTCGATTTCGCAGACAAGCCATTCTCAGTCGGTGTAACTATTCTCGACAAGAATAGCCCCATTAATTCGTTTAATGAATTAATTTCCCAATTTAAAGGAAAACCTGTTTTTATTGATTGTTGGGCCTCATGGTGCAGGCCATGCAAAGCTCAATTCAGATATAAAAAATTCTTAGAAAAATTTCTTGCCGATGAGGGAATTGAATTAATATATATAGCTTATGAATACAATGTGGATAGGAATAGGTGGTGTAACCAAATAAAAAAGTTTAACCTTTTGGGTAATCACGTTCTTATAACTCAAAATCTTAAAAATGATTTGAATAAAAGAGTAGGCACTGAATTTGGTTTACCTACATATCTAATTGTCGATAAAAATGGTGATTTAATAGAAGCGACAGAAAATCGTCCGAACAATAAAGAGAAGTTGTTCTTAGAAGTTAAATCAATGATAAAACAATAACGAGTGTCAATAAATAGGCCTTCATGCGGTGCGCAGCACCCAGTAATAAAGGTCAGGTTGAATCATATTTTGCGGGCAAAATACGCTATGGTTTTAGCATAGGATTCCTCTTTTGGGATTGATAAAAAGTGTTTCGGAAAGAGAGTTATTGTTGATGGTTTTCGCCGGATCGGGCCTTGCGCTTACAGCCTGCATGTACAGGATAATTAAAAAGTATAAAGAATAATAGCTCATCCGTTTAGTCCTAGTTGTTGATATAGAACAGGGGGGGAGCGGATGTGTGCCAGGATGGCTAACCCGTTCAGCGAAGCGTATCGCTTTGTTGTAGTCACCCGGCCTCAGGCCGAATATTAATTCTCCTAATTAATTTTTTCTTTTGCATCATATAGTGGGTTGTTATTTCAAAATGCCCATGGTATGCTCACAAAGGACAGCTCCTTAAAACCAGGATTAAAGACCGGTAATATGCATGGAGTATTAAGTGGGCAACCTAATCGCTTATTGGTATTGTTTATTGAACTCAAAGCAAATAGTGAAAATAACTATCATGGAAGCATTATGTCGTATTGTCATCCATTTTACAGGATTATGACAACAACCTCAGGTTATTCAACCTGCTACAGCAATAAAAAACACTCATCCTTCTATATTAGGACCCAAGGATTGAGTAAGAAGCCCATAGTACAGGCCGGCGTTATCGTCCAACTTTATTTTATCCTTCATTAAGCGATCGTTATTTTAATTCCTACGCCTAACGGTAATAAACCAGCTTTTTGTTACTTTCGTCGCAACGAAGAATATAATACTTATACGCTGGGCCGCTTGGTTAAAAAGGTAAGATTAAGAATTAAGCTCTCGGCAATTAAAGAGAATTGAGGATAATTGAAGAAAAAAAAGAAAAGTAATATTCACAAAGATAAAAGAGGATGTGAATATATAAAGGAGTCTTATTTTGTAAGAGGTAAAATGAAATTCCGAAAGGTATATGTGATAGATGGCATTCCAGTAGAAGAATTTTATGAAAAAAATGCAACAGATTTTGACCACTTCAACAATGGAGAATATTGGTTRATGAGYAGTGAGCAAGATACTAAAGATTTTGTCAAAGATGAATTAAAACCTAATGRRACGGAATYCAATTATTATGGTATTGAAARTGGTTATTGTGAAGAATCGAATAAACCAGAGCCAGATTTATCAGATGATGAAATAGAAGATTTACCATTTTAAAACACAAATATTGAGACAATTAGAAATTACGTGGCCTAATAAATAGGCCTTTATACGGTATGCTGCATCCAGCAATGAAGATCCTACCATGTCCCGCGGGCAAAATAAGTTATAGTTTTCCTCTTCTTGAATTGATAAAAAGCGTTTCGGAAAGAGAGSTRTTKTTGATGCTTTTCGCCGGTTCGGACCATACGTTTACGGTCCGCGTGTGCAGGATAAATGAAGGGGATAAAGATTAATAGTTCATTCGTTTAGCCATAGTTGTCGTTATAGAACAGGGGGGAGAGGATGCGTGGCAGCAAGGCTACCCCGTTCAGCGAAGCRTCTCGCTTCGTTGTWACCAYCYGGCMTSTGGCCGAATATTAATTCTYCTAATTCATTTTTTCTTTTGCATCATATGGTGGGTTGTTATTTCAAAATGCGCATGGTATGCCCACAAAGGATAGTTCCTTAAAACCGGGATTAAAGACAGGTAATAAGCATGAGGCATTAAGGGTCAATTTTATCACTAATCGGTATTGTTTATTGAACCAAAAGTAAATAGAGAAGATGGCATCATGGAATCGGTTGTTATTTTATAGGATTATGACAGTAATTTCAAATTATCAGGCATGCTACAGTAATAAGAATCCCTCATTCCCCTATCCAAGAGCTCCAAGGATTGAGTAAGAGGCCCGGCGCCATTGTCTAACTTTATTATATCCTTCATTAAGCAATCGTTATTTTAATATCTGCATTTAACGGTAATAAACCAGCTTTTTTGTTATTTTCGTTGCAACGTAGGATAAAATACTTATAAGTTAGCGGCAAGCTGCATTCGGCACTTAACAAAACATGATAGGATTTGAAAATATAAAGGAACGAATTATTGATTTAGATGAGTTTGCCTTAAAATGGAGGTTTACTGAATCGGAATATAATATTTTACCTGATGAGCATCTAAAGCAATTATATCCCTTAGACAAATTAGCGTCAAAATTTTTATGGGATTTCACTATGGATACAAACCTTCATGCGGATACTCCATTTAAAAAAGGATTCTTTAACTCAGTTGATAAAGCAAAAATTGCTGAAGGAAATGGAAAAGAGATAAAAAAGTGGTTGTATAAGAGAGGTTTGCCCTTTAAGAAAGAAGTTTTTCTATCATGGCAACCTGATTTGGCTATGATAGTGCCGTGGAAGTTATTGATAAAATACTTTGATGATTTTTACTATGGTTCATCGGATGATTTATCAGTATTTGATATGTCATTGAATTGGGCTTTGTTATTTTATCATGAAGATGAGATTTATTTCGGTTCAAACGAGAAATTTAATCCCTTAACAGAATTCAATGATATTGACTTTATTTGGTGAATAATTGACAATTAATCATCGATTGGATGTTATTAAGAAAAAAGAATAATAAGTTGACAAAGAGAGAGTATTGGGAAAAATTGGAGTTCTTTGATTTGATTAAGGACTTACACACGACTGAAAAATTATTGTCTGAATATTCTGGTGGATCCTCTGGAAAATTTTTATCTGCTGAGGAATTTCACACGGCTCTGGTTGATAAAATAGATGATATTGAATTTGGTAATCAAACTGATTTGAGTGAATTATGGATATGGTTTGCTTCTACTTGTGCTTGGGATGATTTTGTTGGTGAGGAAGGTCAAGAATTAGGAAATAGAATTTTTGCTAGATTAGATAAATGGTGGAAAGGTAATAAATAACCGTCAGTAGCTAACACTTAAGCACAGTTTTCAGCTCCGCTGAATATGTGCTTATTGTTGAACGGCACCCCGCCGCGCAGACACCTTATATATTGTGGAATCGTTTTTTGGGAGTTATCCCCTTTTGAAGAATTTTGAGCAGGATTTTGTCATTAAGCAGACTGATAATTGATTTTGGCCTTCCTTCATCAATAGCTTGGGTTTCTTACCGTGGGGGCTCCGATCACTTTTTGATAATATTGTTGCCAATGAGAAGTACTTTTCCCATGACTATCTCTTTTGAGACAGCCGGTCTGTATAGGCTCTTAAGAAGTAACTAATACAAACATGTTAACGATAATTAGGCAATGATTTTAATGTCGTATTGGTGATGTATTTCTTTAATTTTAAGGATTCTATTGGATATCATTAGGTGTTGTGACTTTACCCGAAGGGCTTTTTAGAGAAAAACATAGTGTCTTATCAGTAATGTCTGTGTATTTTTTTGGTAGGATATTGCAATGTCGGTTATGCAAATATCTTTATACTTGATACTCACATCTTTTTACTTTTTTGGCTTGTCCAGGGTAGGATTTAATATTTGGCGTTCCGGTAACAACTTCCAGAGGCGGCGCTCGTTGTCGTTGCCGGAACTGATTGGGCCAACTATCGACCAGCTCCATCTTGCCACCACAGCATCGGTAAAAGCCGGGATTGATGCTCATTCGTTCAAAGACTACTTCCTGCCAGGTTTTTCCAGTATTTGCTTCTGTTGGTTCTGCTCCCAGGCTTTTGCGGATCAACGCCAGTGATTTGACTATGGAGGGGCCTGTGCTGTATAATAGCGTATGTTCCCATCCGGTACCATGTGAAAGGTAAGGGAGATGCTAATCCTTTTTTTGCCTGAAATAGCAAAACAAACGGGTGCAAAAGTGTTTGAACGTCAGGAAAAGGTGTGTTTAGTAGAATTGGAGGGGAGGTAGTACAATGTGCACCAGCATGACAACCCAGGTTGACCAGGCACGACAACGTAGGTTGACCAGGTACGACATTCTCTGTAGATACCCCTGAACTAAAGGACAGATTATAGTGTTTATGCTATCTTTGCAGCTTTTTATAGGGCATGGATCGTAACTTATACCAAACCTGTTTTAAAACGATCCTGTTATAATGCAGAAGGATGATAAAAGACCAATTAAAAACGTAGGGCATTTAATGCCTAAGCTGGTTAAGATAGAGAAGTACACAGTTAGTGTCTTACGAGTGATATTGGTGTATTTATTGGCAAAATATTTTGGCGAGCAGTAAATCATCTTGATACTTTGTACTTGATACTTTTTTCTTTTCTGGTGGCTTGTCCAGGTTAGGAGTATCAAGTTTTTTGCAGGACCAGGGTTGCAATATCCTGCCAAAAATTACACAAACATTATTTGTGAAACGCTAATCGGTATTTAGGTGTCTTATCCGTAATATTCGTGTTCTTTTTGGCAGAATATTTTTGGTGAGCAGTAAATCATCTTGATACTTTTTACTTTTCTGGCTTGTCCAGGTTAGGCTTACGTTATTTGAAAACATTGATAATTTGAGGTTACGCATTTGAATAATGTATTTTGTTGCTCACCTCATGTATTTTATAAATTTTAATACACATGAAAAGAATAAGTTTTTTTAAGAAAGAGCTTGCCTCGTTCAAGCAATGGAAAGGTGAATCGTATGCTGCCTTCAGTAGTTTACACCGGGTGATCCGTATCGCTTCTTTGGCTGCCATATACTTTACATTTTTGGGGTATAGGCAAACTTTCGCCCAAACGGATACGTCTTCTGTGGATAGGAAAATTAACCTTAATGAGGTGGAAGTGTCTGCCCGTCGTACCCCCTCGCTTTATTCCCAAATAGGTAGGGTGGTGACGGTGATCTCCCGGAAGGAAATAGAAAACCTGCCGGTACAGAGTGTGCCCGATTTGTTGAAGTATGCCCTTAATATTGATGTACGACAACGTGGTCCGTTAGGGATTCAGGCCGATGTTAGTGTGCGGGGCGGATCATTTGATCAGGTAATGGTGTTGCTCAATGGTATCAATATTACTGATCCGCAGACCGGGCACCTGAGTTTAAACCTGCCGGTGGATATTGAAAGCATCGAGCGGGTGGAGATCCTGGAAGGGCCCGGCGCCCGGGTATATGGGCCCAGTGCTTTTAGTGGAGCCATTAATTTTGTGACAGGTACCCGGAAAAACGATAATGTAACCGCTCGTGTCATGGGGGGCGATCATGGTCTTTTCAATGCGGGCGGCAATGGTACTTTCACCACCGGAAAGGTGAAGAGTTACACCGCGGTGAACTATGGCAAGAGCGATGGTTATATCTCCAATACCGATTTTAATGTTCTCAATCTCTTCTACCAGGGGCAATTTTCCTTTGATAACGAAAAACTGGAACTTCAGGCCGGCCATACCGATAAATCCTTTGGGGCAAACGCCTTTTATACGCCTAAATATCCCAACCAGTACGAACAAAACCGCATTACTTTTGCCTCATTGAAGATGACTTCCGGCAAAACCGTAAAAGTTACGCCGGCTATTTACTGGCGTCGTCATCAGGACCGTTTTGAACTCTTTCGGGAGGAGGCTCCTTCCTGGTATACCAAGCATAACCATCATTTAACCGATGTCTTTGGCGGGAATATCAACATGGTTATTCCCTGGCAGTATGGAAAAACAGCCGTAGGAGGTGAAGTAAGAAGTGAAAATATCTGGAGTAATAATATCGGAAACGATATGAATACGCCCCTTCCGGTACCGGGAGAGGATGCACAGTTTACCAAATTTTATAACCGGGCTAATGCGTCTGTGTTTTTAGAGCACTCTTATACCTATGAACGGTTATCTCTATCGGCCGGCGTGTTAATGAACTGGAACTCGGGAATTGATTACAAGTTTAAGTTTTTTCCGGGCATTGACATCTCCTATTGGCTGTCGGACCAGGTGAAAACATTTGCCAGCGTTAATAAATCGTTACGGATGCCCACCTTTACCGATCTGTTCTATACTGGCCCTACTAATATTGGTAATCCTGACTTGAAACCGGAAGAGGCGCTGACCTATGAAGGCGGCGTTAAGATTATCAATAGGGGTTTTAAAGCCCATGTGAGTGCTTTCTTCCGTCAATCGGATAACCTGATTGACTGGGGCAAGGCTGCCGGAGAAGAGAAGTATGTAACCCGCAACCTGTCGGAGATGGAATCCTGGGGATTGGAAACTTCGTTGGAGCTGAATCTGCAACAATTGCTGGTAGATGATTTTTTTGTACGCCATATTGATGTGGGCTATGCTTATATCGATCAGGACAAGCAAGCCATTGACGGGTATGAGTCGGTGTATGTGTTGGATTATTTAAAGCATAAAGTAAGCCTGGGTTTGCAACACAAACTAGTGGCCAAGCTGGAAGCCAACTGGAATTTTCTGTACCAGGATCGTAACGGTCAATACATGGCGTATCTCCCCGATGGAGACGGTTTTAAGGAGGTGCCTACCGACTACGATCCTTTTATTACGACCGATTTACGTGTGATGTGGCGGGATAAATACTTTAATATTTATGTGGATGCCAACAATTTGTTTGACGTTTCATACAATGACCTGGGGAATGTGCCGCAACCAGGTCGCTGGATAAAAGCAGGTATCCAGGTGAGTCTTGATTTTTAAACGAGGGAAAGTTAATTGATTGTTCGATTTTGTATGATCGATGATTTTAAATCTGATTTATTCGTAATGGAATTATAAATGTTGTACAAACAAAGCGTGCCGATCATTAATTGATCAGCACGCTTTTACTAATGCATTATAGTTCGTTAAACTTTTGTAAGTAATTGAAAAATAGTTACGATTTATTTAATAGATAAAATCATTAATGATTTAAATATGAGAGTAATGTAAATCGGTCTAAAGTCTATTATCTAACGATCTCTTATTTAAAAAGGTATAATCTATTTCTTCTTGTCGTGGTATTTAATTTGCAAGCCATATAAGAAATTGCGTAAGATTTGATCTTTACATAGGCGGTATTGATTTTGTTTTGGATTTCGGAAAAAGGCACTTAATTCATGTTTGCTCACTCTCAGTTTTGCTAATTCAAGAATAGCCAGGATATCATCATTTTTGAGAGCTAAGGCTATTTTTATCTTTATTAAAATGATATTGTTAATTAATACTTTTTCAGGTTCCGGCAGCGCTTCTTCTCTTTTACCTCTCTTCTCAACAATGAACCCATTCAGGAAAATTGCCAGCTCCAGGTCAGAAAGTTCCTGAAAATCTGAATCGTCATCTTTTTTTAGCCAATTGCTGATTTGTGCTCTTGTAACTTTAAGTCCGCCCATTCCAAAGAGCTCAATCATTTTAGAATCGTTGAAGTTAAATGTGTATCGTATCCGGCGTATTACATCGTTATTATCCATAATTAGTTTGTCTTCTATTAAAACAGAGAAATAGTCTTTACGATTAAAGACTATTTTTGTTGTTGTTGAAAATATTTTATAGTCGTTTTTTGTTGTCTATTTTCTGCTATGGTTTTGTGTCAAATCGTATTGCAATAAGTGAAATTTTATAAAAAAAGGATAAAATAGAGAGAGGGTTTCATGCTCCCCATTTTTATCCTTTTTGATTTTATATCATAAGGATTTTGCATTTTTAATTATATCCCTGGTGTCTTCGTGTTTCGTGAATGTATTGGTGTTTTTAAGCTTTGATAACTTTCATCTGGCAATTTTTACAGTCAAATTCCAATTGGTAGCTATCTTTTTCATTGGATAAATAGTAAGGGAGATTGGGTTTAGCTTTTTTTGTTTCTTTTAGGCATTCACCCCGGTAATAGAGGATGCAGTGTTTGGTAGTCATCAGTGTTTTACCTTTGTAATTGGTCTCTTTTTCATAACCATTGGCCATGCTTTCAACGCCATGCCGGGAATAAAAAGCCCTGGCTTTTTCGTTTAATACATTACCTGATTCACTGAGGTGTTTTTCGGGATAGGGGTAGTTGTTCTTTTCCCGTTGAATTGTGTTTGTTGTATAGTTTTCCAGGCGGGCAGCTTCATGATGGGCTAATGCGAGTCGTCTGAAGTTGTTAAGTTGGGCAGCTGGCAGGAACCAAATTTCATCGGTATTTATTTCAATCTCTTTTAATGTAAAGATGGTATTACCCATTTTAGACAGCTGTTTTTTAGTTTGGATGAGGGCTGCTTCCGGATTGTTTGCCGGACTCTTAGGTAGTGCTGTTCTGAATGTAGAGGTGAAATTATCTTCATCGGTTATGATCAACTCAAAGGCATCCTTATCAGGTTGGGTTAATTTCAGGGACACTGCTATTTTGCGTGCAGGGGATGATTTTTTTATTGCCATTTGAAATTTTTGATCCAGATTCCGAAAGATGGTTGCCCCGGAATAGATCTGATCCATTTTTAATGGAAATATTTTATCCCCCTCTACCTTGTTGACCTTAACACCAAATAACTCTTTCTTTTTGGAGAAGAAGCATAAACCATCGCCGTTGTGGATGTCATATAAGTCATCCATGGTGAAATAGTTCTTTTCTACACGGGCAATGCGTCCAATTTTCTCCCCAAGGGATTTGGGACTGTCTACCGACCAGATATCTTTCTGGCGCCCGTTGACGAAATATTGGGTAAAGCCGCGGTTGAAGCTTTTTTCCGGTGCCGGCGTGAAATCAATTTGTGGTTTGCCGGTGGATGCAGCGATCAGATGATCGTGGTTAACCAATACCTGGTCTATCTTCTTGCGGTAATAGGCTGTGATATTCGATACGTAATCCACATCCTTCAGGCGACCTTCAATTTTGAATGAAGTAATACCAGCCTTTATCAAGTCCTCGATCTGATCGGAAAGGTTTAAGTCCTTCAATGAGAGCAGGTGTTTATTACGTTCCAGGATGGTTCCTTTATTGTCTGTCAGATTGTATTTCAAACGACAGGGTTGCCCGCATTCGCCCCGGTTGGCACTTCGGTTATTGATCGCCTGACTCATGTAGCATTGTCCACTGTAGGAGACACATAAGGCGCCATGGATGAAGAACTCCAGTTGTGCATTGGTCTGATTGCTGATTGACTCAATTTGCTTTAGACTCAATTCGCGGGCAAGCACTACCTGTTCAAAACCGGCTTGTTCAAGGAATGCTACTTTTTCAGGTGTTTGGTTATTGGTTTGTGTGCTGGCATGTAGTGGAATGGGAGGGAGGTCCATCTCAAGAATACCCATGTCCTGGACAATAAGGGCATCGACGCCAATTTTGTAGAGTTCGTGTATTAATTGCTCGGCACCTTTCAGCTCGTGATCAAAGAGTAAGGTGTTCAAAGTCACATAAACCTTCACATTGAATTTGTGGGCATAATTAACTAATGATTCAATGTCGGAGAGAGAATTACCTGCCATCTTGCGGGCGCCGTATTTTTGCGCACCAATATACACCGCATCGGCTCCGTGGTTAATGGCTGCTATACCACATTCAATGTTTTTAGCGGGTGCTAGTAATTCGATTGCTGTTTTTTGAGTGTTCATGAAAAAGGTTTAATAACTTTGAGTTAGCAAAGTTGGAGCAATTGTTTTGTTTTTCAAAATTCCATTTTATAAGGTGTTTGCCAATTAATTTTTATTTTTGTTGTTAATTTGTTGGCTTATGGTGATTTTTGAAGCCAATGTGATCAAATAAATTTTTATGCAGCACTTTGAGGTTGTTCTCGTATTTCTTGTTCTCGTCTTTATTCTGATTTCTCTCTATAAAGAGCTGATGGGCGCCGCTTTCACGTTTTTTGTGGCAGTCATGATATTAGGTGTCTTTGGTATTCTTACTCCTTCTGAAATATTGTCGGGCTTTGCAAATGAGCAAATTGCCGTGATAATCATGTTGTTGTTGTTAGGTGATGCCATCCGTCAAACCTCTATCATTGAAATCTTTTTTGCCAAGATATTTCCCCGGTCTTCATCCTATCGTGGTTTTTTAGTGCGTATGATGATTTGGGTGGGTGGCTTATCGGCCTTTCTGAATAATACCCCGCTGGTGGCCGTGATGATGCCTTATGTACATCAGTGGAGCCGGCGGAATCAAATCTCTGCCTCTAAGCTGTTGATTCCTTTGTCGTATGCTGCTATTCTGGGGGGGTGTGTCACGTTGATCGGAACTTCCACTAACCTTATTGTAAATGGTATGGTGGTGGATCAGGATATTATTCCCGGAATGAAGCCTTTGGATATGTTTGATTTTTTATGGGTGGGATTTCCAATGTTAATTATCGGGTTTATTTATCTCTATTTTTTTAGTTATAAATATTTACCTGATCGTAAAACGGCGCTGGATGATTTTTCCTTTTGTGAACGAAAGTACATGGTTGAGGCTGAGATACGGAAGAATTCACACCTGATTGGAAAAACACTTGGGGAAGCTGATTTTAAGAATGATAATGGTTTGTTCCTTTTTGAGGTGCTTCGTGGTAAACGACTGTTCCAGATTCTGGATGAAAACTTTATACTGAAAGAGGGTGATATGCTGCGATTCGCCGGCGATAATACCAACATCGTTTCTTTGCTGTCCGAAACCAGTGGCCTCACCTTACCTGCGGTTGGTATGATGTCTAAATTAAAAGTGTCACAGGTAGTGGAGATTGTTATCTCGCATAATTCTACCCTGATCAGTAAAGCCGTTGGAGATATTCATTTTCGTGGAAAATATGACTCAGCGTTATTGGCGATACATCGCAACGGTGAGCGAATTGTGGAGAAGATGGAAGATGTGAAGCTGAAAGCCGGGGACGTTCTGCTATTGTTAGCTGGTGAGAGTTTTTCCAGTAGAGTGCAGGATGAAATAGATTTTTACCTGATCTCTAAAGTAAAAGAGCTAAGAAAACCCGAGAGGTATAAAATATGGACTCTTCTTGGCGGAACTTTAGTGGCCATATTTCTTGCTGCTATTAAGGTTGCTCCATTATTTACAGGACTTTTGGTGGTTTTAACTGCCATTAATGTACTAAATGTGGTGAATGCAAAAGATCTTCCAAAAAGTATTGATTATAACTTAGCGGTTATCATTGCCTTGTCACTCGCGTTGGGAACTGCTATGATGAAAACAGGAGTGGCTGATATGGTAGCTAATCTGATTATATCGGTATTTCTGCCTTTTGGACGGGTTTCGTTATTATTTGGGATTTTCCTGATTACATCAGTCCTGGCGGCCTATATCACCAATAAGGCTGCTGTGGCCATTGTCTTTCCAATATCGCTCACTGCTGCATCTAATTTGGGGCTTAATCCAACGCCTTTTGCTTTGGTGGTGTCATTTGCCGCTGCTGCTAACTTTATTACACCAATTGGTTATCAAACTAACTTGATGGTATATGGACCGGGGGGGTATAATTTTAAAGATTTCTTCAAGATTGGATTTCCTTTAACCATTATCTATATGATTGTTACCGTGGCGATCCTTAGTCTGATGTATTTTTAATGTTTGATTGGCATTAATTAGAAAAGGGAGTGGGTTCAGGTAGTGATTAGAAAGACTTAGATTAACCGGGGAGGGGAGATAAGGAGTGTTGTTTACACAATATAAAAGCCCGGATATCCGGGCTTTCGTTTTATAATAGTGTGTTCGTTCAGCTTTTCTGAAAGTATAAGAGAGTGTTTGTAGATAATTAGCAGTTATATTTCTATTGAAAACTAAATGATTATCAATATCTATCTCAATTCAGTGATTCAAAATTTGTTAATCAATTCTTTAATAATGACCAAGTAATTTTGCGATTTTATCAATTTGCTTATTCTTATTAGGATCTAACGATTTGTTTTTTGACTTGGCAGACAACATTTCTTTTCGTAGGTCAATAAATGCTTTGGAAATGTCATCCATTGTTGATTTATTTTTTACTAATTGAGATTCAATCGTGGAAAGTTTTGCAATCTGTGCATTGAGATCCTTTTCAAGTTGTGCTCTTTTTTTGTAATTGTTGTTCGATTGTTCTTTCACCTTTTGTAACTCGCTTCTCATCATGTCATTTCTTTCCTTGGCCAACTTAAGAGAATACTGCAAACTGGCCGTATCTTTTTGAAGCTTTCTCAGTTGGTGAATAGAGTGTTCAAGTTCTTCAGTTGTCTGAGCATTATTCTCCTCTTTTGCTTTGTATTTTTGAAGGGTATTTTTGAGTTTTTCGTTTAGCTCTTCAGACTCTTTCCTTAAACTGGTCATTTGAATCAATAAATCACTTAGTTCATCGGATTTCAATGCATTGCTTTTATTGAGTTCGTATTTCATCTCTTCATAGTCTGAAATCGAACTTTCCAGGTTGGATTTTAACGTACTGTTTTCCGTTGTCTTTTCATCCAATTGAGTGGATAATTGGTTTTTTTCAAGCATCAGTGCTTCATATTTCTTTTTTGAAACAACACATGCATTTAGAAATGTAAGGGCGAATAAAAAAATTAATAACTTTAGAGGCATATTTCTTTCGTTTAAGAGGTATTTCTAATTTTATATCAAAAATAGTAAAATCTTTTTCTATGCATCAATTCTTTATAAAGCTTTATCTGATTACTTTATCTATTTCGGTTTTTTCGTCTCTTCCGGGAATGGCTCAAGAGATGAATCTTTCAGGTAAGATAATAGACGCTTCTAATAATGAGCCTGTGGAATTTGCTAATTTAGGGGTGGTAGGAACCTTTTTAGGAACAGCCTCTGATTTGGATGGAAATTTCTCCCTTGAAATAGATGAAATGTACGTTGATTTTACAATTCGAATTTCAGCAGTTGGTTATCAGCCGAAGGAGGTGGTGATCTCTCAGTTACGAGCTGAAGATGAAGTTGTAATTAAATTAGCACCTGCTTCATATGGTATTTCCCAGGTGGATGTAATGGCTCAATCCAAGGTGTTACATGGTATCATTAAATCATCTGTAAATTTAATTACTGAGAACTATTTTAATAGAGCTTGTCGTTATTCTCTTTTTGTTTTGAGGGAAGAATCAAAAGGTAGTAAAAAACAGGAGGCGATTGTGACAATGGCTGATGAATCAGGTTATGGTGATCGGTCTTATTCAGATGCTTTTACCAAACAATCTTATGAAGTGGATGAGTTAAGAAGGAATTATGAAGGCACTCCGGTAAAAGGCGGATTAATTAATTTAGATGATCTTTTATTGTTTGATGTCGTTCGTGTTAGAGGAAACGTTCTTGATACGGCGTTTTTAGATAATTACGAATTTGAATTAAAAGAGACGGTAGCGATTAATGAGGATTCTGTTTGGGTAATAGCTTATAAAAGTGATCAGCCAATGTTTGCCTCGACCGGTGAGGCACGTGTAAAAAAATACCATGGTGTGGTTTATATTAGTAAAAATGATCATGCCGTTTTAAGGAACGAATTAAATATTGAGTCTGACGGATATTTTCAATTTGGTAGGACTGCTTTTGCTGATGAAGCCTTGTTGGATAAAAAGATTAAGTCAGTGGATTATCGAATAGTCACCACTTATCGAAAAGAGGGTAGTGATTGGATGCTTAGCCGTATTAATCTGGCACAAGAACTGCACGGATATTCCTCTGATCATTCGGGGGAGGTAAATATGAAATTAGTTGTTTTAAAGGGTAATGTTGTAAAAGGAAAAATCAATCCATCGGAGAAGCGTGATTACTTCTCAAATAAGGAAATGAATGAAGGTTTTTGGGATCGGTTTACATTACCTGAGTGAGATATGAATTGAGAATAGATAATTATAGTTGATTGAAATTAAAAAGAGGAGTCATAACGTTATGACTCCTCTTTTTTTCTTGTATGGTTTTTGATACTGTTATTCTTTTAACTTGTAACATCTTACCCAGTCAATTTCCATTTGACAAGGCATGTTTTGTGGTGTTTCGTCTGTCATTAGATTAGAACTAAAAACCAGGTACATCGGTACATTAGGTATGTCAATTGTCTGTTTGTGAACTTCAATGCCATTGATTTTCCAGATTAAACTTTCTGGTGTCCATTCCAGGGAGTAGATGAAAAAGCCTTTATCAAACCGGGTGCCGTTAATGGTGTTTGTGGTATGTTTAATGTTCTTATGGCTATTTTGAATATGGGTTCCTACTTCAATGGTCTTAAGCGATGGTGTGCCATACTTGAATACATCGATTTGAGGAGCTATTTTCTCAGCAACCATCCAGAAGGTCTGCGTGAAAGGAAATGCCTTGTCAAACTTTATTTTTGCTTCAAATTTTCCGTATAGTTGGCGGAAGCTGTGACCTGTGCTTATAAGCCCTGATGTGTAGTTAAATTTGGCAGGGATAAATCCTTTTTCGGAATCCCATATTTTCCCGGAACAATTCTCTGTTTTTGAAACAATGTGAGCTTTGGAATCTCTTGTTTCAATGTTATCATCTTTAAAAAACTGGCGTTCATTGGCCAGTACATAAGTGTCATTTAATAATGCCTTGCCCCAGTAATAGCCCGTAATCCATTTAGAAGCATCCAGTTTGGCAGTGTCAAAGTCATCTTTAAAAGTATTTTCCCATTTGTTAAGTTCTTTAAACGGGTCGTCTTTTTTCGTCTTCTGGAACCACTTGTAGTCAGGCGTTGAAATTATATCGTGATGTTCTTTGATCATTCCCGCTTCATTTGATTTCTTGAAGCGATGACGATCTTCCATGTGTGCTTTGAATTCTATGAATTCATTTGAACCGATGTACTTTGCAAGAGTTTTATAATTTGAGATACGATCCGAGTTCAAAAGTGTGTTGTAGTTTTTATAGATGGTTGAAGAAAGCTGTTTTTTAATGAATTTAATGTCCGTATCCTTTTTTAACTTTTTATATTGAATCAGCTTCTGGTACTCCTCGCTTTTTTTAAATCCTTTTACTCGTTTTTTGTTTTTGAATTCTTCTGAATTGATGAATTTTTCTAATTCAGAAAACTGATTGTATTTGGCGCTTGCTTTAATTTCTTCAGTTTTCTCCGGCTTTCCGGATGTTTCGTATTGAAGGAATTGTTTGATGTCTTTCGCCTTTTTTAAAGATTTAAAAGTTTGGTATTTTTTAAATTCATCCGTATCCCTGAATTTTTCAGTTTTTAACCGGTGTACGTTCTTTTTAAACTCCCCGGAGTGAATCAGGGCGTCCAGCTCCTTATACCGGGCATATATTGATGAATTTTTATATTCAGTAAATCGCTTATGATCTGCGGCTAAATTATTAATCTGAGATTCGTATTTATTGGTATCCGGGTACTTATTTCCAAAAAGATTTGTTAAAAGGCTAGCCATATTAATGCATTTAATTATGAGTACGACAAAGATTACGGAAATTTTTCAATTTGGTTTTCTCAAACACAAGAAAAGTTCCAATAAAATATATAATTCTGAAAATTTTGTGCGATTACGTACATGAATGATTCCGATTTCGCACAAAATTGAAATGCTGTAATTATTGTAATGTCCAGGTTGATAGAATGTAGTGTTTAATGGATGGATTTTTGTTGAATGTAAAGAGAGAGGCTAATCTGGTAACAGATTGTAAAAATTAGTTTATTTAATGAGGTCGTTGGTAATACTGGATTGGAACGGAATAAAGCAGTTTTTTAATTTGGTCTAATATTATTGGAAAAGATGATTTATCTCATGAATGTGTACGTTAAGAATTGAATTACTTTGTGGGGCAAGATTAACAATAGATCGTTAGATCTAGATAGTAGATATTAAGAGGAATTGCAGCTGATTTATTTGTAGTATCAAGGGAGTACGTTTTAGGATTGGTGCATAAACTATATAATATATCAGGGAATTGTAAAAGTTTAAGAAGGTATTTTACTAATAGGAGCTTTGACTATGGTTTTTGAAAATAGGAGGTTCCAAATTATTTGGGTTGAATAAAGAGGGTTGTCATGATAAAGCTAGGTGAAAAATCAGTAAGTGATCAGGATCGGTCGAATAGAATTCGAAAATTGGAGACGTTGTTGGCAAGGCCTAAGGGAAATTGTGTGGCTTCCTTTGTGCGGAATCTTACATCCGTTTCGTTAGATCAAATAAAGGATGTGAAATTGTTTAATCGTGTTGATACCAAATATATTATCAAGTTAGATGTGCTGTTGGCTTGTTTGAGGAAGGCCGCCCGGTTCTATTCAGTGGTTGAGGTTAATAATGAGCGATTGTTGCATTACAATACTATCTATTTTGATACCCCAAATTTGAATATGTATTTTGATCATCATAATGGTAAAATGAGGCGATTTAAAGTGCGTTATAGGGAGTATGCGCAAACCGGCGATCAGTTTCTTGAAATTAAACGCAAGGAAAAAGGCAGGACGCATAAAATGAGAGTTTCCGTCGATCGTTTCTCGTTACCAATTAATGGGGGAACAGAGCGTTTTATTGAGAATAATTCACCCTATTCGGTTAGTCAGTTAGCGCCGCAGTTATCTACGCAGTTTAGTCGTATTACCTTAGTGAATAAATTTTCACGGGAAAGAATTACTATTGATTTAAATGTTAAGTTTATCAAGGATAAAAAAAATCAGTATCTTGAAGATTGTGCCATTGTTGAGGTGAAAAGGAGTAAGAATGATTATCAATCTTATTTTAGCCGGTTGTTGAAAAATGAAGGATGCCATGCAGTATCCTTTAGTAAATATTGTTTGGGAATAATTGCTTTAAATGATGGTGTAAAATACAATAGGTTCAAACCTAAGTTGCGACAAATTGAGAAATTGATGTATCCTAAAGTTATGTGTTTGGCATGAATGTATATTTAATGACTGTTGAGTTATCGAATTATCCTGATTATTTTGATTTTATTATTCGGTTGCTAATCAATATGGTGGTATTAGCAATTGTTATTTGGGGTATTTACTATCGTTCTACCCATCGTAAGGAGTATGTATTTACATACGCATTAATGGGGATAGCGATTTTTTTTATGACCTATCTGTTAGCTGCTGTTAAATTAGAGTTAGGTTTTGCCTTGGGGCTTTTTGCCATTTTTGGAATCATCAGGTTCAGAACCATAACTATACCCATACGGGAAATGACCTATCTGTTTTTGATAATAGCTGCCTCAGTAATTAATGCGGTAGCTCATAAAAATCATCTGTTTCCGGAGGTGGTGCTTGCAGATTTGATGTTAGTGCTGGTGAGTTGGGCAATGGAGAAATTTTGGATGAACAAAGGGGAGCAGCGCAAGACAATTGTTTATGAACGTATAGAGTTTTTAAAGCCTGACAGAAGGTTAGAGTTGAAGAAGGATTTGGAAGAGAGAACCGGGTTGGCGATTCATAGGGTAGAGATTGGACAGATTGATTTTCTGAAAGATGTGGCACAAATAGTTATTTATTTTTCAAATGTTGAATCAAATAGCAATTTGTCAGATTATGAAATGGTGGAAGAAAGCAATTGGACGGATCATTAATGCAAATTTATCTTATAGTCTTTTGTTCTTTGGGTGTTTTATCCTTACTGGCACAGAAGTATGTGGTTGTGGATCACCTATCCTGAATGATACCCTTGAGCAAGCACAACTTGTAAAGCCGCATCCCTTGTTTTCCCGTAGTGATCCTTTGGAATTGGTTATTTATGCCAACTTTAAAATCGTGCGGGACGATGTGGGGGATCAGCGTTCCTATCATCCTGCCCGGATTGTGGTTTTAAATGGTCGTGATTCTATTGAATTAGCATCTAAAATCAGGACACGTGGTCATTTCCGTCGGGATAAAAATAATTGTGATTTTCCCCCCTTAAAAATTAAGTTTTCTTCCGGCGATAGTAACAATTCTCCATTTAAGGATCTAAAAAAAGTGAAGTTGGTTGCTCATTGTAAGGATAGAAGTGAAAAATTGCAAGATTGTGTTTTCAAAGAGTATTTGATTTATAAGGCATATAATATTATTGCCGAGGAAAGTTTTAATGTTCGTCTTGCTAAAATTACCTATGTCGATGAGGATGGAAAATATGGTTTGATAACGAAGTATGGCTTTTTTATTGAGGATGACGATGATGTTGCCGCCAGAAATGGCATGACAGTAATGAAAGTGGCTAATATTCATCAAAAGCATACCGATTATTTCAAAATGGCAAAGCTTTCGTTGTTTCAATATATGATTGGAAATACCGATTGGTCGGTCCCCAAGCTTCATAATATTGTTTTACTGAGTGAACATGTTCATTCACCTCCTGTTGTTGTGCCTTTTGATTTTGATTGGTCCGGTCTTGTTAATGCACCCTATGCTGTGCCTGATCAAGTTCTGGAGACTGCCGATGTTAAGCAGCGCGTGTATAGGGGATATTTTCGACCAGAGGAGGATATGTTGACCATTGTGGAGTTATTCAATGAAAAAAAAGATGAGCTTATTAATCTTTTCGCCGAATTCCCTTTTTTGTCCGTTAAAGAAAAACAAAAGTGTATTCAATATCTGGGGGAATTTTATGAGATAATTAACGATAAAAGGAAATTTAAAAACGAAATAGTTAAAGCGGCACGTCGGAAATAGTTTTTGGCATTTTTATTTATATTTTTCTTTTGTGTTTAACTTTTTGATTTGATTGTGCTTGCTGATTGATGTGCATTTTTCCTAGATAAAATAAGGGTTAGGGGTTGGTGCGAAGGGAATAATTTCATACATTTGCAACCGCAATCGCGAAAATAGCTCAGTTGGTAGAGCACGACCTTGCCAAGGTCGGGGTCGCGGGTTCGAGTCCCGTTTTTCGCTCTTATTGCCCAGATGGTGAAATCGGTAGACACGCCAGCTTGAGGGGCTGGTGACCGCAAGGTCGTGCAAGTTCGAGTCTTGTTCTGGGCACTAAAAAGCCACCTTCTATGAAGGTGGCTTTTTTTTGTGTTCTATTCTTTTTTATGTTGTTGAGACTGTGGTGTTGAATTGTGGGGGTGTCTCAAGATGTCTTTTAACGGCACAAAGTTCAGCGGATTTTATTAATGCGTTTTTGTATTTAACGGGAAAACTTGCAGGTACCGTTATGTCAAGGTTTATTTTGCTGACTAATTTTTTCGTTGGGTCATATTCCATGGATTGAATGATTTTTATGTCATCGGTGGAAAGGCCTCTTTGTTCGCAAAACGATTTTACATATATGCCGGCACAAGTGCCAATAGATGCCAAAAACAAGTCAAAAGGAGCGGGTGCTGAATTTTCTCCTGTTGGTTGAGGTTGATCGGTGGTTATTACATGACCTTTGTACTCGGCATTTACTTTTTTCCCTTCTTCCAGTGTAATGATTAGTTTATTCATGGTGTTTTGTTTTAAATATACAGATAGCTGTATGTGTACATGAATTATGCCAATCTTTTTCTCTGCTGATTTGACTGGTAATGAAAATCAGTAGTGGTTTGATATGATTTTGTCAGTCAACAGGTCGTTACTGTTATATGGGCGTCTTTCTTTTTCTTTGTGACCAATGGCTATGATGCAGGCCACTTTAAGGGTGGAAGGAGCGCCAATGATCTTTTTGATATACTCGGATGCCGATAGGGTTTCAGAGTGCGATCTGTTTCGTATTTGAATCCAACAACTGCCCAACTTGAGAGCTTCTGCTGTTAGTTGAATATAGGATGCAGCTATGGCTGTGTCTTCAATCCATACGTCGCTTTTTTCCGGATCTGCCAAAATGACAATACCTAAAGCAGCATCTTTTAAGAATAATGCGCCGTGTGGTTTTGATTGTGAGAGTTTATTTAATATTTCTTTGTCAGTGATGAAGGCAAACTCCCATGGGCGATTGTTTTTTGATGTGGGAGCAAGTAGTGAGGCTATTTTTAATTGTTCGATTGATTCGGTAGAAACAGGTGATTGTGTAAATTTTCTACAACTTCGGCGATTTTTAATTAGTTCAATGATGTTCATGGTGTGATAGTGATTTGTAATTTTTAGATTAAAAGTGGTCCATTGTAACAATGGATTGCTAGATAAAAGGTGATAGTCTGATTTGATTCTTGTTCATTTGTAATGTGGTTATAAAATTCTGGAATATTAATCCATGCATTTCATTCCTGTTTGATTCATTATCCGGTCGTTTGTTATTTCATAGTTTTTGTTTCATCGGTTTAGACTGATTTTATGTCGGTATGGATTGTGGTACTGGGGCTATAAATATATCAGATTCTTTTCTAATCACAGTTAGTCTGGATTTTATTTACCTTTTTTGTCACGAACAGATGCGCGTCCTAAAAAAAAATGGATCTCAAATTAGATTAACTCTTTTAACCCCTCACCAGCGCGGATTTGCAATTCGTATTATAACTTCTTAACCTTTTCTTCTGGCCATGGTAAAGGAGGTGAATGATAGCGAATGAAAATGAGTTAATAGGATGTATTTGTGATTAAATGAAGAGGTATGGATTTTAAATCGCGCCAGTAAGTGATCTAAAAACAGGTTCTGCTAAGATTACAACTTAGTCGTATCTACTGGTTAGTTTGCAACAAACATTACAGATTAATAAATATCAAATAAATGAAGATAAAAGCCCGGTTCCCTTAAAATGTCCGGTTTTTTTATGATGTTTTGTAGTGGTTTGTTTTATCTATTTCACCTCGGAGAGGATTGAGGTGATGTATGGCAGGGTAGAGGGATGTAAACTGTTTTGTGGTTTTAGGATGGGGACTAGTCCATCCCCTGACGGGGAAACTGACTTGTGGTTATTATCCCTGTTCGGGTTGCCAGGTGAACAAGAGAAGTTTCCCGGAGATCGTGAGACGTCTCGGTCAACATGAGATGGTTTAAGGCGAGGTTAACATCTGATAGTTTGTCTTATTCTGAATATCTCTACTAACAATCCCGCGGATTGGGAATCTGTTCCCGCGGTAAAATATTCCATTTCAGCGGATATTTGTTTAATCCCGCGGAAAAGGAATTAAACACCGCGGATAGGGGGAGTCATCCCGCGGCTATTTTTCTTGTCCCGCGGTAAATAAAGCAAACAAGGTTGCCTTCTATGAATTTACACAAGGCAACCTTGCTTTTAAAATCATTTTACAATTTTCCCCCGGTAGGGTGGATTTGTAATTCGTGTTATAACTTCTTTACTTTTTCATCTAAGCATAGTAAAGGATGTGAATGATTGTGAAGGAAAATTAGTTGACTGGATGTATTTGTGATTAAATGATGAGGCACGGATTGCAACTTCGGAGTTTTTACCAGTTAGTGCACCGGTGTATGGGCGTTAATTGTATCTCTTCACTCATTTTTCCAAATATTAAATCCCGTCAGGTATTAGAAACCTGACGTAGATTATTGCTGATTACTTTAATCGGGCAGGGATTTGTTTAGTCATGTTAATTATAAGGTGAAAATTATTGCTTCACGAATGAACAGGTACTCAATCCTTTTTCATTTCTAAGTTGTATGTAATAAATACCACTGTCCATTTCGGTAATGGATATAGAGTGATTTACCTTTGCTTCTTCCGTTTTTAAAAGTGTTCCTTCGGTGTTATATATTTTTATTATTCCGGCTTGTGATAATTGAATGAAAGATGAAGCCGGGTTTGGGTATGCTTTTACTGGTTCAATGTGCAGGTTACTCTCATTTTTAAAACCTACATTGTTATCGCCGGTGTTAGATGTAACATATATTTTCCCATCGCTTTCTCTTGCTGTTACCAAAAATACCTTACCAGATCTGGCAAATAAACACTTTCTGCCATATGGTACTCCAATATTGGGGATTTCATATTCTACCGAGGATTGGTCTGCCTTAACAAAAATAATTCTGCCTTCGCCCCAGCTTTCACGGTAAAAATAGACTGGTGTATTTAAGGTCTGGTCAATAGTAGCGGGATAAAAATTTCCTGCAGGTGTCTTTTGGATGTTTGTTTCTTTTACTGCACTGTATGTATTGCCTGTTAATGTTGTATGGCAAAAGTTTTGATTATCTTTATCAAACCAAAAATAATGAATGGTGCCATTACTACCTGGTACTAATTGTGCATGTTTATTTCTGTAGGTTCCACTGTAGTTACTTATTTCAGTATACGACCATGTTCCATTGGATTTATGCATGAATCTGGGGGTATAGTTTCCAATTTCAATGTAAGCCATGTGGTTTGGTGATCCGGGTAACATAGAAAAACCTTTGGCTGCTGCCACATTGCCATAATCGTCTGAGATAAATTCTTGGGTCCGAGACCATGATGTGCCTGATTTTCGTGCAAATATTTCATAGCGTTCCCAACTCGTATTTGTATTGGCATCTGCTAGGTAATTGACTACTATATTGTTGTCGTCAAAGAAAATATTTGGTCTTCCGTTGATATAGCAGCAATACTTATCATCGCTTTCGAAAGTAGGATCATTGGGATTGGTTGATACTTGCTCTACTGTAAAAGAGTCGTTTTTATCGGTATCACTGCCAAGCATAACAGCAAAATTACCATTTCTTGTGCCACTATCCGTATCCCGTTTAACGATGTAGGCAATATAAGGAGCATTGTTAATATCAGTAATGATGTATGGAGCAATCTTTAAATCGGCATGAAAGTTGGCATCCACAGCAGTTGTTGTGAATTGTTTGGAAACCGGATTGAAAACAGTGTGCATAACTGTGCGAACACCATTTTCTGTTTTAATCCAGGCAATGTGAAGTTTGTTTTCCTGATCTGGATAAGCGCTTACTTCGGCATGCATAATCTGGCTGTCGTCAATGGCGGCATCCAGAGAAAATGTAGCAAAGCTTGTACTCCCTTGCGAGAATAGAGTCAGTGCAGAAAATAACAATAGTACACAGAATGTAATCTTAATCATAGTTGTAGATTTATAATTAGTCATTAAAAAGGATTTTCTTGAACAATGGACGAAGATGGCGTAATATTGCCGGGGTTTATTTTCTTCCCAGATCACATTTTGCCTTTTTTTAAGGATTTACTATTTTCATCTATCAATTCTTCTTGTAAAGACTTTTTCTGAGTTGTATAATATTTGAAATATCTGTTTAGTATATATGATCCTTTAGATATTGGTAAAAATGAGAAATAATCCATGTCAGGAAAATACTCTATAGGGAGTATTTTTTGAGCTAATCATAACTGTTGTATGAAATAATAATGGTATTTTCAATTCTACTTTTCCCAAAACCTAGCTATTAATGATTGTTTACGACTCAGACAATATCTTGGTGAATTACATCGAATCTCAGGATATGTTAATTACTACCTGGAAAGGCACTCAATTGGATACCTCTCTTTTTATGAAGGAATTGCAGATGTGCCGGGACTTTTGTTGTAATCTGAATATTAAGCGGGCCATCTTAAACCAGGAATCGTTCAATTATGTCATACCTTCAAAATTATTTCCGTGGATTGAAGAGGAGATAAATGTCCCCGGTTATAAAAACGGGGTTCAGTATTTTGTATTTGTGGTAGCTGAAACCACCATGTCTCAGTTTTCGGTGATGGATTCGTTTGATGAAGCTGAGTCGGTTTTTACGCCTCATTTTTTTCTGAATCAGAATGAAGCCCTTGAATATCTTGAAGCGCCAAAGAAAGAGAAGATTCAGTTAATTGACCCTACTGTATTTTTGGAGGATGATATACTATTGGAGGTCACCAAGGATGAAGTAGGTAATAAAGCCATTATACAAATGGAGGTGCCAATTGACGCCCTTCCTTATAACCTTAACATGCTTAAGAAATATATGGATGGAATGCATTTTCTGAAAAACAACTGGAAAAAGTTTGCCTCTTTAACCAAACGCGAAAAATTGGTCTTGAAACATTTGGTTAAGGGACGTATGACAAAAGAGATAGCCGTGAAACTATTTATCTCTGAAACAACAGTTAAAACACACCGTCAAAATATAATCAGGAAGCTTAATGCCAAACATTTGATTGATTTGTACAAATATGCTACTGTGTTTGGAGTTGTTTGAAGGTTTTATTCGAGAATGTAAAAAATAAAGCGATCACTAAAACACAATTACATTTATCCTTCTTAATCAATCCTTCAGAAACTAATGATTCAGCCTTCTTTGGTAATTGTATGATAATACCTTACTGAGCTACTTTAATGGCATCAGATAAAGCTTTTGGTTCACAACTATTTATTACTAAATGGGTTTGTTTCCCATGAATTTCATCCACGTGTTTAGGTGAGAATTGAAAAACTGGTTTACGTTGTATTGAACGCACCGATCAAAAATAACAAATCGTGGTTGTGGTAATAGAATAAAAAAACCGATTCAGATTATGAATCGGTTTTATCAGCGGAGAGAGAGGGATTCGAACCCCCGGTACGTTGCCGCACAATGGTTTTCAAGACCACCGCATTCGACCACTCTGCCATCTCTCCTTGATGACGTGTGCAAAAGTAGAGTTATTTCTGATTTCTGCAAAATTATTTTTCACGAAAGGTGCGTGGTTGCTAGGTTGTGTGAGGTTTTTGTTCTTCAGTACAAGGTTTTATGATACCGAAAAAAACGACTTTTTTTGAAAGAAGCTCTGGTTGTCTTCATGATTTGTCTAAAAAGTGCTTTTGTTCCAGCCCCAATAGGCTCGTTCTGCATTGGAGAATTCAATATAGATACGCTCTGAAGGAATATTAAGTTCCTCTTCGATCAGTAAGCTGATAGCTTTCGAAAGTACAGGCGTTTGATTGGGTTGTAAACCGATGCTTTTTAATTCGCAGTAGGCGCAATGTTCTTCTTTGCCGGAAAAAGTCATAGGCAAACCAGGTACGCATAGTGTCATGACATACTGTTCGTTTTTGCCAAGCTTTTCTGCGATTAATGAGGAAGCTTTTTGCAAGAATTCCTGTTGTTTTTGGCTATCAATGGATTTGTTGGTTGATAGTTTAAAAAGTGGCATTTTTTTCGGTTTTAAAGAATAAGAATATGTGATTGACTCCTCTAATATAAAAACTAACTGGTAATATGTCAGGAGAAAGAAGCTTTTCTTTTTCAGGATAATGTATTAAGAACAGTGTTCGATTAGTCAAACGAAAAAAGCTATACGGGTATTGTTTTGTCGATGTAATTATTCAGCTATTTCTTATTAATTTCTCACGGTGTTGCTATTCGATATGTTTTTTGGATTTCTATACTGAAAAAGGACCGTTTTCCTATGTGTTGGCATTGTTTACTTTAGAAATATCACTTTAAAATTATTGTTTCCTGTCTATGGCACTTCTTGTGTGATATGGTGTCTCTGGCAGTGAAATGGCTAAATGCCATTATCAAAGCCGCCAGATCGGTGAATGAAAATGACGGGGAGATAGGAGATGGCAAGATATTTATTACACCACTTGAGGAATGTATCCGCATTCGTACCGGAGAGCGGGGAGGAAGTGCCATTTAATGGCTACAATGAATTAAGGCTGCAATAGGAAAAATGCATGGCAGGTTACCAATTGCCGTTACATTTAAATGGCTGCGGGTAACCTGCATTTTATTTCATTTTACCTCAGATCATCGTATAGATAAAAAATTCTCTGCCAAATCAAGTCCATGAGCCAGGTGTTGCACAAATTCTTTAAGTTGATCATAATCGCCCATGGCGTGTCTTAAAAACGCTGATCCCATCCCAAATATGGCTGGTATTTTGGATATGTTGGTCAGATGATAGCCATCTAAAACAGATGTGATGCCACCCGAAATAATAATCTGACGGCATTTTATGCGCATGGTCAGGCAATTGGTTTTTATCTCATTTATGGTGTGAACCATCTCTTCGGCAGTATGGCCAACTTGTCCATATTGATTATACACTTCTGCTGCCACTGCATTGGACCGGTTAAGTTCAACCATTGTGAAATTTGTCCCTCCCAGGGCGCTGAATTCAATGGCTTCCAGTGGTAATTGCATGAGTGCTTTCAGGCTTTTGGGGCCCATGCCCTGACCAACCTCTTTAACAATGATTTTTAAATTAGTGTTTTCCAGAAACGCTTCCAATAATTCAATGGGTGGTCGCTTCAAACGGTCGCCCTCTGGCTGAAAGGCTTCCTGAAGGGGGTTGATGTGGATGATTAACCCATCTGCCTGAAGTTTAGTCACCAGTTCTTCAATTTTATCTGTTGACTTTTCTTCCAGCATTTGCTCTAGCTGGCAGATGCCCAGGTTGGCAAACAACGGCAATTCCTGGCCGATAATGTGGCGTACATCAAAATCGGGCAAGTGTTTGGGTGAATCAAGAAGGATTCGACAGGAGCCAAGTCCCATGCCCATGCCAAATTCATTACACGCCCTGGCAAGATTGCGGTTAATAAGGCCGGCTTTTTGGGTGCCACCTGTCATGCTTGATATCCACAGCGGTAGCTTCATTACTTTTTCAGCAAACGTGTATTGTTTTTGCGAAGTTGTATGAGTGCCGAACAGCGGTTCATAGAAAAAGCGTCTATCTGATTCGGTTGCTTTTGCTCTGGCATTGAACGCCATTTCTATGTGGTCTTTTTTGCGATCTTCCATGGGTTTACGTGAGATTTGCCGATAAAAATAGAACGATCTTATGTTATTCCCAAATAACGGGCAATGACTATTCGCATAATTTTTAATCTAGCCATACCGATTGTCTTTAGGTATGGCCCTTTGCGAGGGTATTTTGACGGTTGGGAACTGTTGCTTTTTACTTCCAAATATTTGTATGGTTGCCTTGGTAATCATATTCGCTGAGTATAATTTTTAAAACGATGCATTCATTAAGAAAGAACCAGGGAATTCGCTTTTAAAAATTATTTCACTATCAATTACACTTAACTACTTTAATTTTCCACTCGAGCCGTGGAGGCTCTTACTTTGTTCACCTTATATACTTTTATTTATAGGTGTTCACGATTTTCAATTCTCCTACAGTCGAGAAAGTAAGCAAAGAGTCCGCCGACTGCAGCACTCGTTCACCCACTACTCCAGAAGTTGATGAGACAGAAAGAACTCGCTCCGCTCAAACAACTTTAGTTCACATGATTTTATTTTTTAAGGCGTTCATGATTTCGCTACGCTTCAATTCTGTCTTTTCATCAACTTCTGGAAGTGGGTCCCGAACTACGTTGCTGAGGTCGGAATCAACACAACATTGCTTTTGTTTTGCTAAAAGCGAATTCCCTGAAGAAAGAACTAACCATTTGGTTAAAACAAATGGATAATTTACATTTGCCCATGCGGTTCAACCAAATGGTTAGTTGAGCCGTTTGTTAATCATTAAAATGTGGTAGCATGAATAGTGGAACGGAACGAAATACGGAAGAGAAAATATTAAAAGCAGCTAGGCAGGTGTTTACCGAGAAAGGAATGGCCGGTGCCCGGATGCAGGAAATAGCCGATAAGGCAGGAATTAACAAGGCCATGCTTCATTACTATTTCAGATCAAAAGAGAAGTTGTTTGATCGGGTATTTAAAGAGGCATTCGGGTTATTTTGGCCACGGGTGGATCAATACCTGCAAACAACCACCGATTTGAAAACTCTCTTGAAGGCCATTGTAACCAGCTATATTGATGTACTTATCGATCAGCCTTTTTTGCCCATTTTTATCCTCAATGAGTTGCATCGTAATCCCGATCATTTGAAGCGATTGTTTTTCGAAACAGGGGTGGATCCAACCCAATTACTTGAAATCATTAAAGGGGAGATGGCTGCGGGTAATATTGTTGAAATGGACCCCCGTGAATTGCTGGTAAATATTTTATCGCTCAGTTTGTTCCCGTTTGCGGCCCGGCCATTGGTTAGTCGCATTTTATGGGATAATGACCAGGAGAGTTATGTGGCTTTTCTGAAAGAGCGAAAGAATACGGTGTATGAGTTTATTGTAAGGGCAGTATTTGTATCATCAGCCTGTTAAGCATGTTTTTTCAAGTTACTCATGGGCTTATGATGTAATAAGCTAATAGAAAATCAGTCTAATTATCTAAAATCTTTTTGTCTATTATCTAATATAAACAACAGATGTATAAAGTTATTCTCCCCCTGATACTGCTTTTTGTTACAGGTATGGCAGGCCGGGGACAAGAAAGAAGCCTGGATGAATGCCTGCAGTTGGCCAGGGAGCACTATCCGCTGACGGAGGGATTGCATGTGATGCAATCAAGCACAGATTTAAAGTTGAAGAATCTCAGAACGGCCTGGTATCCGCAAATGGATCTGGGAGGGCAGATATCCTGGCAGAATGATGTGCCGCATTTAGACTCACCTTCACCGGGGTTTGAGGTTCCCCAGGCGCCCAAAGATCAGTACAAGGCCTATGTGGATGTACGGCAGATAATTTATGACGGTGGTATTACCCGCTCAAAGAGGGAGCTGGAAGCTGTGGCAGGCGAGACGGATCAGTTGAATCTGGAAGTGGAAATATATGGTATCCGGTCGCGGGTGATTGATACCTATTACCTATTATTACTGTTGGATGAGCAGGAAAAGCAGACGAATCTAAGTATCGAAAACCTCACGCACCGGTTGAAAGAGGTTAATGTCAGGGTAGAAAATGGTGTGATGCTTGAAAGTGAAGCTGATGTTTTCAGGGTAGAGATACTAAAACTTAAGCAGCAGCTTATTGGTATTGAAGAGGCCCGGCTGGGTGGTCAGGAAATAATGGCTGAGTTTACCGGTGCACCACTTGCGGGTGTTGTAAAGCCTGAGATGTTGGTTGTTTTGTTGAACGATTCACTCATTCAACGACCCGAAATCAGTTTGTTTCGTTCGCAACTAAATCAGCTGGAAGCCGCCCGGAAAGTGAGCGGGAAAACACGTATGCCTAATCTATCAGGGTTTGGACAGGTGGGATATGGTAACCCCGGATTCAATATGTTACTGGATAGTTTTGAGCCTTTTTACATGGTGGGTGTGCGTCTGAACTGGCGAATATGTGACTGGAATAAGACTTCACGGGAGAAAAAAATATACGATCATCAGAAGCAATTGGTCAATCAGCGTGAGGATGCGTTTAGTCAGAATGTACGTATGGCTTCCAGTAATCTGGAGGCTCGTGTTCGCAAACTGGACAAGATAGTGGCCTCGGATGAGGAGATTGTGACCCTGAGAAAACGGATCACCAAAGCCTCTGTCTCGAAATTGGAGAATGGTGTGATTACCGCCTCTGATTATATCTCTGACTTGAACCAGCAATACCTGGCGGCTTTGTCCATGGAGATTCATAAGCTTGAGCTGTCAAAAGCTTATGCCGAGTATAAGAATTTGTTAGGCGTGCAATGAAGGGAGAACGGAAAAAGAGAAAAGTAAAAAGGGAAAAGCGAATAAAGAATCGGTTTTGCATTTTAAGTCTTGTGTTTTGCTACTTAAATCTTGCTACTAAATACTAAACTATATGAAACGAATAATCTACATGCTGGGACTGACAATGTTCCTGGCTGCATGCAATAATAACAGCGAAGAATCAGATGCCTATGGCAACTTTGAGGCCACAGAGGTATTGGTGAGTGCTGAGGTGAATGGTCGTTCATTGCGCCTGACCGCCGAAGAGGGGGATGTGATTAATAAGGGAGCGGTTATCTGTGTGATTGATACGGTGCCTCTCACGATTAAGCGTGACCAGTTAGGCGCATCGAAATTGGCTGCCTTAAGTAAATTAAACCAGGTGAAAGCGCAGATAGCCGTTTTAAAAGCACAAAAGAAGGTGGCACAAAAAGATTTTAACCGCATTGAAAAGATGCACAACGATGGCGCTGCCACTGCCAGACAGTTTGATGAGGCCGAAGGACAACTAACAGTGATGGACCGTCAACTGGACAGTTATCACACACAAATAAAGAGTGTACGGGCTGAGGTAGCTGTGGTGGAGCGGCAGATAGAGGAGGTGCTCGATCAACTGTCTCGTTGTGAAGTGAAAATGCCCATACAGGGTACGGTGCTTCAGAAGTTCAGTGAAGAGGGGGAGCTCATTGCCGGAGGAAAACCGATTATAAAAGTGGCCGATCTGGAGCGGATGTACCTCAGGGCCTATGTGTCGGGCAAACAATTGCCTCAATTGAAGCTGGGACAAAAAGTAAAGGTGCTGTTCGACAAAGACGCTTCTACCAACCAAAGCATCGATGGAGTCGTCTCCTGGATCTCATCCTCCGCCGAATTCACCCCCAAGATTATTCAAACCAAAGAAGAACGGGTAGACCTGGTGTATGCCGTCAAGGTTAAAATCCAAAACGACGGACGGGTGAAGATAGGCATGCCGGGAGAAGTGAAATTCTGATAGGGAAGGAAGATGAACAAAGCAGGTGTGGTTGATTTTGTGATTTCCCATGTTTCCTGCAAAGAACACAAAGGATTTTAAAAAGAACGTAATAGCGGAAGTATTGGATGACAATATGTATTATCAACGATTTATTTCCAGATATTTCAAAGTATTTCCAGTTGTTTCAACATGTTTCCATTTATTTCAAAGTGTTTCCAGTTGTTTCAACATGTTTCCATTTATTTCAAAGTGTTTCCAGTTGTTTCAATATGTTTCTATTTATTTCAAAATGTTTCCATTTATTTCCAAATATTTCAATATGTTATCTCTAACCTCTATCATCTAATTTCTAACCTCCAATCTCTATCTTCTATCCTCTAACATCCATCACATGATCAAAATACAACAGGTATCAAAATCATTCGAAAAAGTTCAGGCAGTCCGGAATGTCTCCCTCGATATTGAAGACGGCGAACTGTTTGGGGTCATCGGCCCCGACGGGGCAGGTAAAACCACCCTGTTCAGGATGGTGAACTCCCTGTTGGTGCCCGATGAAGGTCATATTTCGCTATGGGGCATTGACCCGGTGAAAAATTACCGCCACGTGCGCACCATGATTGGTTACATGCCCGGCAAGTTCAGCCTCTATTACGATTTAACCATCGAAGAAAACCTGAAGTTTTTTGCCACTGTTTTCGGGACCACTGTGGAAGAGAACTATCACCTCATTGAAGGGATCTACAAACAGATTGAGCCCTTCAAGGACCGGCCGGCCGGTAAGCTGTCGGGCGGAATGAAACAGAAGCTGGCCCTTAGCTGTGCGCTGATTCATAAACCAAAGCTATTGGTGTTGGACGAACCCACCACCGGTGTTGATGCCGTGTCGCGTAAAGAGTTTTGGGAGATGCTGCAGGAACTGCGCCGCAAACACATCACCATCCTGGTGTCTACGCCTTATATGGACGAAGCAGAAATGTGCGACCGGGTGGCGTTGATGCAGAAAGGGGAGGTGCTGGCCTGTGATAAGCCGGAGGTGTTGACCAGTCAGTTCAACCGGCCATTGCTGGGCATTAAAACAGCCGATATTTACCGGTGTCTGCTCGATTTGCGCCACTATCCCCAAACCGAAAGTGTTTTTCCGTTTGGAGAATACCTCCACTACACCGATCAAAGAACGGGTGATGTTAAGCCCCACATCGAAGCCTTTCTGAAAGAGAAAGGGCATCAGGCGATACAGGTTATAGATGTGGAGCCGGATATAGAAGACCGTTTCATGCAGTTGATGGGAAACAACTCAGTTAATCCCGATTAGCAGTTAACAGTTGACAATGAACAGTTAACATGATACTCATTTAAAAGAATGAATAAAGAAGAGATTAAACATGGTTCAACAGGTAAAACATCGTGACACAGAATATTGAACATACCCTTTTAATTCCGTTGGAAGGATTCTGGACACGGAAAAAGCTTCCCGCACGCTTGCGGGGACGTTTTTCACACCGGAAAAAGCATCTCGCACGCTTGCGGGGACGTTTTTCACACCGGAAAAAGCATCTCGCATTCTTGCGGGGACGTTTTTCATACCGGAAAAAGCATCTCGCACGCTTGCGGGGACGTTTTTCATACCGGAAAAAGCATCTCGCACCCTTGCGGGRACGTTTTTCACACCGGAAAAAGCATCTCGCATCCTTGCGGGGACGTTTTTCATACCGGAAAAAGCATCTCGCATCCTTGCGGGGACGTTTTTCATACCGGAAAAAGCTTCTCGCACCCTTGCGGGAACATTTTTCATACCTGAAAAAGTCTGTTACATCCTGGTATGGAGTTTCCGGAAGATGGAGAAAGTGCCCTGCAATTTTGCAGAACAGCATCATCGATCCCTTATCATGTAAATCCTATTAATCCTGTCAAAAAAGAAATACATTATCAACTCATTATTCTGTAAATCCTGTTAAAACAATGAACCAACCAGTAATAGAAGTCAAAAACCTTGTAAAGCGATTCGGGCACTTCACCGCCAATGATCATCTTACCTTCTCGGTGGAAAAAGGAGAGATATTTGGTTTTCTGGGCGCCAACGGAGCCGGCAAAACCACCGCCATGCGCATCCTGTGTGGCTTGTCATCGCCTACGGAAGGGGAGGCGATGGTCGCAGGGTTCAATGTGAAGGAACAGCCCGAAGAGGTAAAAAGGCGGATTGGGTATATGAGTCAGAAATTTTCCCTCTTTGAAGATCTCACCATCTGGGAGAACATGCGTTTTTATAGCGCCATCTATGGCCTTTCCGCCAAGGTATTTAAAGAGAGGGCCACCCGTTTGCTTCGGGATCTCACATTGTATGAGGAGCGCAACCGGCTGGTGTCAACCATCTCGCTGGGGTGGAAGCAGAAGCTCGCCTTTTCCGTAGCCATCCTGCACGAGCCCTCCATTGTCTTCCTTGACGAGCCCACGGGCGGTGTTGATCCCATCACCAGGCGTCAGTTTTGGGAGATGATCTATGAGGCATCCAGTCGTGGTATCACCGTTTTTGTCACCACCCATTACATGGATGAAGCCGAATATTGCCACCGCGTCTCCATCATGGTCGATGGCCGCATCGATGCCCTCGATACCCCGGGTGGACTGAAAAAACAGTTCAACGCCGCCAATATGAACGACGTGTTCCTGGCCCTGACAAGATAATTGAACTAAAAAGAAGGTAATATGAAACGAACCAAGAGAGAGCCTCGCACAGAAAGATGATTTAATCAGGACAGTTTTCCATATCAATGAATCGGAAAAAAACTCTGTGTCTTTGTGTCTCCGTGTTCACTTTTCTTTTGCCAATTGAACTAAAAAGAAGGTAATATGAAACGAGCCAAGAGAGAGAGCCTCGCACAGAAAGATGATTTAATCAGGACAGTTTTTCATGTCAATGAATTAAAAAAAACTCTGTGTCTTTGTGTCTCCGTGTTCACTTTTCTTTTGCTAATAACATCAATCTAATGTCTAACATCTCAATACTATACACCAATGAATCGATTCTGGGCCTTCGTTAAAAAAGAGTTCTATCATATATTCCGCGACTACCGCACCATGCTTATCCTTTTCGCCATGCCGGTAGCACAAGTTCTTATCTTTGGCTTTGTCATTAGCATGGAAGTCAAAGATGCCCGCATTGCCATCCTGGACAAGTCCAAAGATGAGGTTACACGCGATATCACCGGCAGGCTCCTCTCATCGGGTTATTTCAAAGCAGGCGGTTACCTGGATAGCGAAAAGGAGATAGGCGATGCCTTTAATTTCGACCGGGTAAAGATGGTTGTGGTGTTTGAGCCCGATTTCTCACAACACCTCAATAAAGACGGCCATGGCGCCATTCAGCTCATTGCCGATGCCGCCGATGCCAACACCGCCCGCTTGCTTACCACCTATTGTGAGGGGATATTAGCGGGCTATCAGCAAGAGATCAATCAAAGCCAACTCTCAGCCGCTAAATTACTGGTGCCCGAAGTGCGTATGTTCTATAATGAAAGCCTCGACGATGTGTTTATGTCCATCCCCGGAATCATGGCCATGATCTTATTGCTGGTGTCCGCCATGATGACCTCCATCTCCATCACCCGTGAAAAAGAGTTCGGCTCCATGGAAGTGTTACTCATCTCACCGCTGAAACCCTTCCAGATCATCATCGGCAAGGTGGCGCCCTATGTCGGTTTGGCCCTCATCAATGCCATCTCCATCATCCTGATGGGCTACTTCGTTTTTCACATGCCGGTAAAAGGAAGCGTGGTGTTGCTCTTGTTCGAATGCCTGCTCTTCACCATCCTTGCCCTCTCATTGGGCATATTCATCTCCACCATCGCCAAAAACCAGATGGTAGCCATGTTCATTTCCATGTTCGGACTCATGTTACCAACCATTCTCTTATCCGGTTTCATCTTCCCGATCGAGAACATGCCGCTGCCACTACAGATATTAAGCCAGATCATGCCACCCAAATGGTTCATCGTCATCGTCAAAAAAGTAATGCTCAAAGGCGTTGGGTTAGCCTATGTCTGGAAAGAAACACTGATTATCATCGGCTACATCGTCTTCTTTGTAACGGTGAGTGTCAAGAAATTTAAAATACGGTTGGAATGATCAGATCCTATTGAGAGCAGCGGCGTTTATTATTATTCGCAGTAGCAAAAAGTAATCCCGAGAAGCGGGCGCGCGTCTTGAGCGCAATAGAAAATGTCAATTGATTTTGGCCAATAGTGACAAAAACCTGATACTAATACATTATGCGTACCATATTATACCTGTTACAAAAGGAATTTCTACAAGTGTTTCGCAACAAAACCATGTTGCCCCTCATCTTTGTTTTGCCGGTGGTTCAGTTGGTGGTGCTGGTCAACGCCGCCACCATGGAGATGAAAAATATTCGTGTAACCGTGGTCGATGAAGATCTCTCCTCCGTTTCGCGGCAGTTGGTGGCGAAGCTCGATGCTTCCCTGTTCTTCGATCTGCAATCACTGGCACCCAACCGTACTATGGCCTTTGACCGCCTGAAGAAAAGTGAATCCGACGTGCTCCTTATCATCCCGCCCAACACAGCGCGTAACCTGGAGCGTCAACAAGTGGCCAAGGTGCAAATCATCACTGACGCCATCAACGCCACCCAGGCCCAGCTGGGCTATAGTTACCTGGGTAATGTGCTCATGGACCTGTCGCGGCACCTGCAAATGGAACGCGCCGAAATACCGGCAGGCAAGCAAATCAACGTCTCCTCCTCCTTTTGGTTCAACCCCGAGCTAAACTACCGCGTCTATATGCTCCCCGGCATCCTCGTCATCCTGGTCACCATCATCGGCCTCTTCCTGTCGGCCATGAACCTGGTACGCGAAAAAGAGATCGGCACCAGCGAACAAATCAATGTAACACCCATACGCAAATACCAGTTCATCATCGGTAAACTCGTTCCCTTCTGGATCATCGGTCTGGTGGAACTGGCCCTGGGACTCATCGTCGGAAAACTACTATATCAAATACCCATGGTGGGCAACCTGGCCGTCCTGTTTGCCTTTGGCGGCATCTACCTGGTGGCCATTTTAGGTCTTGGGCTGCTCTTATCCACCATCACCAACACGCAACAACAAGTGATGTTGCTAAGCTTTTTCTTCATGCTCATCTTTGTGATGATGAGCGGCGTGTTCACCTCCGTAGACAACATGCCCCTGTGGGCCCAGTGGGTCAACAAAGGCAACCCCCTCTACTATTTTATGAACGTCATGCGCATGGTATTGCTCAAAGGCGCCGGCTTTCGGGCACTTGCCCCCGAATTCACCGCCATCACCATCTACGCCCTCATATCCGTACCCCTGGCCATCCTCAATTACCGCAAAACATCCTAACCGTCATATCCACCTCCTGACAGGGTTATTAACCATCCATTGCATAACCCCGTCAGGGGTAAATACCGGTCGGTAAGCTCCCGCTGGCGCAGATTTGTAATCTGTGCCCTTCTACCGCTAAATCAACTTCTAAAACCTATCCATCTAACGATCTAATATAGGGCGGCCGGGCGGGTGCTCCGTTTGTAGTGGCAGCCGCCCGGGCTGTGTGGCGTAAGGCGGTACGTGGGCTCCTTCGTCGCCTCCGCCCGCCAACGCCACATCAGCCCGGTCAGCCACCAGCTACCACTGCGCCCCCTGCCGCAGCGCCTCTCATGGTCCCCGGGGCACTGGTTAACCTTCATTTCCCAATTCCAACAGGCAAACATTAGTAGACAATATTCTTCATTTCACGTTCGACACCATCCGGGGTCGATATCATATTTTCCGGTAACTACTATAAACATAGGCGGCATCCGGTTATCTATCGGTGGATTAATAATCGCCACATTCCTGAGATGGATGACATGTTTGTAGACAATATTCTTCATTTCATGTTCGACACCATCCGGCGTCGGTATTATGTTTCCCGGTAACTACTATAAACATGGGATACCTCCGTCATCCGGTTATCTATCGGTGGATTAATAATCGCCACATTCCTGAGATGGATGACATGTTTGTAGATAATATTCTTCATTTCACGTTCGCCACCATCCGGCGTCGGTATCCGTCATCCGGTTATCTATCGCTGGATTAATAATCGCCTCATCCCAGAGGGATGACATATTTGTAGCTCAATTATTCAGACACGAGGCCGACTCCAGAGGAGTCGTATGTATTTTACCAAAATCCGGTTAATAGCTTATTAAAAACAATTAATGCCATTCAAATAAATATTCCGCCTTAAACTCTATGTTGAACAATTTCAAAAAAGCAAGGTATTCATCACGAAACGATTGTTTTGTGTGATGATTTTTTTGATTTGATATGTATTTTATAACACTATCAATTTGTGACTGACCATAAGAAAATGCTCCAAATCCATCTTGCCATTGGAATTTAAATCGGCAAAAATCCTTTTCATTTATATAGTTGGTTGAAGCTTTTTTAATTTCTCTTACCAGATCCGATAAACAACATGTAGGTTTTACGTTCATGAAAATGTGAATATGGTTATCAGTGCCATTTATTGCAAGCATCTTTTGTCCTCTCTTTTGAATAATACCAGTCACATATTTGTATAGCTCTTCTTCCCAAGAGGCACTGATTAGAGCATCTCTATGCTGTACGGCAAAAACAATTTGGATATAAATCTGAGAATATGTATCAGCCATATCTGTAAAATTCTAGTTTTCAATAGAACATAAAGGCACCATTTGATGTTTCGAAGATTTACCCAATAAAAATTGAGAATAGAGAAAATTATTCTTGCCGGATAATTAATTTTCATAAGGTGGTAATGCTCACATTCGACTTTGGAATCATTTTTTTTGCATTCTCCCAAACCCATTAACCTAATAACCTATCCACCTGCTAACCCATCAACCCAAAACCCTAGCCCGCTAAAGACATTTAACATTTAATTGTCATGCAATTCATATTGTATTTAAATATTTGAGGGCAGTTTTGTTTTCTCTTGTTATGCCGTTGGTAATTAACTCAAACTTAAGAAAGGATTCAGATACGCGTTGAGTGTGAAACCTACTTTCGCACCAGTTTCTAATCTTACTTAAATGAAAACAAATCTTATTTTTTTATCTATTGTCTCGATTCTTATTTGCGGGTTTACGGCACGTGCTCAAAAAGGAACTGTTCAGGGACGTATCACCGATTCCGAACACTATTCATTGCCCGGGGCGGCCGTGTTTATTAAAGAGAAAACCGAAATTGGCACCATCAGTGATGTGAATGGTTTTTATCGTATCAATAATGTGCCGGAAGGGAAATGTACCGTGGAGGTTCACTACATTGGTTTTGAAGAGGCTGCTCAAGTCGTTGAAATTACCCCCGGTAAATTGGTGATTGCTGACCTGGTTCTTAAAGAAGGTATCCAGTTGCAGGAGGTAAAAGTAAACGGGGCTTTGCAGGGACAGACCAAGGCCTTGAACCAACAGAAAAATAGTGTAACAATCACTAACATCATTTCAGCTGACCAGGTGGAGCGTTTTCCCGATGCCAACATCGGTGATGCCTTGAAACGTATTCCCGGTATTCATGTGCAGTATGACCAGGGCGAGGCACGCTTTGGAAATATTCGCGGTACCAGTCCCGATCTGAATTCAGTCACCATAAACGGGGACCGTATTCCATCGGCAGAAGCAGAGACACGCGCTATCCAACTCGACCTGGTTCCTTCCGACATGGTACAAACCATTGAAGTCAATAAAGTTGTTACCGCCGACATGGAAGGCGATGCCATTGGTGGTTCCATCAACCTGATAACACGCTCCAAACCCGGCACGCGACGCATTTCCGGTCATGTGGGAAGTGGTTATAATTTTCTGTCGGAAAAGCCCATGGCCATTGGTTCTATTATGTATGCCGATCGGTTCTTTGGCGATCACCTGGGGATGGTGCTTTCGGGTTCTTACCACAATCATAAGTTGGGATCAGATAACATTGAGGCCGAATGGGACCAGGCGGATGACGGTTCGGTATATGTCAAAGACTTTCAGGTGCGAACCTATGAATTGCAGCGGGAGCGTCAGAGCTATTCTGCAGCCTTCGACCTGAAGATTAATGAAAATCACAGTTTCGACTTGAAGGGGATCTATAACCGGCGCAAAGATTGGGAAAATCGTTATCGTCTGCGGTTTAAAGACATTGAACAGGATGACGCTGGTAACTGGGAAAGTGAAATCCGCCGGCAAACCAAGGCTGGTACAGGTAATAACAAATACGCCCGGTTAGAAGATCAGGAGACCATGAACTTCTCGTTGGGAGGTAATCACCATTTTGGTATCGTAACAGCTGATTGGAAAGCCTCCTATTCCAAAGCTAAAGAAGAGCGTCCCAATGAAAGGTATCTCTCTTTTCGTGGGAAAAAGGTGAGTGTGATACCTGATTTGTCGGATACCCGAAAGCCTCAGTTTACGGTTAATGATGCCGATTACCAGGATCTGAATGCTAACTGGGGCCTTAAAGAGTTAACCGAAGAGTTTCAATATACCGATGATGTCGATCGTAGTTTTAAAGTTGATTTTCAGTTGCCGGTGTTGAATGGTGTTAATGAGAGTAAACTGAAGTTCGGATTTAAATATAAAGGCAAAGAGAAACAACGGGATAACCGGTTGTATGAATATGAACCCGTGGATGAAGATGATTTCGTGTTGCAAGCCACCAGTGAAACCAATATGGTAGATAAATCCCGGAATGATTTCCTGGCCGGCGATTATGAGGCCGGCCATTTCGTGCGTAAAGAGTTTTTAGGTAAGCTGGCCTTGAAAGATCCTGTAAGTTTTGAAGAAACTAAAAACCTGGAGGAGATGGCTGGCAATTTTGAAGCCTCGGAAGAGGTGTATGCCGGTTTTGTGCGGTGGGATCAGCGAATTGGTGAAAAGCTGGCGCTGGTGGCAGGTTTACGATATGAATACACCGGTCTGGAATATGCCGGCTATGAATTGATCATTGGGGATGATGACACGCAGCTGAGGCCAACCGGAAAGCGAACCAGTGATTACGTGAATTGGTTACCCAGCTTATTGTTGAAGTATGATCTCAGCAAAAATACCAAGCTCAAGCTGGCCTGGACCAATACCATGGCCCGTCCCAAGTATTATGACCTGGTGCCGCACCGTGAGATCAACCAGGAGGATGAGGAGATTAAATTGGGTAATCCCGATTTGAATGCCACCACCTCCATGAATTTTGACATTATGGTGGAGCACTATTTTAAATCGATCGGACTGGTGTCAGGAGGCTTTTATTACAAAGATATCAAGGATTTCATCGTGGATGAGGTGCATTACGACTACAACTTTGAAGGATCCACCTATAAGAAATATGAACGGCCCATCAACGGGGGTAATGCTAAGTTGTATGGATTTGAAACGGCTTTTCAGCGGCAATTTAATTTTCTGCCCGGCTTCTTGAAGTACCTGGGGGTATATGCCAACTATAGTTATAATAAAAGTGAAGTCACCGACTTTCGCATTGAAGACAGGGAAAATGATGAGGTAGAGCTTCCTGGTACGCCTGAGCATACCGTGAATACCTCTCTTTTCTATGAGAGCAGGAAGCTTACATTGAGGGCATCGCTGAATTATGCCAGTGCCTTTGTGGATGAGTTCGGAGGCGACAGTTCTTTCTTCGATCGTTACTATGATCAGGTAACGCACCTGGATTTGAGCGGATCCTATGACCTGACGAAAAACCTGAAAGTGTTTGCGGAAGTCAACAACGTACTCAATACGCCTTTGCGCTATTACCAGGGTGAGAGCCAATACACCATGCAGTCTGAGTATTATGGTGTGAAGATGCAGGGGGGCGTCAGGTTTAATTTTTAAGAACACATAATAGTGAAATAATCGGGAATAATGGTGTCAAACTATAAGTCTTGATACTTATATCTTGAATTACAATTATCATAAATAGTTTTCACCTGAAGTAAATATGAGGCATCGTTTCAAATATTTAAGGGTGTTTTGTGGATATTAGGGATTGATTGGGTATTCCGCCTTCAAGAAATAACGTTAAAAAATTTAACGGAATGGAACGTTAAGAAAGAAAATCTGTTTGAGCGCAGCGAGTTATTTTCTTTTAGTGGAAAGGAGTTAAATTTTAGTTATTTATTGTGAGCGGCGGCGTTTTTTGTTTACTTTTTTTCGCTGTTGCAAAAAAGTAAAAGCCCGTGCGGCTCGAGCACATTGGTTAATGCTAATTTATTTTGGATAGTAATGATCTAAAATCTCATAAAAATGAAGCTTATAAATATTGTTTTCTTTCTAATAGGATTACTTGTTGTGAACGGGTGCCGCAATCACTCTGGTACCGTTTCTTCGACCTCAGAAATGGTGGAGAAGATGGATGGTGCTTCTGAAGCCATTGATGATTCACTGAAAAAAGCCAACGCTTTGCAGCTTCAGGCACAGATAAAGCGTGTGGTGTTGCCCGCTGCACAAACCCTGCCCGTAGCTCAATCGACTGACGAAGATGCAGCTGATGATCCGGCTATTTGGTACAATGTCAATAACCCGGAAGAGTCGCGCATACTGGGAACAGATAAAAAAGCCGGATTGGCCCTGTATAACCTCGACGGGCAGCTGGTGGACTTTAAAGCAGTGGGATGTATCAATAATGTGGACATACGCTATAATTTTCAGTTGGGTAATGAGCGCATTGATGTGGCCGCAGCATCGAATCGCACAGATAATAGCATCGTCTTGTTCCGAATCTATCCCGACAGTCTGGAAATAATAAATTCCAAACCGGCCCTTCTCAATACATCTTTAATTGATGATGCCTATGGTTGCTGTATGTTTCGTAGCCCCCGTGATAAGCACTACTATGTGTTTGTGGGCGGTAAGAATGGCTACATTCAGCAGTGGCAACTCTACCCGGAAGGGAATAAGATAGGTCTCTTTCCGGTGCGTAATATTCATGTATCCAGTCAGAGCGAAGGGATGGCAGCCGACGATGAAACAGGAATGTTGTATGTGGCAGAAGAGGGAAGAGGTATCTGGAAGATGAGTGCTGAAGCGGATGAGGGTAATCACAAACAGCTGATTGCCTATAGTGATAGTCTAAATCCCAATATTGTATATGATCTGGAGGGGTTGGATATTTACTATGCTCCCGGTGGGAAAGGGTATTTGATTGCTTCCAGCCAGGGGAATTTTTCTTATGCCGTATTTCAGCGCGAGGGCAATAACAGCTATTTGGGAAGCTTTGTCATCAATGATACGGATACCATTGATGGGGTGGAGGAGACCGATGGCTTGTGTGTCACTAATTTGTCGTTAGGTAGCAAATATCCCAATGGATTAATGGTGGTTCAGGATGGTTTCAATACCGAAGAAGGGGCACCTGTCCCGCAAAACTTCAAGTTGGTAGATTGGTCTGGTGTCGCCAACGCCTTTAATGATCCTTTGGTTATTGCTCCGGATTACAAGGATTGGATGAGCAATTAGTGTCTTACGGGTGATATTGGTGTATTTATTGGCAAAATATTTTGGCGAGCAGTAAATCATCTTGATACTTTGTACTTGATACTTTTTACTTTTCTGGCTTGTCCAGGTTAGGGATTTTGTTTTTAAAGTCATGATTCTACGGAGGAACCATCATTTATATCAGTTAATATCTTTTTCGTGCCCGGGTTCCTTCGTGGTTTCTATTTGTTAAGGGGTATGATATAGAGTTTTTTTGTTTTTGGATGTTTTCACTATCGGAGAGTAAGTCACTGTTTCCAAATGTTTCTATTTATTTCGTTCCTTTTACGTAGTCTCTAATATCTTCTATATATTTCCAAATATTTCAATATGTTTCACCTCTACACGGATTTCTGGCTTTCCTCTTGTTTTCATTTATTTCTATGTTTTTCTAATTACGTCCAGCTCGTCCTTAACCATTGATCACCCGTTCTTTTACTTTTACAGCCGGATTACCACGATAAATAAAATACGGTTCCAGGTTGGAGGAGGCCACGCTTTGAACAGCCAAAACGGAATGGCTCCGGCAGGTGACACCACCGGTGACCGTGCTTTGTGCTCCCAGCCATACGCCATCTTCAAGGATGATGGGGTCCACCATAAGATCAAAGGTGGGTAATGTGTAGTTATGATTGCCGATGAGCAGCATAGCGCCTTGCGACAGACAGCAATGAGCGCCTATTTCTACCCGGTCCAGGTTATCAATCCACACGCGTTCGCCAATCCAGGTGTAATCATCAATGGAGAGCTTCCACGGGTATTTGATGTTAACCCCGGGTTTGATGACGACTCCTTTGCCGATACGGGCGCCAAATAATTTAAGCAGGAATACCTTTAACCCGGAAAGAGGATTGAGGGGACAAATGAAAAATAAGGCGTTGATGAAGAACCATGCCGTGCGTTTAATTACGCCGGCTCCTTCATCGAACCAGTCGTTGTTATAGCGTGAGAGATCTGTTGTGGACATGTGTTGATGGAGTGTTATTTGTTTTATCAGGTCGAAAATAAGGGGTTTATTTGTATCAGCCAAAAGGACTGTCCAGAATACTAAAAGTTTAAGGTTGCCGGATGAGTATCTAACAGTTTCTATTTGTTTTTATTATACATGTCTGTTTTTTCCAACCAACAGCGAACAATTTACTGCCAACTGCTCTGTTCATTGTCAATAATCCTTTCTTTATTGTTCATTGCTCTCTGTTGACTGCTCATTGTTGACTGTTCATTGTTTACTGTTGACTGTCCATTGCTAACTCCCCCTCGGATCCGGCATAATGGGAAGTTTTGCCATTTTCTCCACTTCAATGCTTGGAAATCCAAATTCTTCCACAATTTTACCAAGAATGAGGTACATGCCATATCCCTTAAAGGGATAAGCCCTGAGGCTGGGAGGGAAGTGGGTGGTATCGAAGAATTCCCCCTGGTGATCAAAGAAGGTGGCAAAGTGCATGGTTTCCTTTCGTACGGTACGAACATACTTAATGGTGACCAACTGTCCTATCATGCGTACTCGTTTACCAATGTGTTTATTTAACTCGCCGGCGGTGAGGGCTCCTCTGAATTTTGTCTGCAACAGATCGAACATGGTGCAGGATACCGGAAAACCTAAAAGTTCCATTTCATCGTAGGCATCTTCAACGGTTCCTTGTATCAGTTCAGGTAGCTGATAATGTTTTCGGGGAGGGGCAAATAGCGGCTGTGTTTCAACTTTGGGTTCATTTTGGCTTAATAGCATATGTACTTCCCATAGGAGTTCGGCCTTTGTTTTTTGTAAAAAACGGAAGGCGCCAATGCGAATCAGGAGGATCATTTGTTCCCGGCCGGCACCAGTGCGTTGGATGAAATCGTCGAGACTGACAAAGTCGCCGCGAAAGGCTCGTTCTTGCGGAATCTGTTTGGCCAGCTGTTTCTCTATGTTTTGTATATGTATGAATCCCAAATAAAGATCGGTGCCGATGATGGACGTGAGAAAGGCGCTGTGGTTTACACAAGGCGGATGGATGACGGCGCCCCAGCGTCGTGCTTCGTTAACATACACCGAAGTGTGGTAGAAGCCACCGAAGTTATTGATGACGGCCACCATAAATTCACGCGGGTAATGGGCTTTCAGATAAAGACTTTGAAAACTTTCCACGGCATAGGAGGCCGAGTGGGCTTTGGAGAAGGAGTAACCGGCAAAAGATTCTATCTGGCGCCATACCTCTTTGGTGAGGTTGTCGGGATACCCTTTGGTTTTGCAGTTCTCGAAGAACTTGTCGACAATCCGCTGAAACTCTTTTTTGGAACGGTATTTTCCACTCATGGCACGTCGCAGTACATCGGCGTCTGCCAGGTCGAGGCCGGCAAAGTGATGGCATACCTTTAATACATCTTCCTGGTAAACCATAACGCCGTAGGTTTCCTTCAGTTGTTCTTTCATAACGGGATGCAGGTAGGTAAACTTATCAGGATTATGATACCGGAAGATGTATTCCCGCATCATACCTGACTTTGCCACGCCGGGGCGGATGATGGAGCTGGCAGCCACAAGCGTCAGGTAGTTGTCGCAGTGTAGTTTTTTGAGTAGTCCGTGCATGGCCGGACTTTCAATGTAGAAACAGCCAATGGTCTCGCCACGCCTGAGTAAATCTTTTACCAATTTATCCTTTTTGAAGGCATCCACCTGGTGCACATCAATGTTTACACTCCGGTTCTTAAGTACAATTTCGGCGCATTCTTTGATGTGTCCAATCCCCCTTTGCGACAAGATGTCCAGCTTTTCAAAACCAATGTCTTCAGCCACGTACATGTCCCATTGGGTGGTTGGAAAACCTTTCGGCGGCATGTCAAGGGCCGTGTAACAGGTTAGTGGTTCTTCTGAAATAAGGATACCGCCGGCATGAATCGTACGTAGGTTGGGGAAGTTGTTCATCATCGCCCCGATGGTAAAGATCTTCTTGGCAACCGAGTCTTGATATTTACCTTGGGGATGTTCTGTCAGCTGGTCTATCTCTTCCTTGGGCAAACCATAGACTTTTCCCAGTTCGCGGATGATTGATTTGCCCTGAAAGGTGGACATGGCGCCGAGTAAAGCGGTGTGTTCTTTGCCGTAGCGTTTGAATAGGTAATCCTGCACCTCTTCGCGTTCACGCCAGGAGTAATCAATATCAAAATCAGGGGGGGAAGTACGTTTAGGATTTAAGAAGCGCTCGAAATAGAGGTTTAGTTCGATGGGGTCCACATCGGTGATCTTGAGGCAGTAGGCTACTACGCTGTTGGCACCGCTGCCTCGTCCCACATGGTAGAATTTCCGGGAAAGGGAGTAGCGGATCATGTCCCAGGTAATCAGGAAATAGGCGGCGAATCCCAGGTTATTAATGATGTCCAGTTCTTTTTCCACTCTTTCTCTGGCCGTGCGGTTTTGGCTTCCATAGCGGTAGATCATACCTTCGAAAGCCAGTTTTTCTAATAATAACCTGTCATCCGCACGACTACCTGTAAAGGTTTGTTTGTTTTTAACGGAGGTAAAATCAAAGTTGATAGAACAATTCTTTATTAGCTGTTGAGTCGTTTGAATGATTTGCGGATAATCGTTAAAAGCGGCTTTAAGTTTATCTGGCGCTACAAACCATTCTGTTTCTGAAGCCAGGTCATGAGGCTGAAGCTGGCTCAGCAGGATGTTATTGTCAATTGCCCGCAGGTGGCGGTGCAGGTCGTAGCCAGCCCTGTTGCGGAAGGTGATGGGTTGCCATACTACCAGCTTATCTTGCCGATTGTGAAAGGGAGAGGAGATGAGGCGGGTGAGCTCCCGGTGCCGGATGCCTGCATATTCATTGTCATTTAGCTGCTCGGGTGTGCGTGTGCCAAACGGGTAAATTACATAACAATGCTTGAAGAAAGGCGCAATGTCGGGAAGGGTTTTTTTCGTTAAGTTGTGGTGCGTGAGAAAGCTGTTTAGTTCCCGGAAGCCTTCGTTATTAGTAGCGATGCCGGTGTAAAAAGGTCGGTTATTACGCCTGAACTCAATTCCTGCTATGGGGGTGATGTCTTTTTCACGGCATGCTTTAACAAAGTCTAAAATTCCGGTGGAATTATTAATATCGGTCAGGATAAGTGTGTTCACTTTGAGAGAGGCAGCCAATTGCACTAACTCTTCAGGAGAGAGGGTGCCATAACGCAGGCTGAAGTATGTGTGACAGTTCAGATACATGTTATATGTTGTTCGAAAGCAGGTTGTTGTTTGTGGATGATTAGTATATAATCACGAATTAGGTTATAATATAAACAAAAGTAAAAGGAAAGCAAAGTTTATAAAAAAGGGATGACTAACAACCGGCTTGAACTTAAGTGTATTATAAAAATTGGATTCGAACGTTTTCTAAAATTAAGTTCCAAGGTAGATGGTGTAATATGCGTTGAGATGCAAGCAGGATGTCCCGTTTCGTAATCAGGTTATTTGCAATCATTGGTATGTTGAAGGCAAGCTGTATTGGGTATTTCGGGTAGCTGATTAGTTACGTTTATTTTCTAAAACCTAACGATCTATTGTCATTAAATACTCAACCTTTTGGGTTGTGTGGATAGTGTTTGATGTTGAGGAGGAACTACGGAGCTAAATTATTCTATTTTACAGCCGTACTCCAATTAATAGCACGTCATCTACTTGTTCTTGGGTTCCTTTCCAATTTTCAAAAAATGAGGTGTATATTCTTTTTTGTTCCTGCATTGGGAGGTGGTGGTTTTGCAGAATTAAATGTTTAAAGCCTTTTTGCATTAGTTTTTTCCCCATTTCACCGCCAAACTGATCGGCAAACCCGTCAGTAAACAGGTAGAGGCAATCATTATTTTGAATGGGAATGATATGATTGGTGAACGATCTGTCTTTAAGGCCATAGGAGACAGGCATGTGGTCTGCCGGATAAACTGTTAGCTGGTTGTCTCTGATGTGTAACATTGAATTGAAGGCGCCGGCAAATTCAACTTGTTGGTTCTTCATATTTAGCGTAACGACACTAATATCCATCCCGTCTTTGACTTCGCTGTCTTCATCCTGGTTTAAAGATTCAATTACCGAGGTTCTTAATTGGTTAAGGATTTCCGATGGCTTAGTTACGTTTTCCTTTCCCACTATTTCGTTTAGATAAGCTACTCCGAACATGCTCATAATGGCTCCGGGAACGCCATGACCGGTGCAGTCAGCAGCAATAATAATGAGTTTAGAGTCTAATTCGCGTACCCAGAAAAAATCGCCACTTACAATATCCCTTGGTTTGTAGAAGACAAAGTGTTCCGGCATCACTTGGTTTAGGTATTCTGGCTTAGGTAAACTGGCGGCTTGAATTTTCTTTGCATACTCAATGCTGTCTGTTAGTTTTTTGTTGATGGCTTCTATTTTATGGATGAGTCGTTGATTTTGGTCGCGGGCCATTTTTATAGTTATCTGGGTTTTCACTCGTGCCTTTAGTTCCGGGATGTTGAATGGTTTAGTGATATAATCAATGGCACCTGCTTCAAATCCTTTAAGAATACTTTGCGGATCGTTTTGTCCGGTGATAAAAATAATTGGTACTTCCTGGGTTGTCGGTTCTCTTTTTAATCTGCGACATACTTCATAGCCATCCATGCCCGGCATGATAACGTCTAGCAGAATAAGATCCGGCTTGGTAGAGGAAAGAGCCAGTTTTAGCGCTTCTTGTCCATTGGTTGCTGATAGGCACTTGTAGCGAGAGAGCGAATCCTTCAGAATGTCAATATTAACCGGCGAATCATCAACAAGTAATATATAGGGCGTCAGATCGGTCATGGATGCTTGTATTTGAATAGGAATGATGACTATCACTAATTTAGCTAAATTACTGAAGTCTGGAAAGGGGAATAATGCTGAATATTTAGTGGGCGTTTTTATTATTTCATGCCGGCAGCTCGTCCCAAGGCATTTGCACCAAATCGGGTTCTGATACGATCCATTGCCAGGTAAAGATTAATTTGTTCCGGTGTGTCTTCAAAGAGGTTGAGTTGTTGAGCTCCGTTGACCAGATAGCTTAAGCGGACGCCAACGAGTCGTACCAGCATACGTCGGGAATAGAGACGAGTAAATAGTTCTTTGGCTGTACTGATGAGTACATGATCGAATGAGGTGTAAGGAATACGTTTTTGCAGGGTGTGGGTGTCAAAATTGGAATAACGTATTTTAACCGTTATGCAAGCGGTGAGTTTTTGTTGCTTTCGTAGTTCGAAGGCTAACTTTTCAGTTATGCGAACAATGAGTTCATTCAGATAACGTATATCTATCGTGTCTTTGTCAAAGGTGCGTTCTGAGCTGATGGATTTACGCTCAGCGTAGCGTACTACCGGGGTGTTGTCGATGCCATTGGCTTTCTTCCATATATGCAGACCATTTTTTCCTAATACTTTCTGGATCATCTCAGGAGGGATGTGGCTTAGTGTCTCAATTCGTTCAATCCCCATGGAACGCAAGAGTTGATAGGTTTTGGGCCCCAGCATAGGGATTTTTCTAATAGAGAGTGGGTTTAGGAACGGTTGAACATCAGGTGCTTTTACCTCTTTTTCGCCGTTGGGCTTAGCTTCTCCAGTGGCAATTTTAGATACGGTTTTGTTCACTGATAAGCCAAATGAAATAGGGAGACCAGTCTCTCTCATGATGCGTTGACGTAATTCATGGGACCATTTTTGACAACCGAAGAAGCGGTCCATTCCGGTTAGATCGAGGTAATGTTCATCGATGGAGGCTTTTTCACATACTGGTGCTGCTTCGGTGATGATGTCGGTTACCATGTTGGAATATTTGCTGTATTGTTCCATGTCTCCCCGGATATAAGTCGCATCGGCGCACAATTGACGGGCCATTTTTATTGGCATGGCAGAATGTACGCCATACATCCGGGCTTCGTAGCTGCATGCAGCTACGACTCCCCGGTCGGAGAGGCCCCCTATAATTACAGGCTTTCCTGCTAGTTTACTATTTTGTAATCTTTCTACTGACACAAAAAAAGTATCTAAATCCATGTGTGCAATGTGTCTGTTTTCTCCCAGCATTTTCGTCGTTCTAATTTGTTTCTTTTTAGTGGTTGTTTTATATTTGATTAGTATATAATCAAAGTAGGGACTATAATATAATCAAGGATAAGGCTATCGAAAAGAGAAAAGGGTACTTTTTTGTGAAAAAGTGCCTCAGTTATTTCCTGAATGCTCCGTGTTTTAGTTCTAATGGTTTAAAAAATAGAAAACTAATATATGATGCATATGTTTTTTGCTGATAACATCAAATTTCTTCGCCAGCGGCGTAAGCGTACACAGGACGATGTCGCTCATGCTTTGGATATGAAACGATCCACCTTGAGTGGTTATGAAAATAGAGTGGCTCAACCTAACCCTTCTGTGTTAGTGGCGTTCTCCAATTATTTTAATGTGGCTATTGATACCTTGATTAAAGTTGATTTGATGCGTTTGTCGGAGAGTCAGCTTGTTCAACTCGAAGGCGGCTTTGATGTATTTATAAAGGGTAGTGGTCTGCGGATATTGGTTTCGACGGTGGATCAGATGAACCATGAAAATATTGAACTGGTGGAGGAACGGGCAAAAGCCGGTTATGTTACCGGTTTTGCAGATCCCGAGTATATTAAGGAGTTGCCGGTGTTTCAGTTACCATTTCTTTCTCCTGAAAAGAAGTATCGTACATTTCAAATATCAGGGGATTCCATGTTGCCTGTGCCTGAGGGGGCTTTGGTCACAGGAGAGTATGTCCAGGACTGGAGTACTATGAAAACAGGTACTCCGTGTCTGGTGGTAACGCTTGATGACGGAGTGGTATTTAAAATAGTGGAAAATCAGTTAGCAGAAAATCGTCAATTGATGTTGCATTCTCTGAATGCTATATACAAACCTTATTCGATTGATGCCGGGGACGTGCGGGAGATATGGCGGTTTGTGCACTACATTAGTTCTGAGTTGCCAGAGGAAGGTGCCGATATGCAAAATATGGTGAGAGGTCTTACATTTCTCCGACAGGATATGAAAAATATAAAGGATAAGCTTGGGATTGATTAGTCAATAAATCGTTTGACTTTAATTTATAGATGCGATGTGGATGTGTAAATAAAATAAAAACAGTGAGATAGATGCTTTGTTGTGTATTTGGGAATGAGCTGTATTATTGATAATGTTGTTAGTTGATAACGAAATATGATGTTAATAAAGATTAAAAAATGTGAAAAAACAAAAACAAGAGGATAACGGCAGGTTTTCCTGCCTACTTTTGGCGCGTTAAAAAAATCAGATACATTTTTTAATCACCTTTTTTTTATGGTTTACTTTTACAGTATGGCCCTGATCTTTGTATTGGGGTACGGGCTTATTGCGTTTGAACATGTCAATAAGATTGATAAGGCCGCTGTTGCTTTGATGACAGGTGGCTTGATGTGGCTTTTGTTAGTTATTGGAGGAACAGAAATATTAGAGCTGGGCTTTAGTGAAGAGCTAAAGGCTTTTGCTGCAGATCCGTCAGGAGGGCATGGTGTTGTTGGGTTTATTACGGGACATGCCTTAACGGAGCATTTGGGTGAAGTCTCTTCGATTATCTTCTTCTTGTTAGGAGCAATGACGATTGTAGAGGTAGTTGACCGTTATCAGGGATTTCGTATTATTACCGATCGTATAAAAACGACTAACCGAATCCATTTGTTATGGATTGTGAGTGTTCTTACCTTCTTTATTTCCGCTTTATTAGATAATCTTACTACTACCATTGTGATGATTACACTTCTCCAGAAGTTGCTTTCGAAAAAAGACAACCGGTGGGTGTTTTCGGCTATGGTAGTGATTGCAGCAAATGCCGGAGGGGCATGGTCACCTATGGGTGATGTTACTACTATTATGCTTTGGATTGGAGGGCAGGTGACTGCAGCCAGTGTGGTGCAATCGGTATTTATGCCGAGTTTGCTGGCTATGTTGGTACCGTTAATTATTTTATCATTTATAATACCGGGAGACACGGCTCGGCCGCTTCTTTCTTCAAATGAAACAGAGGAATTTGTACCTTATAAATATCGGTTAATTATCTTGTGTCTGGGACTTTTTACATTGGTTTCTGTACCGGTAATTAAGGCTACCACACATTTACCTCCATCGATAGGTATGTTGTTTGGATTGGGTTTAATTTGGGTCTATACCGATCGTTTCCTGAAAAGAAAGAAGAATTTAGATAAGCGAAATCTGAGTGTGGTCAGTATTCTTGAAAGAGTAGACTTGGCTACTGTGTTGTTTTTTCTGGGAATTTTATTAGCTGTCGCTGCTTTTCAAACAGCCGGTCATTTAAATGTTTTGGCTACATGGTTGAACGATAAAATCGGAAATATTTACGGTATTAACCTGGTTATTGGCTTTTTGTCATCTGTTGTAGATAATGTTCCGTTGGTAGCTGCTTCAATGGGAATGTATCACATTGCTCCGGCTGATTCTGTTGGGTTCTTGAGTGATTTTATGGTGAATGGTGATTTCTGGACATTTCTCGCTTATTGTTCCGGTACCGGAGGTAGTATGTTGATTATTGGTTCTGCTGCCGGTGTTGCAGCTATGGGATTGGAGCGTATTCCATTTTTCTGGTATTTGAAAAGAATGGGATGGCTGGCGCTTTTAGGGTATTTGGCAGGTGCCCTATGGTTCATCGGTATTCGGGTATTTCTGTAATATTATATTTTTATCTTATTTTTAAAAGGTGAAAACCATTATGGTTTTCACCTTTTTTTGTTTTAGTATTTAGGTTAAAAACATTTAGCGCAGGGGTAGAACGATTTATTTTATAAAAGTTAATTGTTTTTGGGGTAGGAATATTAGAAGATGTTTTGGGCTGTGATGGATTAATAAAGGAGATAGAACATATTTATCAGGAATAGGAGAAAATGGTTTTAACAGGAACAGTTATAAATGTAATTTCTGTTGCTACAGGCAGCATTATAGGACTTTTGGTTGGCACACGTCTGCCAGATAAAATAGTAAAAAGCGTGTTTCAGGCCATTGGGTTGTTTACGCTTTTTTTAGGGGTCTATATGGCTTTAAAAGGAGAGCAGTTACTGATCATTATTTTTAGCCTGATCGTTGGCACTATTATAGGAGAGTTGTTGAGCCTGGAGGAAAAACTGGAAAGATTATCAGGGCATGTTAAACAGGTTTTCAAATTAGGAAATCCTAAGTTTACAGAGGGGCTGATTACTTCTTTTTTGTTGTTCTGCATGGGATCTATGACGATTCTCGGAGCTATTGATGAAGGTATGGGTAACGGTCCTGAAATTCTTTTAACAAAATCTTTAATGGATGGAATTTCTTCTGTTGCACTTGCCTCAGCGTTTGGTTTGGGAGTTACTTTCTCTGTGGTACCTTTGTTTTTGTTTCAAGGAGGGATCACCTTGCTGGCATTTTGGTTAGGAGATTTTTTTCCGGAAACGATTATTATGGAATTAACCGCTGTAGGTGGAATTTTATTAATTGGGTTAGGAATAAATATATTAGAGATTAAACGCATTAGAGTGATGAACATGCTGCCAGCTCTTGTGTTGGTTATTGTGTTTGCCTGGATAGGACAGCGTTTTTTTACATGGTAGTTTACAACGATTTAAATTGAAAAGACATTGGAAAAGGATACAAAATCATTATTGATTCAAATGTTTGAAAATTGGGCGGGGGAGCAAGCTCGTTCTTTTATTACATTGCCACCATCAGGTTCTTACCGGGAATATTACCGTATCTTCGGTCGATCAAAATCTGCTATTGGCGCGTACAATGCCGATAAAAAGGAAAATATAGCCTTTCTTGAGTTTTCAAGACATTTTAAAAACAGGGAATTGGCGGTACCTGAGATTTATGCCCATGATCATGCAAATTGTATTTATTTACAACAGGATTTGGGAGATACAACCTTATATGCTTTTTTGCAAGGATTGAGAAAAGGAAGTGAGTTTCCACCAGAGTTGATTGATTTCTACAAGAAAACCCTTGATGAGCTTTTGCGTTTTCAAATTAATGGTGGAGATGGATTAGATTACAATAAGTGTTATCCGCGGCAAGCATTCGATCGTCAATCAATGCTTTGGGATTTGCACTATTTCAAATATTATTTTCTGAAACTGGCCCGGGTTCCTTTTGATGAACAATCCCTGGAGGATGATTTTCACGTACTCATTGATTTTTTATTAGAAGCAGAACAGAGCTTTTTCTTATACCGAGATTTTCAGTCACGTAACGTAATGGTTGTAGATGATGCGCCATGGTTTATCGATTATCAGGGGGGCAGAAAGGGTGCTTTGCACTACGATGTGGCGTCTCTCTTATATGATTCTAAGGCGGATATTCCTGAGGAGGTTCGTAAAGAGCTATTAACTTATTATGTTGATGCTTTAGATAGACGCAGAACCACTAATAAGCAAAAGTTTGTAGATCAATTTTATGGATACGTGCTTATTAGAATGATGCAGGCCATGGGAGCCTATGGGTTCAGAGGATTTTATGAGAAGAAAGAACACTTTTTGAAAAGCATTCCTTATGCAATTAATAATTTAAAATATTTGCTTGACAATGTTCGTTTCCCAGTGCAAATGCCAACCTTATTTGCTGCTTTGAATAATATTGTGGAGTCAGAAGAGTTAAAAAATATAGGGAAGGAAGCTTCCATGTTAACGGTTTCAATTACAAGTTTTTCTTATAAGCGAGGGATTCCTGTGGATGTTTCCGGTAATGGAGGCGGATTTGTGTTTGATTGCAGGGCTGTTCATAATCCGGGCCGTTATGCGGAGTATCAGGATAAAACCGGTAAAGATCCTGAAGTGATTGCATTTTTTGGCCAGGAGCCGGAGATGGCAAAGTTTTTGAAAGGTGTGTTTGCCTTAGTGGAACAATCTGTTGAAAAATATATATCAAGGGGATTCAAACATTTAATGGTAAATTTCGGTTGTACAGGAGGACAGCATCGATCCGTGTTCAGTGCAGAACAGTTAGCTGCGCATTTGTTACAACGTTATAAAGTTAAAACAGTTGTGAGGCATGTGGAGCAAGAAATGAAGAAAACCGGAAAATGAGGAAGGATATGAAGGGGAAGAAGTGTAAGACAAAGAAAAAGGATGAGATCCCAAAAATAAAACCGGAACATAAATATATATGCAAAAAGTGTGGCTTATCTTCTAAAAAGGAGAAACGTTTATGTAAGCCCCATAAAATTAAACGGGATTAGTTCGCCTTTTTTAACCAACGTTAATTAGAAGTTAATGCATCAACTATTACCCTATTTGCTGACATCTTTATTGGTTGTTGGCCTGGCCACTCCCTTGTTGGAGAAGAAGCTTAAGTATCGGACAGGTGTATTTTTATCGGTTATACCATTGTCTTTTTTTCTTTATTTTCTGTGGGTTTTTACATCTCTGGGGAAAACGGAGAGTTTGATAATACCACCTATCATGGAACTGGTTCGGGGTGGAGGTTTATCGGTTCGACTGGATGGATTGAGTGTTCTTTTTGGTTTAATGGTTAGTGGTATTGGCGTATTGGTTTTGTTTTATGCTTCTGCTTACATGAGAAAGTATCCGCGACAAGGATACTTTTTTATGTTACTGACTTTCTTTATGGGGGCCATGCTGGGAATGGTCCTTACCAATAATTTAATAGCGCTGTTTATTTTTTGGGAACTAACCAGTGTTTTTTCTTTTCTGCTAATTGGTTTTGATAATCATCTTGAGAAGGCACGGAAAGCAGCTTTGCAAGGCTTTTTAATAACGGCATTTGGGGGATTGTGTCTATTGTTTGGTGTTTTATTGATTGGTGACATTGCAGGTACTTATGAGATAAGTGAGCTCTTAAATAAGGGTGAACTTATTACGTCGCATACGCGGTATCCCTTAATTTTTCTTTTTTTGGTGCTGGCGGTTTTTACAAAATCTGCTCAGTTTCCATTTCATTTTTGGTTACCGGGAGCCATGAATGCACCTACACCGGTTAGTGCTTATTTACATTCCGCGACAATGGTGAATGCCGGTGTTTTCTTGTTACTACGAGTTAATCCATTTATTGGGGATACCCTGCTATGGGATAGTGTTCTTCCTCTTTTTGGAAGTATAACAATGTTTACAGGGGCTTTGCTGGCATTCGGGGAAAAGGATTTGAAACGTATTCTGGCTTTTACCACCATCAGTGCATTGGGAATAATGGTATTGTTGGCAGGGATTGATACCACAAAATCAATCAAAGCAGCACTTGTTTTTTTTGTGGTGCATGGATTGTATAAGGGAGCCCTTTTTATGATTGCCGGACTTATTGATAAAACCACCGGTACGCGTGATATTGACAGGTTAGGGCAATTATGGAAACCCTTAGGATTGGTCTCATTTGCAGCTCTGTTATCCTTCTTTTCGATGGCCGGACTACCACCCATGTTAGGCTTTATCGGAAAAGAGTTAATATATGGAGCCAAGATGCAGGCGGCCTATTTTTCCAATATTATTTTGGTATTTGGCATTTTGTCAAACATGCTTATGGTAGGCATCTCATTTTATGTCTTCTACCAGGTGTTTTGGCCTTATCGCAGGGTAAAGAAGAAAGTGGCGATTGATGGGCATTATGCCCGGTCTTTTTTACTCTCTTTCGGGCCGGTTATTTTGGCTGCTTTCAGTTTGGGATTAGGCTTGGCACCGGTTCGCATCGGGAAATACCTTCAGAATGCCATTTATTTTATTCGAGCCGAGGAGGTGGCGGTTGATTTGGGTCTTTGGCATGGCGTCAATGCTGTATTGATCCTGAGTATTATTACCGTAGGTGGCGGAATACTCCTTTTTATTTTCAGAAAGCAAGTGGCTTTTAATGTAGCCCGTTTCAATAATTGGTTGAATAAGTTTTACCTGCCGGATGTTTTTGATAAAGTGATAAAAAACTATGTGAAGGTAGCATCCCGTCAAACAGACCGGATTCAACATGGGTACCATCGATACTATCTTATTACCTTTTTTGTTATTACAAGTTTGTTGGTTGTTGTTCATCTTTTTGCAAATAGTGGAATTGCACCTGAATTGCAATTGCAGCCAATAAAGTCATATTTATTAATTCTTTTCATAGTAATGGCATTTGCTGCTGGTTATGCTATTTTTTCATCTTCACGCATTGCTGCCATTCTGGCACTGGGAATTGTGGGATATGGCATAGGATTGGTTTACTTGTTTTTTGGTGCAGTGGATTTGGCCATCACGCAATTTCTGGTTGAAACACTGGTTATGGTAATTTTTGTGCTGGTTATTTATAAGCTGCCTGTATTTGCTGTTTTTTCCAGTAAAGCTTCGCGTGTCAGAGATATTTTTATTGCCCTGTTAGCTGGAGGGATGATGGGAATGGTGGTATTGAAATCTAATTTTTTCAATGTAGAAACACCCATCTCCGATTATTTTATCAATAATAGTCTGAATTTGGCCCATGGTAAAAATATTGTTAATGTGATATTGGTTGATTTCCGGGCTTTAGATACGATGGGCGAGATTACTGTTTTAGCTTTGGCTGCTGCCGGGGTGGTTGCTTTGTTGCGTTTGAATATTAAAAAAAGAGAGAATGAATAATATAGTCCTCCGTACAATTGTAAACCTGATTAGTCGGTTACTGCTCTATTTATCCATCTACTTGTTATGGCGTGGACATAATGCTCCGGGGGGTGGCTTTATTGGCGGTATTATTGCTGCGATTGGTTTTGTTTTTTATGCCATCATATATGGACCCGGAAAAACCCGGGAGCGAATAAAATTACCCCCCATGTATTATATAGGTGGCGGGCTTTTTTTCTCTGCTTTAAGTACTGTTATTTCCGTTTTTACCGGGCGTCAACCTTTAACAGGTTTATGGATTGATATCCCACTACCTGTTATCGAGGATATACATTTGGGTACACCATTTCTGTTTGATATGGGGGTTTACCTGGTTGTTTTTGGAATGATTACAGCTATCATTATAAATATCATGGAGGTTCTCAGATGGAATTAGTATTAGCCATTTTTATAGGATTACTTTATGCCTGTGGTGTTTACCTTTTACTGCGGCGAAGTATTGTTAAATTAATATTAGGTGTGTTTGTGCTGAGTAATGCAACTAATCTAGTCATCTTTTTGGCCGGAGGGATTACCCGCAGTGGAATAAGTATCCTTCAGGATGAGGTGGTGGTAGATAAATCGAATATAACCGATCCGTTGCCCCAGGCTTTAATACTTACGGCCATTGTTATTGGATTGGGAATTGCCGCTTATACATTGGCACTTAAATACAAATATTATAAAGTAACTGGCACCGACGATTTAGATCGGCTTAAAAACACTGATCAGCGATGATACTTTTTGGTTTTATATTTTTTCCCCTTCTCTACATTATTGTTGGTTTTTTCCCTTTCCCTTTAAAGTGGAAAAAAGTGCTGGCCTTGTTGACCGTAGGCGGTAATTTAGTCAATGCGGTTAATCTTATCTATAAAATAAGTCATGTAGGAATGATTAAAGTATCTCCCGGATCCTGGCCGGCCCCTTTTGGTATTACCCTGGTGGCCGACCGGATGAGTGCTTTTTTATTACTTATTACTGCGATTGTAGCTGTTTCTATCGTCTTGTTTTCTTTACAATCGGTTGATCGTCCCCGGCTGGAGCGAGGTTATTTTCAATTTCTCTTTGGGATAATTATTGGGGTAAATGGGAGTTTTATTGCCGGTGATCTTTTTAATCTATATGTATGGTTTGAGGTGATGCTCATGGCATCATTCATATTGATGAGTCATGGGGGGGAACAGCCTCAACTGGAAGGCGCAATAAAATATCTGATCCTGAATCTTATCTCATCGTTTTTCTTTGTGGCCGGCATAGGTTTATTGTATGGAAAAATGGGAACCTTAAACCTGGCTGATTTGTCCAATAAAATTAGTCAGCTGGGGGATGCCAAAGTCATTCTTAATCCTTCGTTAGTGCTCATTGTGGTAGGTTTTGCTATAAAAGGGGCTTTGTTTCCTTTTTTCTTTTGGCTGCCGGCTTCTTATCATACTCCTGTTCCGGTGGTATCGGCCCTCTTTGCCGGACTATTGACAAAAGTGGGCATTTACTCGTTAATTCGGTTTTATACATTGATCCTCTATCATAATAGTGCTTTCTGGAATCCATGGATACTCGGGGTTGGAACGGTTTCAATGGTGATTGGTGTGTTTACTGCTTCGTCGCAATTTGATTTTCGAAAAAAGTTATCATTTCACATCATATCCCAAGTGGGTTACGTGGTTATTGGACTGGGTTTTTTTACATTAAGTGGTCTGGCCGGTGCCCTTTTCTTTTTAGGGCATAACATGTTTGCTAAAACGAATACTTACCTGGTGGCCGGATGGGTTCACAAACGAAAGGGTACGCTTGATCTGAAAAATCTGGGGGATGTTTTCAAGGAAAGTCCGGTATGGAGTGTGTTGTTTATAATATCTGCTTTTAGTTTAGCCGGCTTGCCTCCCTTAAGTGGGTTTATAGGGAAATATTCATTGATAAAGTCGGGCATTGAGGCACACCATCTGTTTATTTCCCTTGTGGCGCTTTTTGTGGGAATTTTTACTCTTTTTTCCATGTTGAAAATATGGATTGAAGTATTTTGGAAGCCGGTTAAAGAAGGCGTAAAAAGTTTTACTATAGCCGGTGATGAAAGGTTGATGGTAACGGCTTCAGGTATTTTAGCCCTTATGTCTGTTTTAATGGGGATATTCGGTGTCCCCATCATTGATTATTGTACGGAGGCGGCCGCCGATTTGCTTTCGCCTGAAAAATATATCCGATTTGTTTTGAATGTATGATTATGAAACTGTTTCATTATATCTATTTTTGGTTGTTTTACCTGACAAAGATTGTGGTGTCGGGGATGCTTCTGTCGTGGGTAATACTTACCAGGGCCCGATCAATTAACGGGGGAGAGATTACTTTTAAAACCGGGTTAAAGAAGGATTGGCATAAGGTGGCCCTCTTTAATCTCATCAGTATGACTCCGGGAACCCTCAGTATCGATATTGATCCGTCCAATGAAATATTGACAATTCACCTGGTAGATATGAGTGATGAAGCTGACACGGTGAAAACATGTAAGAAACTGGAGGAATTAATTCGTAAAGCTTTTTAATCATGGAAACAAGTAGTTTTTTGTATTACTGTGCCATTGTGTCAATCTCAATTCTGACCATTAGCATGATTTTTCCGTTAATCCGGCTTTTTAAAGGACCTTCACTGTCTGATCGGGTTGTTGCGCTAGACCATGTTTCCATTATAATTATGTCTATCGTTTTAATGGATATTTTTATATCCAGACAATTAATATATCTGGATATTGTTTTAGTAGTTGCTTTTGTTTTGTCGCTTGGGACGATGATTATTGCTCGTTTTCTTCAAAAAAGCCTGAAAAAAGATGATTGATATAATTATTGGATTATTGTTAGTGTTTAGTGCCGTGATTAGTTTAATCGCCGGCATTGGAATGCTTCGGTTAAAAGATTTATTTTCCCGAATGCACACTCTTACAAAGGTTTCGTCGCTTGGATTGCTGCTTATTCTGGTGGCGGTTAATTTATATGGCTTAAATTTGTGGGTATTACTAAAGACAATGCTTATTTTTACTGCGCTTATATTTTTAGCACCTGCTGCCGCATATATGCTGGCTAAGGTTTCTAAAAACGAATAGAGAGTGCAGGGAAAAATGAACAGAACAGGAAAGAGTAAAACACAAGAATTAAACGCTATGATTTTTGCGGCCGGATTAGGAACCAGGCTGCAGCCATTAACAGATAATAAACCTAAAGCATTGGTTGAGCTTTTCGGGAAACCATTGCTTTGGTATGCCATATCGCAGATACGATCGGCTGGTATAAAGCGGATCGTTGTTAATGTGCATCATTTTGCATCGCAGATTGAAGACTACATTAAGGGTAATGATTGGGGGGATTGTGAAATCCTTATTTCCGATGAGCGGGAACATTTGTTAGATACGGGAGGTGGTTTGTTAAATGCCTCTTCGCTCTTTATTCCCGGACAGCCTATTATTCTCTATAATGCCGACATCATTTGTGATTTCAATCTGACTGAAATGATTAACGATCATTTTACTTCAGATCGATTAGCCACCTTGTTAGTCAAACAACGGAAGACTTCGCGTTATTTATTATTTGATCCTTCCAAACAAATGGTAGGATGGGAGAATATCAAGACAGGGGAAAAAATAGAATCCCGGGAATGTAATAACTATAACTCTTATGGTTTTTGCGGTATTCACATTGTTGATTTTGATATTTTGAATAAGCTGGGGCGTCCCGGTAACTTTTCCATTGTAAAATCATATCTCAACTTAGCAGGCACGAATGCAATTCATGGCTATTTGTTACCCGACGAATATCATTGGTTTGATGTGGGAAGTATCGAAAAGTTAGAAACAGCAACGAAATTTTTAAAAGGCACTTAATTAACTATAAAAATGGGAAAAAGAAACACTTTATTGCTTAAGAATGTTTTAGTATCACCGTTTCAACAGTTTTTCAGGTTTTTGTCGGGTGGTGGTATGTTATTGATGTTTACCACTATTGTCGCCCTTATCTGGGCAAATTCTCCACTACAGGAATATTACGAATGGATTTGGGAAGAGAGTCATTTCGAAATTGGCTTTCATGGTTTTCTTCTGGATATGCATATTATTCATTGGATCAACGATGGATTAATGGTCATCTTCTTTTTTGTGGTTGGTCTGGAGATTAAGCGTGAACTGCTGGCGGGGGAACTTAGTTCGTTGAAACAGGCTGCCCTGCCAATATTTGCTGCCATAGGAGGAATGATTATTCCCATTGCCATATTTCAGGCTTTTGGCGCAAAGGGAGAAGCGGGGCATGGGTGGGCCATTCCTATGGCGACTGATATAGCGTTTTCAATTGGTATTTTGTCGCTTCTGGGCAAGCGTGTTCCATTGAGCTTGAAAGTGTTTCTTACCGCTCTTGCTATTGTTGATGACCTGGGCGCTGTGTTGGTGATTGCCATCTTTTACAGCAAGCAGATAAATTGGCTGTTTTTGATTATTTCTTTTGCCTTGTTAATGGTTCTGGTCATTGCGAACAGACGGAATGTGCAGAACCTGGGATTGTATGTCAGCCTTGGGTTCGTCATCTGGGTTTTATTTTTGTTCTCAGGCGTGCATGCGACCATTGCAGGGGTATTGGTGGCGTTCACCATTCCGGCCCGACCAAAAGTAAAGGTGAATGAATATATTCCGAGAATTAAAAATGCTCTTTCCGAGTTTTCTACCCATAATAAGGAAGATAAAATTGTGCTAACCCACCGGCAACTGGCCGCCATTGATATGGTAGAAGCCTTGTCTAAAAAGGTGCAGAGCCCGCTGCAGATGATTGAGCACCAATTGTCCGGTTTTGTTAATTACGTTATCCTGCCGCTTTTTGCCATGTCAAACGCAGGGGTTATAATATTACATTACCACGGGGCCCATATTCAACAAACGGGAACTTTTTTCTCCATGCTAAGTGTTGGCATCGCTTTTAGTATGGTATTTGGAAAAGTGCTTGGGATTAGTCTTTTTTCCTGGTTGGCAGTGAAGCTTAAATTTGCTGTGAAACCGCATAAAACATCCTGGCGGACATTTATCGGACTAGGCTTTTTGGGAGGAATTGGTTTTACCATGTCCCTATTTATAGCTACCCTGTCGTATGATTCCATTCCGGTATTAAATCAGGCTAAAATAGGCATCTTTATGGGTTCCATTATTGCCGGTGTATTTGGTTACTTTTTTCTTAAGAAGTCGCTGGATAGAGATGAACGACTGTATGGAAAATCTACCTTTTCGTTTGATCAATAGGATAAAATATTTTACCAGAATCCCCTGCCAGTCAAACTAGCAGGGGATTTTTTTGGCATAGAGGTACACAATGTTTTTGAAAGGGAATCCTAACCTGGACAAGCCAGAAAAGTAAAAAGTATCAAGTACAAAGTATCAAGATGATTTACTGCTCGCCAAAATATTTTGCCAATAAATACACCAATATCACCCGTCAATAGATCGTTAGATTTTAGATAATAGACATTAGACTGATTTACATTACTCCCATTTTTAGACCATTAATAATTTCGTCTATTAGATAAATAGAAGTTGTTTTTCAATTGCTTACAAAAGTTTAACGAACTATTGACCAGTAAGACACTATGTTTTTTCAGAAGAATTCTGAAAAAAAGCCTCTTTGAGGGATGTTGCCTTTAGTTGTTTGCTTTGACAAGACAAGAGATTGTTAGATTTTAGATTGATGTCAACTGCTAACTGTAGATTGTTTTCGGCCAGCGATTGCAGTGGATACCCCACAGCGAGGCGTTGGCATGGGCGGGAAGGGATAGCGAGGAGTAGAAACGGAAAGCGCGGTGGCGAGCCCGAAGCGAGGCAGGACGCCAAAAAATAACAATCCTAACCCATTGAAAAACGCATAACAGTCTGATTGATGAAATAATTATCAAACGATTACTAAAGCTTAATGAATTATTGAACTTTCAATTTGAACAACAAGTTGGTAAAAGTTGCAGCCTAAGCACCTAAAAAAAATAAATCAGACACATTGTGAACCCGTTTAATTGAATCAGCAGCCTTTCCGCGTGAACGGAATCATTCTTGAAACTTACATCTAAAATCTAACGATCTATTGTGTGTCATATTCCGTAATTATTCCGCCTGTGATTCTGATGAGGTCCACATGGCTGGCAATTAGTTGGTAAATGGCGTTCAGTTCACTGAGGGCTGTTTGCAGGTAGGTTTTCTGAACATCCCGGAAGTTAAACGAGTTGATGACGCCGTTTTTATATTTATCGGTGGATATCTGCAAATTCAATTCAGCTGTTTTAAGGTTTTCATTGGCAATGTGGGCCAGTTCTTTTCTTACTTCAAACAGATCGTACAGGTCGATTAGTTGGTTGGACAGCTGATGACGGATATCCTCAAGCTGTGTTTCACCGATCTCTTCCTCTATTTTAGCAATTTGGATATTCCGGTTCACCTGGTTGCCATTGAACAGGTTATAGCGAAGCGATAGATTGGCATAAGCCGAATAGGAGCCGCTCAGGTTTTTAATGCTTTCACTGTTGTTCAAGGCCTCGGGGTAGTGTGAGTAATCCCCGCCCCCGTTCAGGCTGACAGAAGGATAGCGGCCGCTCTGTTCCAGGGCGGTTCGCTTTTGAAGAATCATCAGGTTGAGGTACTGATTCTTCAATGTTTGATTATAGGCTGTCATCTTCTCTTTCAAGGCATCGAGACTGTAGGAGGCATCCACGGTGTTTAACGAGTCGGTCAGGTCATAATTCATCAGTTGGGGATCGGCCAGCAGGTAACCCAATTCACGTTTTGAACTGCGGAAGACCATCTCCTGGTTGATGAACAATGATTTGTCGGTCAACCATGCATTTTTTGCCTGTAGCGCTTCATAAGTGCTACCAGCCCCCATATCCACCCTGTTTTGGATATAATCGTAACGATCTTTCGAGAGTTGCATCACCTGTTGGAGTACCTTTAACCGTTCTTTTTCCAATAATATTTTGTGGTAGCTGAGGACAATGGCCTGGATGGTGTTTTCAATCACCAACACCGCATTCCCTGCTGATACCTCTTCCAGGATGGCCAGTTGATCTTTGCGTATCCTCACGGCAAATCCGTTAAAGAGGGTCCAGTTCAGGGCTATGCCCCCTTTTAAAAGGCCTGTTTCGTTATTTTCTCCCAGGCGATCGTCAAAGGAGTTATTAAAAGCGCCGTTGAGCGATATGGACGGATAGGCCCCGGCAGCACCCCAGGTGTTTTGCTTTGTGGCAATGGTGGTTCTGCTTTTTTCTATCCGGATTTTATAATTGTTTTCCAACCCGCGAATAATAGCTTCCGGTAGGGACAATGCATCCTGAGCAATGGCTGTTTCTCTGTTGTTCGAAAAAAACAGGATGAAAAGTAATAACAGGGTCGATCTCATTATTTTTATGAAACTCATGGTGATCAGATTATTTTACTGAATGATGCGGTTTTTATATATGTTGGCTTTCTCCACTTCTTCCTTAGATGGTTTAACCCCTTTTATGGCCCATTTAAACCATACCCTGAGGTCATTCAGGAATAATATGAGGGTAGGAAAGATGGTCAGGATAAAACTGGTACCGAAAAATACACCGTAGGCCAATGCCACTGCCATGGGAATAAGGAATTGTGCCTGACGGCTGGTTTCAAAGATGATGGGGAAGAGGCCAATGGTGGTGGTCAACGTGGTTAGCACAATAGGCCTGAAACGCGCGATGCCTGCTTTGTATACCGCCTCTTTCACGGTTTCACCTTTGGCCAGGAGTGAATTGTATTTGGCCAGAAAGACAACCGCGTCGTTTACGATGACGCCCGAAAGGGCGACCATCCCCCACACACTGAGCATGGATACTGGAATGTTATGTATCCAGTGTCCCCAGGAGGCTCCCAGGTAACCCAGTGGTACCATGGATAAAATGATCAGTCCCTGGCCGAAAGACCTGAAATGGATCATGATGACGATGGCTATAAGGATAAAGGCCGGAATAAAATATTTCATCATGGAGCGCTGTGACTCGGCGGCATTTTTTTGCTGTCCCTGGAATACATACCGGACACCGGGAAACTGACTGGTTATTTTAGGCATGATGGAATCCTGAATTGTGGCCAGCAAGGGCGGGACAGGCGCATATGGATCCACCAGATCGGCATCTACACGAATCTCGCGTTTGCCGTTGTATCGATGAATGCTCACAGGCCCACGGGCCAGTTTATAGTCCGCCACCTCTCGTAACGGATAATCCCCTTGGGGTGTTTTTATCTTAATCTCTTCCAGCTGGCCTATCTCCTGGCGGTCGGAGGGCGGATAACGCACCCACACGCGCAGTTCATCTTTTCCCAATTGCAGCCTTTGTGATTGTGCTCCAAAGAAGCCATTCCGTATCTGATTGAGGATAGTGAAATAATCCAGGCCAAGGAAGTAGGCTTTGGACTTTAGCTTTAGCCTGATCTCCTGGGCGCCCAATGGGTTGTTGTCGACAACTTCCGTTAGCTGGGTCATTTTCTTTAGTTCATCCATTAGCACATCCCGGCTGATGGATAATTCATCGAGGTTGGAGCCCAGTAAACTTATGGCCACGGGACTGCCCCAGCGATTACGACCGGCTACCGAGAATTTCTCTGCCTCGGGAATGCTACCGATCTTTTCACGAATTTGTGCCGCAATTTCAAATGTGGAGATGGGGCTGTTTTCCATGTTACGCAGGTTCACGGCCACATGCCCGGCGTGACTGCCTGATTCCTGGCCATCGAAAGCACTTCCCAGGGTCAGGAAGGTATAAATGATATAATCACTGGTGTCGTTGTAGGTCTCTTTCAGTTCTTCATTTACTTGCCAGACTACTTTTTCAAAATGTTGCAGTGTTTCATAGGTTTGTTGTTCTCCTTCGCCGGGAGTAAACGAAACATTCACATTGAAATTATCCGGTGGAATATTTGGGAAAAAGGTGGATGCAATGAAGCCCCCGTTAAAAAGACCGGCAGTGATTAATATCAGTGTTACCGGCACAAAGAGGGCGACATACCGCCAGTGAATTATGCCCCTGAGTAGTTTTCCATAGAGTTTTTCACGAAGGAAAAAGACCATGCTTTCTAACTGGTTGCGTATTTTGTTTCCCAGGCTGACATCTTTTGTATTGCGCTTGAGGATATGGGGTGTTCCAATGTGTGTGGGTAATACAAAGAAGGCCTCGATGAGTGAGAAGCCAAGACTGAAGACCACCACAAAGGCCATTTCATATAGAAACTCCATTGATCCTTCAATAAACAGGAGGGGGGAGAAGGCCAGCAGGGTGGTGATAACCGATGTGGTTACCGCTGGCAGTACTTCCATGGTGCCGTCTACGGCTGCTTTCATGGGGCTTTTACCGTTTTCGAAGTGCGAAAAGATATTTTCCGCTATCACAATGCCGTCGTCCACCAATATTCCCACTACGAGTATCATACCAAACAACGAAATCATGTTGATGGTGATGCCATACATGTTGGCCACCACAAACATGGCCAGGAATGATGACGGGATGCCCCAGGCCACCCACAAGGACAGGCGAAAACTAAGGAATAAAGCCAGGATGATTACTACCAGTACTAATCCGATAAGCCCATTGGAGTAAAGTAAATTAATACGACTGTGCAACATGTCCAGGAAATCGAAGGTCACATGAATGTGAGCATTGTTGTACCTGGCATTGAATTCATCCACATATTCATTGACATATTCCGATATCTCTTCCAGATCCTCGGAGATAAGCTTGTTAATGGATATACTAATGGCATTTTCTCCGTTTAACAAGGTTGTTCTGGGCACATCCTCAAACTGGATTTTTACCTTTCCGATATCCCTTATGTGCACCATGCTGCCATTGGCATCGGCCCGGATAACGATGTTACCGATGTCGGCCGCATTGACCGACCGGTTGCGGGCCCGGATAATCATGAAATGCTGTTTGTTTTTTACCTGTCCGCCTGAAATATCCCGGTTGGTACGGGCAATGGCTGCACTAACGTCTTTTAGTGTCAGGTTATAGCGGAGGAGGTTTTCTTCGGAAATCTCAACAGAAATCTCAGTGGAGGGGAACCCACCCATATTTATCTGGCTAATGTAACCGGAAGCCAGGAAATCATCTTCTATCTGGTAGGCCAGCTGTTTTAATGTCATTAGGTCGGCTGAGCCGGAGAGACCCAGTCGAATAGCCGGTGTTGTGGAACGTCGTTTATAGACAATAGGGCGTTCGGCATCTACCGGGAGACTGGTGATGCCATCCACCGCATTCTTTATCTCCTGCAGCATTTCATCGATGGCATATTGCCCGGTTGTTTCAATGGCCACCCGGCAAAAGTTTTCCGATGAGGTAGAGTTCATCTCTTTTATACCGGGAAGGCCTCTGATGGCCTCCTCGATACGCATGGTGATGCCCTCTTCCATCTCTTTGGGTGAAGCACCGGGGTAAGCGACTGATATGTATACTTCGCGGGTTGGGCGTTCCGGGAAGAAGGCTTTTTTCATGGACGAAAAACTGGCCCAGCCGGCTCCTATTAATACCACCACTATCAGGTTGGCATAAAAGGGATATTTTACAAACGTTTCTATTAATTTTCGCATAATGTAATGTCAAGGCTGATTATCGGATGATCTCAAAGCGGGAGGTTTCGGTGATGCCTAAAACGGGCTCCATCACCAACTCTTCACCCTCTTTTATCCCGTTAAAATAGAGTGTCTCCTTATTGATCTTAGAGATATGGATAGTGGCTTTTTGAAGTTGTTTAGCTTTTAGTAAATACACCTGGTTGCCATTAAAGACGGCGTTTCTTGGAATTTCCATGACCTGGTTAACCGTAGAGCCGTTAATTCTAACCGGCAGGTACATGCCATCGAAAAGCGGCATCTCTTTTGATTTTTTTACTACCACATATACACTAACGCTTTGTGTTGCCTGGTTGATTACGCCGCCAATCCTTGAAATGTTGCCCGTCCGGTTGATGTTACCCTCATTATCCATCACCTCCACGTTGGCACCTAGTTTTAAAAGATTGATATTTTTTTCGTCCACCGGTACTTCTATTTCAAACAGGTCAGTGCGGGTGAAAATAGCCAGTTTGGTTCCCGGATTTACCACCGAGCCTATCTGCAGGTTTACCTTTTTAATGGTACCATCAAAGGGTGCTCTGATTTGATGTTTACTCAGGCGTACTTCATCACTCTTAATGGCATAGTAGTCATTTAATACATTTCGGGTAGCCATGAAAATGCGCTCTTTCGAGGAGTTGGTTTTCGGTAGCTGGGGGAGCGGTAGTTCAATTTTTACCGACTCAAAGAAATGCATCCAATTTTCATAGGAGGCCGGAAAATCAATTTTCAAATCGGGCAGGATCCCTGCAACGGCTTTTAAAAACTTACTTTTTCGGGCTTTCAGCTGAAAAATAAACTCATCGTTTTCCACCACAGCTATCAGATCGCCTTTACGAAAGGCCTGTCCGCTTTTAAAAAGGTGCTGGCCACGCGTTAATCGGCCGGATACCTCAGAGCTAATCACCACTTCATCGAAGGCCCGCAAACGGCCAGATGTTTCGATTACTCCGGGAAGATTTTCGTATTTCACAGTTTTGGCTTTTACATACCTGTTAAGTTGTGGTGGGAGGGCTTTCTTAGGAGGTGTTTTCATGCCGGCTAACCATGAATACATGGCATAACCAAATATAATAAGTGCTACAATTGCCAGAAAAGCAGTTAATTTACGATTCATAGATTAAGAATTAGAGGTGTGTATCCGTAGTCTTAGTTGTCAAAAGAAATAAAATCCTGTGAAAGAATCTTGGATTTTGTAATATTTTGTTCTTGTTGCAGGTAATTTATTAAAAGTTTAGGCTCAATAGGTCGTTACGTTTTTGTGATTAATTGAAAAATAGTTTGTGCTTATTCGATGGTCAAAGTAATAAGGGGTGGAAGTGCAAATTGTTGCGCAAAGCGTATCCGGCGTTTTGCAGGTTTGCAAATTGCTGCGCAAAGCATATCAGGCGTTTTGCAGGTTTGCAAATTGCTGCGCAAAGCATATCCGGCGTTTTGCAAGTTTGTAAATTGCCGCGCAAAGCGTATCCGGCGATTTGCAAGTCTGCAAATTGCTGCGCAAAGCATATCCGTCGTTTTACAAGTTTGCAAACTGCTGCGCAAAGCGTATCCGGCATTTTGCAGGTTTGTAAATTGCTGCGCAAAGCATATCCGGCAATTTGCAAGTCTGCAAATTACCGCGCAAAGCGTATCCGTCGGGTATGTTCAATATTCTGTGTCATGGGCGTTTTACCTGTTAATATTTTTTTAGAAGTATCTTGAAAAAAAGCCTCTTCGAGGGGTGTTGCCTTTAGTTGTTAGTTTTGACAGGACCAACAAGATTCATTATATACCGCGGAGGCATTGCGACGCCGGTATTTTTCATCAATAGGGAGGAGGAGATGGTTCTTTGAGGTTGACAATGGTAGGTACAGATTTTTTCAAAATATTTCCATCTGTTTCAATGTGTCTCCAAGTATTTCTAAGTGTTTCCATCTATTTTCCCCTCTAACTTCTGACCTCTATCTTCTCTATCTATATATTTCCATCCAATTTGCACAACATGTTGGTAAAAGTTGCTCCCTAAGCGCCTATATTTTTTCAGACGTATCTTGAAAAAAAGCCTCTTCGAGGGGTGTTACCTTTAGTTGTTGGTTTTGACAGGACCAACAAAATTCATTATATACCGCGGAGGCATTGCGACGCCGGTATTTTTCATCAATAGGGAGGAGGAGATGGTTCTTTGAGGTTGACAATGGTAAGTACAGGTTGTTTCAAAATATTTCCATCTGTTTCAATGTGTCTCCAAGTATTTCTAAGTGTTTCCATCTATTTCCCCCTCTAACTTCTGACCTCTATCTTCTCTATCTATATATTTCCATCCAATTTGCACAACATGTTGGTAAAAGCGCCTAACCTCCAGCCTCTAACTTCTAACCCTTTAATCTCACCTGCTGCCAAATACCAAAAACAGGATACCTAACATTATCCCTGCCAGATAAAGCGCTTTCATAGCGATGTGACGCTCTTTAAATAAGAAGGCTCCAAATGAAAAGGCAATGATGACACTGCCACGGCGAAGGGCCGAAATAATTGAAATCATAGAGTCGGGGTAACTTAGGGCGTAGAAATAGAAGAAATCGGCAATCACCAGGAATAAGCCAATTAATGGGATGGTGAAGCGCCATTTGAATGGGGTTAATCTTTGACGATTGGGCCACCATAATAAAAAGATAATCGGTGTCATCAGGACCACCTGGTATATGGAGAAGTAACTCTGCACTGCCATTCGATGGATCTCTCTGATCAGGAATTTATCATACAGTCCCGAGGCTGTGCCCGCTAGTGTGCCCAAAATGATGAACCAGACCCATTTGTTTTTTGTGAATGAGATGCCTTCGCGCTTTCCGGCCGTGGAAAACAGGAAGAAGAAGCACAGGGTGATGGCCATTCCCGACCATTGTAACATGGATAGTTTTTCGCCATATAGGATGATTGCGCCAATCAACGTCCACAGCGGTCCGGTGGCCCGAATGGGTGATACAATGGTGATGGGCAGGTGTTTCAGGGCAAAGAAGGAAAAGATCCATGAGATAAGTACAATGGCTGCTTTCAATGAAATCAGCAAGTGTTCCTTCATGGTGATGGGTGGAATATACAAAAGATGGTTGGTAGGGATGAGCTCAAAGTAGGATCCGACTAGTAGAGGGATAAACAGTAAAGCACTGGTTAGTGTGCTGAAAAACAAAACCGGTAGAACGGCATTGTCGTTAACCGATAATTTTTTAAAAACATCATAAACGCCTAAAAACAGGGCCGAACCTAAAGCAAATAAAAACCACATTCATTTTAAATTTAAGCCTGCAAAGCTAATCATTTCCTTTATTCCACCGCATCTTCTCTTGTGGGCGGTTATTGTATTAATGTCATAGCGGCTTGGCGTGAGAAAAAAGAGTATTCTCTCGCAAAGGCGCGAAGCCGCAGAGGAAAAAGAAGGTATATGCCGGTTATTGTATTAAACCCTTAGCGTCTTGGCGACTTGGCGACTTGGCGAGAGATAGATGAAAAACTAAATCATTAGCGTCCTTACGTGAAAAAGAAAAATGATTTGTCTAATTTTAGAGACCATACTAAACCACTATCCCATGAATTATGTACTCATCAGAAATGGCCAGATTGTTACGGCAGACAAAGTTTTTAAATCCGATTTACTAATAGGCAACAATAAGATATTAGAGATCCGGGAAGGTATTAAGCGCCCGGATCCTGAAACGCCGGTAATTAATGCCCTGGGGAAATACATTCTGCCAGGTGCCATTGATACGTTTCGTTCTTTTTCGGAACCTGGTCTCACCTCACCCGATAAAATCATTCGGTTAGTGCAATCTGAATTATTGAGCGGAACAACCAGTATGATTGAAATGCTGGAGCCTTTGCCGCATACTGATTGTTTTGAGGAAATAGAGCAACATAAAAAACGAGCGGCTCAAACGATGTTGGATTATGGGTTTCACCTGGCTACCCAGGGATGGCGTTTTTTTTCCGGCCGTGAAATGAGTCAATGTTACGTCAATGAAGGAATTACCTCGTTTATTATCAAGTGGCCGATGGGACCATCTCTTAAAGAAGATGTATTTAATAGTATTCTGACAACAGCAAAGACCTTAGATTTGCTGTTGGTATTTGAAATTCAGATACCCCTTGGTGATGGCAGTGGATACATAGGGCGGCATCGCGAGTTTAAGGGAGCCATATTACAGCATTTGAAGAATTTGAAACTAGCTTTAGAAAGAGTAGTGGATGCCGGTTGCCGGGCTCTTTTCTTAAATATCTCCTTTAGTGAAGAACTGGAACTAATTCAGGAAGCCCAGAAGAAAGGGAGTGTACTGGCAGAATTAACCTTGCCTTGTTATGTGGGTGATCATGTTAATTTTTCCCTGGATGATAAAAGTATGTTATCGGGTTTTCCATTGGCCGGGCTTTTAAACCTCATTCCGGCTGATCAATTGTGGTATTTGTTACAGAAAGATGGTTTTCTAATAGCCCGTCCTTCGCTCAACCTTGTTATCGATGATCTGCAGCACCAGGGACAAGTCTATAACCGGCCCGATCAATTCTTCCTGCTTAAATATTCTCTGTCCATGTTGTTTACTTCCGGCGTAGCCAATGGGCATATTACCATCTCCGATTTCTGTTCCATGGTCTCCTCCCGGCCGGCTAAGGTAATGGGATTGTACCCCCGTAAAGGACTGTTGAGGGCTGGGTCGGATGCCGATATAGTGATTTGGGATCCAGATTATGAAAGGAATTTGTATTGTTCTTATCCCCAAAAGCATGAACCACAGGGTAAAAGTCAGAAATTAAGAGGGCGTGCCGAGTTTGTGTTTGTGAATGGAAGCATGGCCTATGACGGAGAGTCGGTCTATCCGGAGAAATTAAAAGGACAGTTCCTTTATCGTAATCCACCAAATAATGTGTGAGCAACGAAAGAAATCAGGCCCATGTAGCCGGTAATGGCTCACATGGGCCTGATGTTTATTTAACAACTATTTCATCAATGAATAACCATGCTTTCCCACCGCGGCCCAAAGTTGGTGGGAGAGGACTATGCCTTTATTTTAATCTTGATCCGGATCTGGTGACTTATTCAAAACAATAGATAGTTCTTTCAAATGAGTTAGATATAGTTATTTTGAATGGAGTAGTTATGTCAGCTGGAAATTGACCTGCAGGCATATGTCCGCACTTGTGTTTTATTTGATACTTCTGATGTTCGATGATGGTAGTTTGTATAGATGGAAAATGTATAACTTGTCGTTCGGGTTGTAGGATATAGACTTCTGATGAGTGTATCTAACCACAAACTGTATATCCGGTTTTAGTTCAAATTGTGACAGGTATGTTCCATAGTCGTTATTCAGGGACCAGAGATGCCTGAATGAGGCCCTGAAAAGGTCACTCGGCAAAAAAAAGCTATATTTGGAGGGCAAAAAAGACAATACATGGAGGAGCAAACTGAAAACCATCAACCATACGTAATAAAGAAATCATCAGGTGGCGATGGATTATTTGATATGAAACGAATAATCAACCTATTGCTGCACAATTGGTATCTTTTTATTATTTCAGTTCCGTTGTGTTTAGGTGGAGTTTATATTTATCATCGGTATACCATACCTGTTTACCGGGCTTCGGCGACCATTTTATTAAAGAGTTCTCAGGACCGAACAATTACCCAGTCGGGTTTAATGGAAGGTTTTGGCTTGTCTCCTGAAGTTCGTAACATTGAAAATCAAACCTTTATTATAAAGTCCTATCGGATTGTTAAAAAGGCCATTGATCGTCTTGATTTCGGGGTGTCCTATTTTACGCATGGACGTATTAAAGATACTGAGGTTTATAACCAGTCGCCTTTCCGTGTTACTTTTGATTCCATTCATCCCCAGTTATTGAATGTACCTATTCATGTGACCTGTATTAGTCCTGAGAAATTGTTGGTAAAGGTTTCTACTGAAGGAGGACGGTTACATGATTATAGCAGTCAGAAAGATGTTGGATATTGTGGAAACTTACAATTTGAAAAGGAGATAACCTGGGGGGAGACCATACACCATGATAGTTTCTCTTTTAAAATCACTAAGGGGAGTACCCGGCCGTGTCAACCGGGTGTCGATTATTATTTCCTGTTTCGCTCTCATGCCAGCCTGGCTGGTGAGTACCGGGGGCGGTTGGGCGTTTCTCCTTTCCGGGAAGGCTCTTCCATCTTGTTTATTAGCGCAACCGGGACTACACCAGGAAAATTAATCCGGTTTTTGGATGTTTTGAGTGAGGTGATTATGGAGAATAACCTGGAACGTAAAAACGATATGGCCACCCGCTCCCTGACCTTTATTAAAAAGCAATTGGTTAGTGTGGCTGATTCATTAGAGAAAGTTCAAAATGAGTTGATGACATATCGAAAGTCAAACCGTTTCATGGTGCCTTCTGAATACTCTTCCAAGTTGGCAGATCAGTATTATGATATTGAAAAAGATTTGAAACTGTTACAAATCAGGAAAGACTACTTCAATTATCTTGATGAGAAACTGGAGACGGATTTTAATATAGATAATTTCATGATGTTGGCTGTTTCTGATGAGAGTAATGGTTTGGTGAATCAATTGGTTACACAACTTTTTTCTCTGAAGGAAGAGTATGAGCTTATCAAGGATAATGCTGAAGGAACGAATCCATATATACAAAATCTGGCCAGCAAGGTGACCCTTACAGAGACAAATCTCCACAAGGCGATTCAACAGGTTTTGAATGATATTAAACTTCAGGAGAATGAGTTAAAAGGATCGCTCCTGAGCCTGGATGCGAAGATGAATCAATTGCCTGAGTTGGAGAAACACTATTATGATATTGACCGGAAATATAAATTGAATGATGCCATATATACGTTTCTGCTGCAAAAACATTCGGAAAATCAGATTACAAAGGCATCCAATACGCCGGACAATGAGATCCTGGATACGCCCACTATATCATATATCGTATCCCCCAATAAAAAGAATAACTACAGTAAAGCTTTCATGATTGGTTTGTTGTTACCAGGGGCTTTTATCGTGATCAGGGAGCTTTTAAATAATAAAATACGAGGCAAGGATGATCTGGAACAGTTATTCCCGCAATTACCGCTAATGGGAGTAATCATGCATAATCATACCAGCTCCCAAGATGTTATTCACAATCATCCTCATACCATCATTAGTGAATCCTTTAGATCGCTTAGGACGAAGATTAAGTTCATGAATTGTACGGATGAATCAAAGGTGATTTCGGTATCCAGTACTAATACCGGGGAAGGAAAAACATTTTGTGCGCAGAATTTGGCATGTGTTTTTAGTATTTCAGGCAAACGAACGGTTTTACTGGGCTTTGATATGCGCAAACCTCGTTTGACAGAAATATTTGATTTGAAAAACCATGCCGGACTTTCCAATTACTTATCCGGTCAGCAGGCATTTGAGGATATTATTTTTAATACAGGAATGAATAATCTCTTTGTCATTCCTGCCGGCCCTGTTCCCCCTAATCCCTCCGAATTGATAGAAGGGGAACGAACATCTGTATTGTTTGACAGGTTACGTAAAGAGTTTGATGTGATAATCATAGATTCGCCTCCTGTGGGGCTAGTGGCTGACGGCCGTATGTTGATGGATTATTCCGACTGCCACCTGTATGTTGTTCGGGTGAATCACACCAATAAAGAGCATATGGGGCATACCTTGCATAATCTGATGTCAGAGAATGTGAAATCGTTGGGTATTATTCTCAATGATGTGAATTCTAAGGAGAAGGGGTATGGTTATTATTCTACCGAGTATTATGGTTATAAGGAGTAGGTTTTGGCAGTTAGCAGTTTGCAATTAACAGTGAACAGTTAACAGGGAACAGGGAACAGTGAACAGTGAACAGTGAACAGTGAGCAGTTAACAGTTAGTAGATAACGGAGGGTAGTGAGTTGTGAGCTGTTCTTGGTTGTTAGGCGCTTAGGTAGTAATTTTTGCAAACATGTTGTTCAAATTAGATGGAAATATAAAGAGGATAGAGGTCAGAAGTTAGAGGGAGGGGGAAATAGATGGAAACACTTAGAGATAAATGGAGACACATTGAAATATTTTGAAACAATCTGTATTTACCAAAGAACAATCTCAACTCCCAATTGATAAAAATCTCTGCGTCTCAGCGCCTCCGCGATGTATAATGAATCTAGTTAAAACAACAAACTAAAGGCAATATCCCTCAATGAGGCTTTTTTCAGGTCACTTCTAAAAAAAACATAGTGTTTTATCAGTGATGTTCGTGTGTTTTTTGGCAGAATATTACAATTCCGGTCATGCAAATCTTGATACTAATATCTTAGTACTTTTCTGGCTTGTCCAGGTTAGGTGTATAGGGAGCAACTTTTACCATTGCGCCGTGCAAGTCCGTGAGATGGGGATTTTATAGGCGTATCAATTATAATGAAACATCTCATAGTAGCCCTGTAGGTAATCAATCCTACCCGGTAAGGCTTGGTCAGCCACCGGAAGCGAGTTTTGCATAG
>RHGE01000230.1 GCA_004296775.1 Marinilabiliaceae bacterium JC017
TGTGAACAATGCGGAGTCGAATTTGTTGATTCTCGGGTACGAAGATATCAAATGKGMTAYATMAAACTGRCATGTCCWGTAACYCATGTRTGGTATTTGAAACGTCTTCCTAGTTATATYGCGAATCTTTTAGATAAACCTCTKAAAGAATTAGARGGCCTAGTATACTGCGATGTGTGATTTGATCGAAATTTTKMTTTTACAGATTCKGAATGAGAAACTGTCATCCCATTCAMWCCGATTGGGMTGCCCTGCCTCTGWCATGTCTCTTGGGGGGAGTAACATGAAGCTCMGAATTRTGGGTGTATTCAATACTCCCAAATAGGGAATTGATCTATGGTCKATTACGTAACAAAAAAAGGAATTTTCTAGTTGTACCTCGTAAAAAAAAAGACTTCTTTCTTTTGTGGAATTAACCATTCYMTTTCTTTTAGAAAGAAATGAAAATTATGTATGTTCAAGTAARYAAATATGWCATGGTTAYRRGAGTCTATCCATCGCATATAGGCTTTAAGGGCATCRTGGYATAACCGTCGAGGTKAAGTMGGGACCTAAAAGATCGAATGGAACAATATATAGACAAGTAAATTTCTTATGAATTACAAGGTACTCCTTTAAGGAGATTCATTATTCGAAGGGAAGTAGACTACTCAAGAATTTCACATTTCATTTATGTCGTAATTGAATAAAGAATTCAGAAAATAAAAGGAAAAATGAATCAATGAAATGAAATGTTGCTTGGTCTTCACGGGGAACTTGAGTAAGGAGTAGATCTTTTTGGGGTTTTCTAGAATTTGAAAGCGAAAACTCCTTTCTTTATTTGGTRTAACTACTTGAGCCGGATGAGAGGAAACTTTCACGTCCGATTTTTAAGGGGGGGGATCCTATACGACCCTATCCCAATTTTTCTTTTGCTAGGCCCRTARCYAAAAAACCYACTTTCTTACGATTACGAGGTTYATTYGAATATGAAATYCAATCCTGGAAATACAGCATCCCACTTTTTTTTACKACYCAAGGYTTCGATAYATTTCGAAATMGAGAAATYTCTACYGGRGCRGGTGCTATCCGAGAACAATTAGCCGATYTRGATTTGCGAMTTATTATAGAWWMTTCRTTGGTAGAATGGAAASAATTAGGRGAAGAAGGKCCYACRGGKAATGAATGGGAAGATCGAAAAATTGKAAGAAGAAAAGATTTTTTRGTTAGACGYATGGAATTAGCTAAGCATTTTATTCGAACAAATATAGAACCCGAATGGATGGTTTTATGTCTCTTACCGGTTCTTCCTCCCGAGTTGAGACCCATCATTCAGATAGAAGGGGGTAAACTAATGAGTTCAGATATTAATGAACTCTATAGAAGAGTTATCTATCGGAACAATA
>RHGE01000231.1 GCA_004296775.1 Marinilabiliaceae bacterium JC017
CGTTTGCGAACAAAAAGTTTTTTTTCGCAACACTGTACTGTGTTACGGTGGAACTCTGTTGTGTCAAGCTCATAATTGATATTTTCTGTGATTTCTACTCGAAAATCAGAAAAGTTTTTTCTGATTCTTACAGTGTAAATATACTAAATTCCAGTCAGATACAGCTATGATAAATGTACTATTTAGAGATATTTATTAACTAAACGACATTGATTTATATATCTTAATTGGAGGATGTTTTTCCTCTATATTCTCAACATTTTTATTATGAATTTTTAAAGCTGTGTGAAAATAGGCATCTTCACAAGAATGCTTTTTAAAGTTCTCTTGTAGTTTCTCGAAATGCTCTTTATACTTGCTGTAAGCTGTATCCTTATAGGCTTTAACCTGATGTAAGGTCTTTGGTGTTTCATCAGAATTAAAAATGGCGAAATCATCCAGACTATCTAATTGTAATAAGTAACCAGAAGCATTAACATCTTCTACAAGCAATTTCATTGAATGATAAAGTGCGACCTTCCCTTGGTAGACAAATCCACTCCAACTTGAAATTGCAGAGTGAATTTTTGCAGGATTAATATTTGACATTGTTTTAATATTTTTTTTTCTCAAACGACATTTTTTCAGCCTCCAACCTCCAATAGGTATATTTAATCCAGATTTAGATGGGGTAAGTTTATATCGATTTAGTGTTTTTAGATTGGTCATGTAGTTCTTGCAGTATTATGCATTAATAAAAACTAAAGTAGTAATTATAAATCATAAAATGTATCCGGGAATATAAAAAATGAGATTATTAGTCGAAGAGTTTATTGTTGGGAGACAATAATGCTTTAAAAAACTTTATTTTTTGAGGTTTGATAATCTTTTTCAGGTTAGTTTGAACCTGGTAACGTCGACAAACCTGTATTGTTATAATGGCTCTTTATGGAAACTTGGCTTATTCCAGTGCCGGGATTGGTGTGCGAAGAAGGCTTTGCTGCTTGTGCCGGATTTTAATAACGCCATAGCCCGGGGCGGTGCTGCGCTTGTCCGGGCTATGATGGGATGTCCCTTCAGGACAAAGGATCAGGAATCCAGGGGAACTTTTAAGGGGGATTGCCTGCATCTTATGTAGTGATGCCGGAGGTATCAAATGTTTATAGCAGGTCTAATTGAAAAAACATACGACTCCGGCTGGAGTCGCACCCAAAAACCTTATCAGGTCTACAAACATGTCATCCCGCCGGGATGGGAAAAATCTGTTATCCCTGACGGGATTTATTTAAATGGAGGTTATTCCTGTGCTGATCAATAGCCCCATCGGGGGCGACCGTATGGTAGATAATCAAGGTGACATTAAACCAAGTGCCGTAGGTACAACAGAAAATGATCTGTCGTA
>RHGE01000232.1 GCA_004296775.1 Marinilabiliaceae bacterium JC017
TCCAGGGCCAGAACTTCTTGTTTCAGAGGGTGAAWCTATCAAACTTGATCAACCATTAACGAGTAATCCTAATGTGGGTGGATTTGGTCAGGGAGATGCCGAAATAGTACTTCAAGATCCATTACGTGTCCAAGGCCTTTTGTTCTTCTTGGCATCTGTTATTTTGGCACAAATCTTTTTGGTTCTTAAAAAGAAACAGTTTGAGAAGGTTCAATTGTCTGAAATGAATTTCTAGATCCKCAAATTTATCAATATCAAGTTCGTAAAAAGAACCAATTTTTTTAGGAGGGGTTATTCGTCTTCCTAGTCTTCGACACAAGAAAGGGAAATTTCCCTTTCTTGTGTCGAAATAATAATGATTCTTGATCCCGGTTGGTCAAAGATTCCTATTCTTAGTTTCGCTTTTTCCAGGTTTATCAGAATCTTTTTTTTTTTTAGATTTATTACGTTACATATACGAAGTAGTGGACAAACAAAAAAGAGAGGTAATTTTATTGAGCAAATAGAACTTACTAAAAAAATTTCAATTTTGATGAGATACTCAAATAAATAGAGTAGGGTTCTATTAGCATAGAGAGTATTGGAAAGGATTTGCATGATATCTGACGAAATATATATTATATTGTGTCATCCAGTGTGTCATCCAGGAAATTAGAGTGATTCTTTCTTTCTTCTAACTTTGAAAGTATTGATAGATACTATCGAGGAACAGATKGTCGGAATCAATCAATGAAGTTCATTTTCCAAWAACATCATCRKAAAAAACAACAAATGGAGTTTTTGGAAACATTGAAAAAGGGGATCCATTTGTTTTGCCATTTATACGAATGGAATATTATGATTATTAAGAACTCAACGGGATCTTCCCCCTCGAATCAGACAAAGAARGAAGRGKTRGRYCCYGTTGAGTTCTTAYGYTTTCAYGTCTAYAACTCAGYTCATCCGACGATTACTACAGGGATGAACCYAATCCTGAATATGAACCATAAAAGAAAATACCTATTAAACCGATCACAAGAATACCAGCTACAGTACCTATTASCCAAAGAGGAATCCTTCCAGTAGTATCRGCCATTTAYCCCRCTTCCCTCCACATTTWATCRARTGGTCATGCTAGARACATAAACAGTCAKRGATAATTATGAGATGAGATCCTTCCGAATGGTATAAGAGAATTTTTACTATTATTTATTATTCTCTTTTGTTCTCTTAATTCTTAATTGAAAAAATAATTGGAAAATAAAACAGCAAGTACAAAAATGAGTAATAACCCCCAGTAGAGACTGGTACGATTCAATTCAACACTTTGTTCGTTCGGGTTTGATTGTGTCRTAGCTCTATAATTCGGATTAGGTTTATCGTTG
>RHGE01000234.1 GCA_004296775.1 Marinilabiliaceae bacterium JC017
TGCTTGTGAAGTATGTGTTCGAGTATGTCCTATAGATTTRCCTGTTGTYGATTGGAAATTRGAAACTRATATTCGAAARAAACGATTGCTTAATTACAGTATTGATTTYGGAATYTGTATATTTTGTGGTAATTGYGTTGAGTATTGTCCAACAAATTGTTTRTCAATGACTGAAGAATATGAAYTTTCYACTTATGATCGTCACGAATTGAATTATAATCAAATCGCTTTGGGTCGTTTACCAATGCCAGTAATTGATGATTACACAATTCGAACAATTTTGAATTCGCCTCAAATAAAAAATGGATAAACCCCATGATTCAAGAACAATTCAAAATTACTACTAAGGTTCTGTTTTGATCTAAAAGAAAGAATGAGTTTTCTTTTTCCTTGGTCAATAACTACAATACAACTGCCAACTATTGATTGGTTGATGAGAATCGAGGCTTCGTTTGGATTGAAAATCTAGTCATATATCCGTAATTATTTCGACATATATAGCTTGTTCGAACTCCCATTTACCATTTCGGATAAAAAATGAGATTGATCCAATTATTGGATCTACATCAATCCACACCCATTAGAATTTATTAGCATTTAGAATTGAATTCATAAAAACGTATCATCAAAAAATAGGGTAATTTTCCTGGTCAGGTCAATAAGGTCATGAAAGATTTTCGATTTATTTATTTCTTATTTTACATATAATGGATTTACCTGGACCAATACATGATTTTCTTTTAGTCTTTCTGGGATYGGCTCTTATATTAGGAGGTCTAGGAGTGGTATTACTTAACAATCCAATTTATTCTGCATTTTCGTTGGGATTGGTTCTTGTTTGTATATCTTTATTCTATATTTCATCAAACTCCCATTTTGTAGCTGCTGCACAGCTCCTTATTTACGTGGGAGCTATAAATGTTTTAATCATATTTGCTGTGATGTTTATGAATGGTTCAGRATMTTACAAAGATTTYMSTCTTTGGRCCGTTGGRGATGGRGTYACTTCRSTGGTTTGTACAAGTATTTTTGTTTCACTAATTACTAYTATYYCAGATACGTCMTGGTAYGGKATTATTTGGACYRCAAGATCAAACCARATTATAGAGCAAGATTTGATAARTARKRGTCAACAAMTTGGGATTCATTTATCAACAGAWTTTTTTCTTCCATTTGAACTTATTTCYATAATTCTTTTAGTTGCYTTGATAGGTGCAATTRCTRTGGCTCGTCAGTAATRAATCTTTAGARCCAGCAATCCAAATAAAACTTTGTTCTGTGTTTCAATTCTATACGAAGATTGTTCATATATAAAATCAAAATATTTTTAATAAAATATATTTTTTTTT
>RHGE01000235.1 GCA_004296775.1 Marinilabiliaceae bacterium JC017
ACGGGGCTCCACCTCTTCCCATTCCGAACAGAGAAGTTAAGCCCGTTAGCGCCGATGGTACTGCATCAAGTGGGAGAGTAGGTCGCCGCCAACCTTTAGAAACCCGATGTTCATTAGAGCATCGGGTTTTTTGCGTTTTAGGACGTGGAGATTTGGGATGTTCGATGTGGTGATGTCAGATGTTTGGCTGGTTGTAGGGTAAGCGTACTGGCATAAGCCCCATGGTTCCCATGAAAGATTCAGTTGAGAAATTTTTAATTACAGGTCGGCTTCTTCCATTGATTGGGAAGCAGGGTGGCAATTGGGATGACTTTAAAACGGATCATAGCGGCCCCGTGAGATCCGGCAAATAGGTAATTCTTCCGCTCCAGTGCCAAAGGCCTGATGGTATTTTCGATCATGTTATTGTTTCTGTTTTTTTAACTACTGTTCCAATTCCTTAAGAATGGGTTTGGCATCCAGTTGCCGGAATCGTTTCAATGTTTCTGTGTTAACTGTCTTTTCCGCGACATTCGTTCGATTTCCTATAGATGCTGTTTTTTTTCAATACAAAACCGGAACGTCTTGCATCGATGCTTAAGTCTTCTTTAAATTTACGACGCGCATGGGGCATGCAAGCCAATAAGGTGACATTCCCCTTGGTTTGCATATTTTGGTAAGTCGTATGTTCAGTTGTTTGTAAAAAGCCGCTAAAATAGTCTAATGTTTGTTTTGGCAGTTTTGTCCATGGATTTGTTGTATCTGAATAGTACAAGGTCTTTTTTAGACCCAACTTTTATGCTTGATCCGTCTTTTACCTGTGATCGGTAAATCCATTTACCCTTATGCAGGGTGCTTTTTTATTGGAGTCTGGGCTTTCCTTGGCCTGCACGCAATCATTCTTGAGGATTTATTTTTGGAGTTCGTCGTAGAGTAGTTTCAGTAAATTTGGTTTTATTAAACCAGTTACTGGTGGTGGAATTGTTGATGATAGTCCCGTAGAGTGCTAATGGTGTAAGTTATTTGTTTCTATTCTAATTTCATTGAAAATTATTCTCTTACGACCTCAGTTCTTTAGCTGATATTGGTCATTTATTTTACCACAAACAATAGGAAACCCCAAAAATAGTTTGTTCCTTTGCACCCGCTTTTCAAGGGAAGGGCACTACGCAAGGAGCGAATAAATGACGTATTTAGACACCTTTTAAGGATGATATTCAGGGGGTAAGGAAACTTACAAAAACCGCCTGAAAATTTAATTTCAAAAAGGTTTGGATAAACGAAAATAAAGCGCTTATTTTGCACCCGCTTTTCGAACGAGAAAGCAGGCACAGCAAGGGATTGCGAAGTCAAAGAAGGCATGTTGAGAA
>RHGE01000236.1 GCA_004296775.1 Marinilabiliaceae bacterium JC017
ACAATCACTCCAGTCACAACATAACCAACAGGTGACACTCTGCACATTCTCACAGCGTTTCGTGTCACTTGAACACTTGGTGCAATGCACAACACCGACCAGTGGCACTGCCTTACCTAGTCACATTCACAGACAACATGGTCTCACAGTATGCTACTACTCTGATGTTTGCTGATCAGTGTATTCCTATCAGCCATCGGTGGAGAGGCTGAATAGAAGACTGACGCTTGTTGTGGAGCACATGCTTGGAYTCACATGATCCTCTAGTAMGAGCACGTATTTGTATGCGTCTTACTGGACGTAGGAAAGATGCTGCAAGAAAGCCTGTTACGGKTGTACTTAGTGATGATAGYCAAGCTGAGTATATATTTGAGGAACAACTAGGAATACACTGATYAGCATACATCASAGTAGTAGCATACTGTGARACCATGTTGTCTGTGAATGTGACTAGGTAAGGCAGTKCCASTGGTCGGTGTTGTGCATTGCACCAAGTGTTCAAGTGACACGGAACGCTGTGAGAATGTGCAGAGTGTCRCCTGGTGGTTATGGTGTGACTGGAGTGATTGTGAACAGCTAYGATGTGGGTGCGACTCGTATGGTGAGTCAACATCCTACTTAAAAATAACACCAGGCACTYATTCAATAACGTTGTCCGGCAGCAACCACTTTGTCTAACTAAATTTCCTGCTCTCACTTGTAATTCTCTTTCCAACAACACAAAGCAAAACAACTTTCTAAGCGTGCAAACCATAGTTCACACTTTACAGCATTAAATACAGCTAAAGCTACAGAGATGRCACCCATGGAATACACTTACATAAAAGGTTCAGTCAATTATCAAATAACATGAYACCAAGAAATAATAACAACACCAATAACAATAAGCTCAGCATTGAAATATRCAATATGACGAATTAACAAATAACAACAATAAATACATACATGAGACTCACCGAATAATAAAACTGTCACTTTGGCTTTAAATATGCAGACTTTGTAGACAAAAATGGTGCAKGTTCCAAATGTCACTGCGGCTGCTGCTGATGCTGCTGCTGCTGCTGCTGCTGCTGCTCATCAACCAACTTTGTTCAAKCTAATTTCCTTTATATCTGATTCCAATGAATAATAATTATAMGAATAATAWTATCATCCCGTTAACTGAGTATTTAAAGCAGGCTTAATCTTCCAGTAGAATTATCAGCTACATTATGCAGTTTCCAGTGTAGCATCAAGTAATCGCCGATAACATTCGGTGACCTGGAATGCTTTAACTAGAGAAGACGGTTGATAAATGAGCGTGAGCACGGTCAGTGGAAAAAATAACAGTGTAAATAGATG
>RHGE01000237.1 GCA_004296775.1 Marinilabiliaceae bacterium JC017
GGTTCTTTCTAAGAAAAAGTGGGTAGATGCGTTATTATTATCTTTGATCCAAATTTATAAAGATTACGTATGTTTACTAAGGAGCTCTTTGAACAAGCATTGGGAATACAGTCACCATGGTATGTGACCTCAGTAGATTTTAACYTAGAAGCTCAGTGCTTGGATGTTTATATAGACTTTATACGAGGTAGTAAATTTGAATATGCTCAAGATGAAGAAACTACAATATCTACCGCATATGATACGGTGGATAAGAACTGGCGTCACCTGAATTTCTTTCAGCATGAGTGCTATCTTCATGCCCGGGTACCACGCATAAAGACCAAGAATGGCATACGTCTTATCAAAACTCCATGGGAAGGAAAGATGAATGGATTTACATTGCTGTTTGAAGCTTTAATTCTTCAACTCTGTACAGCCATGCCAGTTCTAAAGGTATCGCAGGTAGTGAATGTGAATGATGATAAACTCTGGCAAATGATTAAGCGATATGTTGATGAAGCACTGGATAAKATGACGCTTGAAGAGCTGAAACAAATCGGATTAGATGAGACCTCAAAAGCAAAAGGACACGATTATATCACGCTTTTTGTTGATTTAGTTTCTCGTAAGATAGTCTACATAACAGAAGGCAAGGATAGTCAAACGGTAACCAATTTTACTTCGTTTTTAAAGAAGCATGGAGGCGATCCCAAAAAGATAACAGATGTTAGTGCAGATATGTCTCCCTCATTCATCAAAGGCGTATCAAAAAATCTACCAAACGCAAAGTTAACATTTGATAAGTTTCACATTTTAAAGGGGATCAATGAAGCCGTTGACAAAGTACGTAAGACTGAGGTTAAGGAGCAATGTATCTTAAAAAATACCAAATATTTATTCCTAAAGAATCATGATAATTTAACTTCAAATCAAAAGGATAAATTAGAAGAACTAGCGATCTCTAAAATCAAACTAAAAACGATAAGAGCTTTGCATATCAGGGAAAACTTTCAGGAGATATACAACTCAGAAACAATGGAGGAATTCGAGGCAAAACTGAATAAATGGTATTTCTGGGCAACGCACAGTCGATTAGAACCTATTAAGCARATAGCATATACCATAAAAAGACATTGGAAGGGGGTTTTAAAATGGTTTTCCAGCAAAATAAATAATGGTATTCTCGAGGGTATTAATTCAGTTCTTCAAGCAACCAAGGCTCGGGCTAGAGGTTATAAGCTTGCTGAAAACTTTATAGCTATTGCTTATTTGATGGAAGGGAACATTGATCTTAATGTAGTAAACCCTCATTACAGTAAATTATCATAA
>RHGE01000025.1 GCA_004296775.1 Marinilabiliaceae bacterium JC017
AAATCCTTTACGCTTAACCCTGAGTTCAGGTAAGCATCGTAGATCTCCCGAAACTTTTTCATATTTAACATGTCATTCGATTTTTATTTGCCCCAAACTTATGAACTGACATGTCATTTTTCTATACGGGGTTCACCGAATGCTTACATTTTATTCCCTATAAAAACCGTAATTATTCCATATTAAACGCAGAAAAGACAACAAGAAGACATTTAACTATTACCTTATAAATCTATCATCCTCTGTATTGAAGAAATATGGTTTCTAATTCCACACAACTATGAGCGCAATGGATTATTAACCATACCATTACAACCTTATCATTTATATCAGAGAACAATTCATTTGCAAATTTTGATTCTAACTTACTATTAGGCTACCTCTTAACAAACAACTTATCTAACCAGGTGTCTGTGATTTTATAATGGATATAGAACGAACAGTTTTTAGTAAGTATCATTAATATAAAGCACAACAGGCCTCATTCGTTCTCTTCAAAAAAAGAATACTCCCGAAAACGTTTGCAATAAATGAAGAAACTTTTTTTCAACATCCAAAATCAAACTCAATACATACCGTACGTACTTGTTTCCAATGATTTAACCCACTTCCATTGCGGCCATGATAAAAAACAGCACATGTTATATTTTAACCTAAGATGATTTTTCTCTTACATTTGTTTCGGGTTTAACAAGTAATAGTCTCTCTATAATAACATCTTTTTAACGCTGCTTCTCGGTGAGAGGTCAGTAGATTGCTGCTACCTTACCCTGAAAATTTCCGATGAAAATTTTAATGGTAAGATATAAAACTATAAGTAGCGCATGAAAAAATTACCTTCTCTCTCGTTTTGGCAGATGTGGAATATCAGCTTTGGATTTTTAGGTGTCCAATTTGGTTTTGCCCTCCAGAATGCCAATGTAAGTCGAATTTTATCAAATCTGGGAGCAGATTTACATCATTTATCTTTGTTTTGGCTTGCAGCACCAATAATGGGGCTCATCATTCAACCGATAGTTGGCTGGCTAAGTGATAAAACATGGAACAGACTTGGAAGAAGATCTCCATATATCTTAGGTGGAGCATTAATTTCAATGGCTGCCATGTTTATAATGCCTAATGCAGCAATCGTTACCTCTTTTATGGCACCAGTTATTTTTGGAGCCATAATGTTTGCCTTAATGGATGGCTCATTCAATGTTACTTTCCAGCCTTTCCGGGCATTAGTAGCAGATATGCTGCCGGATGAGCAACGCAATGTTGGCTATTCAATTCAAAGTTTTCTGATTAATGCCGGTGCTGTTATAGGCTCCATTCTTCCTTATTTCCTGACCAATCTTCTGGGTGTTCAAAACGAAGCACCAGACGGACAAGTGCCACCGTCAGTAATCTGGTCATTTTATATTGGTGGGTCAGTACTTATCATCAGTGTCATAGTCACGGTATTAAAAACAAAAGAGTATCCCCCTAAAAAATTTGAAGAATACAACAATATTACTGAAGAACAAAAAGAGGAAAAAACAAGCTTCTTTCAAACCCTTGTTTCCATGCCTAAAACCATGATACAGCTAGCCGTTGTTCAGCTTTTTGCATGGTTTGCTCTCTACCTCATGTGGGTATATTCAACTCCCGCTATTGCTCAACACTATTGGAATACACCAATTGGAGATGCCAGTTCACCGGCTTACAATGAAGCAGGAAACTGGGTAGGTATTATATTTGGCGCTTACAGCCTATTTGCTGCAATTTATTCAATCATAATGCCACGTTTCGCAAAAGCAACCAGTCGGAAATTTGTTTATTCCTTCTCCTTGTTTTGCGGGGCTGCAGGTTATATCTCCATGTATTTTTTTAATAATCCTAACATGCTTTTACTTTCAATGTTAGGAGTTGGAATGGCTTGGGCTGCCATATTATCCATGCCTTTTGCCATTCTATCCAGTGCCTTACCCGCACGTAAAATGGGTGTTTACATGGGAATATTCAATTTCACTATTGCCGGTCCACAGATTTTAAGCGGTCTTTTGGGTGGCAATATATTGAAATACGCATTCAATGGTCACGCCATTTACATTCTCATGCTGGCAGGAGTTTCTATGTTACTGGGCGCCTTGACTGTTTTCATTGTAAATGATAAGAAAGCAGAATAAACACATCCAGCAAAATAAGGATTGATTCCAATTCATTATTTGATACGATACCAGAGAACAACTAAAACAAATAAACTATTTCTAATACAAACGCTGAAAGTAAGGAATATGAAGACAAAAGCATGTCTGTTTGATTTGGACGGAGTTATAGTGGATACCGCAAAATACCATTATATAGCTTGGCGTGAACTAGCAAAGGAACTAGGTTTTGAATTTACAGAGAAGGATAATGAACGTCTTAAAGGCGTAAGTAGAATGACTTCTCTTGACATACTACTGGAAATCGGGGGTATTACCCTTGATGATGAAAAGAAATTACAACTAGCTGATAAAAAAAACGAGAACTACAGGTCATTTATTTTAGAAATGACACCTGAAGAGATTCTTCCGGGGACCAAGGATTTTCTGGCTGCATTAAAAGAAGAGGGTATAAAAATCGCTCTGGGGTCAGCCAGTAAAAACGCCATGACCATTCTCGACCGGCTTAATCTTACCAACCTGTTTGATGCCATTATAGATGGCAATAAAGTATCGAATGCAAAACCGGACCCGGAGGTATTCCTTAAGGGCGCTATTGAATTAGGCATATCTCCTTCGGAGTGTGTGGTTTTCGAAGATGCCGAAGCAGGTGTGGAAGCAGCACTGGCCGGTGGAATGAAATGTATTGGCATTGGCTCCCCGGAAGTTTTAGGAAAAGCAAACCTGGTTGTCGACGGATTACATGATATGACACTGGATAAACTTGCAAGCCTGTAAAAAAGGCTTGCAACGCTAACCCTCGATATATTGTTCATTGGAACAACTCTTTTACTGATAATATGTGAATTGAACATTGAAGCTTGAAGTAAACGGATCAAGATTCATGTTTTTAGGACCAGTAAACCAATTATTGCCTTATGAAAAAGTATTTGAAACACGATGAGTGGTGCATCATAGAAGAAGGATTTAATCCTGATTTTCATAAATCTTCAGAAAGTATCTTTAGCCTTGGAAATGGTAAAATGGGCCAAAGAGCTAATTTCGAAGAATCATATACCGGCCCTACCCTTCAGGGAAATTATGTTGCGGGTATCTATTACCCCGATAAAACACGTGTGGGATGGTGGAAAAATGGCTATCCTGAATATTTCGCGAAAGTACTTAATGCACCCAATTGGGTTGGTATAGATGTGAAGATTGACGACCAACCACTTGACTTATACACCTGCAAAACGGAACAGTTCAAGCGTGTCCTGAATATGCGTGAAGGTTACCTTGAACGTCAGTTTGTAGCTACGATGGACGGTGACAAAAAGATCGAGGTATCAACTCGCCGCTTCCTTAGTATGGCAGATACAGAAACCGGAGCCATCAGGTATTCAGTTAAACCACTGAACTTCTCCGGGAAAATTGCTTTCTACCCATACATCAATGGTAATGTTAAAAATGAAGATGCCAATTACGACGAAACTTTCTGGAATATACTGGAAATGGAAGCTCACCAGGGTGAAGCCTATCTGGTATCACAAACCAAAAAGCTGGACTTCAGAGTTGGTTTCGGAATGAAGTATTCCGTTTCTCTTAACGGAGAACTACTAGGCTTACCACAGGAAATCGTCAAAAAAGAAAACTGGGTAGGTAACCGGGTTGAAACGATGGTAAACCAAGGCGACTCTTTGTCGATTGAAAAAATTGCCGGTGTTACCAGTTCTCTTAATTATTCTCCTGACGAACTACTCAAAGCAACCAAGGAAGTAACAGATTATGGTTTCAACAAAGGATTTGACAAATTATTCGAAGACCATAAAAAGTGCTGGGTTGAAAAATGGGTACATAGTGATATCCGAATTAAAGGAGATATTGAAGCCCAACAAGGTATTCGTTTCAATATTTTTCACCTGCACCAAACATACACCGGTGAGGATGAGCGTTTGAATGTAGGGCCTAAAGGATTTACCGGTGAAAAATATGGTGGTTCCACGTATTGGGACACAGAAGCCTACTGCATTCCTTTCTTCCTTTCGACTGCACCAGCGGAGGTTACCCGTAACCTGTTAATTTATCGTTACAAGCACCTTCAAAAAGCCATTGAAAATGGTGAAAAACTTGGCTTTAAAAATGGTGCCGCCTTGTATCCGATGGTTACCATGAACGGCGAAGAGTGCCATAACGAATGGGAAATTACCTTTGAGGAGATTCACCGCAACGGCGCCATTGCTTTCGCCATTCATAACTACATCAGACATTCAGGAGACCAACAATACCTGGTGGATTACGGATTAGAAGTATTGGTTGGCATTTCCCGTTTCTGGAGCCAGCGTACGACCTACTCCAAAAACCTGAATAAATATGTGATTCTGGGTGTGACTGGTCCCAATGAGTATGAAAATAACATCAACAATAACTGGTATACCAATCGTATTGCGGCCTGGTGTTTGAAATACACCATGGAAGCCATTGACCGGGTTAAAGCATTAAATCCTGCCAGATACGATGAAATCTTAGCTAAAACAAATTTCAATTCGAAAGAGGAGTTGTCACGCTGGAGTGATATCGTTAATAACATGCATTTCCCGTATGACGAAGATCGTCAGGTATTCCTTCAGCAAGATGGCTTCCTGGATAAGGAACAACGATTAGCGACAGATCTGGATCCGGCAGAACGGCCGATCAATCAATATTGGTCCTGGGACCGTATCCTTCGATCCTGTTTTATTAAACAAGCGGATACCCTTCAGGGAATCTATTTGTTTGAAGAAGAGTTCGACATGGAAACCATCAAACGCAACTTTGCCTTTTATGAGCCGCGTACCGTTCATGAATCTTCATTATCGCCCTGCGTGCATTCCATATTAGCAGCTAAGATTGGAAATATTGAAAAGGCTTATGAGATGTACTTGCGTACCTCGCGACTGGATATTGATGATTACAACCACGAAGCACACGAGGGCTTGCACATCACCAGTATGGCCGGCACCTGGATGTCCATTGTGGAAGGATTTGGCGGCAAACGGGTGTATGACGAAAAATTGTTCCTCAGCCCCGTTATTCCGCAACAATGGGAGGAATATGCATTCCGCATTACTTTCAAAGGCAATGACCTGGAGGTAAAAGTGAATGCCAGCGAAATTGAGATTATCTCTCATGCTGATAATACAATTGAGCTTTCTGTATTTGATAAAGAGGTATCTATTGCACCAAAACAGTCAAGCATTGTACCTTTAAAATAGTTTTCAATGAGAATAACAACTCTTTGGGTAACTATGATTTTAATAACTCAAGGTTTGTTTGGTGCCTGGGCTTTTGGTAAAAACAAAACCACGCTTAAAAAAATAGAGCCAATGAATTGGTGGATTGGGATGACAAATCCCAATCTCCAGCTCATGGCCTATGGCTCTAACATAGCCAAAACGGATGTAAAAGTGCTTTCTTCCCACATCCGGTTAAAGCAAACCATTAAAGTAGAAAATCCCAATTATCTTTTTCTGGACCTGGTGATTTCGGACAATGCCAAACCGGGTATTGTTCCCATCCAATTCATGGCAGGAAAAAAGGTGATTGCTAATTGCAATTTTGAATTAAAAACCCGGGCAGATAATTCAAAACAACGCGAAGGCTTCTCATCCAAAGATGCCATTTACCTGATCATGCCCGATCGTTTTGCCAATGGTAATCCTGCTAATGATGACAGGCCGGGCATGCTGGAAAAAGCAAATCGCCAAGCACCTTATGGCCGGCATGGCGGAGATTTAAAAGGCATCAGCAATCATCTGGATTTCATCAAAGCCATGGGCTTTACCGCCATCTGGTTAAATCCTGTCCAGGAAAATAACCAACCCGCCGCTTCCTATCATGGTTATGCCATCACCGACTATTATCATGTAGACGCCCGTTTGGGAACAAATAACGAGTTCAAACAACTGGTGGATCAATGCCAGGCAAAAGGCATTAAGATGATTATGGATATGGTATTCAACCACTGCGGAGATCATCACTGGTGGATGAATGACTTGCCTTCACATGACTGGCTCAACCAATTTGAAGAATTTACCCGTTCTAATTACCGGTTATCCACCGTCTCTGACCCTTACGCTTCCAAAGAAGATTTAAAAAAGACCATTGAAGGCTGGTTCGATAACTCCATGCCCGACCTTAACCTTCAGAACCCGTTACTCTTGAATTACCTGATTCAAAACAGCATTTGGTGGATAGAACATGCCGGTTTGCAAGGCATCCGGATGGATACCTATCCCTATCCCGATAAAGACGGGATGGCTACCTGGGCACAACGCATCCTGACTGAATATCCTAACTTTAACATCGTAGGCGAATCATGGATATCGCAAGCCTCAAAACTATGCTACTGGCAAAAAGATTACCCCAACAAGGATGGTTATAATTCCCATTTACCTTCATTAATGGATTTTCCGCTGATGGAAGCCCTAAAGGAGGCATTCAATGAAGCAGACGCCTGGGATAAGGGTCTGAACCGCCTGTATGACGTTTTGGCCGATGATCACCTCTATCCCGATCCAATGAACCTGGTGGTATTCCCCGAGAATCATGACATCGGCCGCCTCTATTTCTTCCTGGGGAATGACCTGCGGAAGTTTAAAATGGCCATGGCCTTTATCGCAACCATCCGTGGTATACCGCAATTATACTATGGCAGTGAATTGCTCATGGATGGCAATGGCTTTGAAGGACACGCCAACATACGCGAAGATTTCCCCGGCGGATGGCCCGCAGATAAAATCAATGCCTTTACTCCCGGCGGAAGAACCAACGACCAAAACGAGGCCATTGATTACATCACCAAATTACTAACCTACCGGAAAGAGAGTGAGGTATTACATCAAGGCAAATTACTTCATTTCATTCCTGAAGAGGAGGTATATGTTTATTTCCGTTACCTGGAAGACAAAGCGGTAATGGTGATACTCAACAATGCAGATGCTTCAGACAAAAAAATTATAACAATCCGTTTCGCTGAAATATTGCAGGAATACAACCATGGAAAGGATATCATGACGGGAAAAACCATTGATGATCTTTCAACCATTATATCACCTGCTAAATCAGCCACGATTATAGAATTAACAAAATAGCATGATGCGTCGGTTCATTACTCAATTATACCTGCTGTCCATTGGCATTGCCTGTTTAGGGCAAACCAATACCGGCAGGCATTGGGTAACCGGGGAAAACATCTCTCATACGGAACAAACCATTATTATACAATCGTCCTACTATCGTTCATTACACGTAGAGAGATGGAACCCGGGTATTCTTCGCATTACTTTTCATTCAAGTTTGAACAATCCATCACCCTCTGACACCGTTACGTTTACTCAGGGAAACACAAAACCACTCATCCTTAATTGTGTCATATGGTTAATAGACCAATTTGATGCGACGAAGCATGGCATTTCTCACAATGTGTGTTGCCATGATCTTCATCGCGGAGAAAAAAAATTAGCCATATATGGGAAAATAGAGGTTATAACCAACTTCTTGGAACAGGTTTAAGGAATGGTCCTGTTGAGAATGAAAAGATAACGAATAAGGATACCCGGGCGATTCCCTTGAACCGGCGCCACATCATGCTTATACAGATTTCTGACTTGAGGTTTATTTAAGAAGAAGGTAAAAGGTATAAGTTTAAAGGATAAAGGTAAAAGGGGAAGTATGCCCTACCTGTTTTTAAATCCAAAAGTTTGTTGAATTAATACCTCCTCGTGCACAGATGCCAGTACAACCTCATCTGATGTGAAGCAGTCTCAGATCTATCATATAACAAGGTACCGATTACAAATCGATGCTAGCAGGGGCAACCGCGAAGTCGCCCTTGAATATATCGACACCATAACACAAAAAGCCAACTGACGAGTCTGACCATGATATTGGGAAGCGGGGGAGCCGGTCATACCGATTAGTGATTAAAATGACCACTTAATTCGCTTCGCTTTTAATTGGTCTTTAATCCCCGTTTTACGGGACTGTCCTTACGTCCAGCATCTATCGGCATTACCCCAAGGTTATTATTATAAGGAGGGGTCAAATAAGCGGGCCGGCGTAGGCGCGACGAAGATGAATGCGGGAATTCTGGCATGTGGGTTAGCAAAAATTCATCAAGTAGGTGGGTGGAAGCTTTTAATTGGAGCGAAGCGGAAATCACGAACACCAGAATTAACAATCTGTGAGTAATTGACTAGCGTTTTTTGCTTCGTTTTTGGGGCGATGCCAAAAATGAAGTAGGGTTTGAGACGACGTCCCAATAAAACTATTACTGAAGGATTAAAAACCTACATATCAACTAACCCGCTTGTAAAGTTATTAGCTTGATGTCAATATGACCAATGGCCATCTCTGACTATTATCTAAAATATATCGATCTTTTGAAGATCTATTTATAAAACAAAAAAGATACGTCTATGAAAAATCTGCTTAATCTATTTACCCTCTCGTTGCTGATAGCATTGTTTGGGGCATGCCAGGTGAAAACCACCCGGGAGACGACTCTTGAACGGGAATTAAAAAGAAGTGAAACGCCGGTTCCCGAATGGTCGAAAAACGCGGTCATCTACGAAGTCAACGTCAGACAATATACCGAAGCCGGTACCTTCAAGGCATTTGAAGCACACCTGCCTCGCCTGAAGGAGCTGGGCGTCGATATTCTTTGGTTCATGCCCATTCACCCCATCGGAGAAGAAAACCGGAAAGGTACCCTGGGTTCCTACTATTCGGTGAAGAACTACAAAGCGGTAAATCCCGAATTTGGCACCATGGATGATTTCAAGCAACTGGTGGCCAAATGTCACCAAATGGGTTTTAAAGTATTGATCGACTGGGTAGCCAACCACACGGCCTGGGATAATGCCTGGATGACTAATCACCCGGAATGGTATGCCAAAGATTCCACTGACAATTTCTACGGCCCATTTGACTGGAGCGATGTGGCACAACTGGACTATGACAACCAGGAGATGCGGGCGGCCATGACGGATGCTCTGAAATTTTGGGTGCAAGAGTGCAACATTGATGGTTACCGCTGCGACGTGGCCGGCATGGTGCCCGTTGATTTCTGGGAAAACACCCGTACCTCGCTGGAAACCATCAAACCGGTGTATATGCTGGCAGAAGATGAGGAGAAAAAAGAGCTGTTGAACAAGGCCTTTAACGCCAATTACGGCTGGTCGTTTCATCACCTGTTAAACGAAATAGCAAAGGAAGAAGAGCCGGCCAGTGAAATACCGGCCTATTACGCCGCTTTGGATACCCTTTACCCCCAAGGGGTCTATCCCATGCAGTTTACTTCCAACCACGACGAAAACAGCTGGAATAGCACCGCCATTGAACGCCTGGGGGACGGTACGAAAACCTTTGCCGCCTTAACCTTTACCGTTCCCGGCCTGCCTCTCATCTACACCGGACAGGAAGCGGGCCTGAACAAACGGCTGGAATTCTTCGAAAAAGACCAGGTAGACTGGACCGACCTTTCCTTAACGCCCCTTTATCAACACCTGGCTACGCTGAAGGAAGACAATAAAGCGCTTTGGAACGGCACTGCCGGTGGTGATATTGAGTTTATGACTACCAACGCACCGGAAAATGCCCTGTGCTTCCAACGTGAAAAAGACGGTAATGAGGTAATCGCCATCTTTAACCTGTCGAATAAAAGTGTAAGCCTGTCGGGCGCTGACAAACTGAAGGGTACCTACAAGGATTATTTCACCCACCGCACCGTTACTTTCCCCTTACGCGGCGAGTTAATGCAGCCCTGGGAATTTGTTATTTGTTTGAAAGAATAACATACACAGGGAAAAGTTAGCAAGGATCAGTTAGCAGTGAACAGTGAACAGTGAACAGTGAACAGTGAACAGTGAACAGTTAGCAGTTAGCAGTGAATAGGGAACTAAAGCTACATAGATTAAAGGCAGTTGCTATTCTGCGCACCGTTCCTGTTCCGATGGAAAGGCTGTTGCAACTTTGCGCACTGTTTCCGTTCCGGCGGAAAGAGTGTTGCAATTCTGCGCATCGTTTCCGTTCCAGCTGAAAAGTTGTTGCAATCCTGCGCATCGTTTCCGTTCAAGCTGAAAAGTTGTTGCAATCCTGCGCATCGTTCCCGTTCCAACAGAAGGGGTGTTGCAATCCTGTGCATCGTTCCCGTTCCAACAGAAGGGGTGTTGCAACTTTGCGCACTGTTTCCGTTCCGGCGGAAAGACTGTTGCAACTTTGCGCGCCGTTCCTGTTCCGATGGAAGGGCTGTTGCAATTCTGCGCGCCGTTTCTGTTTCGGCGGGAAGGGTGTTGCTACTTTGATCTTTTCTAAAATTTAGAACTTTAGAAAAGGTGTTCCCTTCAACAAAAAAGGCTGTCGAAAAAGACAGCCTTTTTTTATTTCAATTCTTATTTGTCCTTATTTCACAAACACCTTTCGGGAAATAACTGTTTCGTCTCCTCTGAGTGTCACGATATAAAATGCAGATGTCCGGGGCACCCGCTGTTCCATATGGGTACCCGCTAATTCACCGGCATAAACCGTTTTGCCTGAAAGGGTATACAACTCCACATTCACCTCTGCTCCGTCGAATAAATTTTCTGATAGATCAATCACCACCTTGCCCTGATCGCCATAAACCAGGACATCACCCTCATTGGTGTTATTTATGTCGGTTGACACATCCTCTTTAATTCCAAAATGCAAGATGAATCGTTGCTGGTCAGTCACGGCACCGGACTTGAAGTTGTATTCCGGCATGACTCTCAGATCAACCTTTTCACCGGTTACCAAATCTTCAAGCACAACCGGCAGGTCGGCATTAAAATCACGAATGTTGACCATCTTCAGACTTTGCTCTCCTATGGCCTCTTCCCCAACCGTGATGTATAACGGCACATCGGTTCCCTGCTCAATTTCAGGCAGCATATTAATTACCGTCTTGGTATCGGATTTAAGCATATACAACTGAGAAACACGTTTACCCGTCTCATTATACTTTACTGCATCGTGAACGGCCAGTTCCTCGGTTCCTTCTTCATCAAAAACCACCGCTGCATAATCATAGGTATGCGTATTGGCCAGGGTCATCCGCAAAATATTATCAGGCGTAACCGTCGTGGCCTTTAAGTTATTCTGATTGGGATCATGCATCCTGGCCGATTTGCTCACACCAAACTGACCGTTTCCTTCACTTTTCACCCAAAACGCCTGCATGGGTGCCAAATATTGACTGGCATCGGGATGGGAGGCCAAAGGATGGTTAATATCATAAACAACGGCGACCCTTTCAGTACCTATCCTGGCCCGCATGTACACATATTTCGGAATATTGGTAAAGGTCCAGTCATCCGTTTTTTGTAGATCCACATACGACACATAGGGATTAGCCACCAATTGCCAACCGGCTTGTAAAGGCTCACTAGTATAATCTGCGTTGTGCAAATGTCCCTTATAGGTTATGGTAGTAGGATCTTTAAAATTCATGTGATAACCCTTCAATTCCTTATTAAAGGCAACACCATCTTGCGTGATTTGCGACCATTTATGATGAGAAGCGTCATACTCATACAGATAAATATCAGATTGAGGGATTTTGTCAAAATAATTTGATGACGATACCCCATCAACACCATGGCCCACATACCACCACCAACGGGGTGTAAAAGAAAAGTCAATCTGTTCCTGTCCCGATCCGGTAATATCCCCTTGGGTAATCACAGAAGTCATATTACCCACTTCGGTTTGCACAAGAAATAACCCGTCATTATTCAAATCCCCGTGAATGGTAAAATTTATCCCTTTCCCGATGGTTAAGTTAGAAGCCGACTCAAGGGTAAGATTGTGGATTTGCGTAGAAGCATCAATCAACGGGAACTTACCGCCTGTGGGTGCAGAAGGAATAGTCACATCATCGCCCGACGAAGGTACCGTGCCATTGATCCAGTTACCGGGCAGGTGCCATTCGGTGGTATTACCAACCCAGGATGTAGCCCCCAAATAGGTTGATCCAAAAGAAACAAAATTACCATTGGCAAAGGCATTAAAACGCATGGGCGATGCCAGGGTCACCGTACCTTCCACGGGCACATTGATCGCCTTTTCCCGCCAGGCGGGTGTTGCCTGGTTAGCCCATTCAACAATCCTGAAATTCCCATTGGGGGTGATACCACTATTGTTGTCCCATCGCATGGTTAAAACAGCCGTGGCTGCAGCAGGCCCCTGAACGCGCCAATATTCATTACTACTAATGTATTTCACCGGATTCACCAGGCTGCCGCGGCTAAAACCATCCACATCGGGATCGTGATTGAAATACTGTACTTCCCAAACGGAAGCCCCGGATGTGTGGGTATTACTCACTACCAACTGACCAAACCGGTGCTTATCCCCTACCGGGAAAGCAAACTGGTCACCGCTGTTAATATTTTTGAATAAGGGCCCTTCCACATGGGAACTAACACCGCCGTTATTAATGGCATTTTTATCGGGGTTTTCAATCACAAAGCGATGGCCGTTGGTATTGTAAACCACACCACTGGTTAAAAACAGGTCACCCTTTATTCCCATGTCGGTATTCACGGTTATACCTGACGGATTATTCACCTGCAAATGATTAAACCCATTGGTACCCGTCAGCGATTTGGTTCCTGATATATCCTGAACAGCATCACCATTAAAAATAACTTTGGCTAGTGTACCTTCCCCGGCATCAAAAAATGCACCATTATAAATTAAATCTTTCTTCAAAGATAGCGTCCGGTCGTGTTCATTTATCACTTTCACATCGTCTATCTTCAGATTTCCCAGTAGTTGCAGATCAACATTAGAAAAACGCCGTTCACCGGTACCACTCAACACCAGGTTATTTGCCGAAGTGATATCGTTTAAAAAGGCATAATTACCCGTTCCTGTGAATTCAAATGTTCCACCGGAAGCAGAAGCAAAATCATCATAGACCCCGGCAGGCAAGCTACCACTTGCTACACTCAAAGTACCGGTTCCAAACACATCGCCCAAACGATGACCAAAAGTTGAACCCACTATCAGCTTACCCGGATCATTGATCGTGGTCCGGTAAGACGAAATAAAGTCGGAGGCCAGTGTTACGTTGTGCTCAATAATTACCATTGAACCATGCGGTCCGCCGGCAGGCACATCGCCCCCTGCCACCGGATAGGTAGTCCATGTGGCGGCATTGGTCCAGTTGCCCTCTTTAACAGAGATGAAAGTGGGCACCTTATCGGGAATGGCTTCATCCATTCCTGCCGTATAGTCGCCACTAATGCCGTCATTATCGGTCATAGAAAAATCAAACAACAACTCATGGTTGGCCACATCAATTACGTCCACATCGGCACTGCTGCGGTATTTATTCCAGTTTCCGGTTCCATCGGAAAGCAAGCGCGCCGTGATATAATCATCGATCTTATTCGATCCGGTGACATAGACATCTGCCGGGTCGTATTTCATGCGCATCTGAGCCGAAAACTTACTGATATCACCCGCCTTCAATACCCAATGGTAATGAAGCACGTTATCCGGGTCCTTCCTACTGGGGTGACATTCATTAGCCGGTTTCACCGTAATATATCCAGTACTATTTTCGTTGGCAGTAACATCTATGGCCACCGGTGTATACTTTCCGCCCGATCCCATGGGATAGGTAAAGGAAGAGGCACCAGAAGGTAAATATTTCTTCACGCCATTATCGGTAAAAGAGATGTTCGTCTGGATCATGTTAATAACCGAGAAGGGATTCACCGGAACAATATCACAGTTGACATTAAGCACCAGCAAATTCTTATCGATATTAAAAACTCCTTCCTGTAAGCGTAAGGCATTATTAACGGCTAATTGGTTTCCCAATGGCACATTTACCCCGGCCGGGTTATTAATGGTTAATACTCCCAACGTACCACCTCCCGACAGGGTCTGAGCCAATGTGCCATTCATTATAATTCCTTCACCCAATCCGCCATACACATGGGTCCCGTCAAAAACACAATTACCCTGGACATAGAGGTTGTTATCATTAGTTTGCAAATTTCCATTGGTGAACTCAAAGTTGTTGTCCACATCCAGTTCGGTTGACGAAGCTGTTAAAATCAGGTCGTTCATCCCGGATTTCACCAGATTGAAAAAGGTGGTATTACCAGTCACTGTCTGACTGGATAATCCATTGAGATAGGTAGTGTTGTTATTGTGCTTAAACAACCCTTCATTAATAAAATTACCACCCACATATAAATCCAGCCCGTTGGCATCAAAGGTGGCACCTGTCTTAATGGTTAAATTCTTTGATAGGTTCAATGGAATGACCGACAACTTAGCCGAAGGATTTTGGCCACTGGCATTATTCACCTCCAGGTTTTCCAAAGGAATGGTAGAATAGATACTTATTTCCTGTGATGCCGGTGTGGAAGCATCTCCAATGGTTATGGTTGTCCCGCGCACATTATGCTTTTCAGGGTCCAGGTAAAGGGCTGCAACCACGGGCGCATTCTGTGCCCGGGCAATATGAAGGCTTCCCCCCGTATGGTGAAACGCACTGCCGGTTCCAAGAATTTCAAAGACACCCCGTTCGTTAACCGGAGCCGCATTAGTACCAACCACCACTGTTCCCCCGATTTGGGTATAGTGTAAAATACCAATTTCTGATCCTGTATCACGGCGGAGCTGCGAGCCAATGGTTAAACGACCGCCATAGATTTTCAACGTGGCATTCCCCGATGCGGAATAGACAATTGGATTATCGCCCCCGCTCATATCAACGGTACCCCCGCTTATTAACAATTCACCATCCAGGTAAATCCCTGAATTACCATTGGCTTTAACGGTTCCTTGCCGCACTTCCAGGGCTGCAGAAGCAGGAATAGAAAAAGGATCATTACCCGTGGTAAGGTTGATCTCAATAGCCGGATGGTTCAGTCTGAAAGTACCATTTTGCAGTTCCAGCGCTTTTGCCACACCGGCGCCTGACGTTGGTCCGTTCAGATTAAAATCGCTGTTAAACTGTGCAATCCTGTTTTTACCGGTTCCTTTATTGATAATCAAACGGTATAAATTTGGTATGTCACCCGCTGTCACGTCCATCTTCATATCTGCATCACCATCCAGATACAAAGAAATATGATCCTTATTATTGCCGGCCCACAACTGAAGACCATCGGCACCGGATGCAGCTGTATGCTGTAAGATATCACCCCTGACATGCAATTCATGGTTTTGAATGGTGGTATTGGGACTTTGAACGTTTATTAAGCCACCTTCATTGGAAAGAACAAGGTCGCCGTTTACCGTCACACGCCGGTTACTGCCATTTCCCGGGAAAGCCAATTGAGCCCCTCCACCACTGGCGCTTCCATCGACGGGATTCTTAATTTCAAAGAGTAAGAGATCCCCTCCAATGGTTAAATCACCATCGGCATCATCATCAAGAATAACATTAGCATCTCCCAGAATCTCAAAATTACCATTGGTAATGATATCCTTTTCAAAGGTGACATTCCGGTTATTGCGTCCCCAATCATCGTTGGCAACCATTAAGTTGGGACAAATACCAGGCGTATTTTTGAATACTTTATCATCCTGGTCATTCTCATACACAATGTAAGAGGAATCATTTTGAGCAAACTCACCGAGGTCCATACGCGAAAAGTCGGGGTCGCTCTGCCGGTTCCAGAACATTCCTTCCCCACGCACCAGGCCAGCCGTCAATTGACCGCCGTCTTCATTAATACAAAGTGTTGGCCGAAACTGGAAATTGGAACGATACACCCGTGGTGTCGGCTCCCCGGCGGCATCCAACATTTGTGAAAAGATGAGCTCCGCACATTCCTGCGCATTATCATCGATCCACATGCCATGGGGCTGGCCTTGTTTACCCGGCCGGTTGGTGTCGGTCCAGGGAATCCAGCCGATAATGGCGATATCACCTACCTTGGGATAATCACCGGCCGCAGGCTGACGGCTATCATGGGGATCCAACGCCGCATTTAAATGATCACTTTTAGCCCAGGCATTGCCATCGGTCCAGTTAGGTTCCCTGGATAGATCCCGGCTATAATACACTTCCACATGTCCGGTAAAACGGCCCGGTTGACCGGCTGTATAGTTGGCTTCCACAAGGGGAAAACGATCACCCCTGCCATCATCGTAAGTAATAAGGTTTTTCCTCGCATTTACTTTTGACGTGACATCGATCTTCGTCCGGGTAAAAGGCGCCACACCCAGTACACTACCCGGCACATACTCATTTTCCGGTGCAACGACATCAGCGTCGTTGTATTTTAAGATGTATTTCACATTTGGTTGAGTCGAAAAACCATCGGCCTGCACCCGCCAATAATAGTTAAGCAAACTACCTCCTGACAAATTAGTCGTTTTCAACTCATCATCCACCGGGGTAATGTTAATATACCCCCCTGAAGCGGGTACATTCGCCACATTCACCGTTACGGGTGTGTACTTACCCGCCACTCCCAGCGGAAAAACAAAATCACTGTTGGCAGGTGTATCCCCTGGAACAAATAATGAAAGACCGCCATTGGAGGCAGCTCCGTCCCCATAGAACATTTTATTACTTGCTTTTCCACCCGCACCCAGGTAACGGTCCGTGGAACTTTCATGGTGCAGGTAATCCACCGTTAATTTATAAGGCCCCATGTTTATCCGGCCATACCAGTAGCTGATCCGGCCAATTTTCACATCACTGGTCAGGGTAATAATCTCACTCTTTGGCTGGGGATTCATTTTAATATTCCCCAACTCCGCACCTTTCTCGGTGTTAATTTGGATATCGGCATCCTTAAACATGATCAAGGCATCAATGTGCGTGGTACCATGTTTATACACCCCGCATTTCCCCTCCTTGTTCACTGTTAAAGGGCCAAAAAGCCGAATGGAGTGTTCACCCTGATCCAACGTTCCCCGGTTAACAATCAGGTCATTTTGAATCAACATAACCCGGGCATGGTAATCCGCGCTCACATTAAAGGCTGATTTTTGCAAATCCGAATCGATCAACAGCCTTCTGTTAGCCGGTTTATCTATTATTACATTCCAGAAATATTGTTCAAATACATCATCATGGGGGTGTCCGATGTAGAGCACCCCATTTTGAGTGCCGTTAAAAGTGGTGGTATTGGGTTGATTCTTATCATACAGGTACCCATAATTATTACCCACCTTGGTGGCAGAGGCATTAATGCTAAAATTACGCCCGATGGACACATCATGCCCGTTGTGATCAAGAAAGGCATTTGCATTGATGAGCAAATCATTTGCCACCTTCAGGTCTGAATGCATATCCACCCGGGCACCCCGATTCCCGGATAACCGGCTGATTTCAACATTCCATAGATTCGCTGTGGAGTAACAATCTAAAGTAGTAGATCCTTGCAATTGAAAATGCACCGTCCCGCCGGTCACATTATAATTTGTTTCTGAAGAGGGGATATAAAAATCATAGGTAGCATTGGAGGTATCATGTATTCGTATTTCCCCCCCTGACATATAAAACACATCGTTCTCCCCGCTTAATCCAAATAACGGGTAGCTACTGCTCACTTCGCCGGCTTGGGTTTGATCTCCCCGGACTGTCATTAATCCCCCGGATTGAATATAGGAAGCTTTTCCACCAGAACTCAATACGGAACGAAACTGTGCCACATCCACTTCCCCTTTTTCGATATTAACAATCGCATTACTGGAAGCCCAATAGACAATACCGGCACTGTTGCGGGTACCAAAGAAGCCACCCGACACTTTAAGTTCACCCATCAGTGAAAAAGCCTGGTTTCCGCTGTTGCCTTGAACACCAACGGCGGTGGATTCAAATCCTGGTATCTGATTACGCGATACGGCTGTGGAATATACTTTAACCCCATCACCGGCCAGCCAAAAACGAGCCTTCCCGCCAATGGCATAATCACCGTTACCTCCGGAAGTATTGCCCTCCGATAGCGTTGGAATCTCGATATTACCGGTCAGTTTCAAGGTGCCTCTATACACCCATAAGGCCTTACGCACCTCAGGATCGGCAGCCGAAAAAGGACTGGACTCACTTCGCCCCACATTATTGGCACCAAACAACCGGAAATAATCGGCATTGTCCGCATATACTTCCAGGATATAGGTTTTATCGGTTCCCTTTTGAAGAATTAAATTGTAAAAATCCGTTGTTCCATACAGGCTGACCTTACTGTCTTTTTCACCATCAAACCGCACCGTAACAGCCCCCAAACTGGTGAACTGGTTATACCGGGGTGCCGCTTCATTGGTAAAACGCACCGATCCCTTATTGGTAAAATCACCGCCTATGGTAAACTGGTGATATATATTGTGATAATTTCCAATCGTTGGCATAGTGCCTCCAATGGAATAGGAACCCCGGGTATTTCCATGGCCGGTTACAATGCGACCATTGGCCTGCACATCCACATTGCCGTCCACATCGATATGCAGGATGGCAGTGGAGGCATCATCATTAATCTTCAAGCCTCCTCTTTGAATGGTCAGCTTACCCCTGACAGTAAAATCATTTAAGAGGGTTAGATTATTTGCCGGGTTATCCAGGTTAACCTGCACATCGTAGAAGGTTCTTTTACGGTTTATGGTGTAATTACCCCCATGGAAAACAACCGTTCCTTCCCCCTGGTTTTTCGAGATGAAAGACGTTGCATCACCAGACGGGAAATTATCTGCCGCCATAAGAATATGGCCATTTCCGGCTATTTTTCTAAAGGCATGACCACTGGAAGTTCCCAACTCCAAATCCCCTTCAACGGTTAAGTCAGCACATTCCAGGTCATTGACATTCATGGTTACCGTACGCCCGGCTTTCACCACAACATTCTCTGAAATCAAATGCGGATAACTGTTGGATGGATTGGTCCACTGCGATCCCGATGGATCTGTTGTCCATACAGTCGGTTCATTCCAGTTACCATCCCTGAGTGAATACCACGTTGTACCCGATTTTCCGGTTACCGGACTGTTGGCACGGCTGGTTGTTCCCAACGTATAGTATCCATTATTAATATTGGCATCATTCACCTGAAAAACCACTTCACCAATATCCCCTATCGCCACGGAACTAACAGGCACCACACTATAATCCATGCCTGTAGCTGACCGGTAAAGGAGCACATAGTTTTCCACATTTTTAGGGTATTGACCGTCTGTAATGCCTTCCGGAATATCGAAAGTAATGGTGGCATCCAGGTTACCGGTTTTTTGCAAAAACCAATCCCTTTTCCATCGTTGCTCCACCCCGGCAGGTAAATCCGTTGTGACCGGTGCATCATTAATGGTACCATCATGACCAGCCAACAGGTAATCACCGTTATCAAATCCTCCTGTAGCCTGTATCTTCAAGCCAGGCATCCCGGCCTTGGTATTGTCGCCATCGGCTTCCTTACCGATACCAATCACTTCCTGACAATAGGTGGCTGAAGCGTATATATCGCCTGCCGTCAGAGCAATTGCATATTTCGCACTCAAATAGTTGGTAATGATATTGCGCTGAGCGGTATTAATCCGCTGGTTGAAGATGATCACTTCGGCCACATCCCCGCGGAAAGCATCCCCTATTTGAAACTTATGCGATCCATGGGAAGAGTAAGTTGCTACACCCGGTACATTATTATCATTGTGATTGTTGATATACACCGATTTTCCAAGCGCAGCATTCGCCTGGTAAGCCCAAATATTATAAACATTCGCCGACCCAAATGAATTATTAATCCTGGAAGGAGGATTACAACAACTACCAATATCAAAATAGTAACTCCTGCCCCATGGCAAATGGGCTGAAAACCGCTGGGTTTGTAACGGGAAAGTGCCCATTAACGTAGAATTTTGCCTGGTATTGTCAGCCACACTCACAATAAAGGTAGTAGCAGCATTACTGGGAAAATACGAGGCATTCAGGTTCATGGCAGTGATCAACCGGTTAGATCCGTTAAAACTAACCACCGACTGTCCATTCCTTGCCGAAGCCATGTAATCCGGTCTTAAGTTTCCCGAAGCGAATAAATCCAGATTGGAAATATTCACCCGGTTGCGCCAATCCAGGACTTTATTTGCCTCATCATGACTGATTCCTTCACCGGCATTATACCAGGCTTTTAAACTACTATTCCCATCCAGATTCCCTACTCCTCCGGGTCCGTTCTGAGCCTGGATTATTAAAGCTGACAGATAAAACACAAAAAAGCATACAACGGTTTTAAAAGAAATCCGGCGTAAAATTTCTCTTTTCATAGGCGGTATATAAAAATTTAAAAATAGGGCATCTCCATACTAGGTAATGGTGATATTCCTTTAAGCAATAAATGATAATGTGATTTTTTCGCGGCCGAAGTTAGTGAATTGCTATTTTTTGTAGGTAAACGTCAAAGTTTATTTGACGAATGACACGAATAATTACATTAAAATACTTGATGACTATCAAAGCGATGTACGTTGTCAGTGTACAGATACAGTTATAACATCCATTTAATAACGACTTTGATGTATAAAATCTACAATAGATCGTTAGATTTTAGATAGACTTTAGACTGATTCCCATCAATGTTATTTATTGCTCCTTAATAGCAGAAAAATGAACTGTTTTTAAGTTAATTACAAAAGCTTAACGAACTATTGTCTTCAAGGACTTTGAATAAATTATATAACGCTTACAGTGTATGATATCTTTAATCCCTGTTTTAAAGGACTGTTCTTTCCACCAGCATCTATGGGTAATACCTGTATCATTTTGAAATAGGTTTGGTATAAATCTATCTTTTCTAAAGTTTAAAACTTTAGAAAAGGTGTTACCCTCAACAAAAAAGGCTGTCGGACAGACAGCCTTTTTCTTTAAAAGCAAGCATAAAATTTATTCGTTCTTTGAGATATCTATCTCTCATCATTGGAGATGGTAATCTCCCACCTTTGGAGATGGTAATCTCCCACCTTTGGAGATGGTAATCTCCCACCTTTGGAGATGGTAATCTCCCACCTTTGGAGATAGTAATCTCTCACCTCAAAAGACGACAATTACTTAATTTCAACAACAATCACCATTCCTCCTAAACAGAAAACAAACCAACACCAGATGAACCAACAGCAGTGAGCTGTTCCTTTTATTGAGGAAAAGGCTAGAATGAGGCGTTAACAGGATGGGCAGATACTTATTCTTACCCCCCTTACCCCAGCCCTCTCCTCAAGGTGATGGAGTCTGCAAACCGGATGTTTTGGTTCATAATGATTAGGCGCTTAGGAAGCAACTTTTACCAACATGTTGTTCAAATTGGATGGAAATAAATAGAAAGGATAGAGGTCAGAAGTCAGAGGAGGAGGAGGAGGAGGAAATAGATGGAATACCTGGAAATTGTAGATACATTGAAATATTTTAAAACAACCTGCACTTACCATTGAAAGCCTGTTGCAATTCTGCGCACTGATCTTTTCTAGAGTTTAAAACTTTAGAAAAGGTATTCCCCTCAATAAAAAAGGCTGTCGAAAAAGACAGCCTTTTTTTATTTCGATACTTATAGTTCCTTATTTCACAAACACCTTTCTGGAAATAACCTTTTGTTCTCCTCTCAGGTTCACGATATAAAATGCTGATGTGCGGGGCACACGCTGTTCCATATGGGTACCCGCTAATTCACCGGTATAAACCGTTTTACCTGAAAGAGTATACAGCTCCACATTCACCTCTTTTCCATTGAATAAATTTTCTGATAGATCAATCACCACCTTGCCATGGTTGCCATAAACCAATACCTCGTCCTCACTGTTGTTATCAATAGCAGTTGGCACATCCCCTTCTTTCTCGAAATGCAGGATAAATCGCTGCTGGTCGGTCACCGCATCGGACATGAAGTTGTATTCCGGTATGGCTCTCAGATTAACCTTTTCACCGGTTACCAAATCTTCAAGCACAACCGGTATGTCGACATTAAAATCATTGTTATTGATCAGCTTCAAACTCTGTTCACCAACTGCCTGCTCTCCCACCGTTATAAACAGTGGTACATCGGTTCCTTCCTCTATCTCCGGCAACCGGTTGATGACAATCTTTTTCTCCGACTTTAAAGTATACAGCTGTGAAATACGTACGCTATTTTTTTTACTATTTTCAAGCTTAACAGCATCATTTGTTGTAAACGTCACTGTACCATCCTTATTAAAAATAACCGCTGCATAATCATAGGTATAGGCATTCGCCAAGGTAAGCCTGAATATATTATTTGGCGTTACCACTGCAGACTTCAACCCCCGTTGTTTTGGCGTATGTGTCCTGGCCGATTTTTTCACCCCATAGTGACCATCGCCCCAGCTCTTCACCCAAAAGGCCTGCATGGGTGCCAAATATTGACTGGCTTCCAGGCTCGATGCCAATGGATCCTCAATATCATAGACAATGGCTACCCTCTCCGTACCTACTTTGGTCCGCATGTAGACGAACTTTGGAATATTGGTAAACGTCCAGCTACTATTTGGATTCGTACGTTCCAGGTCGAGATCCACATACGACACATAGGGATTAGCCACCAATTGCCAACCGGCCTGCAAGGGCTCACTGTTATAATCCCCGTTGTGCAAATGACCGGTATACTTAATCGTCGTTGGATCTTTATAGTTCATATGGTACCCTTTCAATGGTTTATTGAAAGGTATCCCATTTTGTTTGATCTGTGACCAATTATGGATGGATGTGTCATATTCATACAAAAGCATCTGCGAGCCATCCATGGCGTTGTAGGTGGTTGACGACACATCGGTAACACCATGGCCCACATACCACCACCAACGGGGCGTAAAAGAAAAGTCAATCTCTTCCTTACCTGATCCACTGATAATTCCTTGTGTAATCACAGAAGTCATATTATCCACTTCTGTTTGCACAATAAATAAACCGTCATTTTTCAGATCCCCGTGAATAGTAAAATCAATTCCTGCTCCAATAGTCATTTTTGAGGCAGCTTCAAGGGTAAGATTATTGATTTGGGCCGAGGCATTAACCTCAGGAAAATTACCCCCTGTAGGTGCGGAAGAAATCGTCACATCATCGCCTTCCGAAGGTACCTTACCGTTCATCCAGTTACTGGACAGGTGCCAGTCTGTTGTATTTCCAATCCAGGAAGTCATACCTATATAAGTTGATCCGAAGGTAACTATATTACCAAAGTTAAATGCATTAAAATTCATTGGATTGGCCAACGAAACCGTTCCTGAAGAAGCGGTACCTACCAGATCACAAATTGCTTTTTCATGCCATTGGCGAGGAGAGGAATTAATCCATTCCACAATTCTGAAATCACCATCAGGAGTAAAACCACTATGTTTATCCCATCTCAACGTTAAAACAGCCTTAGCAGCAGCAGGACCTTTTACCCGCCAATATTCATTACTGCTGACATATTCAACCGGATCACAAAGGTCGTCTCTATTATAGTTATCAACACCCGGATCATAATTGAAGTATTCCACTTCCCATAAAGCGTTTCCGGAAGTATTGGTATTACTAACGGATAATTGCCCATACCGCTGTTTATCGCCAACCGGGAAAGTAAACCGGTCGCCACGATTAATGCGTTTGGATAAGGTTCCTTCCACATAGGCATCAACCCCGCCTCCTATGACGGCATCATGACTGGTATTGTTGATGGTAAAAACCTTGCCGTGCGTATTATAAATGACTCCATCGGTTAAATAGAGGTTATTCCTGATGTCAATATTTGTATTCACTGTTACACCAGCCGGGTTATTCACCTGGAAATGATTGAAGGCATTAGTCCCTGTGAGAGATTTGGTTCCTGAAATATTCTGCACCGTATGTCCATTGAAGATCACTTTCGCTTTTGATCCCGTTCCTGCATCAAAGGACGCCCCATCATAGATTAAGTTTTTCTTTAACAACAGGGTTCGGTCATGCTCATTAATGGCCTTGACTCTGAATATTTCAAGATCCCCATACAATTGTAAATCCAGATTAGGAAAACGCCTTTCGCCGGTACCACTTAAAATCAAATTGTTTACCGAAGTGATATCACTTAAGAAGTTATAATTATCCGCTCCGCCAAATTCAAAGGTTCCGCCGGTTGGAGAAGCAAAATCATCATAGATTCCGGCAGGTAACCGGCCACTCTCCAGGTAAAGGGTGCCAGTTCCCAGCACTTCACCTAAACGGTGCCCATAGGTAGTTCCCACTTTCAACATACCGCCATCATTAATGGTAGTACGGTAGGAGGAGATAGAGTTATCCGTTAACGTTATCTCATGGTTAATGATTACCAAAGTGCCGCGAGGGCCGCCCGGTGGTACCACACCACCACCTTCCGGATAAGTATCCCAAACGGCAGCATTCGTCCAGTTACCATTATCTTTGGAGATATAAGTTGGCACCTTATCCGGGATGGCTTCATCTATCCCGGCAGTATAGTCACCACTGATGCCGTTATTATCCGTCACCGTGAAATCAAATAACAATTCATGGTTATCCACATCAATCACACCCGTTCCCCGGTTTTTATTCCACTCCCCTTCCTTATTAAATAACAAACGAGCAGTGATATATTTAGAGATGCTATTTGAGCCGGTTACCGACACATCTGCCGGATCGTATTTCATGCGCATATTTGCCGAAAATCCACTGATATCACCGGCCTTCAGTACCCAATGGTATTGCAATACGTTAGCCGGATCCTCCACACTCGGGTGGTATTCATTGGCCGGCTTCACGATAATGTATCCATTACTATTATCATTTGCAGTAACATTCCATGTAACCGGTGTGTATTTATTTCCTGATCCCATTGGATAAACAAAAGAGGAAACTCCTGCCGGTAAATATTTTTTCACCCCATTATCGGTAAAGGAGATATTGGTTTGAATCATATTGGTGGCAGAAAAATCATTCACCGGAACCACATCACAATCGACATTCAGTACCAATAAGTTCTTATCGATATTAAACACACCTGCCTGTAAACGTAACGCCCTGTTAATGGACAATTGATTACCCAATGGCACCGTTACACCTGCAGGATTATTAATGGTTAATACTCCCAGGGTACCATTTCCGGAAATCGTCTGTTGAGCAGGCCCGGTACCATTCAGAACAATTCCCTTATCTGCTCCGCCAGATATATGCGTACCGTCAAAAACACAATGCCCCTGAATCTGTATCTTGTTATCATTACTCTTTAATACCCCCCCCTTAAACTCAAACTTGTTATCTATATCCAATGAGGTAGAAGAAGCGGTTAATACCAAATTATTGGTGCCCGATTTTACAAGGTTATAGAAGGTGGTATTACCTGACATTATCTGAGCGGATAATCCATTCAGGTAAGTGGTGTTGTTGTGGTGTGTAAAAGTACCGGTATTACTAAAATTGCCACCCACATACAGATCCAGGCCATTGGCGTCAAAAGTAGCGCCTGGCTGAATAGTCAGATCCCCGGACAAGGTCAATGGCACCACCCACTGCTTAGCCACCGGTTTTTTCCCACTGGCATTATTGACCTCCATATTTCCCAACGGAATAGTGGAATAGATTCCTATCTCCTGATGCCCATTCGTTGCAGCATCGCCAATGGTTATGGTGGACCCGCGTACATTATTCTTTTCCGGATCCAGATACAGCGCTGCTATGGAAGGAACATCCTGTGCCCGCGCAATGTGCAGGCTACCGCCTGTATGGTTAAATTCACTCCCGGTACCCAGCACTTCAAAGACACCCCGTTCATTCACCGGCGCCGCATCGCTACCCACCACAACAGAACCTCCTGTTTGGGAATAGTTCAAAACACCAATCTCCGAACCGGTATCTCTTCTAATCTGCGAACCAACAGTCAGGCTTCCGTCTTTTACTTCCAATGTCGCATCCCCCGAGGCTGAATAAACAATCGGATTATCCCCCCCGCTCATATCAACGACACCGCCAGTTATTGACAATTTTCCATCCAGGTTGATTCCGGAATTACCACTAGCACGCACACTTCCTTGCCGTACTTCCAGGGCAGCAGAAGCCGGAATTGGGAAAGGATCATTTCCGGTGGTGAGGTTGATTTTGATAGCCGGGTGGTTTAAAACGAGTGTTCCGTTTTGTAATTCTAAGGCTTTATCTCTGTTTACGGTACTGCCCCGCAAAGCAAATGACTCATTGAATATAAATGTTTCAGCCTGAGCATTACCTTTATTCATTATAATCCTGTAAAACTCAGGAACCGCATTGGAGGAACGGTTATAGTGGTTATTTCCGTCCCCTTGTAACTCAAAAATCACATTTGGTTTTCCTTCACCGTTAAACAGATCAAATTGCCAATCATCATTATTTCCATGGATGATATCACCCTTTACAATAAGCCGGTGGTTTAATCTATTGGAACTGTTTTGCACCAAAATACTTCTTTCGCCATCCGCTGTCCTCTGGGTAAAATCAATGTTTCGCCCAACAGTTATTGCCACTTCATCTCCCGAACCGGGGAATTGTAACACACCACCACTCCAGAAACCAACAACAAGGTCTCTTTTAATCTCCACATCTTTCTTCTGTATTACAGTAGCTCTTCCCTGAATAATGTAATCTGAATTAACAGTGATTTTCTGATCAATTATTTTGTTTCCAGCTTCAATCATTAAATTTGGAATTGGCACAGGGATATTAGTAATGGTTCCATCTCCCCCGAAATACAAGTAATAGGAGTCAGGATTATTTCCAAAATCACCAAAATCACCCTTCAATTTTATGTCCTCAGGCAATTTGAAAGATATCATACCCGTACCGGAAACTTTTCCTAAATCGTAAGTACCAGCAGTTTGAAATTGTAACCGTGGAACATTTTCCCCATCTGGTTTTGGATAGACAGAATAATTATGCTGCAAGATTATTTCAGCAGGCGTATGGAGCAATCCATCTCCCCAAACACGTCCCTGGCTCGCCCCATCGCGATAAATATATACGATACTCCCTTCTGTTGGCACTTCACCTGTTGGTCCGTTTTTACTACCCTTATGCCAAATGGTACCATCATTCCAATTCTTATAGTTCGCATTGGAAAAATACATCCCTGGTGCCCCCACAAATCGATCGGGCTCACCGGCTGTGTAGTTGGCCTCCACAAGGGGGAAACGCCCGTTGCTTCCATTGTCGTAGGTTATTGTATTAATTTTGGTATTTACTTTTGAAACCAAATTAATCCTGGAGCGTGTAAAAGGCGCCACCGCCAACACACTGCCAGGAACATAGGCATCCTCCGAACCATTAACATCATCATCGTGGTAACGAAATTGGTATTTCACTTTAGGCTGATTAGAAAAGCCATTATTCCGTACCCGCCAATAATAAGAAAGCAAATGACCGCCTGATAAATCAGTCGTTCGCAACTCATCATCAACCGGTGTAACGGTTATATACCCCCCTGAAGAAGGTACATTCGCCACATTCACCGTTACTGGTGTATACCTTCTCCCAACTCCAATTGGAAAAACAATATTACTGTTAGCCTGTGTATCTCCCGGCACAAATAGTGAAAGTCCGCCATTGGAAGCCTTGCCATCACTATAGAACATTTTTGTATCGGCATTACCGCCATTTCCGGTAAAACGATCCAGGGAACTTTGATTATGGAGATAATCCACCGTTAGTTTATATGGTCCCATATTTATCCGGCCATACCAGTAGCTGATACGACCGATTTTCACATCACTGGTCAGGGTAATCACTTCACTCTCCGGTTGAGGATTCATTTTAATATTACCCAATTCCGCTCCTTTTTCCGTGTTAATTCGAACACCTGCATCCTTAAACATGATAAGGGCATCCTTATGGGTGGTGCCATGCTCATACACGCCACATTTACCATTTTTATTCACGGTTAAGGGCCCATATAACCGGATGGCATGTTCCCCCTGATCCAACGTTCCGCTGTTAATGATCAGGTCATTCTCAACCCGCATGATTTTGGCATGGTAATCTGTTTTCACATTTAGGGCTGACTTCTGCGAATCGGAATCGATTAACAAACGTTTACCAGCTGGTTTATCCACGACAACGTTCCAGAAATATTCTTCAAAATCATCTTCAACGGGGTGTCCAATGTATAGCGTACCGTCTTCAGTGCCGTTAAAGGTGGTGGTATTAGGCTTATTTGCATCATACAGATACCCGTAATTATTCCCATCCTGTGTAGCCTGCGCATCAATGGTAAAATTACGCCCGATGGATACATCATATCCTCTGTGATTAAGAAAGGTTTTAGCATTAATGGTAAGGTCATTAGATACTTTCAGCTCCGAGTGAAGATCCACCTGAATTTCCGAATCCGACAAGTGGCTAACCTCAAAATCCCACACATTTGCTGTTGATTTGAAACCCACGGTCTCCCCATCACTGAGTTGAATATGCACTTTTCCTCCAGTCACATTATAATTTCCTTCTGAAGAAGGTATATAGAAGTCATATGAATTAGGACTTCCAAAAGTAACATCAGAATTATCTTTTATCCTGATCTCTCCACCCGACATCATAAAGACATCATCTTCCCCGCTCAAACCAAATAAAGGATAATCATTAGTAACCTCTCCTTCTTCACCATAATTACCCCGCACAATAAGTGTCCCTCCCGACTGCTTATAAGAGGCTTTCCCTCCGGATCTCCCTCCCGGCCGAAATTGGGCCACATTTACCTCTCCATCCTCAATGTTTACCGTGGCGTTACTGGATGGCCAATAAATGATTCCAGCACTATTCCGGGTACTAAATAAACCGCCCGAAACTTTAAGCTCCCCCATAAGAGATAAAGCCTTATTTGATTTATTTCCCCAAATCGTCGAGGTAGTTGTTGAATAAACCTGTACCCCGTCACCTGCTAACCACAATCGGCCATTCTTTCCGATGGCATAATCACCAAGATTCCCTTCCGTAAGTGTAGGTATATGAATGTTACCAGTCAACTTCAGGGTTCCACGGTATATCCACAAGGCCTTTCGTACTTCGGGATCAGCTTCAGAAAAAGCACCAGATTCATTTGATCCCACCTTATTAGCACCAAACAACCGGAAATAAGCAGCATTGTCAGCATACATCTCCAGGATATGGGTTTTATCGGTTCCTTTTTCCACAATTAAATTGTAAAAATCAGTAGTTCCATAAAGACTTACCTTACTATCCTGTTCACCATCAAACCTGACGGTAACACCGCCTTTGCTTGAAAACTGATCATACATGGGGTCCGACTCATTAGTAAAACGCACGCTTCCCCTGTTAATAAAATCGCCCCCGATGGCAAACTGGTGGTAAATCTTGTGGTAGTTACCTGAACCCGGCAATTTCCACTCTATCGCAAAACGTGTTATTTTATATTTTCCTTTAGTATTACCTCTACCTGTTGAAATCTTTCCATTTGCTTCTACTGACACATTGCCATCCACATCGATATGCAGGATATCTTCAGAACTATCATCATTAATCTTAAAATTCCCTTTTTGAATGGTCAGATTGCCGCAAACGGTAAAATCTTTTAGAAGCGTTAAAGTGTTTGCTTTTTTACTGAGGTTGACCTCTACGTTGCAGAAGGTACGCGGATTTGAAATGGAATAACTACCGCCCCTATAAACCACTGTTCCCTCGCCCTGGTTTTTCGAGATAAAATGAGTGGCATCACCTGCCGGAAAGTTATCCGCAGCCATGATGATCCGGCCACTACCCGAAATAGTGGTAAAGGTATGGCCGCTGGTTTTGCCCAGATCCAGGCCGCCTTCAACGGTCAGAGCCCCACACGTCAGACTATTCCAATTCATGTTTACCCGGCGTCCCGTCTTAATGACAATATTCTCGTCAAGCGATTTAGGATAACTATTCAACGGATTAATCAATTGGTTTCCCGATGGGTCCGTTGTCCATACCGCCGGATCTTTCCAGTTCCCGTCCTTATACGCATACCAGGTAGTAACCGATTTACCGGTTGCTGTACTAAGTTTCCCGTTTTTTTCTTCCTTCAATACCCCATCCTGGCGAAGACCATCATTCCCATTTCCAATAGAAGAAGAAGAAGTGACATTTTCCACTTGACTTGCTTCATTAACATCAATGGTAAACGGATCATTCATGCCTGAAAAACCATGATCTATTTGTGAAGGGCATGAAGAAAGCAAGGCTTCATCCCCATATTTAACAGCATTTGGCCAAATTAAGAACTCATTCCCTTCAATGCATTCATCATTACCATCAACATCATTCCACGTCATTAAACAATCATCTATAGCAATATCCTCTCCACTCCATGTTATATTCGGAGTTCCGGTAAGATGAACAGACAAACTCCATAAAACAAAGCAGGCAACAATTTTAAAAGAAACCCGGTGTAAAATTTCTCCTTTCATAGCGAATCAGTTAAGTTGTATTTATGTTGTTTTCGCAAAACCAACTGGCATTGGTATTTAACTTGATCTTTCGAAGGTTAGCGAATTAGCTTTTCCCGCAACGAAAGTAACATAAACAATCTATCCTATAAATAACACCCGTCATGTTTTGATTAAAAGCCCAATTCCATACACAAACGTTGCATTCTTATCCAGCAGTTTAAAAAACAAGAAAAGGCTGTCGTGAACATATTTTCACAACAGCCTCTATATTTTACATCGTTTGATGCTCGTTTTCTACAGGAATTTAATCTTCCACGAATATTTTTTTTGAGATCACCTCTTCACCAATCGTAAGTTTAACCAGGTAATAGGCACGATCCCTTGGAACAACATGTTCAAAGTGATCGCCATTAAATCGGCCGGAATAAACCTTGGCCCCATTAATTGAGAATATCTCTACAGGTGTCTCCGGGGTAAACAGGGTTCCAGATAAGTTCACAATAATCTTTCCTGCTTTACCGGTAATCAACACGCCATGCTGATCTACTTCCTTTTCATTGATATCGGTAGATATATCTTCTTTAGCTCCAAAATGAATGATAAACCGCTGCTGATCTGTCACAGGTTCAGAAGTAAAATGATACTCCGGATCTTCCCTAAGATCAACCTTGGTGCCATTTATCAAGTCTTCAAGTGTAACAGATACTTCCTCATTAAAATCACCAATATTGATGGCCTTGAGCGTTTGATCTCCAAAGGCCTGTGACCCGACGGTAATATACACCGGCACATCCTTTTCTTTCTCAATTTCCGGTAAGACATTAATAACTGTCTTTACCTCGCCTTTCAAAGTGTACAACTGAGAAACCTTCTTGCTTGTCTCGGCATATTTTTCACCATCATTCATTGTAAACAGCTCAGCACCATTCTCATGAAAAGCAACAGCCGAATAGTCATAAGTATACTGATTGCCCAACGTGAGCTTAATCACATTATCAGGCGAAATAGTAGCCGCTTTAAATTTATTCTCCCCGGGATCATGTTTTCGTGCCTTTGCAGAAACGCCAAAAGTACCATTGCCATAACTTTTCACCCAAAACGCCTGCATAGGAGCCAAGTACCTGGACGCTCCCGGGTGCGACGCATAAGGATTGTTGATATCATACACCACTGCTACCCGCTCACTTCCAATGAAAGTCCGCATGTAAACATACTTCGAAACATTATTAAATGTCCAGTTAGCTCCAGGATCCGTTTTTTCCAGATCCAAATCCACATAGCAACTATAAGGATTAGCCATCAGGTGCCATCCATATATTAAGGACCCAAGTGAATAATCTTCATTGTGAAGTAATCCCTTTGTCGTCACCGTTCTTGGATCTTTATAGTTGGCATGGTATCCTTTCAACGGAATGTTGAACGACGTAGTGTTATTCGTTATTCTATCCCATTTTCTATTGGCAGTATTATACTCGTATAAAAACAAATTGCCGGTATTAGAAGCAGTGTAATTGCCCGATGTTACTCCATCGACCGCATGCCCGAAGTACCACCACTTTCGTGAAGGATAACTGAATTGAACTTCAGCCTCTTTTGTTCCGGTAATATTTCCTAACGGCAGGAAGGATGTCACCTTTTCGGTAGAGTAGTGAATTTTAAAACTACCTCGAATATCCATATCCCCATTGACGGTAAATTGGGAACCTTCAGCCAATTCCATATCGGCTGAGGAGGCAATATTTAAATTGCGCACCTGAACTTTTCCCGTAATTAACGGATATTTGGTTACACCACTATTAATCGTCACATCGGAACTGGCACCGGGAATAATTGAATTACTCCAATTGGTTACATCGTGCCAGTTTGTATTTTTGCCCAACCAGAAATAATCCGGAATATAGATGGCACCAAAGGTAAAGTAACTACCTGTTGAAAACTCATTGAAATTTAAAACCGAAGAAGTTCCCAATGTTTTATCAGCGGTATTTGGAGCACTTATTGCAACTTCTCGCCAACCATTATGCGCCGGATTTTCCCAGGTAACAATTCGCAGTTTATCATCAGGTGTTACACCACTGCCCCCATCCCAACGTAATTTTACATTCGCTTTAGAAGAACCAGGCCCTTTCACGCGCCAGTACTCATTCCGGCTAACGTATTTAACAGGATCAAGAACTTCAGAAGGCGTTAATCCGGCACTCTCTGGATTATCATTGTGATAAACGGCTTCCCAGATCGAATTCGCCGACACATCTGAAACCGTAATTTGGCCATAACGATTACCGTTACCCACAGGGAACATGAAACTTGCCCCTCCGTTTATATTTTTCTGCAATGACCCGTCCACATAGGATGATGAGCTTCCACCCACAACAGCATTTCGATCAGTGTTAGTGACCGTTAACCGCCTTCCGGATTTGGTATTCAAAATTCCTTGTGTCAGCAACAGGTTGTTACTAACTTCCACATCTGTTAATAACTTGGCACCTGTAGCATTTTTAATTTCCAGATTAAAGAGTCCATTAGTTGAAGTAAATCCTGCACTACCGTTAACATTCTGTTCACCCTCACCATTCAGGCAAAGTGTTCCGTAACGAGCATCAAAGTTTCCACTTTCGAAAGTCACATTACCTTTGGAATGAATAGTACAATTATGCTCGTTGACAATTGTTGCACCATCCAAAGTCAAGTCACCATGAACAACAAAATCAAGATTCGGCAAACGGCGGTTACCCTTCCCACTAAAAATAACATTGTTAACAGCCGGAATTTCACCCAGCACATCATAATTTTTCCCGGTCCCGGTGAACTCAAGCGTTCCCCCGCCGGCACATAAAAATTCATCGTACACCCCTGCCGGCAAGTTTCCACTTTCCAGCACAATTTTTCCGGTTCCACTCACAGTCCCCAAACGATGCCCCAGTGTGTTACCAGTTGTTAACACCCCACCATCTAAAATGTGACTTCGGTAGGCTGCCATGAAATTAGCAGGCATGGTTAATTTATGTTTAACATATATAACACTTCCTCGCGGCCCTCCTGCAGGAACACCAACACCTTCCCCACCTATAGCGCCATTGTCGGGATTATAAGTGGCCCAGGTTTTCACATCCGTCCAAGGTCCATTGTTAAAAGTTATGAAAACAGGTACCTGATCCGGAATAGCATGAGTAACGCCAGCTGTGTAATCTCCATCAATTCCATTATCATCAGTATCACCAAACCTGAATTTCAATTCATTGTTCGTTTCGTTGAAATCCTCCACGAAAAATTTCTCCCATTTGATGCTGTTACTCAACAGGCGGGCTGTGATATAGTCTTTGGAAGAATAGGGAGAAGTCACTTTTACGTCCTCCGGATAATTTTTCATGGTAGCAACTCCAGTAAAACCTTCTATGCCTTCAGCATCTAAAGTCCAGTTATACTGCAACACATTATCACCATCAACAATTTCAGGCGTTTTAGTTTCATCATCATCAATAATACTCAAGTGTTTTTCGTTCGCCGCTTTCACCCGAATGCTACCGGTATTATTTCCATTCGCTTTAATATCCAATTTAACAGGCGTGTATTTCCCGGTTGAACCAATCGGATAAACAAATGTTTCGTCAGAAGTAATTACAGGAAAGTATTTTTTAATACCAGCATCGGTAAATGAGATATTGGTTTGAATCATATTGTATTCAGAGAAAGGTGCTCCTTCCTCAATTACTGCATCCTTCTGAAGTACCAACAAATTCTTACCAATATTGAATACACCTCGTTCCAAACGTAACTTATCGGTAATTGTAGTAGCAACTGCTTCGGTCGGGACTTCTACCCCATGAATGTTATACACACTCAGCCGGTCGAATATTCCTCCTCCGGAAAGCGATTGCAAGTCAGTTCCATTAAAAACAACCCCCTTACTGGCCCCGGTACATAAACAAGTAATTCGACAATCCACATCCCCTTTTGTCCACACAGTATTATCACCGCTATCGAAAACACCTGTTAGTAAACTGGTGGTATTCTCTATTGTAACATCAGTATTGGCAGCCAGTTGTAATTTACTTGTACCAACACGTTTTGTCAGATAATAAAAAGTAGTGTTACCCGTAAGCATCTGATCACTGCTACCTTCAAAATAGGTAGTATTACCATTTGCCAGGTAGGTGCCATTATTGGTAAAGTTCCCCTTAAGGGTTAAATCCAATCCATTTGCATCACAGGTGGCGCCAGACCCTATCGTTAAATTTTCATTAAGTACCAATGGCACCGTCCACAATTTGGCAGTAGGTGCATTAGTTGAATTAACGGTGAGGTTTTTCATGGCCTTACCGCCATATACCCCAATCTCCTGATTGGCCGGTGTTAATGCATTTCCCAAAGTAAATCCGGAACCGGTTGAAATATTTACCACATCCGGATTGAAATACAAGGCTGCTACCGTTGGCGCCGTTTGCTGACGCACAATGGTAATGTTACTATTGGGCTCCACCTGTTTAAAAGAACTACCCGTATTTAGAATTTCAAATACTCCCCTGTTGCCAACCGGCGCATCGGTCTCGCCTATGGTAATGGTACTGACTGCTTTATTCTGGTTGAAAGTTAAAACACCCTCATCGGTAATGGTAGAGCGACGAATTTGTGAGCCTACTCTTAATGTACCTTCTTCTACAGTGATATTGGACGACCCCGACGCGGTATACTCAATGTAATTATTGGTACCACCATTACAAAGCACCGCTCCCTGGTTATCCACAATCAATTTACCATCCAACCAAATACCGGTATTATCGCCACTCACCCTGGTCTTGGCACCACTTTTTACACGTAAGGTAGAAGTGGTAGGTATTTTAAAATCATCATCCCCGGTACTCAGGTTAATGTCAATGTCTTTATGATCCAGGAAGCATTCGCCCGACTTCAGCGTTAAAGCTTTAACCAAACCTCTGCCCCGGGTTGGCCCCAACAGTTGGAAACCATTGGTAAAATGCACCTGCTCTGTTTCTGGTTTGTTAATATCTACTCTATAAAAATCAGTTTTCCCGGCACCAGTTTTACTAACCGTTGCGGACTTTTCTCCGGCAAACTGGAAGATTAAGCGATTTTCATAAATATCCCAATAGTCTTCATCCCTCTCAAAACAATCAATATTACCGACCCCTTGAATTAAATCACCATGTAATATAATTCGATGCTCAATAACACTAAGGTCATCAGCACCTGGCTTCCGAACTGAAATCTCCCTAAAACTTGTTGGGACTATCCCTGTAGAAGCCTGTGTAAAATCTAAATTCCCTTCAATGATAAGAGTTCTTCCTTTATAACCATTTTTAAAAACAATTTTACCATCATAATGATCCCCTACCAATACATCACCTTTTACATGAATATCACCATTTGGATTAGGATCATAATAATGTCCGGCATTCATTCTTAATATTGAATTACCACGTATATTCAAATTGCCATTAATAGTTACATCCTTCCAAAAACTCAATTCATTACCATCTCCTTCCGTAGCCACATTAGGATATACCGTTGGAGAAGAGGGTAACCAAACGAAAGAATCTTCCGCCACATAAAGGAACCAACTATATTTTTCCTTGGCAAAATCCCCAAAATCACCATTAACATCAGGATCATTAGAACCATCCAAATATTGCGTTAACATTCCAGTACCGGTAATTCGATTAAGATTGACCGTATTGTCCAATCGTATTTGCAAACGAGGTAGATCTTCAAATCCATGAGATACTGTAGTATCATGTTCAAACTTCAACATACCAATGTTGATGGTTGATGAACTTTCTGGCACCTCAATCCAATCTCCATTACGAATCACTACAATATCACCTCTCCCTGGCAAGTTCTTGGTTCGGGTAATTAAATTACCAAACTCATCTTTCCAGGTGGGATTATACACATCAAACCAATCCCCGGACCTACGGCTGTAGAATGTTTTGACTTTATTAAACGGCTTGTCTTTTCCTCCAGTAAAATCACCGTCAATAAATTTTGAAAAACCAGGTGAACTGGCACTACTACTAAAAACAATCGTATTACCACTTATATCATTCCTGTTCTCTATCCAGTCCGTTCCTTCCAGACGTTCCCCCGCTAATTTTTTAGTGATGCCAGGTGTGTATTGAAAGTCCATCCGCACCACATTATTCGTCAAATGATCAAATCCTGTAGCTTTCGTCTGCCAATAGTAGCCTAATACTTCCTTGGCTTTTTTAGGGTCTGTAGCCGGATGTGCTTTATTTACCGGATTAATAGCCAAAGTACCGGAAGTAGCAGCTGTAGTTCCATAAGCTTTTACAAACACAGGGGTATATTTACCATCAACACCAATGGGATATTCTTTTATAATTCCGGAATATCTTCTGTTCTCCATTACAATATCCCGTGATAAACCTCCATCTCCTGCTGTTCCGGCGGATTGCACATAACGATTGCCGGAATAATTAATAAGATCCCCGGCCACATGAAAATTATAAGTTCCGCATTTTACTTTTCCATACCCTGAGGAGGCAAATGCAAAATCCTTCACATTCACATTGCTCTCTAAAACAACATCATCATAATTTCCAACTAACTGCAAAGAACCAAAACTTTGTTCTTTATCCGATGCACCTTTAAGATGGTGATCATTATTACCTTCCAGTTTAATAACACCACTACCTGCCGAACGTATTTCCCCATCCACAATTTCAATATCACCTCTAAAGGAAGGATTGAACTTACCGGGTTCAAAGGCGCCTCGTGAAATTTGAAATTTGTTGTTTACCTGAATGGCCCTTCCGGTTTCATCCATGGACAATTCATAAAAATCGCCGGATGTAGTGTGCCTTTCTTTGGCAATGTCAATTTTATAAAATTGCAGATTAGAACCGATAAAGTTATGGATTACCGAATTTTTGTTGCCGTTGAAACGTGTGATATTATTGGTTGCTTCATATGATGCCCCACTTTCCACAATAAAATCATGGCCTATTTCCACATCATACCCCTCTGGTCGGAATGAAGGACTATTTGCACCTTTAATAGTAAAATCATTTAATACTTTTAATGGCAACGCCTCGGTATCAAATATATTATCCTGCCTATCGACATATGAATAGATGCGTAGAAGTCTTCTGGTTGCATCTCCATTCTTAATGGTGAAATTATAGAAAGGAGCCCTACTGGTCATACGGCATTCACGCTCTTCCTTCATGTTAATAATTACCTCGCCACCGGTAACATTATAACTGCCCTCCTGGGAATTAATCACCAATGCGAAAAGATAAGCATCATCCTGATAACGATCACCATCAGTATCATAACCATGCACACTTTCAATATTCAAGACTCCTCCGGACATCTGGAATACGTTGGTTTTATATGGCAAATGAAATGGGGCATAGTCTTCTTCAATTCCCTCTCCCCGGACATTAACAACCCCGCCAGACTGAATATAGGCCCCCTGATGCGTACCGGCGCTCCCCAATGATGATGTTCGGAAATTATCCAGGTTAGCAGTTCCATCCTCAATCTTAAAAGCACCTTGCCCCCGAAGAAGGACACCAAATTTTGTATTATTGGTATACACCGTTGACGCACCGCTAATACGCAATGATCCGTAGATAACTAAAGCCGCTTCACCGGAATTCATTGCTACATTGGCACCATCGGCCAGCCACAGGCAGGCATCTGAATCAATATCATAATCAGCCCCAGAGCCATAAGACAGCGTAGGGATTACAATATTACTTCCTAAACGCGCCGTACCAGCTAATAGTTTTAAGGCTTTTGCTCCCACTCGTTCGCCCACATCACCTGACATAGGGCCGCTATTGTGGCCTAATAACTTAAAGTTATCTGTTGAAGAAGCACTGATATCACAGATATAAGTAGCATCAATTCCTTTGTCAACAATGATGTCATAAAAATAGATGGGGCCGTTACACAATACGGTTTGGTTAGCAGCAGCGTTGGTAAAACTCACCTCAACGACACCGTTGTATGCCTTATTGGTATAATAGGAATTTTGGTAGGCTAGTCCCCGATTGGTAAAACGAGCCGTACCTTTATTGGTAAAATCTCCTTTAATAACCAGATTGTGAAAGGCATTTCCGGTTCCCACGGCCATTTGTCCGCTGGCTTCGATGGTAACATTTCCGTCTACGGCGATGTTTCGGGCCGTACTGCTGGTATTATTATTAACCCTGAAAATACCATTACGGATCAATAGATCCCCGTTTATGGTATAGTCATTTAACAGTGTTACACTATTTGAGGCACCGACTAAATCTACTTCCAGATTATAAAACGTGTGGTTGGTAGTCAGGTTATAATTTCCACCAGTTAACACAACCGTTCCTTCGCCTTTACCTTTGGAGATAAAGTGCGTGGCATCCCCGGCCGGGAAGTTATCTTTTTGCAGTATGATACGCCCGCTCCCTTTTATTTCAGAAAAAGCCGGCCTGCTATTGGTTTTAATCTCCAAACGTCCGTCGACGGTAAGTGAACTACAGGAAAGATTCTCCTCATTCAACACAACCGTTTTTCCACTTTTAATCACCACATTATCACTTCCTAATTTGGGATAAGAAGGGGGTGTGGTATTATTCGGAATGGCTGCTGCCGGATCCAGAGTCCAAATTGACGTATTGTTCCAGTCACCACTCCCTAAGGCATACCAGGTAACCCCTGGTTTTCCTTTTACCGGGCTTTTAATTTTATCTTTAGTTCCCAGGGTATAATACCCATTCTCAAAATTAGCATCCGTGATTTCAAACACCACCTGATCAACTTCGCCAATGGTAACCACAGACGTATTCACCACCGAATAATTCCCGGATGTAGCAGAGCGATGTAACAACACATAGTTATCCACCGCCTGCGGATAGAGGCCGTTTTCAAAACCTTCTTTAAAATCAAAAGTCAACTTTGGGTTAAGATGTCCCGTTTTTTCAATGTACCAATCACGCTTCCAGCGTTCTTCCACACCAAAAGGCAGATTTAAATTAACCGCTGCATCGTTTGGTGTATTATTATGGGCTGCAATCAGGTAATCACCGTCACTCAGGCTACTTCCGGCATCGCCTAAATAGAGCCCTGCAGTAACGGCAGTTCTTATATTTCCGCTTGCTTCCTGGCCAATTCCAATATAATCGGCCAGATAGGAGTTATTGTAGCCGCTAATAGTACCAAAACGATCTTTATTAATAGCAGTCCCGTATTTTTGGCTCAGGTAATTTTCAAGAATCCTACGCTGAACTTCATTCAAATAGTCTGAATAGATAATGACTTCAGCAATTTCACCATCAAAATGCTTTTCACCGAGAATTTGCCCTCCTAGTGTAAATAACCCAGACCCTGGATAATTATAAAGTCCATTTGAATCCCAATCCCTAAATGATCCATCAATGTGGAGGTTTCTATATTTTCCCGAAATAGTTCCTGCCAGGATATGAGGCTTACCATCATTGTAATTACCATATACATCAATTCCTGGTCTATTGTACCCACTTTCACTTAGGGTAATATAACCAGCATATCCTGTTCCATTATAATTACATGCTAAAGAAAACCAAGTACCTTCATCATCACCACTTTTGATTGAAGCAATATAACTTCGACTTCTATCCGTAGTTTTATAAACGGTAATCACAGACAAGTCGTCTGTAGTTCCTATCAATGCATTACTGCCAGGTCCATTTAGAATTTCATATGACCACCTATCGAACTCCACTACCGGCCGGCCATTCATGCCTGCCTGACGAAATGTGGGTTGATAACTACTTGTGGATTGTGTGAGGTGGTTGCCGTTGCCGGACAGGTCGTTCCAGGTATCTACTTTGGCTCCATCGGTGAGAGACAACTGAGAAGCATCAAGCCATAGCACCAACTTTGGTTGCCCATTGGAACCATCACTATTACCAATACCAGCAGGCCCTGTTTGTGCAAAACCAAACTGATAAACCAGTACCAATAACAAAAACACCAAGCCTTTCCTTAACAGAAATGCCGGCAGATTTTCTCTTTCCATAGATTATTAAACAACAAGTTAGTCGACTATTGTGTCCCCTTAGAACGCACAATTAAGCGAGCAAATATATACATTAATCGCTATCAAAGGGGCGTTATAATGGCTTGTTTTTCAAAATTAAATCTTAACAACACCCCTCTGCATCCCGCTAATATCAACAGGTTCGAAAATCAAGTATCTAAATCACAGTGACATTAAAAGCCAACCTACATACCCGTTCAGGAAAGAAAAAAATTGTCTTTATTGTTATTTTTTAACATTTACCCCCTGGAGAGTGATATTTTTCGCACTTTACCCTCCAAAGGGTATTTTTCTTCAAATAATGCAGCAATTCTTCCCCAGAATCTTCTCCGAAAAGGGGTAAAAAGTTCTTCTGCCTTCCGCGAAATCTTCCTGCAAGGTCGTTTGTGTTTCCGCGGATCCGCGAAATCTTCTCGCAAGGTCGTTTGGCGTTTCCGCGAGCCCGCGAAATGTTCTCGCAAGGTCGTTTGGCGTTTTCTGAGCCTCAGAAATCTTCCCGCAAGATCGCAGGGCGTTTTCTGCATCCTCCGCAATAACGAAAAAACCGTTAGGAAGCTTACTTCCTAACGGTTACATATACTATTTCTATCACTTACAATAGATCGTTAGATTTTAGATAATAGACTTTAGACTGATTCACATCAATCTCATTTTTTAATCCTTAATAGTTTTGACAATCAAAGAAGCAAGAACTGTTTTTTACTTAATTATGCGAATCAATAATTGAACCCCATTCGGGGTTCTATGCTTTGAACGCTAATAAACCGCGGGTTACACCCACGGTTATTCACATTTAATCCCTTCGGGAAAGGATTGTCCGAAGGAGAAAAATGTTAATATCCCCGTGCGGAGCTCGGGGATGGGATTAACAAGACTTAAACACAACCCTTGATTCGCATTAATTACAAAAGCTTAACGAACTATTGAATGACTCAATGTATTTTCAACAATGGATCTAAATCTGATTATTATCGAACGCTCTCCAGGAAGAATTCCTGTTCCTGGTTCAAACAGACATTAAACAATTATCATATCCAACAAACTTTTAACCCTACTGTCTCTATTATCAATATTTTCCAAATTAATTAGTATTAACCAATGTACTCAAGCCGCACGGGCTTTTACTTTTTTGCTACAGCGAAAAAAAGTAAACAAAAAACGCCGCCGCTCACAATAAATAACTAAAATTTAACTCCTTTCCACTAAAAGAAAATAACTCGCTGCGCTCAAACAAATTTTCTTTCTTAACGCTCCAATCCGGTAAATTTCTTAACGTCATTTCTTGAAGGCGGAATGTTCAATCAAGCCTCTATGTTCCAAAATTATCACTAATCAACTGTGAAGATTAACTTTATTCGTTTCAACGATTGATTATTTAGGACACTACTGTTTTTTTATAAATATTTTCTTGGAGACAACCTTCTCTCCCATTATTAACTTCACGACATAACAGGCATTTGTACGCGCTACCCGGTGTTCAAAATGGTCGCCATTAAACTGTCCCGAATAGATGAGTGCGCCATCTATTGAGCAGATATTAACCTGGGTAGTATTCCCCTGGTAATCGGCGGACAGGTTAACCATTACCTTACCATCTTTTCCGAATATTTCAGCGGTCTGTTCATCCGTTTCTGCTTGCTTGATATCTGTAGAAAGGTCACCCTGCATGGCTTCAAAATGAATGACGAAACGCTGTTGATCCTTCACCGGTTGAGTTGTAAAATGATATTCGGGATTAGCGCGCAAATCAACCTTAACTCCTTTAACCAGATCTTCCAAATGCACCGCTGTGTTCTCACGGAAGTCAGCCATGTTAATCACTTTGAGTGTTTGTTCACCCCCGGCTTGTGATCCAATGGTGATGTATACCGGCACATCCCTTTGATCAATGACCTCAGGCAGCACATTGATAGCTGTTTTAACGCCACTCTTTAAAGTATGTAATTGCGGCACCCGTTTATTGGTCTCCACATATTTTTCACCATCGTGGGCAGCAAACTCATCGGTTCCATCTTCATCGAAGGCAATGGCGGCATAATCGTAGGTATGCTCATTGGCCAGGGTAAGCTTAATAATATTATCAGCTGAAACCGTAGCCGCTTTGAAATTACCATGTTTCGAATCGTGCTTCCGCGCAGCAGTGGTCACCCCAAATTCTCCTCCGCCGGCACTTTTTACCCAGAACGCCTGCATGGGAGCCAATAAGGATGAAGTGGCCGGATGGGAAGCATCGGGATTTTTAATATCCCGGATGGTGATCACCCGTTCACCACCTACAAAAGAACGCATGTAAATAAAACGGTATACACGTTTAAAAGTCCAGTATTTACCGGGATTGGTTCGTTCCAGATCCAGATCCAGGTAGGCCGAATAAGGATTGGTCACCAGGTGCCACCCCGGAGATAACTCATCCACACTGTAATCCTTATTGTGTAACACGCCTGCTGTTTTAACAATGGTCTTATCTCTGAAATTTACGTGATACCCTTTCAGTGGCTCATAAAATGACACTGTATTGGTTTTAATGATTGACCACTTGCGGCTTCGGGTATCAAATTGATACAACCTTATTTTTCCCAAATCCGCCGCATTATAGTCGCCTGATGTCACACCATCTACTGCATGCCCAAAATACCACCACATCCGGGAGGGATATTTAAAATACACTTCGGTGGTTCCCGTTCCGGTAATAGTACCCATTGGCAAAAAGGAGGTGACATTATCGGTAGCTGTATTTATCCGGAAAATCCCCTGAAGGTCCAGGTTTCCATGAACAGTGAATTGTGCCCCTTCCGCCAGGCTTACATTGGCCTGTGGTGCAATGGCCATGTTGTTAACCTGCGCCTCGCCGGTCACGTAAGGAAATACTTTTCCATACCTGGGATGCTCGGGAATAACCACATTACTGACAGTCGTAGGCACGGTACCTTCGGACCAGTTATCGCGTGAATCCCAAATGGTGGAACGTCCCTGCCAGGCATTATTGGTCACTTCAATCAGATAATCTTCCGATTCTCCGGCATAATTATTACCACAGGCACTTGCAGGATTACTGGTTCCTGTTATTTGAACCCGCATACGGGTAAAGCCCGTTTTGGCCGATCGGGAAACAATAATCTCTTTTGTCATCACCCGAGTGCCTGTTGACATTTGACCCAATGATATCTTTTCAGATTTCTCAAACTGATCATTCTGATTCCAGTCGACCCAGGCAAACACATATGCGGTTCGGGAACTGTTACTAACACCCATGATCAGGTCGTAACGTTTTCCCAAGGTCAATGATGTTTGCTGATCCAGGTAAACCCCATAGCCACCATCGTCCCCGGTGGTATTATTAATGGTATTAAAGATGACATTATTTATAAACCGTTCGGGCGTGCGATTATGGGCCGGCACACAATAATTCTGAATAATTACCTCATCAGAAATGGCCCTGGATACACCCGAAGCTGCAGCGGTTAATGTAACAGCCCCTGTTTTTTTAATGGTCAAATCATTAAAAATAGCAACGCCTCCCACCGCTTTAACGGCAACCGGGCTCATAGACAACTTTTCGCTATTGGACAAATTTACTCTCCCCACAAAATCCAGGTCTAAATTACCATTTTCATCAACGGCAGAAACCTGGGGAACAATTTGCAATACATAATTAACCGTGGCATATTTTGATGGTTGAACCGAAAAAGAAAGTGCGGTAGCTTTAACATCCAGTTTCACGGCACCGGTTGAGATGGATTGTCCGGCCGCGAAATCTGATCCCTGGTGGGTCACCACATCATCACTTTCAATGGTGAAACCAAACTGATCGCCATCACTCAACTCATCTAATTCCTTATTCAACCAAACTTTAAGCTGATAGGTACCTTTACTCTTATCTTTCACCACGATAAAATCCTTACCGGTAAAGGTAATATTGGTCCCATTAATAGTTCCCGCCATCCCTTTTGAAGGCAAACCCGGACCATATAGCTTGGCTCCTGCCAGTGCTTTCTTCCAGTCGGCAATATTATTTACCGCAGCTTGTTTAATAACCAGCTGTTGCAGCCTGGTACTCACATTATCGGAATGACCATCATCTTTCAGCGTAAAATCAAAAACTTGAAAAGCTTCCTCTTCCGTATCACGCAAGGATGAAATCACCGCCGGCTCACGGGCACCGCCTTGTGAAATGATTGATGTTTGATCAAAGGTACCGGCAATGGCGATGTCATCAATACAAAAACCCGGATTAGAACCGCCGGAATTATCATTCACCCACAGGAATTTCAGAGTATATAATCCCCCTACTTTACCAGTCAGGTCAATTGTTTTTTGTTGCCAACCGTTGCTGTTAACAAATTCACCCTTTTTACTAATTCGTTCATCATCGAGATAAACCTCTCCATAATCATAAACGTCGAAATAATCACCTTCTCCCTTACATCTCCAGTAGAAGGAAAGATTAGCCGAATGGAAATTTCGCAAATCAATGGGTACAGACAACCAAGCTTCAGATAAATTCTTTTTATTATACCCGGCACCTCTTCCGTTTGCCGAGATATAGGCTGCCCGCTTACTGGAGCCATTGGTTGTTTTTTCACCGCCGAGCAACCATTTGTTTTTTTCCTTCGAGCTATTGGTATTCCATTCCGGATAGTTATCGCTGTTATCCTCAAAATCTTCAAAGAAGCGAATATTCTCCGGCGTTTTAGCATTGGCGCTTCGGCCTGCAGAGTAGATCCCGTGCCGGGTAGACCAGGCTCGGTAATAATAGGTAGTATTGGATTTTAACGGTTCATGGGTAAACTCATCGGCGTCTCCCACATAAATAACCGTACCACCGTCCGGCAACACATCACCGGCCATGTATACAGTACCCTCTTTGGGTTTTCCAAATTTACCATCCTCCGACCAGGCAATCATCACCTTGTCAGCGGCAGCATTTTTTCGCCACAACAAACCGTTGCTGGCGGTATTAAAGTTATTGGCTTTAAAGCTGCGGGGGCGGGCAATGGTTCCGGTGATCTTCACATCATCAATACAGAAACCGGGATTAACCGATCCTGCATTGGAGTTGTACCAGCGAAAACCAATTTTATGGATGTCGCCCAGGTAACGGGCAGGGATGATGATCTTTTCATTCTTCCAATTGGAAGCACCTCCATATTCTTCCGATTGACTCACCAAATCTCCATCGATTAGTACTTCACCAAAGTCAATGCGTTCGTATGACCAGTCGTCAGTATATCCCTCTCCTTTCCAATTAAATGACAAGGAAGCTGATTCAAATCCCCTCAAATCCACATATAGCTCCAGGTGGGTATCGGTAATAACCGACTCGTCATACGACGCTGTAATCCCCATGTCATGGGAAATGTAAGCCGATTGAGAACCACTTTTTGCGGTGGCCTTTCCTCTCACCCAAGCATTGTCATAACCCGTATTGAAATTCCAGGCTTCCACATCCCCTTCAAAATCTTCGGTAAAAGGTAACATTACAGGAATATGTACCTCTGTGGACATGGCACTGGAATAGTTGGTCAGTTTATTAACAGACCATATCTTGTAGTTGACCTTACCGGTAAAAAGCCCCTTGTGTAGGTATTCACTTGCCGGTCCTTTATAAACAATCTGACCACCCCCGGCCAGGTAATCCCCCTCTTTATAGTCGGTTCCGTTCACCGGCCGGCCGATGACACCATATTCAGACCAGGCCACAATCACCTCATCATCGTCCCTGTTTTTTGTCCAGTTGAGTTGAATCTCTTCCTGTGACCGGGCTTTACCACTGAAGGTCTTTGTCCGTTCCACATCGCTTCCGGTAATACGGATGTCATCAATACATAGTCCCGGATCCTGACCGGCCCGTTCATCATTGTACCACCTGAATTTTATCTTAATCTTATTATCCAGGTCTGTACGAATAAAATCCGACACATCGAGTGTCATCTCGGTCCAGCTTTTCTGACCGGTCATCTCTCTTTTATCTGTCAACCGAAAATTGCCCCGTCTACGTGTTCTGGCATTGTATCCATTGATAGTTACATCACCCCCGTCATAGCCTGGCTCAGCCACACCTTTCCAGAAAAAAGACAACTCGGCACTTTTATAACCAACCGGAATTGTTACTTCCTTTACCAGCCAGATCTTACAGCTACGTCTTCCACCCAACTCTTTATTATAAGCAGCATTGGAGCCATCATCATTGGATACATAGACAGCCCTATTTCCGCGATAACATTCGACTTTTCCGATACGCCATTTATTACCAAAACTAGGTCTTCCAAGACTCCAACCATTCTGTCCATTCTCAAAATCTTCATAAAAAATGGTCTCACTACTGAGGGTTCTCACAGTCAATGGCCGATCCAATGAATACTCAAATTCATCAGTGAAGGACCATATCTTATAATAATAGGGGGTATCTTTTAACAACCCGGCATGTTTAAATTTTTTCAGCGACCCTTTAAAAATCACTTTTGAGCCATCGGGCAAGGTGTTATTTTTATACACATCATACTCCACTCCGTTATCAGGTAATCCGTCTTTTTCTTCAGAAGCTACCGTAATTATAACCGATTGATTGAGGCTATTTAAAGTCCAGCTCAATTCAACAAAATCAGAAGTAATTTTGGTGGCATTAAAAGAACCCGGTTTTTCAATATTACTCCCAATCACTCTCACATCATCCACATACCAAGCCCCTTCCTGATTTTTTTGCTCATTTACAAAGGCAAGTTTCACATGTTGATCGTCGCCATATCCACTAAGGTCCATCACATGTTTCTTATAACTATTGGAAACAGAAGAGTACCCATACCGCCATTGATCATCACCCACGAATGACACACCATCATCCATAGACATTTTCACACTGCATTTTCCGTTTCGACCATACCCAAAACTTTGCTTACGCTCGTAAAAAATCAACCGATTCTCCTTCGACTTAAGCTTAACAGCTCCGGTTATCAGCCAATCATTTGAAGTATAGTCTTGCTTTACACAGACGCACCCCGGAGCAGACCGATACTTGTTGCTGGAATACTGCCATTGTGAGTAATTCCACCAGTCCACATCATTATCCTCAACGGTCCAATCCTTAGGAATTTTTCCATCAAAATTTTCCTGAAGTAATAGATTGCTTTGGCAAAACGATTCAATGGTTGCAAGCAGGAAGGCTGCAACGAACAAAAATGTTCTTCTCATTAAAATATGTTAAACGGTTGATTAATTGAAGCACAAAAGAAACAATAACCCCCCGAACAAACAATTGCCCTTACTTATATTTAACAAATCTTAAACAATCCGTATTCCAACTGCCACCACACACCCCTTATAATGCTAAAAAATGTGAAATCAACTTTCTCCTGAGACTAGATCTCAACAATCTTTAATAAACATAAACAGCATAACTACGATCATATTTCCTTTTTTCAACACAGTAACACTTCAGCCTGCTAGTAGAAAAATAGTATACCACAAAAAAAAGGGAAATGGTTACCCATCTCCCTTTTTTAATAACATAAAGTGTAACTACGGAACAAACACTTTATGGGACGATTCTGCATTCGCTATTTTAACTTTTACTAAATAGGTTTGATTCACTTTAGGTACATTGAATGTAATCTCATTGCTAAACACGCTGTTTCTGGTTAATTCCTTTCCTTCGATGGAATAGATCGCGACCTCTGCTTCGGAGGCACCTGCCTCTTCCGGCAACCTAACGGTTATTGCACCTTCATTGCCATATACCACTACATTTGTTGGAGCTGACGAAGCAGGCAGGCTATCAGCCAGTTTACTCAAGTGCAGCACAAACCGTTGTTCATCAGCAACAGCAGAAGCTTCGAAGGTATATTCCGGAGATTCCCGCAGATTTATCCATTGCCCGGTTACCTTATCTTCCAGCCTGACTGAAACCATCGGATCAAAATCTTCTATGTTGATCACCTTTAGCGCATGTTCTCCTGCTGCTTCAGATCCGATGCTATGATAGATATTAACCGTTGCTTCACTTTCCAAGGCCGGCAATACATTAATCGCCACAGCAGCCTGCGCCTTCTTCATATACAATTGAGGGAGCTTTTCACCGGTACTAAACATCTTTTCTGCGTCATTACCTGTCAATGACGCTGCCTCACCATTCGGGTTAAAAGCAATGGCCACATAATCGTAGCCATATTGATTACCCAAAGTAAGCTTTATGACATTATCAGGTGCCACCGCAGCACTTTTCAACTGTCCCGAACCATGAGTCCGGGCTGTATTTTTCACTCCCAACACCCCAGCACCATCACTCCACACCCAAAATCCCTGCATCGGTGCAATGGTCGACGAGGCCTCGGGATGGGATAGTATGGGATTTTGAATATCATAAATGACTACCACATATTCCAACCCTATTTTAGTGCGGTTATAAATAAACTTGCGCACATTGGTAAACTCCCAATGCACACCGGGTACTGTTTGTTCCAACGTTAAATCCAGGTAAGAGGGATAAGGATTACCCATCAGATGCCAGCCTTGTGGTAATCCGGTCAGAGAATAGTCGCCACTTCTCAGGTCACCTTTTTGGGTAACGGTAGTGGGATACCTGAACAGAAGATGATACCCTTTTAACGGTTCATCAAAGGCCATAGTATTATCTGAAATAGGGATCCAATTACCATCATAATACCACATACGCATAAAATCAGCATCGGCTGCCTGGTAATCTCCGCTGGTTCCGCCATCAACATCATGCCCGATATACCAAAATCTTAAATTGAGGTAATCCATTGAAATAGTAGTTGCATTGGCCGGGACAACCAGGTTACTTTCTTCCACCAGAGAAGCCAGGTTATCGATGCTATTCTTTATCACCAGGCTATCATTCAAGCTCAACTGCCCACCTTGCTGAATGGCAAAATGAGCACCAGGTTGCAATTCCAAAGCCCCAAAAGTTAAGAGCTCTCCATTACTTATCTGTGGCACCCCGCCTTGAGGGATGATTGCTTTGTTACCGGCCCGTGGTATTTCCGTGCTTCCCCAACTCCAGTTAAGCCCATTCGTACAGCTATTATCAACCGGAGCACTACTCCACAGATAGGGCACAGAAGAAACAAGATAATTTTCAGCCACCATATATAGATCGGCATGATACAATCCTTTCCAATCTTTCACCTGGTCACCCACCGTTGCTTCATTAAACTGGTAATAAGCACGCAGATTGGTCTGTGCAGCCGGTATTGTTTCATACATATTTTGCAGGATTTCCGCTTCTGACCTAACCACGTCCCATATTCTTAATTCATCCAAACGGCCGATAAACGCATTGTCAGTCGCCACATCCACCAACACACCATCCGCCATTCTAAAATCTGTGGCAGCTACATTAATATGATTGGCTGCCACAGCAGTTGTTCCTTTGAGCGCCCCATTCACATATAAGTTTAGTGAAGAAGCATCACCGGTAGCAGCAATATGTACCCACTGATTGGTATAATTCCATGGCACCGACACTTCTCCTGCTTCGGTCCATAGATTCAACTGGTTATTTTTTAATCCTAATTCAATATTCCCGCTCTGCCCGAAGAATCCTTTATCGCCGGATGCATTGGCAACAAAAACCCATGCTTCCATAGTAAATTGAGATGTATTGGCAGGTAACACACTACCATTCGTTTCGGCATAACCGCCATTAAAGACAAGACAATTTCCCAACAATTCGGTTACCTCCCCGGAAAAGAAATTAATGGCATAATCCTCCACTTCCCCTGTAGCCACATTACCACAGGCGTCAGTAACATCACCAGGATCATTCGCCAGCTTTATGCGCATATTTACCAAACCAGGTGCTACACTCAAAGGCGGTATGATTGTTACCATACCACTGTAATCATTCCCACTCTTCGATAGAACCAAATCCCTATAGCCATCATCGTAAAAGCCATCCTGATCCCAATCGAGCCATGCACGGCAATTAATGGATCCTCCCCCTGTAAATGCCCAGCCTAAACTTGAAGCCGTTACCTCCAGGTCAAACGAACTACTCAGATCTAGTTCCGGCGCCAAATCAAAAAATGAGGAATAAGCCGAGACACCGGTGGAATTATCCAATGAACTACCGGGTATTCTGACACGGGAAATATGACCATTGTTGAAATCATTAGATTGAGCCGGACAACTGACCGTTATGAAACCACTAAAGGTTTGACTGCTGACGCCATTTACATTGGTAGCTTTCAGTGTTACATCATAAAAACCCTGGTTATGGAAGATGATTTCCGGGTTTTGAGTATTCTTTGAGGAGGGAGCAACAAAATCCCAATCTACTCCTTCAACGCCACTCACCGACCACTCGAAGCTGTTGGGGACTTCTGTAGACAAATCAAATAACTGAACCTGATCTTCTTCAAAAACAATACGGCGGCTGGCATCTATATTCACACCAGGTAAGGCCCCGGGAGTTATATTTACCCCATTAATCACCACGTCTTCTATATAAATATCCAGTCCTCCCCTGGAAGAATACTTGAAACACACCAGGAATTGATTTGGATTCCATCCATCTAATACAAAAGAGGCAAACCTCCAATTATCGCATGCCTCACTGGTCAGGACAGGTACCTGCTCTCCTTGCAAAGATGACCAATAGTAATCCTCTGCCACTATCACTTCCAGCTTATCAGCGGAACCATAGGTGGGCTTTGGATTTTTATATCTGAACGAGATAATAACCTGGTCATAATCGGTTACCAACTCATTTATAACAGGCGTACAATAAAATCCCTGACTTTTTAATTTCAAAGCATCATCCGCTACTTCAACTGCACTATTATTGTTATTTGAAAACGTCCACCCCAGAGACACCAGATCAGCTCTTTTTTTTCCATCAAAATTCTCCTGAAGAAAGGTGGTTGTTTGTGACAATACATCCTGCACTGGTGCCAGACATGCAATAAACACAAGGATTCGTACTAAATATCGTTTCATCGGTTTAAATTTAGACAAGAGACTTATAGATAAGAGATAATAGACTTATGAACACAGAGACACAAAAGTTCTGAGTTTCTTCAATCATCGTCCTATGTGTTAATTGAATTTGCATGGACGTTTCACATATTAGCTTTTGGTTAGTTCCCCATTGAAATCAAATATTTCGCCTCAAATACATTTCCCTTATTCAACTTCATCTAAAAATACACAACGCATTACAAGGAGGATATATGAATTACGACATACATTCTCCTATCGAAAACACATTAAAGAAATACCCTTACCACTACTACCTATTGAAGGAATGAAAGGAACGACAATCGTTTTTCCCCAATACTCGCTAAACAATTTTCCTATATCAAATCCCACTCCTGCGTTCCAATACTTAATACTCTATAAAAAAGTTACATACTCGATCGTTTTTTTTACTAATTCGAATAACGACCAGGACTTTTTTATCTCCTGTTCCCCAATATTCATAACCACTTCCATTCTGATTAACCTAACGGAGTAGTGATAAGGATATCTACTTTTTTAGACCTCAGCATTAAAATCAAGTCAGAATGTCAATCCCCATATACCTGAAATTTTAACACACCCAAAAGTAATGGCTTACACCCATACACTTATATTACTATTGTGGCATTTAATAACACAATGGTAGCAACAATAAAACCGTTGTTGCAGGATTATAATTTTGTTGCACCTATGTGATTTTCAGACAGGATTAACAAGATTTACATGATAGAGGACTGATGTTTTATTCTGGCCAATTGTTAGGTAAAGCACAAATCATCCTTAACCAGGAAACATGAGGTGTAAACTGGAAAGGAGATGCTTTTTTATACCACCTCACCCCAACCCTCTCCTTCAAGGCGAGGGAGTCTGCAAATCTGATGTTTCTGTTCGTAGTGATTGAGTGTAGTGAAAACTTGTTATATGCTAGGTAATATAATCGAGACCAACTTGCTCCAATTCACTTATCACGCCATAGAAGTCTAAACCTTCATTTATCCCCAAACTATCTTACCAGCCTATAAAGACTTAACGAATTATTACCTTCAAAAAAAGGGAGAAGTTCAAACTTCCCCCTTTTTCAACCCTAAAAAATAACAATCATGGAACAAACACTTTATGGGACAATTCTTCATTCGCACACTTCACTTTCACTAAATAAGTTTGATTCACCACAGGTACATTAAACGTAAACTCATTGCTGAACACGTTACTTCTGGTTAATTCCTTTCCTTCGATGGAACAGATCGCCACCTCTGCTTCAGAGACACCTGCCTCATCCGGCAACCTGACCGTTATTGTGCCATCATGACCATACACCACTACCTTTGTCGGAGCTGACTCTGATGGCAGGTTATTGGCCAGCTTACTCAGGTGCAATACAAACCGTTGCTCTTCTGGCACTGCCGAAGTTTCAAAGGTATACTCCGGTAATTCCCGCAGGTTAATCCATCGCCCGGTCACCTTATCTTCCAGCCTGACTGAAACCATGGGATCGAAATCCACCATATTGATCACCTTCAAGATATGTTCCCCTTCGCCCTCAGCACCAATACGGTGATAAAGGTTAACCAACGATTCACTTTCCAAGGCTGGCAATACATTAATCGTCACAGAAGCTTGCGCCTTTTTCGTATATAATTGAGGCAACTTATCTCCAGTGCTAAACATCTTTTCTGCATCATTACCCGTCATCATTTCCGACTCTCCGTTGGGATTAAAAGCGATGGCCGCATAATCGTAGCCATGCTGATTACCCAAGGTGAGCTTGAGGACATTATCAGGGGCCACGGCGGCCCTTTTCAACTGACCTGTGGCGTGTATCCGTGCACTGTTTTTAACACCCAACACACCAGCTCCATCACTCCACACCCAAAATCCCTGCATGGGTGCAATGGAAGCGGGTGCCTCGGGATGAGATAACAACGGATTTTGTATATCGTAGATGATCACTATGTATTCCGAACCCATTTTTGTGCGGTTATAGATGAACTTATGCACATTGGTAAACTCCCAGTGAACACCCGGTTCGGTTTCCTCCAGCGTCAAATCCAGGTATGAAGGATAAGGGTTACCCATCAGGTGCCAACCTTCAGCAATGCCCGACATAGCATAGTCACCGCTTCGGAGGGTTCCGTTTTGGGTGACCGTGGTGGGATACCTGAACAGAAGATGATACCCTTTCATGGGCTCATTAAAGGCAGTGGAATTATCTGTTATTTGAATCCAGGCATTGTCATAATACCACATCCGCATAAAGTCGGGGTTAGCCGCCTGAAAATCGCCACTGGTAGCACCATCCACATTATGACCGATATACCAAAACCTCAAATCAGGATAGGCCATTGAGATGGTGGTAGCATTAGCCCCGACAGCCAGGTTTCCTGATTCCACCAAAGAAGCCGGATTATCGGTACTATTCCGGATCACCAGGCTATCGTTCAAACTTAACTGTCCGCCGGATTGAATGGTAAATTGAGCACCGGGCTGTAACTCCAGCGAACCAAACGTCAAATTCTCTCCACTGCCAATTTGAGGTGTACCACCTTGAGGAATAATCGCCTTACTTCCTGAACGGGGTATTTCATTACCACCCCAACTCCAGTTGAGTTCATTGGCACAACTATTATCAACCGGATTACTACTCCACTGGTAAGGCACCGATGAAACAAGGTAGTTTTCGGCCACCATATATATATCGGCATGCTTTGATCCTTCCCAATCCTTGATTTGATCACCAACAGCGGCTTCATTAAACTGGTAATAGGCCACCAGGTTAGCCTGGGCAGCAGGTACGGTTTCATACATATATTGCTGAATTTCACTTTCAGATCTATCCACCTCCCATATTCTCAATTCATCTAACCGACCAATAAATGCAGCATCGGTGGCCACATCAACCAACACGCCATCTGCCATCCGGAAATTAGTTGCTGCACTCTGAATATGATTGGCAGCCACGGCTGTGGTTCCTTTCAGGGCGCCATTCACATATAGGTTTAATGAAGAAGCATCACCAGTAGCTGCAATATGTATCCATTGGTTGGTGTAATCCCATGGTACATACAACTCCCCTGCTTCGGTCCACAGATTCAACTGGCTATTTTTTAATCCCACTTCAATGTTACCATTCTGCCCGAAAAATCCTCTCTCACCGGACACCTCAGCCACAAAAACCCACGCTTCCATGGTGAATTGAGATGTATTAACCGGTAAGATTTCACTGCTCGTTTCGGTATATCCCCCATTAAAAACCATGCAGTTACCTAACAACTGACTTACTTCACCAGAGTAAAAATTGATCGCATAATCCTCTACCTCCCCGTAATTCACATTTCCACAGGCATCGGCCACATCAGCTGGATCATTGGCCAACTTTATCCGCATGTTGACTACCCCTGGCACTGCACCTACCGGGGGCGTAACGGTCACTGTACCTTTATAATCATTTCCAATTTTAGAAAGAACCAGATCACTATACCCGTCATCATAGAAGCCATCCTGATCCCAGTCGAGCCAGGTCCGACAGTTAATGGAACCGGTTTCTGTAAACGGATCACCTAAACTGGTGGCTGTCACCTCCAGATCAAATGAACTACTCAAATCCAGCTCCGGGGCTAAATCAAAGAAAGAGGCATAAGCAGAAACTCCGGTTGAGTTATCCAAGGTACTGCCTATTATTTTTACCCTTGAAAGATGCCCCTCATTAAAATCATTCGATTGAGCAGGACAACTGACGGAAATGAAACTGGAAAAAGTTTCACTACTGGTTCCATTTACATTGGTAGCTTCCAGCGTCACATCATAAAATCCCTGGTTATGAAAGAGAATCTCGGGATTTTGAGTGCTATTTGATGAAGGGGCCACAAACTCCCAATCTACTCCTTCAGTCCCACTAATGGACCAATCAAAGCTAGTAGGTGCTTCTGTGGAAAGATCAAATAACTGCACCTCATCCTCTTCATTCACCAGGCGGCTACTGGCATCAATATGTATCCCCGGCAAAGCTCCCGGCGAAATATTAATCCCTTTAATCAACACATCTTCAATATAGACATTCAGCCCTGCCCGATCGATCACCCTGAAACAGACCAAAAACTGGTCAGGATTCCAATTACTCAATGTATAGGAAGCAAACTGCCAATTATCGGAATATTCACTTACCAATATGGTATCCTTTTCCCCTAATAGTGCTGAACTCTCATAATCTTCAGCCACGATTATTTCCAGCTTATCGGCCGAACCGCCTGTTGGCTTGGGATTCTTATATCTAAAAGAGATAACAACCTGATCATAATCAGCTACTGTTTCCAGAATTACAGGCGCACAATAAAAACCATCTTTCTTAATTTTCAGGGCATCATCCGCTACCTCAATGGCACTGTTATTATTCTTTGAAAACTGCCAACCTTGGGATACCAATTCCACTCTGCTCTTACCATCAAAATTCTCCTGGAGAAAAGTGGTTGTTTGTCCCTGGATACTTTGAACTAACGATAAGAATATCACAAAAGTTAAAAGTTGAAAAAAATATCGTTTCATGGGAAGATGGATTATTGTTAGAATTTCTTTTCAACGCGCATAAATCATCACAGATTAACCTATTCTGATTTCCAAATAACCTTTTCTTACTAAGGAAAAAACCAATCAGCAACACAACAAGGCGTAACAACCATTTCGGTTCTCCCTGCACAAAATAAAATCGGAAAAATATGGAATGGCTTGTTAAGAATGTATTCAGGTAGTTGCTGAGGGGGTAATAACTCCCGGTAGATACTATCAAAAACCGGATGAATAAAAGCAGGCTTAACTATCTCAATCCCGGCCAACAGGTTATTAACCCATTCTCTGGATACACCACACTTAAACGCTCCGATTATGTATAAAACTGCTTTAAAAAGCAATTGACTTTTACCCCGCATCTCCATATACCTATAAATTAAAAATGATTCCCACGTTCTATTACCTAAATACTTATCCCAACGTTACATACATCCCCTTTCTTTTGACCAGTTCGAAATTTTAATCCATAAATCCCACATATTGATATATCAACATATTCACAACATAACCAATACCCTGAATTCAATTACATGAGATAAATAACCTTTTTCAATAACCTGAGAAGAGTTTTAATCCCTGCTATTCCAGGTTGAAGTAGCCTGAAAAACACACCAGAAACTAAAAGATGGAATTAGGCCAACCAAAGCAACGTAATGGATAACCTAACCTGGACAAGCCAGAAAAGTAAAAAGTATCAAGATGATTTACTGCTCGCCAAAATATTTTGCCAATAAATACACCAATATCACCCGTAAGACACTATGTTTTTTCATGAGAATCCTGAAAAAAAGCCTCTTCGAGGGATGTTGCCTTTAGCTGTTTGTTTTGACAAGACAAGAGATCGTTAGATAATAGACACTAGACCTACTTATATCAAGTTCATTGGTAATCTCATAACACCTTGAATTATGAAATGATTCTCATACAATTACTAATGCTTGACGAACTATTAACAGATTAGACAACAATCAATTTGAACAACATGTTGGAAAAAGTTGCTTCCTAAGTGCCTAAGAAGGCGTTTAGGCATCCTGACATTCGATTATGGAAAAATGAGAGACGAATATGAGACCCTGAGATGTAATTTAGGCAAGTAAAGACGCAATTATGACAGTCGAAGATACGATCTAGATAACCTGAGATTGCTTCCAGGCATCCTGACTTTCGATTATGGAATCCTGAGATGCGATTATGGGAACCTAAGATGTAATTATGGCAGGTGAAGACGCAATTATGACAGTCGAAGATACGATCTAGATAACCCGAGATTGCTTCCGGGCATCCTGACTTTCAATTATGGAATCCTGAGATGCGATTATGGGAACCTAAGATGTATTTATGACAGGTGAAGACGCAATTATGGCAGTCGAAGATACGATCTAGATAACCTGAGATTGCTTCCAGGCATCCTGACTTTCAATTATGGAATCCTAAGATGCGATTATGAGAACCTAAGATGTAATTATGACAGGTGAAGACGCAATTATGGCAGTCGAAGATACGATCTAGATAACCTGAGATTGCTTCCAGGCATCCTGACTTTCGGCTATGGGAATCTGAGTGTTCCTCCGGAAATCTTCTGGCCGAAATATGACTCACAAACAGTTAAGCCAGGCAATCTACGAATAGATTGTCAGACTTTTAGTTGTAATCATATCACTAAAATCAATAGATCGTTAGATGTTAGATAATAGATTTTAGATGTTAGACTGATTTACATCCGTTTCATTTTAAACCTCTATAAATTTTGAACACCAAATGGGTATAAACAGGTATTCAGTTAATTTCAAAAGCTTAACGAACACTTTTAAAGTGTATGTTAATGAATAAAGAAAATATCCACAGTTTTGTTGTTCTAATCTGGAGAAGATGAATTGTGACTATTCACAAAATCTTCTTGCCCTGTTTAAAAAACTAATTCCTTTTCCGCAAGGCCTTCCAATGGGCAACACAGCAGATTTTACCCAATAAAGACGGACATTTTCTTTCAAGGATATATTCCACGTCGGAGGGTTTTGACAGATCGCCAAACAACTCAACCGGGAAAGCCATTTCAGCCAATTCGGGTTCGGTATCCACATTCCGCAATCCAAAAGTAACCACCTCTATCTCTTCAAAGCCATGCATCACTTCCACCGAGCTCTTCACATAACTGAATGCGCCGATCCTATCTTCTGCCACAACCGGTACAATATGAAAAGCGCGCTCCACCTGCGGCAACAATAATTGTCGAAATTCACGGCCTGAAATGCCCAATACCATAGACAACACAATACCACCGGAGATAATAATTTCGCCGGGTTTATACCGTTGGTAATTGAAATGGATCGGATGCGTATTCTTAAAATAAGTAGCCCAGAAGAGGTTTTCACTTTTCCCCACCGGACGAACTAACGGGTGCAACAGCAAGTCACCTTGGTTGAACCGATCGATTTTATTCTCCATGCCAATACCTCTGGCCCTGGCGAGAATCTTCTCCTTGAACAAGTGGTTCCGCCGCGACTCCTCTATTTGAGAAACCATGGTCACCCGGGGTTTAAAATAAGGAAAGAGGGTTACACGTTCCAACACAAAAACGGATTCGCCTTTTTGATTAAACAACACATGATCCGACTCAACAATACAATACCGGTTATCAGAAGTCGCTTTAATATTTTTGATTTTAATACTACAGGAAAATGTATCTCCTGCAAACGCCGGACTCAAATATAAGGCATTGCGAATTTCAAGATGCAACAGGCTGGAATGAGCAAAATTTTCCACTCCCAGACTAAGAGTGAAATTCAATAAAAAGCCATAGGGCAGAAACATTTGATGAAAACCAAGCCGACCGGCAAACTCTCTGCTATTTTCGGGATAGGAGGAGGTGGGCATAAAACCGCTCCATAAACTATGCACCGATTCATCAACGGTAATATTGTAATGACTGTTTAGCTCCTGACCGATGAATACTTTTCCAAGATCAAGGCCATAATTCACTTTTCGATTTGGTTTTAAATAATTTTCCATTGTTTTGCGCCTTAGAGATACAAAAGTAATCGTTTTAGGTATTCGAAAACGGCTTATTCTAGGCGGCTTAAGAGAATTATCCACGCATCTTTCAATTGAAAAACCATTGGTAACTATTAATTACATTTTTCCGTGGAAAGGCAAAGGATATTATTAATCTATAAAAGAAGAAGCAAAAAAAAATGCCCAAATGCGGTTTTACTTAAAGATCAAAACCACACACCGGCAACGATATTGTTACAATATTCACATTTACCATCTTTTATGTGATTTTCATTAATGCGATAACCCATGCGATCGATCAATTTTTTCTGGCAAAAGGGACAATAAGTATGTTCGGCTGGATGCCCCCACACATTGCCAATATAGACATACCGTAATCCGGATTCCTCAGCAATTTGACGGGCCTGATCCAACACCTCAACGGGAGTAGCCTCTGCCTCCTCCAATTTATGATTGGGTGAAAACCGGCTGAAATGAAGCGGTACATCCTGAAATCCTTCCTCACTCAACCATTGACACATCTTTTTTATCATCGCTAAATCATCGGTCCAACCCGGGACCACTAGGTTGGTTATCTCCAGCCAAACACCTTCCTCCCTTAAAACCTTTAACGTTCGCAGCACAGGTTCCAAGGCTGCACCATTAAGTTTCCGGTATAGCTCATCAGAAAAACTCTTCAAGTCAATATTGGCTGCATCAATGTATTGACACCATTCTCTCAGAGGTGCTTCTTCGATGTACCCGGCAGAAACAATCACATTTTTAATCCCCGCCTCCCGGGCCAGCTTAGCCGAATCCAGGGTATATTCATAATAAACAATGGGGTCGGTATAGGTATAGGCAATCGATTGACAGTCTTCTTTTTTTGCCAAAGCGACCACCTCATCGGGCATCAAACGAAAATTGGGTACTTCCTCCGGCCCTTTCTGTGATATTTGCCAGTTTTGGCAATTGCGACACCGGAGGTTACATCCGGCAGTAGATATGGATAACGACAAGGAGGCCGGCAAAAAGTGGTTCAACGGCTTTTTTTCTATCGGATCAACATGAACCGCACATGGATTTCCATAAGCCAAACTGAACACCGAACCATCAATATTCTTTCTGGTACGGCAAATCCCGGTCTGGCCTTCTTTTAAAAAGCAAAAATGCGGACAGAGCTGACACTGCACACCATCTTTTTTATTCACTACATAGCTGGCACGTTTCATCTTCTTTTTTTTTACATCAATACTTTTTCCCAAAACTGAAACTCCATGGTGACCATTCTTCTGTACCCTTGCATATGCAAGGCATTAGCGTCAATCACCACAATGGAATAACTATTACCTTCCGGAGCATACCCTTCAACCATGGCCCGTTGCGTGATATAATGAATCCCGTTAATTATTTTGTAATCCCCGATATGTTTGTGCCCCTGAAAAACAGCCACTGCTTTCTGCGATGCTTCCAACACTGCCCTGACCTGCGCAGCATTGTTCACATATAAATCACCTTTTCCATCGAGCAATTGATGCACAAACACCAGTACCGGCTCATTGCTTTGTTCTAATTCCTGTTTTAACCAGTCCAACTGTTCCTGTGGAATAAAGCAGTCCTTCCAATGAAAATTATTGGAATTATAGGGGACGCCATCGGAACGGTAGCAAGCATCTAAAACCACAAACCGGTAACCTTTCCTCACAAAGCTGTAATAGGTACTTCCCTTATCAATCCCGGAATTAACAGAGACTTGCGCGAACTGCTCTTTGGACAAACTATCAAGATCATGATTCCCCAAGACATGATAACGGGGCCCACTGAAACCGGCAAAGGAAGATTCAATAGCTTTTAGATAGGTCATAGTACGCGCTGGTTGAGCCGGCATGTTCTGATCTGTAAAGTCCCCGGTCTCGATAATAAAATCAACGTTCTTTTCATTAAATAAACGAATTGCTTCATTCAGCTTAACCATCCCTTCGGCATAGATTCGATTCCAACAAGGCCTTGCCAAGGCATAATGTATATCAGTTACCCACCCAAAGGCAAGGCTCTCGGGCTGACATCCCGGCAAACAGGGAAACAACGCAAAGCCGGATAAAACTAGTCCTGCTGTTTTTACAAATTGACGCCGGTTCAGCTCCACATTTTTTTATTTACTCAGAAAATATTATCGCCTCAAATACATATATATCCGCTTCTTGCCAGCCATCCCAGCCAATGCGCGCTTTATCCCTGGCACAATGCCCGAGAAACTCTTCTAACGTCCATCCTGTTTTAACTGCCACCTGGGGTAGGAATGTACCGGTATGTCCCTCCTTTTTAATGTGAATACCATGGTGACCCAGGATAATTTCCGATACATCGGCAACTTTACGGATAGGAGTAAGTACAGATATCTCTATTTCTATTTCATCCAACTCATCCGCACTCACCGGATTAAACCGTGTATCCCGAAAGGCGGCTCCCTCCGTCATTTCAAGCACCATTTGCCGCAGTGGCAAATAAGTTTCGAAAGCACCAATACAGCCTCTCAATTGATGCTCCTTATGCAAGGAAACAAAGACCCCGGCAGGGCTATTTAGTTTATCTGTTATTAAATGTTCGGCTTCATTATTCATTTTTCCTTTCCCCACCAAGGCTTCCAATTTCATCCGGGCTAACCTTAACAGTTCATTTTTTTCATCCTTAGTCAAATAAGAATCACTTTCGGCGCTACGCCGGACTGCTATGGCATGATAACCAACAACCCTTTCCTTATCACCAAAGGAGACATCACCCGAATTCATATATTTCAAATGCTCAAATTTAAGATCAGTAGAATCCTGCGTCATATAGAGCAATGTTAACACGGATGTCCATCCACATAAGCTGGTTAATAAATTCGGATCTTCATCTTCCTTATGAAAAGAGAGCTCTTCCAATAGTTTTTCAGGATCATTCTGTATGACAGCCTCGGCTGTTTCCCGATCAACGCGAACAGCTGTTTCATAAGCGGGATAATGAGAAAAATCAGAGCTCACCACAAACAAATTGTTTGGTGTAAAATAGGGCATTAATGCCTTCGCCATCTTTTCACATTCCTGTGGATCACGCGTCCCGATAATTATGGGTATAATCCGATAGCCCGGTTTCAGCCGCATTTGAATAAAAGGCAACTGAACCTCCAGGGTATGTTCCCGTTCATGCGCTGACAAATGTGTTTCAAAGCATTCGCAACTATTGATGATTTCATTGGCCAGATCAATATTAACCTCAACCACACCAAGGGGTGTTTTATAATTGCCACAATTATAGATTGCAGCACCATCAAAGGCTTCATGATGACTCGAGCCGATTAAAAACACATTATCAAAATCCTGATCCTGTGAAATCTGACGAAATGCCGAAGCAGCCACAACACCTGAAAAAACATACCCGGCATGAGGCGCAATAACGGCCTGAATGGGATCTGTTTCTTTACTCAGCTTGGCATGTTGAAGAAATTCATTCACCTGTGCTTCCAACGCAGGTTTTGATTCATTATAAAAACGCCCTGCCACAACAGGTTCTCGATCTACTAATTTTTCCATTTTTCCGGATTTTAATATCAATATTCACCTATTAAGACAAAACACACATAAAAATGAGCACGGAATCACAATGATTCCCATATCCAAAAGAGACCTGTATTGAATTAAAACAACAACTGAATACAAATAATCCATCATTCAACATTAAAAAAATCCCTCAGCCACCATTCATACCTCCGTCTCCTTATTGATAAAGTTACGATATTTTAAAGTGCATGAAAATTTTTTATTTCCCCAAGCAATTACTTATGAATACCTTATACAAACCAGCCTAAAAACACTCAGATTTTATTGCCTTCACTTTTTGTTTTTTTTAAAAAACCCCCTACATTTGCATCGCAATTGAGAGAAACACGGATGACTCAGTAGCTCAGCTGGTAGAGCACATCCCTTTTAAGGATGGGGTCCAGGGTTCGAACCCCTGCTGAGTCACCAACAAGCTTCAAATAAGTTTTGAAGCTTTTTTAATGCTTCCTTGTTCTGCTCTCAATTAAGAGTAATGCGATGACTCAGTAGCTCAGCTGGTAGAGCACATCCCTTTTAAGGATGGGGTCCAGGGTTCGAACCCCTGCTGAGTCACCAATAAACTTCGAAAAAGTTTGAAGTTTTTTAGAACATACTTATTCTGCTCTTAATTAAGAGTAATGCGATGACTCAGTAGCTCAGCTGGTAGAGCACATCCCTTTTAAGGATGGGGTCCAGGGTTCGAACCCCTGCTGAGTCACCAACAAACTTCAAATATATTTTGAAGTTTATCCAGAACATACTTATTCTGCTCATAATTGAGAGCAATGCGATGACTCAGTAGCTCAGCTGGTAGAGCACATCCCTTTTAAGGATGGGGTCCAGGGTTCGAACCCCTGCTGAGTCACTCCAAAATAAAAAAGCCGGTTTCATACCGGCTTTTTTTATTTCCAAGCTTTAAATACCTTTACAGCTTACCTCCTTAATCCATTTACAATACATGCAGGCTATTCATCTGAAAATACGCTTACTTATTTCCCTGCTCTTCACCTGTATTTTTTATAGTTCTGCTCAAGAAGGAGCCGAAATCAGCACCATCAAATTTAATGGCAACCTGGCTTTACCAACCAGTCAGCTAAAAGAGAAATTATCCCTGCAGACAACCTCCCTTCTGAGAAGGACCTTCTCAAAAGAACTACCCGGCCGTTTTTCCTGGGAAGCCTACCAGAATGACATTGAACGCCTGAGATCTGTATACCAAAAAGAGGGGTATCTGAATGTCCAATTCAACACTCCTGAAATAACTACTAAATCAAATGGCCGGATCAAATTAATCATCAATATTGATGCAAAGGCCCCAATCAGGATTAACGCTGTGACATTTGTTGTGGATTCTACCATAAAACTGGACGCTTTTCTACCACCAAAGCACAAACGCAACCTCTTGCTGACAATGAACGCCACCGGCGGACAGCGCTTTCGCGATGAAGCCGTCAACGAAGACAACACCCTAATCACGGAAAAATTCAACAATGAGGGCTATGCCTATGTAAGAGCGACGCCTCACATCATAGCCGACACCATAAAGCAGGAAGCAAACATTGAATGGAATATTAAGGCCGGTCCTAAATGCCACTTTGGCTCTACTCTGATAACCGGATTTAACAGAGTGCCTGAAAAAAGCATACGAAAACAGCTTACCTATAAAGAAGGAGAAACCTGGACCAAAGAAGCCACCGACCTTTCTCAAAAATATATCTATAACCTTGGTATGTTTCGGGTTGCTTCCCTGAAATCGATCATGACCGAATCTCAAAGTGATACGATACCCATCGCCATCAATCTTAAAGAAGCCCCCCGATTTACCTCCCGTTTTGGTGTGGGATATGGCCGTGAAGATAAATTCAGAACGTTTGTTGATTTGCAATACCTGGGTTTTTTAGGCGGCACACGCCGGCTAAACCTATACGCCAAACATTCGGCTCTTGAACCCTATAACCTGTCGTTACTATTCTCCCAGCCAGCTTTTCTTTTCCGCATAACTACCCTGACACTGAACCCGTACATGATTCAGGAGAATGAACCCGGTTACAAACTGGATAAAAAAGGAGGTAACGTAACGTTATTGAACAACATCAGTGAATACATGAATGCCTCCATCGGAACCTTTTACGAAATTGTGGACCTGGATACCACCAGTATTGGCGAAATCAACGAAGACCTCTCCAATGAATCACTTTACAACAAATTCGGTGTGGCCATTGGTGGTATATACAACAATGCCAGACCTCAGTTTGATCCCGTTCAAGGATATTCTGTTGCCTTAAATTTCAAGAAGAATGGTTTGTTATTCGACACGGAAATGCCCTTTAACCGGATCATTTTCGAATTCAAAGCCTATCAAGCCATCATGCACGAAGTGATCCTGGCCTACAAATTAAAGATGGGCGGAATAAATGCCACGCAAGGAAAAGACTTCATTCCTGTGGATGAACGTTTTTTCTCAGGAGGAAGCCGGTCGGTAAGAGGCTGGGCCCGGCAAGAATTGGGACCTGAAGACAGCGAAGGCCACCCCATCGGGGGAAACAGTTTACTGGAAGGCAGCCTTGAAGCCCGCATCGGCCTGACAAAATACCTAACCGGCGTAGTGTTTATGGATGCCGGTAATGTTTGGTCGGATTCCTATAGCTACCGGTTAGATGATTTGCATTATGCAGCAGGCGCAGGTATCCGTTTTAAGACACCCATTGGACCGGTCGGCATTGACTTTGCCCGGCCGGTTTTTGATTCATTAAAAAATTGGCAGATTCATTTCAACATCGGGCACCCCTTTTAGTGTTATATTTATGCACCAAACCTGCTAATAATGCTGAAACGAATCCTAAAATATATTGCTTTAACATTAGTGGCCCTTCTGCTTTTACTGGTATTGACTGCACTGGTTACTCAAACTGCTGTCTTCCGGACTTTTCTGAAAAACCAATTAATCACCCAGGCCAATAAAACTTTAAACGCCCAACTGCACATTGAATCATTGCGAGGCAACCTGATTAAGGAAATTCATTTAAGTGGTATTGCATTTACAATGGATGATTCCACCCTGGCTCACATTGAGTCACTCTCCATTTATCATTCTCCCAAATCCCTCTTAAAAAAAATCATCCGGGTGGATTCTCTCATCCTCTCAACACCTAAAATATTGCTTTACCAAGAGGCCGACTCCACATGGAATATCTCCCACATGGTAAAAAAGACGTCAGATACCACAACCACTCAACCGGGCAGTTTCAATTTTACCATTGACCTTGCCAATCTAAAGCTGAAAAAAGGCCGCCTTGACATTCATTCACAACTGGCCCAAATACCGGCCTCCATTCATGACATTAACCTCATCGGTCAGTTTAATTACCAACCGGATGACCTGTTGATAACGCTTCATCACTTTGGCTTTCAAACGCAGGAACCAACATTTGCCCTTAAACACTTAGCGGTTTCACTCAGGCAACAAAACAACAACCTACAGGTGTCTGATCTGGAAATAGAGCTACCCGCCAGCCAAATAAATGCTAATGCCAATTTTGAAAATATTAAAAACTTCACCGGTGAAATCCAGGCACAACCAATCAGTCATGAGGATATCCGGGTTTTCATTCCAGACTTTACTCTCAACACGTCACCGATTTTACAACTGTCGGCCACCAATAAAAAGGATGTTTTAAACTTGTCTCTTTCCCTGAAGAGCTACAATGAACGCCTTTCAATTAACGGGAAGATCCCGGGGTTATCCCTATTAAAACCAAGTAAGAAATTAAGTGATGCTTTCTCATTTGTCATCAAAACCCAAAAGTTTACCCCTTCCAAATGGCTGGCCATTGAAGCTATCCCTCTCTCCCTATCAGGGAATATTCAAGTATCAGGAAAGAGCATTAATCCTGCCATATCACCCCTGAAACTTAAAGCTGATTTGAGTGGCAGCAACTATTTTCATTTTTCGCCCCATCACCTTTTGATAAACGGTAGTTATACCGGACAAACCGTGCAGGCCAACGTTGAAATTGATGACAACCTGGGAAACGCACACATCATGGCTCATGTGGATAACCTGCATACACACCCGGAATATAGCAGTGAAATCGCCATATCAAACTTTAGACTGGATTCCCTGATTTCCGGCATGAAACAGACAAACCTTAATCTGCAGGCCCGATTTAACGGATCCGGTTTTGACCTGCCCACCATAGTAGCGGAAGGAACAATTAAAATACGCGAAGCCGAGATAGAGCAAATTCCGGTTGACTCCCTGTTGCTTTCTGTCAACCTGAAAGAACAGCAAATAACCATTCCACAACTCGCTATCTTTACTTCCGGGATGAGCCTCGCCGGAAATGGCAACTATCATCTCAAAGAAAACCATCTCGATTTCATGGCCGATAGTAAGATTGATCACCTGGATGGTTTCTCAGCCTACTTGCCTGAAGGCATCACTATCGGAAAAGGCCTGCTCTCGTTATCGGCCAACGGGAAAACGGATTCATTACTATGGACAACCAACTTACAGGTAACAGAGGCAGCTTTGGACTCCATTATGGCGGATACCGTTTTTATTACGGCCAGAGGTGCTGCAGCTCCTAACCATTTCGCCTTTACTTCCGATCTTTCAGCCAAAGACCTGTTTGTTTCAGGCATTACAATTGATTCACTAAGACTGGCCTCTGATTTTTCAGATTACACCCTTTCCTCCTCTTTACATGCCTTGCTCACCGACAGCATGGAAACCAAGGTAACGTCCCGGTTAGAGCTAGGAGATACACTGACAATACATCTGCCAAACATGGAATTTATCACGCCCATGACGCATTACTACAACGTCAACGAAGACCAACGTATCGAAATTCATGGTAAAACATTTCATTGTCATCAATTAAATATTCGCAACAAAAAAAATCCCCAATTCAACCTGGAAGCACACGGTACCCTATCCCTGGATTCTACAGAAAACTTCTCTTTAAACCTGGCAGGTTATGACCTAAATCATTTAAATGCCACCTTAAAACCAGAACAACCTGTTTCCGGCTACCTGGATACTCACTGGCAGGTTACAGGAGAAGCATCCGCCCCCATCATTGATGGATCACTTACACTGAACAACATTAGTTACGTTCCTTATTTCATTACACTGGCTGATAACCGCATATCTGTAAAAAATAATCAGGCCTCCTTGTATACAATGATTACGTCCGCTCATAATGACACCATCCTGGCAAATGCAGAAGGCCCATTCAACCTTAACCTTCAAAACGACAGTTTAAAATTTTCATTGCCACAGGAAGTAAAGGCCAACATTCAAACCACCAATTTTGATCTGGGCAACGTCATTCAAAAATTCACCAATAAAGACATTGCCAACGGGCAATTGACATTCAACATCGATATTGACGGAGAGATAAAAAACCCACGAATCAATGGTTTCCTGAATATCGATGATGGCCAATTGCAGCTGCATCAATACGGCATTGAGATAGATGATGCGATAGCCCGCATCAGAGCCCGGTCAAAAGAGATATTCATTGACTCTCTTTTCATCAAGAGACAAGACGGTTTCTTAAAAGCCCACGGCAGTCTTCAATTCGACTCCACCCTATTATCCGGAAATATAATCAGTACGGAACTGACTACCGTCGCCAATCAGTTTTACCTGACGAAGCATCGGGATTACGAAATACAAATTGACGCCAATACTTTTATAAAGTCAGCCAACCAACAACCTGAATTTGGTGGCTGGATAAAAGTTTTACGTTCCAGCTTCTACCTGCCGGCTTTTACCAGTACCCCTGCTTCCGGTCAACCCAAAGACGTTCCCATGCTGGTTGATGCTATTAACCAATCAAAACATGTAACGCCGGACAGTGTCATGGTTACAGAAGCAGATAAAACACCTAAAAAACCGGTATCGGACCGGATGGAACGGCTGACCGGTCGCATCAGAATTGAATTCCCAAGAAACACCTGGCTGAAAAGTGAAGATATGAGACTGGAGATAGGAGGCGACCTGGAAATTGAAAAAAGTGGTCCGTTTTTTGAACTGTTCGGCACTGTTAATATCAACAGAGGTTACTACGTGGTTTACGGAAAAAGACTGAATATCCTGGAAGGTGAACTGACCTTTCAGGGCGGAGAAAAAATAGATCCCATGCTGAATTTTACGGCGCAACATACGTTTCGTGACGAAGAGAAGAAAAAGAGAGAATTGGAGATGATTGTGACCGGGTTACTGTCTGCCCCGGAGATTGCCTTTACACTAGACAACCAGGAAATAACCACCTCCGATGCTTTTGCTTACCTGCTATTCGGTCAGTCGATGGACAACCTGAGTTTTAACAATCAAAATGGCGTGGCCGGTGCCATGTCGTCTAACATGGTGGCGAACCTGGTCTCCTCACAACTATCAAAAACACTGGGCAACCGGTTGAACCTGGACCTCATTGAAGTAAATGCCACAGACAACTGGCAAAGTGCCGCCTTTGTGGTTGGAAAATATGTCACCAACAATCTTTTTGTTATCTACCAGCGCGGTTTTGGAGAAACACAAGATGATGAAATCACTCCCGAAACCATTACCTTAGAGTATGAAATAAACAAAAACCTATTTTTGCGTTTGCAAAGCGGAGATGCAAAAACTTCTGGTTTTGATGTAATATTAAAATTTGAATCCAAAAGCGAAGAAAAGAATAACACACCATGAATATACAAGAGATTAAAAACGGCCACCAACAAGTATGTCAAACACTAGCCGAAAAAAGAATAAAAGAGAGCCTGGACACCCTGGGCCTGTTTGTCAAAGAGACCCACCACAGCGACCTGATCGATAATCACTACAATCTTGAATTCACCTATAAAAGCCTTTTGAAATACATGGTGGAAGGGGCATCGGATCCCGAACGCCAAAAGGTCTATAATCATCTGTTAAGAGATATATACCTACTGACCGACCGGATATTTGATCATCTGTTAACGCGCTATGCATACGGGCCGTTTTATGAAACCAAGCGTGAACTGCAGAGCACCAACTTAGCGGAAATATTCACTACCTATATTGATCTCTTCAGTAACCTGGAGCTAAAAAAACTAGCCAATCCCGACGCCACCTTCACACAGGAAGACCAACAACAAATATTCAAGCTCTATAATGTTATCTGGACCAATACGGAGGAAAATCAGGATCTTACAGATAAATTAACCCTGTTGTTTGATGGCGAAAGGGCACCATGGTATCACAAATCACTGTTTGTATCGGCCATCATTCTATCCTTGCTTCAATCGTTCAACCTCTCCTATATTATCCTACTGCTTAACCTGGTTAAACACCCGAATGACCAGGTGAAGATACGAGCCCTCACCGGGTTACTCCTATTGTTATATAAATATGACGACCGGCTGACTTTTCATCCCGAAATCGCATCCCGTGTAAAACTCTTAACGGAAGACGCGGGGCTCACCACCCTGATACAAGCCATCACCCTTCAGCTCATCCGAACACGTGAAACGGAAAAGATATCCAAAAAAATGACCGATGAGATCTTGCCTGAAGTGGTTAAGATACACCCGCGCATCAAGGATAAGCTGGACCTGGAGAACATGATCAGTGAAAAATTCATGGAAGATAAAAACCCGGAGTGGGAAGATTTCTTTAAAGACACACCCGGCTTGGTTGATAAACTGGAAGAGCTCACCCAATGGCAAATGGAAGGGGCCGATGTATTTCTAACCACCTTTAAAATGCTGAAACACTTCCCGTTTTTCAACCACCTGCCCAACTGGTTATCGCCCTTCTACCTGGACAACCCGGATGTACTAAAAGCATTACAGTTTGAAAAAGAGTTTTTCAACAACCCTGAACTATTGGAAGGGCTAGCTGACTCACGTTTCTTGTGTAACTCCGATAAGTTTTCACTCATTTTGAGTATTCCGCACATGCCCACCTTCCAAAAGGAGATGATGGGACAAATGTTTTCGGCTGAACTGCAACAGATGACAGACATTGAAAAAGATGAGAAAGCACTGGATGCCAACCAGGCCAAGCTGGTTATCTCCAACCAGTTTATTCAGGATCTCTACCGGCTGCTCAAGGTACATCCGCAAAAACACCATTTTGAAGATGTCTTTAGCTGGCCATTGCTTTTCCACAAGAAATGGTTTTATAAACAATGCTTACCCGACGATGCCTCATTGCGTGAAATTGCCGAGTATTACTTTAAGAAGAATTACTTCGACGATGCCCTTAATATCTTCAAAGAATTATCGGCTAAGCATGAAACCGAACATGGATTAATGCAAAAAGTGGCCTATTGTTATCAACATCTCAACGACTATGAGAGTGCGCTGGCATATTACCTCAAAGCTGATTTATTTGCCAACAACAGTAACTGGAACAAAAAGAAGATAGCCCTTTGTTACCGTCACCTCAAAAATCCGGCAAAAGCACTGGAATACTACAAAGAAGCAGAGCGAATCATGCCTGACAATTTACACACACAGGCTTCTATCGGCCACTGTCTGTTGGAAATGAAAGATTACACCGATGCCTTGAAATACTATTTTAAAGTTGAATACCTGGATCAGAAAAACACCAAGGTGTGGCGCCCCATTGCCTGGTGTTCATTCGTGTTGGGCAAATTCGACCAGGCCGAAAAGTATTACCACAAGCTGTTGATCTCCGAAAAAAATAAACACGACCTGCTCAATATGGGGCACGTATGCTGGTGCAAGGGTAATCGCATTGAAGCGCTGTCCTTCTATCAAAAAAGCATTCAGGCTTCGGAAACCTCCAAAGAGGAGTTTTTTAATGCTTTCAATGACGACACCGTGTACCTGATAAAACACGGGGTAGATAAAAATGACATCCCCATCATGAAAGATCAGATCAGGTATGCGCTGGAAAGTTAAAAAGCCTTGTATGATGAATTCTGAAGCTCAGAAAACGCCAAACGACCTTGCGAGAGGATTTCTGAGGCTCAGAAAACGCCAAACGACCTTGCGAGAACATTTCTGAAGCTCAGAAAACACCAAACGACCTTGCGAGAACATTTCTGAAGCTCAGAAAACACCAAACGACCTCGCGAGAACATTTCTGAGGCTCAGAAAACGCCAAACGACCTCGCGAGAACATTTCTGAGGCTCGCGGAAACACCAAACGCCCTTGCGAGAAGATTTCGCGGGCTCGCGGAAACGCCAAACGACCTTGCGAGAAGGTTTCGCGGGTCCGCGGAAATGCCAAACGACCTCGCGAGAAGGTTTCGCGGGTCCGCGGAAGGTTGCAGAAAAAAATCAACATTCATGTTACAATAGGGTCAAAGACCATTGAAAAACTAAAATCGATAAAACACACATGGCAAAAAAGAAAATAACCTGGGAATTGTATAGTTATGGCATATACAGCCATTGGGAGCGTGGCTCAAAAGCATTGCCCCAGCTACTGGATATTACCGACCAAATTCCGGTGGAACCGGACATCGAATTTGGCTACATCATTAAGATCAAAGGCGCCAAAGGCAAAACAGTTGAATTCAGAATTGACCATCCACCCTTTTTAGATGCCCAAGGCAACGAAGCACCGGCCTTTGAAGGAGAGTATTTTATTCAGTCAAATGATTATGAGTTTTTCCTGGGCGACACGGTGTGGGAACCATACTACGACAAAGCCGGCGATTGGATTTTAACCACCTGGCTCGAGGGAAAAGTAATAGCCTGCAAAACCCTGCATTTATTCCTCAGGCAGGATTAGCTCAATAGCAGTGTAATCAAAAAGAAAGAGAATACCACTAATAAAATAATAAGTACCACCTCAATTACAGAGTAAATGAAAATCTTTCTCTTAAGCTTTACGGTTGTCAGTTTTTCTTTCTGTCCCATATCCATCCTCTATACCCCTTATATGTGTCCTGAAATCACGCAAAAGTAGCCACCAACGGCCTATCTCATCTATAGATTAACTTTTTTAACATTCTTTAACCGACACGAAACCAACCAATCCAATTCAATAGTAAAAATATATCGCAGGAAAACTAGCAGGAATTGCCATAGATATAATGATCTTCCAAAAAAAATCCCCTTGAATCACGTTATGATGCCAAGGGGATATTTTCACATATGCCTAATCTGAATTATCGCTTAATTATCTTGAAAGAGGTTGTAGTACCGGAAGTCTCAGTGATACGGATGAACAGATTTCCGCTAGGAGCCCCAGCCAAATCGACATCAATTGAAGTTGCCGAAGCTGATTTTTCCTTTATCACACGCCCGGCAAAGTCTAAAACTTCAATACGCAAAGTCTCTTGACTGGCTTGCTCAACAGTTATGCGCCCGTCACGAACAATTGTCGGATATACTTTTAGCGATTGATCGCTCACCTCATCCATAGCTGTTTCAAAATCTACGGGAACTACCACTTGGTCCTTCACTGGATTACAATTAACGTTATCCGTTGGAACAAAAACGATATCCACCTTTTGGTTATCCACTGACGGCACTAAATTTTCGTTCTTAAAGGCAAATTTTCCATCACAAGGCTGACCACCAATTTCGGCTTCCCCTCCCGACAATGTCGATTGTGCAAGTTTCTCACCACGTTTTATAACTGAAGCGGTTGGTAAGGTGGTGATAACCGGCGTGCCTTTTGAAACCGTTAGTGTACAAATAGCCATTTTTTTATCATAGGTATCATCACCGGCCTGGGTGGCAGTAATAACAGAGCGACCGACTTTCTTTATTTTCAGCACTCCGTCTTCAACAACTGCCACATCTTCACTGGCAGAACTTAATACAATTTCCAACCCGGAAGAAGCCGTAACAGAAGGTGTAACAGAAGCAGTACCGTAAGTAACCTCTCCAAATGGCTCAAATGTTATGGTCTGCACCTGACGCTCATAAGCACCCATATCTACAGTCATATTAGCAGTACGCTCATTCCCTGCCAAATCGTTTAAACTTTCAACCGGCACAGCACTATTGTCATCAGCATTTACACCATTATTCACACAAGGAGAGGTTGCTTGTAAGCGGAAATTATTTGCTGCCACATCAAAAAACAACGGGTCGCTATCCAGGTTTCCTTCGCCTCCAAAGCGGCCTTCGATGCAAGAATAGGTGATCGTTGGAGCGGTAGCATCAGTTCCTCCCGAGCTCACAATATCAACTCCTTCATTCCCCCAAACAATACTGTTTTTTACTGTTACCTCACTTTTATTATTATGGATTCCAGCACCATTCCCTGACTGATTAGCTGAAATAGTACTATTGACAATATTAATTGCTGCGGTCTCTAAATAGATTCCTCCTCCTTGTCCACCGTCACTGGTGCTATTATTTACAATTAAACAATTGTAAACTTCTGCTTTTGCACCTTTGCTATATATATATAAGCCACCTCCCTGATTGCTGGAATTATTCGAAATAACACAATTGATAATTTTAGGAACAGACGACCCTTCTATTTCAATACCACCACCTAAAGAAATAGAACTATTATTAGTAATTACACAATCAGAAATAGTAGGTCTTGAATACAGCATAAAAATACCTCCGCCATATCCGTTACTATCTTTACCATCAGCGTTTCCTTTAATAATAGAAAATCCGGAAATTTTAGCTGCGTCATTAACACCGTTAGCCAAAATAACGTGATAGCAATTATCGGAATTATCATCTTCAGCTCCAATGTCACCACTTAAAACAGTCACATTGGCTTTAGGATCTCTATCTGTAACCTCTGATTCATCACCTAGGAAGCCACCATAAATGCTCACATTGCTTTTCAACTTAAATGAGACATTTCTTGGATCTTCAGCGTCTGGAGCTGAAATTGGCTTATAGGTACCGGCTGCTACCCATACCTCGGTTACACCAGCGGTATTAATGGCGTCCTGTAAATCAGCGGTAGCGTTAGCCCATGATGAACCATCTTCTGTTCCGGCTCCTTCAGTTTTCACATAAACAATACCGTCAGTTGGAGTAATCTGGGCATTCACTGCCTGAAAGAATACAATGGCCACAACAGCACACAACAACTTAACACTGGAGGTTTTTAACCTCTTGGTAAAATTCTGATTCATAAATTTGAAATTAGTTTTTTGTAAACTTTTGTTAAAATAAGCACGTCAAATTTAACTTTTTGTAACCATTCCCTTAATCAAAAAACAATCCCTTCATCACACATTTTAGGCCGTTGGTCAATATTTTTGTGCCTTTAATGATAATTATCATGCCTTTTGAACCAGTTTAACACATAACTAATCTTTCATTTCTATTTATCGAGAAGTTTTTTTAAGCCTGAATACTAAATAACAATCACTTTTTAGTGACATTCTTCAGCGAGATTTACATTTTAGTGTCTTACAAGTGATATTGGTGTATTTATTGGCAAAATATTTTGGCGAGCAGTAAATCATCTTGATACTTTGTACTTGATACTTTTTACTTTTCTGGCTTGTCCAGGTTAGGATAATTCCATAATAGATCACTAGATTTTTAGATAATAGACATGCGACCAGGTAAGGACCTTTACTAAATAAAAAGCCCTGCAACCAAAAGATTGCAGGGCCTGTCTATATCAATTAAACTCTTACTTACACATTAAAACGGAAGTGCATCACATCACCATCGGCAACCACATACTCTTTTCCTTCCACCCGCATACGGCCAGCTTCTTTACAGGCCTGCTCAGAGCCATGTTTTACGAAATCTTCATACGAAATTACTTCGGCACGAATAAATCCTTTCTCAAAGTCAGTATGGATCACAGCAGCGGCCTGTGGAGCACAATCCCCCTTGTGGAATGTCCAGGCGCGTACTTCTTTCACACCGGCTGTGAAATAAGTTTGTAAATCGAGCAAGCGATACGCCGAACGAATAAGCTTGGCGACGCCCGATTCTTTCAAACCTAAATCTTCAAGAAACATCTGACGCTCTTCATACGATTCCAATTCGGAAATTTCCGCCTCGGTTTGCGCAGCGATAACCAACACTTCAGCCTTTTCGTCTTTCACTGCTTCTTTCAGCGCTTCCACATGCTTATTACCTGTAACAACTGAGGCTTCATCAACATTACACACATACAATACCGGCTTACTGGTTAACAGGTAAAGATCACCTGTAACTTTTTCTTCCAGTTCAGTTAACTCAACCGCACGGGCTGATATACCATTTTCAAGCGCTTCTTTATATCGGTTGAGTACCTCCACCAGGCGCTTGGCATCAGCATCCTTGGCTTTGGCCATTTTCTCGGCCTTCACCAAGCGGCTTTCTACTGTCTCCAGATCTTTAAACTGAAGCTCCAGGTCAATCACCTCTTTGTCTCTTACCGGGTTAATAGTACCGTCAACGTGGGTTACATTATCATCGTCAAAACACCTTAACACATGAATAATAGCATCGGTCTCCCTGATGTTGGCCAGAAATTTATTACCCAATCCTTCACCCTTACTGGCTCCTTTCACCAAGCCGGCAATATCAACAATTTCAACAGTGGTTGGCATAACACGCTGTGGATTCACCAACTCTTCCAGCTTAATCAAACGATCGTCAGGTACGGTAATCACCCCCACGTTTGGTTCGATGGTACAAAACGGAAAATTAGCCGATTGCGCTTTGGCATTTGACAAACAATTAAACAAGGTTGATTTACCCACATTTGGCAAACCAACAATTCCACACTGTAAACCCATTTGTAATTACTTATTTAGCTATCAAAAAATTCAGCTGCAAAAGTACATCATTTTTTCAGTTATTCTACTTCTGAGGGAAGATTTGAGGGAAAGGGAGAGAGTTAGAGGATGGGGGAAAGATGGGGGGATTTAGAAATAGAAGGAAATAAATTGAAATATTTGGAAATAAGGGGGACGATGGAGGGGAGATGTTAGAGATTTGAGGATAGTGGAGAGATAGAGGGATAKGGGGATGGGGGAAATAAATGGAAATATTTGGAAATAAGGGGACGATGGAGGGTAGATGTTGGAGTTAGAGGATAGTGGAGAGATGGGATGATTTGGAGATGGGGGGAAATAAATGGAAATAAGGGGGACGATGGAGGGTAGATGTTGGAGTTAGAGGATAGTGGAGAGATGGGATGATTTGGAGATGGGGGGAAATAAATGGAAATATTTGGAAATAGGGCGACGATGGAGGGTAGATGTTGGAGTTAGAGGATAGACAGGGGATTTGAGAATAGAAGGAAATAAATTGAAATACTTGGAAATAAGGGGACGATGGAGGGTAGATGTTGGAGTTAGAGGATAGACAGGGGATTTGAGAATAGAAGGAAATAAATGGAAACACTTGGAAATAAGGGGACGATGGAGGGTGGATGTTAGAGATTAGAGGATAGATAGTATTATTTGGAGATGAGGGGAAATAAATGGAAATATTTGGAAATAAGGGGGACGATGGAGGGTAGATGTTGGAGATTTGAGGATGATGGAGAGATGGGATGATTTGGAGATGGGGGGAAATAAATGGAAATACCTGGAAATACAGGGACGATGGAGGGTAGATGTTAGAGATTAGAGGATAGACAGGAAGATTTTGGAATAGAAGGAAATAAATGGAAATACTTGGAAATAAGGGGGACGATGGAGGGTAGATGTTGGAGTTAGAGGATGATGGAGAGATGGGATGATTTGGAGATGAGGGGAAATAAATGGAAACAAGTTGAAATAGACGCTCGAGACTGGACAAGATATGGGGAGATGATATTATAAATAAGGGTGGCGGTTTGTGGTAATGACTATCTATCTGAACCTGGAACACAGAACTTAGAACCCGCAACACAGAACCCTTCGAACGGCTCCCCGGCCAGGGATTGCAGTGGATACCCCACAGCGAGGCCTGGCCGGCGGGATGGGATAGCGAGGAGTAGGAACGAAAAGCCCGGCACCGAGCCCGAGGCGAGGTGGGACGCCAAATTATTTTACCTTTAAAAAGTTTTAAACCTTTTCCTTTTTTCGCCATCAAATGGTTTAGTAAGGATGGTTTAACTATTGAAGATGACATTTTAGATTAGATAGGATGACAGAAAAGGAGTGGTCGGACACGGAAATAATTCAACGGTTCGCTGAACAGTCAACCAGGCAAAAGGCTTTTAATCACTTAATCAGAAAATACCAGGTTCGCTTATATTGGCACATCCGGCGCATGGTGATTTCTCATGCCGACACGGATGATGTATTACAAAACAGCCTGATAAAGATATGGCATGCCTTACCGAATTTCAGAGGCGATGCGGCCCTGTACACTTGGATTTACCGGATCACCACCAATGAGACTCTCTCTTTTTTAAGGAATAAACAACGGGTGAATTTTTATGCGTGGGAAGATACAGATAACGACTTTGCCTGTAATTTAGCTGATGATCCCTACTTTGACGGGTCGAAATTGCAACAGCGCCTTCAAAACTACATTATGCAGCTTCCGAATAAACAACGCCTGGTTTTTAACCTGAAGTATTTTGATGAGATGAAATATGATGAGATAGCGGCTATTACAGGAGGTTCTGTAGGCTCTCTTAAGGCTTCATTTCACCACGCAGTTACGAAAATTAAACAGTTAATGAGAAATGATTTGATATAGTTCATATGAACATTTTTCTTTGAGAATTAAATTTTCATTAAACCTTTCGATGCTTCAGCCATCTAAAAATTAGAACCGCACCCAAAGCAAGATTGAAATAATAAAAATGAGTGAACACAACGACCTATTAAAAGATTTCAACACATTGAAAGAAGAACCGCCTTTTAAAGTGCCGGAAGACTATTTTGCTTCGCTACCAGATAAAGTGGAAGCACGCCTGGAAAGGGAAACAATTCCTCAGAAGCAAAAGGTAATTGAGATGATAAAACCATGGCTGACGCTGGCTGCCATTTTTTTCTTAATAATGCTTCTTTTTCACACGTTCGGCCCCAAGCAAATCAACACAGATACACGGATGAATGTGGCTGATCAAACTGAATGGACCTTTGAACCATTATTGTTTGAATTATCAGATATGGATATCATGTCCTATATGGCTAAGGAAAACATACCGGTTGAAACCCAACTTATCTTAGGTACCGATGACGCCCAAAACCTGGATTTGGAAGAGATTGAAGAGTTGATACTGTTTTAGGAAGAAGAGGGAAGGAAAAAGGTTTAAGGTAATAGGGGAAGGTTTTGGTTTCTATGTTTTAGGGTTGTCGTTATTAATTTTTAATGATTGGAATAATATTGAAAAAGACAGGAGATATGAAATACAAACTGATTATAATGATGCTGGTGATGGGTTCAGCTTTGCTAAAAGCACAAAACCACCAGGTGGGAAACAGGCTGGAACGCATCAAGGCTCAAAAGGTGGCTTTTATCACGCAAAAGGTGAATCTGACGACGGAAGAAGCCCAGGTTTTCTGGCCCGTATATAATGAATTTACCGCGAAGAAAGAAACGCTTACTCAAAAGCGTCGGAACATATCAAAGGAGATAAAGCAAAATTGGCAAACAGCCAGCCAGGCTCAAAAAGAGGCAACAGCGGACCAGCTAATTGCATTCAAACTTGAAGAGGCGCAACTGGACATGACCTACCACGCGAAATTCAAAACGATTTTATCCATTGATAAAGTGCTACAACTCTACCAGGCCGAGACCATGTTTAAGAAACATTTATTAAATCAATTGCGAAAACATCCTCAAAAGGGAAATGAGATTAAACCGGGAGGTAAAAGTGATTCGGATTATTAACAGGGATCATCATTAGATAATAGATTATTAGATAATAGATCATTAGATAACAGTTGGAGATGGCCATTGGCCATATTGACGCCAAGATAACAACTTAACAAGAGGGTTAATTGATATATAAGTTTTAGTTCTTCAGGAATAGTTTTATTGGGACGTTGTCCCAAACCCTACTTCATTTTTGGCATTGCCCCAAAAACGAAGCAA
>RHGE01000240.1 GCA_004296775.1 Marinilabiliaceae bacterium JC017
ATATGTGACTTTAAATTCCTCAACATTCTCCTCCTCCTCGAAATAATGTTGGGTCCTTATGGCTCCAAATTACAACTAGTAGGACTTTATTTAAACCATGTTTCTTGTATTGACTGGAGAATCCACTAAAAATGACTAGATGATGATGAACGACCTTTGATCTGAGTTCATTATTTTCAAATTCATTATGAATCTCGTTAGCAGATAACGAGTCATTAAGAAAGTCAACGTCTAACAGAATTAAATTAGATTTTTGGCCATCATTCGACTCAGCTGACATATTTCCCTCATTGTTATAAGAAGTTTCATCAAAATCATATGCATTATTCTGAGAATCAATATCTGGCACACTGTCATTAGAAATGGGATAAGTTGACTCAATATAAAATTCTGTCTTCCGGTGATTTTGAGTAACATCTGGTACAATTTGGTTCATCGTGTTGCTCCAGTTATTTTCTGAATACGAGTCACCATAGCTTTCTCGACTAATAGCACGTGGACCACAATTTTGTTCGAGCTGACGTTTATTTTCGCAGCTAGACAGTACCAGTAGTGTTTCATTTGATTCTGGACTCTGGGCATCATCTACAGGATCTGGCTCCTGATCATCTGGTATTGTCACAACTTCATGTGCATTTAGCACAATATTTTCTTGCTCTGAGCTGGACACGTTACCAATATTACGTTTTCCTTCTGGTATAGAGGGATTTGAATCCTGCACAGGATATGCTTCTGAAATGTCCATTACTGCACCATTATCTGCATGATATATAGATTTCTTATTTTCTGCTTGAATGCAAAGTCTGCCCAAAAATGTTACAAATAGCTGTTGTTGCAAGGCAAACATCTTCTGCTGGTGCTGTAATATTAACCGCAACTGTTCGAAAGAAATCGACATTTTTTTTTTTGCCAATAATATTAGCTCCAAAAATCACCGGCAATTATACAGCTAATTTATTTCCAAAATCTGAGTCACCACTTGTATTATTATTATTTCTTTGTTGCCAAAATCCCCGTCGCCAATTGTTATGACCTTGGATGTCTGACTTTTCGATCACACGACTTATCTACCAATCCGAATACGACTTATACGAATCTTCACACTAGGCCAACCAATGACGTTCAACCGGTGTGGGCAGTTTAGTGTCCTTATTGGTCCTATGTCCTACGAGCCCTTCCACTTGAGTCCAGAACAAGATACCAGCTTCCGAATCAGAGCAGATCGTTTATTTCAAGCATACTTAGTTTATATATCAATCACACAGACCGCAACGTACCATAAAATAGGAAATAATATTTG
>RHGE01000241.1 GCA_004296775.1 Marinilabiliaceae bacterium JC017
AGGTTGTCAAATAAGTAGCTTTTGTTCCAATAACCAAGCAATACATTAAGCAATATAGCACCATAAGTTTCATGTATTTTAAGCACCATTGACAGAAGAGAAACGGAGTACTTCTAAATAGCATTACTCTTAAGTCAATGACATTACCCAAAACGGCGGGGATGGGCATAACCCTGACCGTCAACGATGATTAAATCGGGATGGCAGCTCAAACGCTCATAAGCTTTCAGAATGGGGGGTAACTCTCTGAAGGAAAATAAACCGGGGATATAAGGGAATGCCACCTGTTCACAAAAGGTGGCACTCTCCACCACGTCGAGTGTTTCGGCCGATAACACGGTGATGGCTGCCACCACATAATCGCCATTTTTTTGGTAAGCCACATCCACCCCGGCAATTAGCTTTACAGGCTGTCGAAAGGCATCTTCTTTTACCACGCATTTCGACAGCGCCAATTGTTGCCGAATCAGTGCTTCTGTTTGAGCCTTTATGTTATCAATATCTTTCAAAGGACTATTAAAAAATGATTGTCAATCCTCTAACCTGGTTCTCTGCTCACTGTTCCCTGTTCACTGCTCACTGTTCCCTGTTCACTGCTCACTAATCTCCAACACTAAAGCGCTGCAATACCGTTTAGCTGCTCCTCGCTGAGGCCCGTGGGCTCAAATCCTGCAGCCTTAGCCATCAGGTAGAGTTTGGCGCCCTTGTTGGCCACATCCAAGAAATCAAAAGCTTTTTCAATGGTTTCACCCGTTGCCAGGGTGCCATGTTTCTCCCACAGGATGACATCGCGCAGGGGGAGTCTTTCAATGGTCCGGTCGGCCAAAGCTTCCGAGCCCGGAAGTTCGTAGGGACAGCAGGCAATACCGCGGGGCACGAACATACGGATCTCGGGACACATCTGCCACAGTTTGCGGTTCAGGAGTTCTTCATTTTTCATGAGCTCCGGGTGATGGCTGAGTACGATCAGTTCCAGCGGATGGGTGTGTAAAATAGCGCGGTGACTGGAGCCGCTACCTACCAGGAATTGATGAATTTTGACATGTGAGATGAGTTCACTGGTAGGCCGGAATCCCTTCGGTAAGCCTCCATGGGTGAGGTAGTAGCCTGAAGCATCCGGTTTGATGTATAAAATACAGGCGCCTTGTTCCGTAATGTCATTGACTTAAGAAAAACCACCATTAAGTTTGCACAGTATCAATGATATATACTCTAATTTCGTTATCTTTAATGAGGTAAATCATTAAGATATAGCAACATGGCAACAGAGAATTTAATCTTGAAACACATGAATCTTGG
>RHGE01000243.1 GCA_004296775.1 Marinilabiliaceae bacterium JC017
TCTCCGATCTAAGACGTGAACGAAATAAAAAAAACAAATTGGACCCATAACATCTATGTCAGCTTTTCTGTCTGAATACATTCAAAACGACTCGCTTTTTAGATGATCCCTCTAGAAGATGAGGATTATAACACTCTTTCTAGTTACTTCGTTCTCTATTTCTATTTGAKAGAATCCTGAGGAAAAKCATTTTSTTTCCACCGAGCTAAAACAATRTATCGATGYCTCTAGTAAACCAAAGTCATCRTTTAATAGCTATTTTGCTTCAATCTCCCCTATACAAATAAAAAATTGAAGATTTAGTTACGRTTAGAAAAATAAAAATAAACTTTCTTCATCCATAGATYCTTTTACTCATTCAATTGGAAGTATTGATCCAATTCAAWAAAATTATGTTTCGTAATTTCATAATCCAATTTTTCAATTTCTAATTGACCCTTGGATAAAAAGCACGAGAATTTATATTCTTCCTCGAATCTGTCATTGAGAGGTAAAGAATTTCATTCTTTTAAGAAATAAAGTTTTTCATCGGAATATGAAGAAAACCGAAGGACCCCTTAACTATTAAGGGGATTAATAGAACGAATCACACTTTTACCACTAAACTATACCCGCTACAATGCGATTATTGTATATAAATGGATCTTTTGTCGAATCGGACGTAATCAATACAGGATCAGACAAGAATCAYGAAAATTYGAGTGTTGACRTGTTTTCTTGGGGGACTTAATGAGATTAAGAAAAGGGTCCTCATTTAAATAACAAGCCTTTCCTTTGCTGGAGGAGTTTTGACAGATACGGCTCAATAAAACTACTTATACTTAAGTCATAACATCAAACTGCATTGTGCAAGAATTCATAGTTCTATTTTTTTTAAGCTTTCCCAYTCGTTCAAGTAAAGAAAATTTTTTCTCATATCAGATAAAACATTTTATCTATGATTCATTGGAACAAAAAAAGGCCCGGCTAGGTACTGACCCGGCCAGGCCGTGGGAATCAAAAAAAAGCCCTTTCGGACGAAATCAATGAGGTATTCTTTATTTTTATATCGGAAATATCTCTTTCGAGCCCGTACTTTAGAGTTGGAATTACTGATAAAAGTTATATATATCTATATATAATAATTATAATAAAGAATAAGGAGAGAAGATATTTTTTAAATCCTTACTTTATGTGTAA
>RHGE01000244.1 GCA_004296775.1 Marinilabiliaceae bacterium JC017
TTTCCTTTTTGTCTGAAACCTTGGCACAGATCTAAGCTAGCCTCTTCTTATAGAGATCTAATGAAAAAGAAAGGGAAAAAAGATGATTTTTGTTTTTTAACAGTTTGGGGAATGGAAGCTGAACWGCCTTTTGGTTCTCCCCGAAAAAGACCCTCCTTTTTTGAACCCATTTTTCAAGAGCTCGGAAAATCAATTCTAAAATGGAAAAGGAATTGTTTTCTAGCTCTAAGAGTTTTTAAAGAAAGAACAAATTTCTTTCTAATAGTCCCAAAAGAAATCAAAAAATGGATTATCAAAAAAATTCTCCTTATACAAAGAATAATAAAAGAACTATCAAAACTAAATCCAATTATATTATTTGGATTGAGAGAAATATATGAATCGAGTGAAACTAAAAAAGAAAAAGATTCAATAATCAGCAATAGTATGATTTATGAATCGTCCAGTCAAATTCAATCTATCGATTGGACAAATTATTCACTGACAGAAAAAAAAATCAAAGATCTAACTGATAGAACAAGCCTAATCAGAACTCAAATAGGAAAAATTACAAAAGAAAAGAAAAGAAAATTTCTAACTCCAGAAATCCATATTAGTGCTAACAAGAAAAGTCATGATGCTAAAAGATTAGAATCTGCCCCAATTTTTTGGCAGATGTTAAAAAGAAGAAATATTCGATTAATCCGTAAATCATATTTTTTTATAAAATTTTTCGTTGAAAGGATATATATAGATATCTTCTTATGTATAATTAATATTCCTCGGATCAATACACAACTTTTTCTTGAATCAACAAAAAAAAATTTTGATAAATACATTTACAATATTGAAGCCAATGAAGAAAGGATTGATAAAACAAATCAAAATACAATTCACTTTATAAAGTCCCTTTATAATATTAGAAATATTAATAAGAATTCACAGAACTTATCCTCTTTGTCACAAGCATATGTATTTTACARATTATCACAAACCCAAGTTATTAGCTTGGATAAGTTAAGATCTATCCTTCAATATCACGGAACATCTCTTTTTCTTAAAAATGAAATAAAGGATTATTTTGGAGCACAAGGAATATTGCATTCCGAATTAAAACATAAGAAACTTCGGAATTCTGGAATGAATCAATGGAAAAGTTGGTTAAGGGGTCATTATCAATACAATTTCTCAAAGATTAGATGGTCTAGATTAGTACCACAAAAATGGCGAAATAGAGTTAATCAAGGTTGGAGGGCCCAAAATAAAGATTTAAACAAATGGGATTCTTATGAAAAAGACCAA
>RHGE01000245.1 GCA_004296775.1 Marinilabiliaceae bacterium JC017
AAATGATGCGGAGAAGGGTAGTGACATTGATCCCCAAGAAGCTCAACAAACTCTTGAAATAGCGGAAACTAACTTGAAGAAAGCTGAAGGCAAGAGACAAACAATTGAGGCAAATCTAGCTCTCAGACGAGCTAGGACACGAGTAGAGGCTATCAATGTGATTTCAGAACTAGTTGGTGTGTCCTAATAATAAAAAAAAGAAGTTCTGTTTATACGCTTTATTTTTTTTATTCTGCCGATTGAATACAATCAAGTAGAATGGGATTCTGACACAACGAAAAAAMATTTCAWTAAAAAAWGAAAATAAAATGTAATAGGATGGAAAAGATAAAAAATCAATAAAAAAAACATAAGGTSGGTAGAAAAACTTATTAGATACCGTTGACTCGGGTATCTAATAAGTTMTACCTACTATTGGATTTGAACCAATGACTCCTGCCGTATGAAAGCAATACTCTAACCACTGRGTTAAGTAGGTYATTTATCATCACAAAGAGAAACAAATGGGATCCATCGCGTCGATGGATTATAAATATAATATTACTTAATAAGCAATAACAATCAAAGAGATCAAAGAGMTATRATGTTSGATCRTGKAATATTMATCTTGACAAGAAATTATCTACAGGATAAAATRTGTATCACAARCACAAGGGCTATAGCTCAGTTGGTAGAGCAMCTCGTTTACACGYGCGCCAAWGTTTTTCAGRGGAGTCSRTCAYGCAATCAAAAGAATTAATCTTATTRAGAAATCGATGTCTTACTCCATCACTTTGAGGGAACAATAGCCTGACAAACAGTTTGGTCCGATTCAGGTGCCTATATTATGCACCAACCAAATCGAACCCATCAKTGATTTRAGATATTGATARGGTGAATACCCAGTCTAYTCAATGCTAGGCATAATGAGCATAAGGACCTCAAAAAAAAAATCTCTTTTCGTCCTATGAACTTTAAGGTGTATGAAGTTTCATATTTGCTTTTTTAAGCAGAACGCTAGAGACTCCATTTAACTTAGGTTGATCTAGGCCAGAAGCAGACCTACGTCAAGATAACCCTTCTTTGAAACACTTTGGTAGTGCTCCTGACTCAGAATACAAATAATGAATCAGAGCGCATGGAGCCATCTCCTTATCTTTCTGTCAAGAAAAAGTATGGTGGACTAACTGATATTTATATCAGTTAATGAAAGAGCCCAATGCAAAAAAAATGCATGTTGGGTCTTTGAAACAGTTCGAATCATTTTGATAATAATAAGTTTGATCTGTTTTACCGAGAAGG
>RHGE01000246.1 GCA_004296775.1 Marinilabiliaceae bacterium JC017
GGCAATCTCTAAAAATTAACATACATCAGGTCAATATATTATGAGAATAATTAGTATCTTAGGAACAATAATATTATTGATATTTCATGTATAAAAAAACAGGAACAAACCATTTATTTGGCGAAGAATTTCGATTAGAAAAGATAAGCAAACATGGCGACCCTTTGGAACGTTTAAATGCTGTAATTAATTGGGATATTTTTATTTCTGTTCTTCAAGAACTTGAAAATAAAGAACGAAAAAGCAATGCAGGAGCAAGGCCATATTCTCCGTTACTAATGTTCAAGATATTAATACTTCAGCGATATTATAATTTGAGTGACAGTCAGATAGAATACCAGATTCTGGACAGATTAAGTTTTTGCCGCTTTCTTGGATTGACACTATCGGATAAGGTGCCAGATGAAAAAACAGTCTGGGATTTTCGAGAACGCCTAACCAATAAAGGTCTTGATGTAAAGTTGTTTTGCGTATTTCACGACAAATTGGAAGAGAATAACCTTATCGCACATGAAGGTAAGATTATCGATGCCAGTTTCGTTGAAATGCCACGCCAACGAAATAGCAAGGAAGAAAATACGCACATTAAAGAAACTGGTACAGCTCCAGAACAATGGGATGGTAAACCCAACAAGAAAAAGCAAAAAGATATTGATGCCCGTTGGACAAAAAAAAACAACGAAAACCATTTTGGCTACAAGAATCATGTAAAAGTGGATAATAAGCACAAATTTATCGACACCCAGCATACCACTGATGCATCGGTGCATGATTCACAAGTATTAGAGGAACTGCTTGACGAAGAAAAAGATAAAGGAAATGATCTATGGGCAGATAGCGCCTATACCGGTGAAAAACAGGAGGCAATAATAAAAAAATATCATATGAACAATAATGTACATGAGAAAGGTAAACGCAATCATCCTTTAACCGAAGCCCAAAAAGAATCAAATCGGGAAAAATCAAAAACTCGTGTTCGGGTCGAGCATGTTTTTGGTTTTATCGAGGGGAGCATGAATCGCTTACAATTAAACTGTATCGGCTTAAAGCGGACATCTGCATTGGTAAGTCTAATTAACCTGACATATAATCTGTTCAGATATGAGCAAATAGTCAGATTACAAGGGATAACTATGTCAAATTTTTAATACAAGATATTGTTATGTGATTATTATATAGGTCATTAGCTAAATGTAAACTTTTCCCGACTTCTGTTTAAATTTTTCGGATAAAGACGCATTTTCAAAAAACTAATTTTTAGAGGTTACCT
>RHGE01000247.1 GCA_004296775.1 Marinilabiliaceae bacterium JC017
AATGAGTAATAATCCCCAATAAAGACTGGTACGATTCAATTCAACACTTTGTTCGTTCGGATTTGATTTTGATTGTGTCATAGCTCTATAATTCGAATTATGTTTATCGTTGGATGAAYTGCATTGCTGATATTGACCCCAAAAAAGAAACGGTAGGTACAGCTAGTCCGTGAAYAGCYAACCATCKYACTGTAAAAATTGGATAGGTYCKATCTATRGTCATTGGGWCCTCCTAAAARGATCTACTAAATTCATCGAGTTGTKCCAAAGRATCAAARCGGCCWGTKATTAATGGAATKCCTTGTCGGCTCTCTGTAAAATACTCGTTTGGMCGAGGGCTTCCAAACACATCGTAAGCTAAACCSGTGCTGACGAATAACCAACCCGCAATGAATAGGGARGGTATAGTAATGCTATGAATGACCCAGTATCGAATACTGGTRATAATATCAGCAAAAGAACGTTCTCCTGTGCTTCCAGACATGTCAAGCTCCACATATTCTTGTACAGTCAAAGGGGGATCGATTCYGTAAAAGATGAGATCAGTAAATGGAAATTCACTGARATYRMATCTTTGTGAGATCGTCAATAWWGTACCRAGGGTRTYTTTAGAGTMTACCGAATCAGTATAGCTATCCTTCTTCTGACACAGCAATGCAATTTCAATCAGTATCGAAATGAAGTGCTAGATAATTTATTTCTTCCTTTTTTTGTCAATGTAGAACCGCGCGCCACGCCATTCCATTCAATAGAAAATTACTTTAATTCCTGTAGTATAGGATTTCTTTTCATTATTGGCTTCAGAATAGAAACTGAAGATCAGTTAAAATGTGAATACGACAAGTTGGTTTCTAATAATTCATGAAGGAGATATTATAATATTCACACAATTCAATTAGATGCGAAATCGATAAATTTCCTTTTCTCGATTTTATTCGTGATTGTAGAAGAGGTTTGYTTGGACTCTTTTTTATTATTATTCGTTTAAAGAATTGGTYAGTCGTCCGGTAAAAGTAATAGTAGTCAATAGTATTTGATGAAAGAAATAAAAAAACGAATAAAATAATTGTAACAATCCATATTCGTGATGCGCGCATTGTTGTATTAGATCTAAAGGTTCTTTCTTGACCTAAGTACAAGGATGGTCTTTATAATATAGAAAGATAAAACGTAGAATCTAGAAATAAATAATAGAAATTACTAGTCTTAGAATCTAGTTGGACCAAAA
>RHGE01000026.1 GCA_004296775.1 Marinilabiliaceae bacterium JC017
TGGCGCGACGAAGATGAATGCGGGAATTCCGGCTAGTGGGTTGGAAAAAATTCATCAAGGAGGTGGGAGGAAGCATTTATTTGCCTAGACTTTTTTGCTTCGTTTTTGGGGCAATGCCAAAAATGAAGTAGGGTATGGGACAACGTCCCAATAGTAAAAAACGAAGTCGTTAGGCACTTAAGAAGTAACTAACACAAACATGTTAACGATAATTAGGCAACGATTTTAATGCTGTATTGGAGATGTATTTCTTTAATCTTAAGGATTCTATGGGATATCATTAGGTGTTGTGACTTTACCCGAAGGGCTTTTTTCTATAGAGAAAAATCTAGTGTTTTACACGTGATATTGGTGTATTTATTGGCAAAATATTTTGGCGAGCAGTAAATCATCTTGATACTTTGTACTTGATACTTTTTACTTTTCTGGCTTCTCCAGGTTAGAAAATTGTAAAAATTCAACGATCTATTGAGTATATGCCTCTATTCCAAATAATCAGACGTTTAAATAGTGATGGATTTGTATTGAAAATGCTTGTTTCTGACAAATAGTTATAAGTCATCTTCTCTTTGTTCTGTTTCCAGGAGCGCGGTTTGGGAACCTGCGGCAGGTTAGCTTCTCTTTCGTTAAGGAAGCCCACATGTTTGGTGTGGTTTGTTATTGTCGTTTTCCTGTTAAAAGGATTGGTTAAAATAATAACAGGTTTGAGAGCAAAAAATGTCATGTTGGTGGTTGTTTTATATAAGTGTTAAAACAAGATTTTAAAAAATAAATGAGATTCAGCAGTTGTAGTTATGATTTAATACCTAATTGAAATATTCTTGTTTGATTTCAAAATCATTATCTTAGGCGGTCGATTAAAATAGGGGTGAATTGGTTGATTTGTGAGGTGTGATGAGGCGAAAGTGAAGCTTGGTGATTAAAAAAATGACAAAGGATAACTATTAAATCATAAATCTATAATCTAAAAAAAAATCCATTTCTATGATTAGTTCAGTTTTTTGGTTAATACCAGTTGCTTCGTTGATAGCTTTGCTGTTTGCGTGGCTGTTTTTTAAATCAATGATGAAGCATTCGGAGGGAACTCCAAGGATGGTTGAGATTGCCCAGCATGTGCGTGACGGGGCAATGGCATACCTGAAACGGCAGTATCGTGTTGTTGGGTATGTGTTCATTGTTTTGGTTATTATATTGGCTGTTTTGGCCTATATAGGTGTTCAAAACCCATTTGTTCCGGTAGCATTCTTAACGGGAGGTTTCTTTTCCGGATTGTGTGGATTCCTGGGAATGAAAACGGCAACTTTTGCTTCTGCCCGAACTGCACATGGTGCTTCTTTTTCTTTGAATCAAGGATTGAAAATTGCTTTCCGTAGCGGGGCTGTTATGGGCTTGGTTGTGGTAGGATTTGGGCTGTTAGATATTGCTCTGTGGTTTTGGTTCCTTAATGAGGTGATCTTTACCCCGGAACACATGGCCAAAGGTTTTGAATTGGCCGGATTAACTTTTGTGCATCCGGGAACAACCGATCATCATAAATTAATTGAGATTACTGCTACCATGTTAACTTTTGGTATGGGTGCTTCTACCCAGGCTTTATTCGCTCGTGTGGGTGGTGGTATTTATACCAAAGCTGCCGATGTGGGTGCTGACCTGGTAGGAAAAGTTGAAGCCGGTATTCCGGAGGATGATCCGCGAAATCCTGCTACCATTGCCGATAATGTGGGTGATAATGTAGGTGATGTGGCAGGTATGGGTGCCGACCTGTATGAGTCTTATTGCGGATCCATATTGGCTACGGCGGCTTTAGGAGCAGCTCTGCCTTTGAGTGGTGCTGATCAAATGAAGGCGGTAATGTCACCTATGATTGTAGCTGCTGTGGGAATTATATTATCCATCGTTGGTATTTTTATGGTTCGAACGAAAGAATCAGCTACCCAGAAAAACCTGCTTAATGCCTTGTTGCTTGGTACGGGCGGTAGTTCGTTGTTGATTCTTGTGGCGATTGGCTTTTTGGCTCAATTTGGCTGGATTAGCTGGGGTGTATTTGGAGCAGTGGTTGCCGGTTTGGTTGCTGGTGTGATCATTGGTCAGGCTACCGAGTATTTTACTTCTGATGAATATAAACCTACCCGGGGTATTGCTAAGCAAGCCATGCAGGGACCTGCTACCACCATTATTGACGGGGTGGCTGTGGGTATGTACAGTACCTGGATTCCTGTTGTAACAATTGCGGCTGGTATAATCGCTGCTTTTGGATTTGCCGGTGGGTTCACCAATTTTGCACAGGGTGTTTATGGTATTGGATTTGCTGCAGTGGGAATGCTTTCTACGCTTGGCATAACCCTGGCAACCGATGCTTTTGGCCCTATTGCTGATAACGCGGGAGGTAATGCAGAAATGGCTGAGTTACCATCTGAAGTACGTGAACGGACAGACGCTTTGGATATGCTTGGTAATACCACGGCTGCCACTGGTAAAGGATTTGCCATTGGTTCTGCTGCATTGACAGCAATGGCGCTTCTTGCTGCTTATATGGAAGAGGTGAGATTGTGGTTAGGTAAGATGGCAAATCAAAGTGGTGATGGGTTTAAGCAGGTAGGTGATACGTTGTTTTATACTAAAGATGTTCCTGTTGTGGAACAAGGTCAAAAAGCCATTGAACTGGCAACGGCGTCGATACGTGATTTTGTAGCTGCTTACGATTTGTCCATTTTTAATCCGATATTATTGGGTGGCCTGTTTTTGGGTGCTATGATGGCCTTTGTATTCTGTGCCATGACCATGAAAGCTGTTGGACGTGCTGCCGGTGCCATGGTTGATGAGGTGCGTCGACAGTTTAAAGAGATTCCAGGCATTATGGAAGGTACTGCCACTCCTGAATATGCAAAATGTGTAGAGATATCTACAAAAGGAGCGCAACAGGAGATGATTTTGCCTTCATTGTTAGCTATTATTGTACCTGTTGTTGTTGGCTTGGTGCTTGGTGTAGCCGGTGTGGTAGGATTGTTGGCCGGTGGTTTAACAGCTGGTTTTACTCTTGCCGTAATGTTGAACAATGCTGGTGGAGCATGGGATAATGCTAAAAAATACATTGAGAAGGGTAATTACGGTGGAAAAGGTAGTGAGACCCATAAAGCAGGTGTTGTAGGTGATACCGTAGGAGATCCGTTTAAAGATACTTCCGGACCATCTCTTAATATTTTAATTAAGCTGATGACCATGGTGTCCGTCGTGATGGCCGGTTTAACGGTTGCTTTTTCATTTTTTTCATAATAATTAGTTGTTCAATATATAGCCTCCGGAATTTCTTCGGGGGCTTTATTATTTTATAGTTATGCGAATTCCGGAATATGATGACATTGTGAGTGCTCATGAGCGCATTTCTGCGTTTGTGCATAGAACCCCGGTGTTGACTTGTAAGTCGATTGATGAGATGCTGGGGGTCTCCTTGTTTTTTAAATGTGAAAACTTCCAGAAAGTAGGTGCTTTTAAGTTCAGAGGAGCAACCAATGCGGTTCTTTCCTTGTCGGAGGAAGCAGCGGCAAGAGGAGTGGCCACGCATTCGTCCGGGAATCATGCGGCGGCACTTGCGTTGGCGGCAAAGCAGCGTGGCATTAAGGCGTATATTGTGATGCCTGACAATTCACCGGAGGTTAAAAAAAAGGCCGTTAAAGGGTATGGTGGCATTATTACCTTCTGCAAACCAACGCTTCAGGCTCGGGAAGAGGCATTGGTTGAGGTGGTTGAGAAGACAGGGGCGACTGTGGTGCATCCGTATAATCAGTTTGAAGTGATATGTGGTCAGGGGACTGCTGTTAAGGAGTTATTGGAGGATTGTGATGAACTGGATGTGGTGATGACGCCTGTTGGTGGCGGTGGTTTGTTAAGTGGGACGGCTACGTTCGTGAAGCATTTGTATCCGGAGGTAAAAGTTTGGGCGGGAGAACCATTGATGGCTAATGACGCATGGCAGTCATTTAATGAAGGACGACTGATTCCAGTTGTTAATCCCAATACCATTGCTGATGGATTAAGGACATCGTTAGGAGACCTTTCTTATGCAATTATTAGAGATAAGGTGGATCGCATTTTTACGGTTTCTGAAAAAAGTATTGTTAAAGCTATGCGGATGATGTGGGAACGTATGAAGATTATTGTTGAGCCGTCATCTGCAGTCCCTTTGGCGGCTATTATGGAGAATCCTGGTTGTTTTTATCAGAAGAAGGTTGGGATAATATTAACAGGAGGAAATGTTGATTTGGACCATCTTCCTTTTGGTTGTTACTGATGGTAATCAGGAATATTTTCTAGTTGGTTATAAAATAAAAAAACCCGACTGAAATAGTCGGGTTTTCTTTGTGGGTGAAAGACCGGTTTATAAATCCCCTTCACACCTCTGCCTTTTATAAGGCTTTCAGGCCCAACTACACTACACTTTCGGCCTCAATAATATTTTTTACAACGGAAAATCTTGTCTTTTTGTATATCAGTTATTTAGCTTACTTCTTAATTCAATCACCTCCTTTTGTAGTTCTATAATCTTATCCTGCAATTCCATTATCCTGGTATCCTTATCCTGCAACTCTTTTTTTAGTTGTGCCAGGTTTTTGTGTTCTTTTGTGTGTATGTGATTTGTATTTAAAAGTATTTCGTCCAGAAAGTATTCGACTGGCACATTAAGTACTTCGGCAACTTTTTGTAACGTCGCAATATCTATGCGCTTTCGCTTTTCCATAGAATAAACACTCTGTCTATTAGTAAAGCCAATAGCTTTTGCGAAGTCGGTTACATTTACTTTTTGCTTTGATCTCAAGGCTTTTATTTTTTCACCAATATGAACCTTGTTTTCGATCGGCTTAGTGGTTTCTTCCTCAAAAAAATCAGGATGAAAATGTGTTATTGATACTCCCAACGCTTTACAGATTGTCTGAAGTGTTAACAGATCTACAGTTTCTCTACGTTCAATGTCATATACGTTTTGGCGATTTTTAAGGCCAATTAGATCAGCAAAATCATTCGCTTTCAAGCGCCTTTGTTTCCTGAGCTTTTTTATTTCTTCACCATGATGCATTGGAGTTGAAAATGTAGGCTTTTGGTTTTCTGCTGGTTTTTCTTTGTCAATAATAATGTCAGGATGAAAGTGTGTGATTGGAACATTTAAAGCGTCACACATTCTAATAAGAGTATCCAAATTTACGACTTCTCTTTTTTCGATGTCGAAAATATTTTGAATTGATTTAAAACCAGCTAAAGCTGCTATTTCAGAGAGTTTAATACCTCTTTTTTTTCTGATATTTTTCAGTTCTTTACCTTGATGCATTAAAATAAATTACAAAAAAGTTTCAAAGGAAATGAAAAAAACCATACATTTGATCAGCTACAATCATAAAACCAGTACGGTTTTTTTCAAATCACACACATATAATTTTATAAATATGACTAAAAAAAAGTACAAATTCAAAATCGAAGAGAAATTAAACGAACTTCCTTTCGACGAAAGAAACAAAGTTCTTAAATCAATTCCTCAGCAGCTCGAGATTACTCCAGGCACATTTTATTCGTGGCGTCGTATAGTATTAGAATCTAAGCAAGATATTCCAAGTGTAATGATTGCGGCGTTAGCTAAAATGTTTGATTGTCCCATAGAAGAGATGTTCAATACTGAGATCCCTACCATCTCAAAAACTCCAATTACCAAAAGTCGATCTAGCATTGCAGGTCGTTTTGGAATGTCTTCTTTTTAAATACATATCAAAAGTATGTATGTAAAGTGTATGTGTAAATAGGTAAATACACCTAAATGAATTTCTAATTTTCATTAATTCAGAATCATGTCTATTGAATTTTACACGGATCCTTTTGGGGAGGATATTATTATATCTGAAGGTGGCGCGCATAGAACCTTTTCAGAGCGTGAAACAGAGTTGATTAGGGAAATGTATGCTGAAATTGAGATCAGATACCCGGAAGCTTTTGAACGTTTACAAAACGAATACAATCAAAGTACAAACTTTCAGTACCTGGTTGTAAAGCGCTTTGTGAAGTGCAATTTCGGTCTGGCTGACTCACAACCTGACATTGACCACGACGGCAATTGGCACATCGAAAAAGTTAACTGCCCGTTAAGAGGTGGTTTCTGTAAGGATGAAGAGATTGTCTGTTTGCCTAAGGAGAACCTGGGGCTTACCGGTCGCGAGACCGAAATAATGAAAATGATTAACCTCCCTGCTAAAGAAATAGCCAATAGGTTATACATCTCTAACTCTACGGTAGAGAATCACATTGCAAGCATAAAGCGAAAGCTTGCTTTGGGTACTAATACCGATCTCACGAAATATGCATTGAAACATAATTTGATTAAGTAACCAGTTTGGTATCAATCGGAAACGTTCTTTGAGGCCGTTCTGAATGCTACTTCACCCAGGCCATTGCCGGATACCATCTAACACAAAGAATTATGCAAAAACAATTCAAAAACCGGGCCCGGTCCTTTATCCTAAAGGCCATCCGCATTCGCAGAGCGATGTTGATGGAGGGCAGTGGTCGGATGAATGTTCATCTGGCCAAAAGCACAGTGGAAGAGTTGGAATTCTTGCTTAAAAAAAACAAGCATGATTCCGACGAAAACATGGGACTTTTCTGGCGCAGAAAAGGAGCTAAGATCTTAGGCATCTTACCCGGTCTCCAGAGCGACAAGCACAAAAGTATGCTGCACGAGTTTCAGCAGCTGGAGTTGGAACACACCCAATACTTCCCATCATGAGCCGGCAATATCGGATCTACATCGCCGGTAAGGTAACCGGGGAAGCGTATCAGCCGACTTTCGAGAAGTTCTGCAGCGTGGAAATGATGCTGCGGGAACTGGGGCAGGAAACTGTTAACCCCATGCGGTTAGTCTCCAGGCATGTGAAAGATTGGTCCATGGCCATGAAAATATGCCTGCCTCAAATGCTGGAATGTGACGCCATTTATCTGCTGCACGACTGGCATAACAGCCGTGGCGCGAGGCTGGAATACCTCCTGGCAAACGAGCTGGGATTCAAACTAATTACCGATGAGCAACTGAAAGCAATGCGGAAAGAACTGCAGCTTTTCGCTGCTGTATAAAAAGGAGAATCCCCACTCCAATAAACCGGAGCGAGGATTCAAACCAAAAGATATTCACGTCAAAAATACAAAAATGAGCAATAATAAAACATTCACAATCAAGATTTCAGGAACACAATCAGATATAGATAACTTTTCAGACACCCTCCCGGTAGAGTCGGTTTGCCGTATGTCCGGCAGTTTTCCTCACAGAAATGATGTCCAGGTACATAAATACATAAAGCTTTACTCTAAATATTTTGAGCAGGTTCATCAAAAACCAGCTAAAATAATGGAGGTGGCAGAATGATTAAGGACTTTTCTTATTACGACGAGATTATTGTTAATTCTTCTGGAGGCAAAGATAGTTCCGCATGTCTCTTGTTTCTAAAAGAAAACAATGTGCCAATTGAGAAAGTGAGCATGTGGCATCAGGCCATTGATGGAATGGGATCCACTAAAAAGAATTTTTTCGACTGGCCTAGTACAAAAGGATATGTCCAGTCTTTTGCAGACGAGTTTGGTTATGCCTTAGATTACCAATGGCGGGCCTATGGATTCTTCGGCGAGATGTTTCGTGAGAACTCCCGTACCAATGATGTCTATTACACATATGACGATAGTGTGTGTCGATTAGCTACAAAAGGGGGCAAGAATTCAACCAGGTTGAAATGGCCGGCAAAAACTGCAAGCCTATCACAAAGGTGGTGTTCTGCTTATCTGAAAATTGATGTTGCGGCCAGAGCTTTGGCCAATCATCCAAGGCTGCAAAATAAACGAATCCTCTTTATAACTGGGGAGAGACGAGAAGAGAGCAATACTCGAGCAAAATATAAAGAAGCAGAATTACACCGGTGCAATTCAAAAAAAAGGTTGGTCCACCATTGGCGCCCAATAATCGATTGGAAAGAAGGAGAGATATGGTCGATCATGGAAAGAAACCACATTGATCCACATCCAGCTTATAAACTTGGTTTTCCTCGCCTTTCTTGTCGGTCATGTATCTTTTATTCTAAAGATCACTGGGCTACATTAAATGAAGTGGATCCTGGTACTGTGAAAATGCTTCAGACCATCGAAGAGGATCTGAATTTCACAATCGATAATAAGTTAACTCTTAAAGAATTGGTTGCAATTGGAAAATCCAAAGTCACTGAGGAAACGATTCAATTCATATCAAAAGCGACCTCTCAATTCAAACAATCGGTAATCACTAACAATTGGACGCTTCCATCTGGTGCTTTTGGTTCTGGTGGTGGTTCAATTTAAATCAGCCTAAAATGAAAAGTATACTATACACCCCTGAGATGTTTACGGCCACCATTCAAGGCCGAAAAACACAAACCAGGCGCCTGGAGAAAAGCCTGGCTAACATTAATAAAAAGCCCGGCAAGTGGGAATTCAAAAGTCTGGGAGAGTCCGCAGTTCAACATGCCTATTTTAAACCAGATTATAACAAGGATATTCTAATAGGTGCGCGGCCAAAATATTTCAAAGGCGACATCTGTTACCTCCGTGAGGGATTCAGGATTCCAAAAGAATTCGATAAACTTAAAGCCAGCGAAATAAAAGCCTGCCCGGTGGAATATAGAAACGGAGGAACCACCAATTGCATCGGGGATAAGATCAGTGATCCCGGCAAATGGCGATCGCCCTATCATTTACCGGCGCATCTTGCACGGTACTTTGTAAAGATTACCAATGTAAAGGCAGAGCGTATAAAGAATATTAAAGACGAAGAGTGTATAGCGGAAGGTATTAATATATGCTGTGACATAATACCAAATTGCTTTTTTCCTAATTATACAAAAAAAACCAGTTTCACAGACAGCTCATACGCATCTTTCAAAAGCTTATGGATTTCACTTTACGGAGAAGAATCCTGGAAAGCCTCCCCCTGGGTATTCGTTTACACACAACAGTTATGCGATAGAGAAGGAAAGGAGGTGCAACCATGATACCCGATATCTCACTAGCGATGGACTATGTGCACGAATTACACCCGCGCGACTTAGGCGAATTAATTAAAAGAGCTGAAAGCTTTAAAGCTGCCACCTACGAATATAAGATTGGAAAAACCATCATTACTGTGGATGACAACCGCAACCGCATATGGATAGAGGCTGAATATGGTCACTTCACATACGCCTGGGGAGCTCCTGGAAAAAGCTTTAAAGAGTTTCTTACAAATCTTAACAAAAGTTATGTGGTGGGAAAGATGAGAATCGAGCCTGTGTTCGATAACCGTGCATCCTTTGCCGCATTGCGAAAAGCAATAAAAGAGGCCATCCCTTATTATAAAGAGATGGAGTTTCAGAAAAGCGTGAGAGATAACATTAAACATGGACAGAAATTAGTAGATGACTCAACCCAGTTTATGAAATTCATTTCTGAAATGAATACAGGCTTTTTATCCTCTTGGTATCTCCTGGAGGACAAAAGTCTTGAGGAAGAATTAAGGCCATTGTTTTCTGAGCCATGGGAATACATTAGAAAAAAGGAATCAACAACTGAAAAACGTTTCTGGAAGGATTTTCAAAAGTTTCAAAACATTCTAAAACAGGAGGTGCAACCATGATCGAAATAAGCAAAAGAAATGGAAACTGGGAGGCCTACGTTGGTGGGGGTTTACTAGAATGGGACACTGATTTGGAGTGTTTGTTAAACAATTTAGCCAGCCAGGCTGATGAAATAGAATCTGAACTTGAGGAGGAAGAAGCATGAATTATAAAGGCATAAAAACATATAAAGTCACAAACGATCGGGCATTCTTCGGCGAAATAGAGTCTACCATACAGGTAGACTTCAACCACCCGGACGTGATAGAAATCATCCGGCAAACCGTCAACTTTTTTATTACAGATAAAAAACTGAAAAATTACTATGACGGTGATGTTATTGTTGCTTTCCTTAAACTTTTAGCTGCAAAAATTGCACGAATTCAAGCAGCTACAGATTATAACACGACTGGTGTTATATCAAAAATGAAGGAAGAAGAAGGTTTCCTTAATATCGATGGAACATTAGGGGTTAAGTTGATCTATTGCGAATTTATTTCTAACGAAGCTGAGGATTTTGAAGTTGAGGAGCAAGAAGAAAAGGAGGTCAGTCATGGATAAAGCCATTCATATTATTACTGAACGCCTTGAGCAGCTACAGCGAGAAGCGAATTATGCACATTTGGATCCAAAAATAAAGGAATATCACAACGTGCGGATTAACGAGTGCGAGACGCTATTAAGAATCATTGAATTAAAAGGTTAATCTTTAATTCGTCAACTATGACTATCCTTACAACATATGTGCCCATCATCCATAAAGAAGAGAAATTTGTTCTTTTCCCTTCATTCTTTCACAAAAGAATATGTATGGAATTGGGCGTCACCAAGAAACAAAACCAGATACGTTTATATACAGAATGGGACGAACGGAGATATGGGTTCGATGCCAATATTTTCAGTGAAGATGAAGACGGGAACATTCGCATCTTGGTTTACACTCTTGGCCGCGAAACGATTCAGATCCGTGACAAAAATGCGGATCCCACACGTGTAACCATTGCCAATAACCGGTCGCAGAATTGGTATATCACGCGCCTGAAACATCCCCTTGAGGTAAAAAAGAAGGATGGCGGTGTTGATATTATGAAATACAAGATCCCGAAAGGAGCAGGTACGTTTCCTTTTTTTCCACCCAGCCTGGTGGAGAAATATGAGAAAAAGGTGAAGATTAAAACATTGGTGCTAACAGAAGGATATTTCAAAGCCTTCAAAGGGGCCATGCACGGGTTGGATATTGTTGGTCTTTCTTCGATCTCTCATTACCGACAAAAGGATACGCAACAACTCTATTCCGATGTTTTGAAGATAATTCGGGAGTGTGAAGTGCAAAATGTAATCATCCTATACGATGGAGACTGTCTTAGTATCTCAACCAAGGCCCTGGAGAAAAGCGATGATCTTTATAAGCGGCCTAATATTTTTTTCAATTCAGCGAAAAACATTGCCGATTTGTTAAAAGACTTTGAAGTTTCGGTCTATTGGTCAATGGTGAATAGCTCTGAAATTGAAAACCAGCCTAAAGGATTAGATGATTTACTTATCGAATTAAAAGGTGAAGAGGAGGAAGTGCTTAATGATTTGGTTTCATTATCCCGGCCAGGTAAATATTTTCGCCGGTCTAATATTACCCGGTCAATAGGCGCGTTGCATAAAATCTTTCACATAAAAAATGCGCTCACTTTCTATCATTTCCACCAGGAAGCAATACAAAATCGAGAATTCGTTTTTAATGGAACCAAGTACGTTTACAACGAAGAGAAAGACCAGGTTGATATTGTACAACCAAAAGAGGCGAAAAATTACTTCAGGGTTGGTGATGTCTACTATGAATATGTGAGTATTCCTAACCAATATCACCAGCTGGAAAAGTATTTTCATAAAAGAGGGAAAGAAACCATTCGGGAAGACCACGGGAAAGACTTTTTCAAGCATATTCCAAAGTATAAGGCTTTTTGTAACGTTCCCAATAACGTGAACTATCAACCGGTAATACACAATTGTTTCAACGTGTTTCACCCTTTTCCTCATTCCCCGGAACCGGGCACGTGTGTGAAAACAAAAATTTTTCTAAAACACATCTTCCAGGAGCATTATGAGCTGGGATTAGATTACGTGCAACTCCTCTATCAGGAGCCTACACAGGTTATGCCAATACTCTGCCTGGTGAGTAAGGAAAATAGTACCGGTAAATCAACATTCGCCTACTGGCTTAAGGAGATATTTGCGGCAAACATGGCCATAGTAGGAAATGCAGAATTGAACGACTCTTTTAACGGTGCATGGGCTACCAAGATGTTAGTTGCCTGTGACGAGGCTTTCATTGAGAAGAAAACCACTGTTGAGCGAATAAAGATGCTTAGTACGGCAAAGAAAATCACCCTGAGGATGATGCAGAAAGATGGAGAAGAGATTGACTTTTTCGGGAAATTTATCCTGATAAGTAACAATGAAGAAAACTTCATCTATGCCACCGAGGATGATATTCGTTATTGGGTAAGGAAGGTTCCACAGATTCGTAAAGAAGACATGGATCCGAACTTGATGGAAGACTTGATAGATGAAATACCAGCCTTCCTGAATTTCTTAAATAACCGGCAAATGACCACCGAAAAGAGTTCTCGTATGTGGTTCAAGCCGGAAGATCTGATAACAGAAGCTCTCATGAAAGTAAGGGCGCATAGTCGCCCGGGAGCTGAAAAGATGGTGCGCAGTCGTATTGAATCTATGTTTCTGGATTTTGGAGACAAACAGATTCTCATGAGCGTGAATGACATTTGCAAAGAGTTTTTTCATAACCGTTTCGAACCTTCATACATCGAAAAGATTTTACGTGAAAATGTGAAGGTGGACAACTATAAGAACGCCGAAGGAAGAAAGGTTTCTAAACGCTACAGTTATCCCAGATTTGAAACAATCTATAACAATAACAGGCCTGAAAAGATACGCGTTGATGTTAAGTGTATCGGCCGGCCATATGTATTTATCAGATCAGAGTTTATTAAACCAAGTGAGGAAGTAACGTATCTGGATAAAGAACCTGAATCCTCAGTGCCGCTTGAAGAGACGGTTCAGCAGGGAGGATTATACAATCATCTGAAAAATAAAAATTAAGCCATGCAAAAACAGACCAAAAAAAGATACAGTCTTGGAGAAATGGAACCTGGTGATCGGTTCTTTTTTACCAGCGACAGCAAAAAAAACGTCTGGCAAGTAACCAGTCAGACCAGTGACTATAAAACTATTGAACGTCCCGGCAAAAAACACAACTATAGTAAATTGAACAAAAACGTGGTGTTTTTACGTAAAATTTAGTGTATTATGGATGAACTTTAAATCTTAATGATATGAAAAAAGAAACTCCTAAAGGCAAAGTTACTTTTGATGATTTTTCTGAGTGGCTTGATGCAGAACCAAAAGAAGCAATGAAAAGGCAATTTGCTTTAGATGGAAATATGGAAGACGCTATTCAAACAGAATCATTTCTATTATGGTATTTGGAAAAGTATGGTTGTACTCCTGATTCAATAAAAGTTAAAGAGGAAGCTAAATAATAAACTCATGTAAATTAACAAGAATGTATAAAGGATTAGAGCACACAAACAAATTAAAGAGAGAACAAATAGTGTTATGTAGATGTCCACAATGGTGTGATACTGGATATCAAGTAGCAATTTGGACTGGATGTAAATTTGATTATCCTGATGCACCAAACGACATGTTTCACGATTGCGTAATAGCATTTATGCCACTAAATAAAGATGGAGAACCTTGTGATTTGAACTGAACTTTCCCTATCAGAAGAGTCTTAAATATTACTTAAATGAAAATAAAAATAACAAGCAGAATAGCCTTTGATCTTTTAAAAGACATGGGACACAGGATGAAAAAAGGAAAAGATTTCGAATACAATCCCTATGCATTCAACTTTTGGGATTTCATGCGAGACCAGTTCAAGCACGAGATTAATCGGGATCCGGTGCATCCTACCTTTAAAAAACTTTTTATCAATAAATATGGAACATCCTATAACCCGGCAGGGTTTCTGGAATACTGGTTCCATAAAGCCATTCAGGAATCAGGATATGATGTTTGTATTATATGCCCAAATCCCTGGGAAAAAGATTATAAGCCAATTAAAGTGTTGCTGCGCAAACAAATCGAGACCGGTCTATCAGCGCAGCATGCCTTCATTGATGAATCTAAAAACCGTATGGATCTGGGCGACAATGACTGGGGTGTCGACTACAAAAAGAACGAAAATAAATAGACTACATTATCTCCTTTCTTCCTCAAAAGCCACCTCGTAAGGTGGCTTTATTTATATCTCTATTTCGGTATTTAAGTGCATCAAAAAATAAATAGATTAAAAAAGAGCTTTCAAATTGAAAGTTTTTTGAAAACACCTGGAATCCTCTAAAAAACAAAAATCAGCTTACACCCCCTGTTACATGTTACATTCCTTGTTACTCGTTATCTTTTACTCTTTTATCTTTTTTACCTGTTACATTGCTGTTACATCTTAAAATTATAAATAAAAGAATAATAAGAGATAGAGAATATTAAGAATGAATAAAAACAAACAAGGTGTTACGGGGTTGATACAAGACTTAAAAGTCTGAAATGTAACACCCTAGCTTACCTGTTACACCCTGTTACATCCCCTGTTACACCTCTATTTTTTTAATTATCTAATAGTTATAAAGAAAATGTAACAGTGTAACAGGTGTAACACCCTTTTGCTACCTTCCTGAGAATAGCTGTTTTTACCAAATGGTCGCTTTCTTCTTTTTTTTGATAGTTAAAAATTGTAAGGAGAGACGTGTATTATCTTACAATCTCATATAATATAGGAGTGAATGCCCATCTGTATGTATGATGTATTTAAAAAACATACAAAATTGTCTATCTTTATACCACACCCACACACTTAGTATTATGGCATCAGGAATAATTACCACCGTCAAACTCGAACCATTTTTCAAGCAGTTTCTCCGGTCGCATTTTGAACAAGAAAACGACCTGGTATTCACTTTCCCAAAAGGACATGATTTGCAAAAGCGGTTAAACCTGCTTTTAATTAAAAAACCGATAAAGGCTTCGGAGCATAATTATGGCGAGGAGTCTTTTGAGATAGAACTCTATTACATGGAAGGGAAAGACGTGCGCCAACATAACTACATCAGTGAAACCGCTGCAAAAATATTTGCTCGGAAAATAAAAGAGTTTTACAGCATGATTTTCCATGAATTCTATAATGCCCGCTACCGGTTCTTTACCCATAAGGAGATCGTTTACCAGTGGATGGAGCAGAATTGTTTCGATGAGTCGGCCTATGATCGGATTGAGCGTGATGCCCGCAGATATAGGCGAAAAAATTACAACAAAAACTATTACCAAAAGAAAACGTTAAAAAATGTTAAATCCTCCCCAGTTCAAAGCGCGCTTTGTCCGGGTTAAGAGCCCTTAAGGAATCATAAGAGATAGTAAGAATCTTATAAGTAAAAAAGTAACATGAAACGCACATTCGCCAATTATTTTAAAATTACCCCGGCAAGTAATGTAACCTCCATCAGTGGAGATAACATTATGTTAGATCCGGCTCAAGAGCTCGATCTTATTCTTACAGAGAATAACCTCGAGCTGAAAGAAGAACAGAAAGAAGCCGGAGCCAACGACTACTTTTTTCAATCCTGCCGCGCGGTTGCCCTGCCGGTAACCCCTGAGATAAGAGAAAAATACCGCAACACGCGTGTGGTTGTACAATATAATACCACACGAGGAGAAATCTTCACCTGGGGAACACGCGAAATCCCCGTACGCGTCAAACTCGACAGCAAGCTGGATGGTGATGAATTCCTTTTCACCCGCAAATCGCCAACCCCTATATATATATAAGTATCTCCGCCCCGTTAAATCAGCCGCTTTGTGCGGCTTTCCGTCCTTTACCCCCCTCTTCGTAGCTCGTTTCTTGCATGGTGTAAACTAGATGCATCATGCCTAAACTAAAGCACCCCTTTGCCACCAAGTTATTTACCGAACCTTTGTTTATGACTCCTGAAGCTCGTCTTCAGGCCATTATGCATTTAATGGCCCTGGAAACAGATGCTGAAATGGATGTGATTAAATATGGTGATATCGCTTCATCCTATGCCGGCAGGGTCGCCAAGACCTCCCAGATTAATGTAACCACCGAATTCAACGACAACGGGATTGAAGCCAATACCCTGGCCTTTCATTTTGTGGATGGTCCCATCTGGGCCGACTACGATCCCTGGGGCTGGTATTTCTCCACCAAGCAATTTCGCGACGACCTTTTAGCCGCCGATGCCAACGATCGCATCATCGGCCATTTCGTGTATGTAAATAGTGGCGGTGGTGAAGCCTGGTACCTCGAAGTGGCTGCTGCTGCTATGGCAAGTCTCACCAAGCCGGTGTATGTATTCATCGAAAAGCGATGTTGCTCGGCCGGTTACTACCTAAGTGCCTATGCCGATAAGATTATATCAGCCACGGCCAACGACACCATTGGATCAATCGGGACCATGGTCGGCTTCTGGGATATCGGCCCCTACTTCGAATCCCTGGGGTTGAAATGGCATGAACACTACTCCACACTAAGTGACCTTAAGAATAAGAAATTTAACGACTTATTAGATGGAAAACCGCAACAGTACATCAAAGAGGAACTCGATCCGCTTGCCGAACAGTTTAGAAGCGCAGTGCGTGATGCGCGGACGCCCCTCGCCGCGCTCAAGGAAGACCACCCCGTCTTCAGGGGCGAAACGTTCGCAACATTTCGGGCCATCGAAGTTGGCTTAATCGATGCGCAAATGTCGCTCGAAGAAGCTGTGGCCGAACTCAACCGCGTAGCCCTCGACCGCGCCGACACCAGTAGTGCGGTTAATGATGCTTTAAAACTAATCTCTTAATTCTTCTTAAATGAATTTTTTAGAACGACTGCAAAAAGTAAAAGAGGCGCTTGGTTTTACCAAGAAAACCTCGGAGCTGACTGATAAGGAAAAAATTCAGTTCGCTGAAAAATACAAGGAGGCGTATGGCGTCGAATTGGATGAAGACCTGGCGGCTTTCAATGCCGAGAAAGAAAAAAATGACAAGCTGCAGAAGGCTTTCGACCAATTGCCCGATATCGAAGATGCCGACGGCGATGAAGGCGGCGCCTCTGCCGACGATAACGATCCGGCCAAAAAGGTGGCGAAGATCAACAAACAGATTGAAGACCTGAAAAAATCCAACTCCGATAAGGATGCGGAAATAGAACAGCTGCAGGCAGAAAAAGAAGCCCTGGAAAAAGAGCTGGAGGATGACGACCCTAAAAAGGCGAAAATGAAAATAGCTATTACCGGCAATGCCCACTCCGATACGCATTTATTTGCGGTAAACCATCCCATGTATGCAAGGGAAAAACGCTGGAACCAACTAATGGTGGATCCATCTTTAACCATGCAGGGTGTGGATGAAGAAAAGACCTTTGTCGACTTCCAGACGGAGACCCGTGATTTTGGTAAAAAAGTGGCTGAGCGCATGCAGGTGCTGCAAGCACAAAACCTGTTGCGCGATCCTGAAAAATTGCAGGCCCAAGTGGATTACTCCCAGTTGGGTAGCGCCGGGCTTGGAGAGCAGTTTGTGGTGCGCCGCGTTGATGCGTTAATTGCCCGCATTATTGCCCTGCCTAATGTATACGATATTTTCCCGCGTCGTTTCGGCGTGCAGGACCGTGAGATGATGACCAATGCCTTCTTTGGTGAGTTCTCACAACCCTACCAGGAAGGTGAAGTATGGAAAGGTGATATTGGCCTGGAACCTGAATGGTGTTATGTGGATGATGCCATGATGAAAACCCTGTTTAAAAACTGGAAGTGGCTGGAACGTCAGTATGTCGGGTATTTGAACGAAGACGGATCAGATCCGATTAAATGGAATATGATAGAGTGGGCCATCCTGCATATTGCAACCAAGTTGACCAACGAGCAATATAAGCGGAGGATTGTGGGTATATACCGTAAGCCGATCGCCAAACGTCCGGCCAATGCCATGCACTCATCCACTGGTTACATCTATACCATGGTGCGCTACATCCATGAAAATAAGTTGTTGCCTTTCGCCGATGAAGCTTTCGCCGACTACAGCAATACCGGTACCGAAATGATCGATACCATTGAGGAATTCGTAGAGAAGGTGAAAGAGGTGTACGAAGGCGATGTGGAAGAATTAACCCTCTACCTGAATAAGAACCACAAAAAGTGGTATAAATCAGGTTACCGCCAGAAATATGGAACCGATGGCGATTTCTCCGCCGTGGTGGATAATAAGTTGCAGGATGAAGATGTGAAAATCATCTGGGTGCCTAACATGGGGAGTCACAAGTTGATCATGATGTCGAAAACCGGCAACTTCCAGTGCATTGAAGATCAGCCGGGAGAAATGCTCAAAATCAAATTTAAGGAAGAGATGGAGAGCGTAAAGGCATGGTCTATCTGGAAAGAGGGATTTTCCGGCACATTCGTTGGTAAGCCATTTAATTCTTTGGCTACACTTAAAGCCAATAATTTCGAATTGCAGGAAGTATTTGTTAATAAACCATCTTTCACATTAGCTGCAGAAGCTACTACTGCCAATGCCAATAACGGTTTCTGGCATGTAACAGGCAATAATACTGCCGCATGTAAGCTGACCGATATCACCAATGCAAAAGAGGGTGTAGGCTATATTGTTGAATGTGGTGGCTTAACCAATGCTACCACAGTAGATAAAGCCGGTAAATTCGATCAGATTACCGAAGCTTTCTCACCTTCGGCTATTGGCGACTACCTGCAGGTGGTGTATGATAAGACCGATGATAAGTTCCTGGAACTGGAGCGGTGCATGGGTGGTACCCGTACCATCAACAAAGCCCTTCAGCCCAATATGCCCGGTAACGGCGGGCGATAGTTGAACCTCACAACAGCCTCATTTTCGGGGCTGTTTTCTAACATTCTATTATCTAACATCTATTTATCTGTTAAATATGAGACTATCCAAGAAAATGACGAGTAGGCAACTGGCTTATTCACATAAGAAGGTGGCGAGCGCTGACATTCGCCGCCGCTTGAATATGCTGCTGGTTATGTTGTGCCTGTTTGGATCGGTGGCGGCCATTGATGCCGTAACACATCCCGAAAATAAATCATCCATCGCCGTAATGGCCGGATCCTCCATGTTAGCGGGAGGCGTCACCATGGCAACTATCGGTAACATGGATGAAGTAAGCGCCAAAGAATCGGCCGGTAGCCAAATAGGGATGCGCGTTTGGTTAATCAGTCGCGATCAAATCGATTTCAGTAAACCATTCCCCCAGCCAAATGCCCAGAGGGAGGTGGGAAATATCCCGCTTAAGCTGGGTGAATACATGCATTATCAGGACGCGGTAAGTAATTCGGTAAAATCAAACGGTACGGGAGAAACAGGGGATATTAACGTAGACTACACCAACACCCTCTCTTTTGTAATGGCCGGTAACCGGGAAAAACTTATGGATTTTATAGAGGAATATGCCGGTCGTGGTTTTATTGTTATTTACCAGGAATGTGGTTCGGGTGTGCGTTACATCATGGGGTCCGTCTGCAAACCAATGGTGCTTAAATCCTTCGATCGTAAAGACGATAACGAAGGCCGGTATGTGACTTTTACATTCGAAAATAAATACTGGCGGCAACCGCTTATCTATGTTGGCGACATCATTCAGCAGGATCCGGTAACCGTAGCGGCAGGCGCCACCAACCTGGCAGTTGAAAGCAGTAACAACCGCTACAACCTGTCATCCAATACGGGTCCAACGGCCCTGGCAAACGTTTCGGGTATCGCCTCCAGTGACTATGGCCGCGTGATCACCATCTACGGATCCGGCGGATCCAACCCCACCACCATATCCGACAGCACCACCTTTGTATTGGTGGATGGTGTAACCTGGCATGGTAATGGCGGAAGCGAAATAAGCTTTAAAATTCACGATGCGAATACGCTGACTGAAGTTTCCCGGGTGGAGACGGCTTGATGGAATAGGTAAGTACTTAAATAATAACGTCCTATCATTAAATCGATAGGACGTTGTTGTTGTTATTTTTACAATCCGATATAAGAATATCAATGATCACGATATGCAAAATGTGTGTATTTCGTTTTGTTTTTTTGTTACATTTGCGAAACACACATGTAACAATTTTGTTACAGTAGTATGATAATATTTTGTTTTCAGAACAAAACATTTAAAAATATTGAAAATGGATAATTTTAAAAAAGCTGATTTATCAACACTTTCAAAATATGTTGTTCTATATTTTAATAGTCATGGAATCAGTGTAACTCCATTGAAATTACAGAAAGTATTATACTACATTCAAGCATGGCATCTTGTTTTTTTTAAAAAAAGAAATCTTTTTGAGGAACTTCCGCAGGCTTGGGTTAATGGTCCAGTTTATAGAACTGTTTATAATAAGTATAAAAATAGATTTTATAAAGATGACACCATTAATGCTTTAAAAGACGGTGATGACGCCATAGAATTGCTTAATATTACTAAAGACAAGCTAAAATTAGATGAAAAGCAACATAGCCTTATTGAGGCTATATTAAAGAGTTATGGAGTATTATCTTCTGAAAAACTGGTTTTTATGACTCATAGGGAGGATCCATGGAATATTGCGAGAAAGGATTATAAGCCTATGCAAAGATGTGAGGAAGTTATTTCTACTGATATGATGTTTGATTTCTATAGTAAGAACAGAATTAATGGATAACTTTTTTTCAGAAATTAACGATTTTATCGAAGACTCTGGGCGTGATATTAAGTTTAAATTTGGAGATAAAATTGTCAACATAAGCGAAGATCATACTCCTGTATTTTCCTATGATTATTTAAATTTGAATCCAGAATGTGAGTTCAATTTTTGTTCAGATAAAATTACCATAGAAGATTATAAGCAGTATTTCAATAGAGTAAATGAGTTGTCACAAATTTATATTGGAGAATTAATTGATTCTTCTGACCATACAGATCATTTTCACATACTAAACAGCCCTAATCGAGTATTAAAAGGGCTTTTAAAAGAGACTTTTAATTGTGAAAAATTTGATCAAACAAACATGCCTACACTAGGTCAGTTTTCTTTATATTCTAAAGGAAAAAATAAACCACATCGAATTTTTTTTCTAATTGGTCAATTAGGATTTCTCTATTTACTTTATTTTGATGCAGAGCACAAAATTTTTTCTGCTACAAGCAATAACTAACTGTCCTTCCTGTGCAATGCACAAACCCTCATTTTTGTGATTATTAGATATCTAGTTATCACAAAAGTGTAAAACCATGGACTTAAGAAAAAAAAAACAAGCAATGCAAGCCCTCACGGATGTTAAGCATCTGGAGGCTGACCAGTCACTTCTTAAAGCAAAGAAATCCAATAGTGTTGTTCTTAAACGCAAATATCCCACATCCGAACGCACCCAGCGCGAGGTTCTGTGGGATTTATTGGAGGTAGCCAGTCAGGAGGAAATTGAAAATAACCGGAAAGATGGCAATGCAGTCGATAAGGAGGAGGAACAAGAGGTCGTGAATGCTAAAGAAGAGTTGAAAGATCTGGTATTGAATAAAGATACCGACTATCAACAAGTGAAACGGCTGGTGAAAATCCTTGGTATTGATACCGAAAACTTGAAACAGAAAACATTAGTGTTTGCGTTGAAAGAATTTCGTGGTGATATTGTTGAGAATACTACTGATAATTCGGAGGAATTAGATACTGCCAAAGCTGAAGATGAGGAAGCCCAAGCCGAAACCGAAGAGATTAAAGAAGATTTGTCTGCAACAGAAACCGAATTGGAAGAAACCCAGGATGAACTGGAAGAAGCCAAAGGTGATTTGGAAGAAAAAGAGCAGGAGCTGGAAACAACCCAGGAGGAATTGGAAGAGACAAGAGAGCAGCTCGAGCAAACCGAGGCTGAGCTGGAAGCCACAAAAAAAAAGCCGGAAACAAACGATCTGCCGCAACAGAATACCCAACAATAAACTGGACAGATCTTCACGATCCGGACGTACAAAAATGCACCCTGTTGTATAACGACAGGGTGTATTCATTCCAGCGCATGCTGGAGCTGGATAAAATACTGGACTCACCCCCCACCGAAGAGGCCGTGATTGAACTGGCCGAAACCCGCATCCGCAACCTGCAAGCCCACCGCGAACTGGAAAACTACAACGAAAAGGGGCATTTTTTAAATAAACACCCGCTTCTGAACACTTACTCCCTGCGAGAAGAACTGAAAGCGTTATTAGCCGATAAACCTGCCGAATTCCTTAATCAATATGCCCTCACCCGTGAAAATGTGAAGCGCTACACGTCTTACCTCAAGAGCGAGAAAAGGAAGGATAAGCGGGAAAACGACGAAATAAACCTGCTAAAACACCAGGAAAAAGAGCGGGTAATGAAGGAGGTGCTTGAGAAAAAGGAATCCTGATGCTCATTCTTATTATGTTGTAATGTCCTTTCCCCTCTGCTTTGCATAGGGGATTTTTGTTATATGACATTCGACGACGCAACCCTCGACCAAATAAGAACCTTCGGCGAGCGCAATATGGATCCCCGGAGTATCTGTATTCGACTTGAACTTAATAAAGTCGAATCCCGCTTCTTTATGCTCGAATTTGAAAACCCGGACAGTGATATCCGCCATGCTTGGGAACAAGGCAAAATAGATAAGCAAATAACAGTTGAAGATAAACTCGAGGGGCATGTAGAAGCCGGAGGTGAGGGATGTGGTGACGCTGCCCGTGCGCTGGGTTACCTCCAGCGCAAAAAGATGATGGATGCCTTAAAATTCAACTTATTCGGCGTGTGATATGGATTACCTGGCAAGACTTGAAACCCTGCACCCCGATATAATAGACAGTTTCCTGGTATCCGGGCAATCAGATGCCATACCGGTGGAGCTGCAGCAGTTTATTCTGCAAATTCAATGGGCGGCTGAAATAAAAGAATATGAAGGCAACATTACCCGCGCCGCCAAAAAGCTACGCGAACGCACCTGGGCCGTCCAACAAATCCGCCTGAACATCAATACCGCCAAAGCGCGTGTCTATGCTGCCATGGCGTACTTCGATGTGGATGATAATATCCCTCAGAAAATATGGGACCGCGATGCCGCCAATAAATTTGAAGACCTGGCAAAGCTGGCCATTGCCCAGGACAAGCTTAATGAAGCCGGTCGTTTCTTCGATCGCGCCAATGAGTTGCGCCGCCGCGCCAACAACAACGATAATACATCAGGTAACCTCTCCATCAACTTCCTAATCTCCACCGATTACAAAATTGAGGAGGGTGGTTTCGAGCGTAAGAACCTCAAGCAGATTGCCGCCAAGGCCAATAAAGGCTTTTATATCAATCTCATTAGCGGCCTGCCACTCTCTGATGAAGAGAAAGTCCCGCTTTACCGCGATGCAGATATAGAAGATACCGACTTTGAAGAAATCTCCGACAATGCAGAATAAAGAAAGCAAACGATATAAGACATTTGAGAGCCTGTACATGAATAAAATGCAGGTCCGTTCCACCTTGATAGATAGCAATGTGCTCATAGGCGAAGTGGCCCGGGGTACCGGAAAAACTGAAGGCATCATCGGGCCGCGAGTGATCCGCGTATCCAACGCCATGCCCGGTGAACTCTCTTTTTTTATTCATGCCACCTATGTGGCTTTGCTTACCAACATCATCCCGAACATCCGAGCCTTTTTCAACAAACCGGTCGGCGTAAATGGCGAACCTCTTTTGAAAGAAGGTGAAGACTATGTAATCGGGACGTCACAGTTGCCCAAACATTTCAAGCAGCCCAGGTATCCAATTTCTTACCCCAAACACTCCATGGTAATGCGCGATGGGCATCAGTTTCAACTTGTCGCCTCCGATCAACCAGATAGTGTAGCTGGGCGATCGGCGCAGCATGCCTTTATAGAGGAGATGAAACACAACAGCGGGGAGAAATTGAAAAGCCGCGTCTTTCCTGCGCTGCGTGGCACCAGCAAAGCCGCCAAAAACAACCATTACTATGAAGGTATAACGGGCGTTTCCGATACCGCCCGCGTGGATCTGGGCGAAGATGCCTGGTTCATCGACTATGAAAAGAACGTAAACGAAGAGCTTATTAACGAAATTGCCACCGTGGCCGAGCATGTGAACCGCGCCCAGGTGAAATTGCTGGAGGCGCAAGCACAGCTCAAGCAGGAAAAGAACCCCGGCTCCCTGGTGAAGCTCCAGAATGATATCCGAAAGTATCAGCATATTCTCGATCTGTGGCAACCCACCCTGCGCGTTATGCGTACCGCCTCCACCTACTTTATTCGTGCCAGCACCTTTGCCAATAAAGATGTGCTCGGCACCAAGTATTTCAAAACCCAGCGCGAGGTACTGAGTGATGATGAGTTCCTATCCTCCATCTGTAACATTCGCCGCACCAAAGTGGTGGATATGTTCTTTGCCCATTACGACAGTAAAATACACGCCTTCTCCGATTCCTACATATACGACAGTATTCTAAGTTTCAACTTGAACGACACCTTTACGCTCGATGCCCAGTACCTGAAATACTACCGTCCGGATGCGCCGCTTTTATTAGGTTACGATCCCGGGCAATTCTCATCTATCATCGTAGCCCAGGAGCACCCGCGGCCAAAAGAGCTCCGTGCACTGAAAGAATTCTTTTGCTGGCCACCCAAAGACCAGGCGGATCTCGCCCGTGAGATTTACGAGTTCTTCGGCCCTCACCAGAAAAATAAAAAGATTGATCTTTATTACGACCGTGCCGGAAACAAACGAAAAGAAGAGGCCGAGAAAATCACTACCGACGCCATGATACTAAAGCGAGAACTGGAATCCTACGGTTTTAAAGTATCGCTAAAAAACGAGAAGCAACGCACCATCTTTTACTACGAGCATTACAAGTTGCTCAAGATCCTGTTAGGTGAAAAATTACGCCACACCCCACGGATCCGCGTGTGTGAAAACGAATGCAAAAACCTCAATTCAGCCATAAACCTCTCCCCTGTAAAGCGGGTAGAAGGAAAGATCGAATTGGATAAGAAAAGTGAGTTATTGCCCTATTACCTACAGCCTGGTTTATCCACACAGTTACCATCTGCATTCACCTATCTGATTTTCGGTCTTTACAGCAAATATCTACCTTCAGAATTCGATAGCGTTCCATTAGATTTGCCGGATAACGTTATCGCCTAAAAAATCATGATCAAACCACAATAATGTATTCAAGAGGGGTAATAATCGGCCCTTTTGATATTGTAAAAAATATCAAAAACCACATCCACAAGGTGTTGATGTTTGGAAACGGCGTTTTTTGCTCGATTGCCTTCTACTATTGTAGGCGAACCGCTAAGTTCTATAGCTGCGTTGCAGGGTGCTTTTTGGCTGGAAATATGATGAAACGCGCATTCTGCCTGCAATTGGCGTGGTGGTGCGGGTCAAGCTGTCTGCACCTCGACCAATTGGAATAAATTCTGCCACAAATGAAATTCTGTTGTGCATTGCAGTAGGGGGATTGTCCTTTCTCCCCTACTTCCTTCCCCCCTTCTTTGTACCATGAAACCTATAAAAGTTATCGATGCCATTCGATTGGCAAAGGAGATAAGTAAGGTTCCGGATGGACGGTTTACCATTAGCTTCTTTCCTTATAACCGCACAAAGGGGAAAGCCAGCGCAACACTTCGAACAATCCAGGGATGTAAGGTGCGTGCACAACTATCCCGTGAACGTTTCTCCATTGATGGCGATAACTTCTTCTTATTTGAAGATAAGGAGGGAAACCCCAAGACCTGTTACCAGGCATTAATACGGTTCATGGGTTTTCCGGATGACAACTACCAACCACGAAAAATATTATTCCATGGAGATACAGAGTAATGGACTTTTAGGGTATGTGAAGGATGGTACCGATGTGTTCACCTTCCAGATGGGCACCAGGGCCGCCACCGGTGAGATTGACATGGATCAGTTTGCCGGGATCCCCTTACCACTGGTGTTGAACGTAGATGGGTATAAGGTACTTATCATGGGTAAGAACAATACCTTACCCGATGAGATTGAAGCCGTAATTGGTGGTAACCGGTTATTGCCTGAGCTGCTTGGTAAGCGGGTGCAACTGTTATTTGGAGAGGGTTTACATATATATAAAGTAAAGCATAATGGGAAAAAGGTTGAACGCGAATGGGTAGAGCAGCAACAGATCACCGACTGGTTGGAGAGTTGGCAAGCATCAGGCCTGCAGGATAGTGCTTCGGATGTTGCTCTTAAATATATTGTGGATTACTACCATCAGGAAACATTCTTCCCTCGCTGGCGTTTCCGTAAATCAAGGCGGATTAACGGCATGTTACCCGTTGTAGGTTTGGAACATGTTCCCCTTAAAAGAAGCCGCCTGGCATCCGATAAGGATATTGACATCTTTAGCGATTACTACGAAGACCGCGATTTCCAATATGTTCTGGTAGGCAACTGGGCGCATGGTACCGAAAAGAACTTCCTGGTGTATAATCGCCTGGATACTTCCGATCCTCTTAAATATTCTTCTGCCATCTCAATACACCGGAATCCTGCATTAGGCAAGGTATATGGGCAGAATAAATTTTATGAAGGCATAAAACAATGGTTGGTGGGCATGAATAAGACACCCCGTTTTATCAACTCCTTTCTGGAGAATTCTCTGTCGGCTAAAGTCCATGTAATTATTCCGGATGCCTGGCTGAAGTCGAAGCGGCGCATGCTCGAGGCTTATTGTGAAAAGAATAAGGAACTGGCTGCTGAAAAAAAAGAACTCATTAAAGTGAATGGTATCGATGTGGGGACCGATTATTACGAACACCTTCTAACCAAATATGTATCTGGAGAGTTGAAAAAATTATCTAATTTCTTGTCCGGAGCCGATAACCAGGGGAAACTCTATTCATCTTACAGTTTCAAGACCTCAGAAAAAGCAGAAGAACGTTGGCAAATTGAACCCATCGATCTGAAATATAAAGAGTATATCGAGGCCCTTACCAGCTACGATAAACGCGCCGATGCAGTGGTTCTTTCTGCCCTGGGCATGGATGCCTCTATCTCGAATATCAGTAAAGACGGCGTAATCAGTAAATCAGGATCCGATCTTTATTACAACTATGTAATCTACCTGCATAACCTAACCATTCCTGAGCAGGTATGTACCGAACCTTTTAACTGGGCGTTGCGCATCAACTTCCCGGAACTGTACCGACAAGGGTACCGCATAGGTTTTTACCGCAATATTCCTTCACGTCAGGAGGAAGTTTCAACCGATGACCGTTTACAAAATAAATAACCATGGACTTTTTTAACGACATAGATGATTTTAGGAAATACATCCAGATCCCCGCCTCGGTTCAGGTGGTTGCATTAGCATCCCCTTTTCGGCCGGCGATGCGGAAAGTGCAGAATATAATTGGCAAAGCCACTTACCTGCAACTGAAAAACCATTTTGATACCCCACCTGCCGAACCGGATCCGGTGTTGGATGAAGCTGTTGACTACATCCAGGCGGCACTGGCTAACCTGACCAATATCGATTACTTCAAGTTGCAGGCCGCTGAACGCAACGCCTCTGAGGGTAAGTTATACAAGTACCAGGAAGACCAGGCGATCGATATCAATATCCGCAATGTATGGACGGAAATGGATAACCTCCTGGAGTTAATGGAGAACGACACCACCAAATTTGCCAGTTTCGCCGAGTCTGATGCCTACAAAGAGCGTGAAAACCTGATTTTTAAAAACGCCCGGGATTTCGATAAGTATTTCGGGATCGATCAAAGTGCGTATTTTTTCATGCGTGCCACCTACCTCCAGAAAGAAGTAATTGTGGATGTATTGCAAAAACGCGGGGTCGAAGTTGCCACGGTGGACCAGGATCCGAAATACGAATACGCCGTTAAAAAAGCCCTGGCATACGAAGTAATGGCGCAAGCTTCCCGCCGTTTCGAATACCCAGAATTGCCGGCCAGTATCCGGCAGGACCTCTCCGATGAAATGCGCCGCCGGGTGTATAAGTCATCCCAGGAAACATTTATTAAGGAAACCCTATTCCAGGAGCTGCACAACAAGGCTATGACATATATGCTCGATGTGGAAGCTTATATCCAGAAATCCAAATCGGGGGCCTACTCTGCACCCGAAGAAGTAAACAGCGAAGACAATAAATTCTTTTTTACGACATGACCGAGATTGTATTAAAAGACAAGTCCTACTTTTTACCTGAAAAATGGGACGAACTGACGCCGGATCAGTTCATTTTCCTTCTGGATCTCCTGAACGAATACACACAAGGAAAGCGCGAGGCCCGGTCGGTAGGGATTAATTTCGGTATGTATGTGCTGGGGATAAAGAAGCCACGCTGGATCACCAGCCAACAGCAAGAATTGTTTTATGAAAATATCGCCTGGTTAGGTGAGAAAACTGCCTTTTGGTGGAAAGTGGTCTACCAAAATCGGGATGCGCTTAATAACATCGACCCTGGGCTACGGAAAAAACTAAAAAGAACCTTACCGGAAGATCTTCCCAACACCCCGGAAGTGCGTGTATTGCGCCGCGAAAAGAAATGGCTGGAACCTGATTTCAACTTCTCCAGTAACATTATACCTACCCTGAAATTATCTCGCGCATGGGCTTCCTGCCGGGGGTATCGTTTTTCCGTGGAAGATGATTTGTTAAGCTCCTCGTTAACGGCCGGGCAATTTTCCGATGCCATGACCATTGCCGGGCAATATGCTACCGGCAAAAATAGCGAGCTTCTTAACCTGTTATGCTCTATTCTATATTCCGGCGCTAATTACTCCTTTGAAAAAGCAAAGAACAAAGCCCCTGAATTCTGCCTGGTGAAAGAGCATATAAAACAAGCTGTCTTTATCAATTTCGAAGGGATAAAGGCTTTCTTGACAACCAAAACCAAGTTTGCAATCCTTTTTCGGCAATCGGATGAAAAGGCTCCGAAAATTACAGTAGGTTTTAATAATACGATCTATACATTGTCGAAAAACGGCTATGGTGACACCGAAAAACTGATGCAATTAAACCTCGTAACCTTCCTGGATTTAATGCTTAAAGAACTTATCGACGCCGTGAGGAGCATGAAAGACATTGAAATGGATCTGGATAAGATCTTGAAAAATACAGGCCTCACCTTACAACAACTACAACTTATTGCACCATGAATGAACAACTGATAATCGACCTGATTACCTATTTTGGTAAGTTTCCAACCCGGGAGGCGGTATTGAATCTTTTCAATCGCTCCAATTCCAATTTCCCGGGATATGAACCACTGAAAACTGCCGTTGCCGGCATGGATCCACACTCCCTTTTGCCTGGCATAACCGGGTTTGTGGTAGGTGTTAATGAGGAAGTGATTAAGAAGCATATAAGCGGGTTTAAAGGTATTTATCTCTTTATCGATTACGGCAGCATAAATATCGAACGCGACGAACTACAGAGAGAAAACGGAGCATTTAACCTGGCTGCCACCCTGGCCTATCCTTACAATCCAAACGAGCACGACTCCATTGAAGCGATATTGCTGGCGCAACAGACTTTGGAGCTATTAAGGAGCATCAGAAAACGCATGTTGGACGATCAACGATGTGGTGTACCCTGGCTGAAAGACATCACTTTTCCGCAGGAAATTTCCCCCTGGTATTCACGGGAGTTGCATAATTCTACCGGATGGACAATGGTATTTCAAAAAAAAGGAATTGAATTGGTGTAGGTTTATTATTCAAAAAAAGCCCCGCAAACCAAGTGTTTGCGGGGCTTTTGATTTAAGTAAGACTTAAATCATTTCGCTCTACAAAAATAATAGAAAAAAAGATAAAAATATGTAGCTACAAAGTAGCTAATTTTAAAAAGAGTTGTATATTTGTAATGCCATAAGGCATAAAACAATTAAATCATTTCGCGATGAATTACACAGTTAAAAATCAAAAACACGATCAAGACAATATTAATTTCATTGATGTTGTTGATGTTAAAAACGAAATGCCTTCATTCTTAGATTACAATGAAGTATTAGCCTATTCTATAGAGATAGGGTATATTGAAAGTGAAAAAAATATTAAAAGCCTATGTGACGGAGGAGATCATGTGCAGCCGTATTTCAGTTCTGAAAACGCGACTTATGAATGTGAAACGTATGTTGAAAATACTCCATTCTGGACTTATGACGAAGATGGTAATGAAATCAGAAAGACATTAGATTTTGATACCGAAATTGACACATACGAATTATTCTAAATAAATAAAATACCCCTCTTCGGAGGGGTTAAAATATAAAATATGAGAATATTAGGCAGAGTAGAGTTTACAGACGAAGAAGAAAAAAACTTCTTCTACGAAAAGGCCAAAGAACTTGGCTATAGCTCCTTTAAGGATTTCGCTATAGCGGCCATGAAAAAAGAAATAGAGAACAGTAATTACACTGTCTCTAAACTGAACGAAATAGCCGAAATTGCGGCTGACCTGGAAACGGTTCTTGGTTACGAAATCGAGAATGATGAAGTTTCCAAAGAAATAGAACAGGCGCAAAAAGTTGCGCAGTTAATTTATAATCTCGCTGTGCATACCGACATTATGGTAAACGACAAAAGCAACCAGGTTTTTGTCGATGATCCGGCAGATTTGGAACCGGAAGAGGAGCCATATTGGCGCAATAAACATGCGCTATTGCACGGTTTTGATATTAGTAAATATTTAAACTTATAATTCAAACACTTAAATCATTTCGCGATGTTATCAGAATACCTAACAACCAGAGAAAATAATTTCTTAGTTAAATCTAAGAAGAACGAAAAACTTATTGCTTATTTCCGCCCCGATGGGGAGTTAATAAGATGGGCAGATGAAGAGGAATGGAATTGGGCGAATGATGTCTGGGATAGTCCAATGTTTGTAAAAGACTTCGATTTCCCCGAAATGAAATCATACAGGAAAGGAATTTTGGCCGAATCTAAGGCCAAATTGGTTGGGGAAATTGCCAAAATGTGCAATTGCAATGTAATGTTACAGGACATTACAAATGCTGTTAACTCCTTCGAAGAGGAGGAGCTAATCGGAAATGAAGTTAATGTAAAACTAATTTCTAACCCGCAAGAATTTGCGGAAGCAATAACATTCGACGACTACCTGTGTGGCAACTATTACAATGGAACGCGTTTTGCAGAAAGATCGAAAGTACTATTTAAAACGCCCGACGTAAAAACTGGGATTAACAAAAATCACGATTGGGGCGATGCAGCTGGCAGATCGTGTAATGAAGAAGAAAAAATAACCCCAGATTTTCAGTTAAAAAGCCAGGCTATTATAGCCGCAAGACGGCGGAACGAAGACGAAACTAATGTGAATTATCATCCTTTTGTAATTATTTATAATCCCTTGGATAAAATAGGATGATAGTACATTCAATGATCGAAGCTGAATTTCAAAAGGAGATTCAGCTTGATTTTTTAGATGCTTTTCGTTTTTCTGATAGGAAGGATCAGTGGTTTCGGCGGCAGATAATAAAGTCGCGGCAGTTTCCGGTGCGGCGGTGTTTGCCTTATACTTCGCCGCGGAAGAATAAGTGGTTGATACTTTTCGAAGCTCGGAGTAAGAAGGAGCATGGGGATATGAGCCGGATTAATTTTGTTTGCTATGTTGATTCGCCTCATGGGTATTATGCCTTTATGCCCAGTTTCATGAATGAGATTTTTCACCTGGTTATTTATCCGCCTCATTTTTTTAGCCGGTTTTCACTTCGGTGCGGGGTTAACCTTACCGGGGTGAAGTTGATGACTTATTTCTTCGAGCGAAATTGCTCGTATGTGTATGATTTGAAAAATAAGCGGATTTCTGAGGATGCTTATGAGCAGGAGGTGTATGGATCCACCCTGGACGGTGTGGCCCTGGGGATTGCTACGGAATTGGATAATATCCTGTTCAGGACCTTCATTACCTATGAGATGACGAAGGGGGAGCAGGTTGAAAAGTTCGCTAATAATGAGCAGATTAGAAAGGAGATTCATGAAGGGGAGAAAAAAAAATAAAAAAAACTGCTTAATTTATTTGACGGTAACGTCAAATAAATTATATTTGTACCAGAGTTAATCAATTAAATAAAACCTAAAACAGAAACGCAACTGGATAAAATAGCGGTTAGAAATCATGACAACTTTCACAATTTCAAATTCAGTAAGCTTTGCAAAAAAAACTACTGCTAACGTATTTTCTTTTATCGAAAAAAGAGGAAACAAGTATCGTATCTCAGGGTTGAAAATTTCAACTCTAAAAGAAGTTTTTTCAAAGGGTTATGCCGTTAAAACGGTTAAAGAAATGCAAGAGCTTGGGTTATTTAACAAGCACGCTGTTTGCGATGGAAGGAAATTTGTTTGGAGTTTAACCAAACGGATTCTTGATCAAAAAATTGATGTAATACCTGTAAGATAATGTATAGATTTTTGCTAGCTGAAAACCCGATGCGTGAAGGTCGGGTTTTCATTCTGCACACCGTTGCTCCAAAGTGTTTGATTGAAGTGGCGGAACCGCAGAGTGATCCCGTTTCTTCGGGATACCCGCACCAGGTGTTTTCATACACCAATATTGACGGGGTGAAAGAAACCTGGGCTTTGATTGTGCGCGATGTGTATGATCAGCCTGATATTATTGATGTGGGTAAACTTCTCCAACGTGCCTGGAAGTGGTACCGCGCTTACCTCGAAAATGAGGATAAGAACATTGATGAAGATAGGCGCAATGAATATTATGGAACGGTAAATTAATAACTGTGGAATTGACACTAACAGATTTGGTGGAGAAATATAATCTCCCGAAAGCGTGGCTGGCGGAGTTGTGCGGGTTTAAACGCACACAATTAGCTAATTGGGTGCTTTATCCGGATAAGTATCCGATTCCGCCTGAAAACAAGGCGATATTGGAGATTAAGCTCCGGGAGTTGGGGGCTTTTCTTAAGGATGTTGAACTATTATAACACCCCCCAAGAAAACCTAACTGTCCTTTTCCCCCTGCCACCATAACCCCTTCTTTGTAGCATGATTAGTCAGGCACATAAGAAGGGGCTTTTTGTAGATCAGGTGGCCGAAATAATGACCACCACCGGGGAGAGCGTGTTAACCACTCAAAACCGCATTGCTCGCAAGGATTACAAACGGCGCACCGGTAAGTTAACGCGCGGCTTGGCTGCAAAACCTTACCGCATTGCCAACCGGAGCAGCAACCCTTCCCTTGTTATCGATTACCCCATTCACATCCGCTTTTTGGATATGAAATACACCAAACGCGGATTACCTAAAAAGAACTACTCCCCCATTTATAACCGGCAGTTGTATGGTTTCATCTTCGGCTATGCCTACAAACAACTGCGTTGGGGTTTAGCAGACACCATTCGTGATAATTTCACCGGGCCTTTAGAAACCGCTTTAAACAATCCAATATGGCTATAACGAAAGATATAATCGAGGCCGAATTCCGCACCAAAGGCGGCAGTAAGGTGCAGAAAGAAATGGCTGAAGTGCAAAAGAATATCGCTCTTATTAACAACGAAAATGAACGCTTGCGCGATGTTAAAGCGAAGTTGGAGGCCGCAAATAAAAAAGGATCCCGCGCCTGGAAAGCCATAAACGATAAGATAAAGGAGAACAACAAGCAACTGGGCGTTAATAAAGGCCGGTTAAGGGTTCTGGAAAGACAATTAAAGGTCTCTGAAATGAGTGCCAAACAGCTAAAAAAGAGATTTTTTGAACTGCGACGCGAACTCGAAAATACCAACAAAGAACTCCACCCGGAGCGTTGGAACCGGCTGAATAACGAACTGCAGGAAACGGAGCGACACCTTAACCGGGTGCGCGGCAGATCCAACGGCGCCCGCTCCTCTATGAGTAAATTGAAAGGCATTGCCTCTACCTTTTTACCGGTAGCCAGTGTAGCTGGCTTTATTTCCGTACTAAAGATCGCCGGCTCCGAACTTTTTTCCTTAACCAAGCAAATGCAAGGCGACGCCGTTCGTTCCTCCACCGTTTTCGGGAATCAACTGGGCTATGTCTCCTCTGAAGCTGAAAAGCTGGCCGACCGCATGGGGCTCACCAACCGCGAATTCGTGGCCAACGCCGCCGCAACGGCCGACTTACTCATTCCCTTAGATTTCACAAGGCAACAGGCTGCAAAAATGTCGGTTGAACTGCAATCGCTCACCGGTGCCATGGACGAATGGACCGGCGGATCCATCGGGGCTGCTGGTGTGTCCGATATCCTCACCAAAGCCATGCTGGGGGAAAATGAAGGGTTAAAACAGCTGGGTATTGCTATCCAGAAAGACTCCGACGAGTTCCGCGAATTGGTTAAAGTGAAACTGGCGGCTGGTGATGTCACCAACGCCCAGGCGGAAGCCATGGCCACCTTGGAACTGATTACTAAGAAATCTGCCGATGCTCAATCCGCTTATAACCGGGAAGGGAATAAGTTGTTACGCCTGCAGAAAAGTATTACAGTATGGTGGAAAAAAAAGAAAGAAGCAGTCGTTGAATGGCTAAGTGTAAGCCCGGTAGAAGAGTTAGAAAATGAGCAGAAAGCAGTTAATAAACTTGTTGTGCAGTTAAGAGATGCAAACATAAGTGAAGCGACCAGGACAAAATTGCTGACGGAACTAAATAGATTAGCCCCAAGTCTAGCTACAGCAATAAAAAATGAGGAGACAGATGTTAATTCCTTAACTACTGCGCTTGAGAATTATAACTCTCAAATGGCTCTTAAAATCCTTATGAAAAAGCATGAGTTAAACATCGATAAACAGAAAAAAAAGAAAGGAACATATGCAGAGTTGGCCGTAGAACATGAGGCTGAAATGATAGAAGCAATGAATAACAGCCTTGAATGGTTTAAGAAAAAAGGGCCGGAATTTTCAAAACAGGTCGAGGCTATTATGTATGATAATACATTAAGTACTATTTCTAAGGCTGAAAGGATAATGAATTTATCATTTGAAGCGAGTCTTTTGGGTAATAACCAACTGGGTAGTGCAATAAATGATTATAAAATTTTCAGGAAAATTTATGCAGAAGAATCGAATCTGTTTGAGAAAATGGTCACTGAATCTGAGGCTCTGAAAGAAAAGTACAAGAAAATTATAGGCGATCCCAGTAATAAAAAAAATGAAAATAATGAAGAATCCCCAGATCCTGGCACTACTGGAGGCAACCCAGATCCAGGTACTACTGGAACCAAAACCCCAAAACCCAAACCCCTAAAACCCTTCAAAATTGCTGATAACTGGGAAGAGGAAATAAGCAAAGACATGGAGGCGGCGGCCGATAAGGTAATAGACGAATACCTGAATGGCCGCGATAAGCTGAAGCAGATCCAGGAGACCTATGGCCTTGTCGATCCGCAGACGGTTAACCAGCAAGCCCTGGCGTCTGTGCAGGCGCTATATGACGAACAAATTATTAGCGAACAGGAGTTTCAAGCCGCCAAAGCCGCGATCGAAGACGATGCCCTCCAGCAATCCATCGAAAGACAATTGAAATACCGCATATTACAGGAGGATGGTCGCTTACTGGACATGGAAGCGGAAGAGTTCAACTACCAGGAGAGGTTAGTATTAGAAGATGATCGATACCAGGCGGCGCTTGATATCGAAGATGAAAGATATGCCTTAGAACTGGAACGGGCCCGCGGACAAAAAGAGATGCTTCTTGAGCTGGAAAATGAGCACAAGAAGAACCTGATTAACGTAGAAGAGACCTATGCCCAGCGAAAAGCCGATGTGGTTGCCAGGCAAAACGCCATTGAACAAGGGCGTTTGCAAATTGCGGCAGCTGTGGCCGGTGGTATCGTTTCCATCATGGGCCAGGAATCGGAGATTGGAAAAGCTGCTCTAGTAATTAAACAAGGGCTTGCCATGGCCGGTGCCACCATCGATCTGGTACGCGGGATGAGTGCCACCGCGGCCGTTGGTTTTCCTGCCAATGTGCCTTTAATAACTGCTTTCATCGGACAAACATCCGGTTTTATTGGTTCAATCATGAACGCCACCAAATCGGTTAAATCAGGTAAAACAAACTTTTCTGTTCGCGGTAAGAAGGATGGCGGTTTCGCTGGTTTTTCTACCTCCGACGATGACCCGATGGGATTCTATCACGCCAATGAATTTGTAGCAAATGCCAAAGCTGTGCGTAACCCAGGCGTTCGGGAAGTACTGGACATCATTGACGTGGCCCAGAAAAATGGAACCATCTCCACCATCGACCTGCCGCGCATCATCACCGGCCAACTGCCCGGTAAACAACAGGGCGGATACTCCACCGAACAAGCCCCGGCGCCGGTGGCCTATTCTATCCCCCCTGAAATGGCAACAATATTAGAGCGTAACACACAGGTGATGGAACGCATCGAAGCTAACGGCGTCAAAGGCGTATGGGAATGGGATGTACACAAAGAAGGCGTTAAGAAAATGGAAAGTCTGGAGAGTGATGTGGGGATGTAATTGTCCTTTATGCCACCTCTTTTAATAACCACATTTGAAATATAAAAGCATCCTGAAATGCGGCAAACACACGAAAAGAACAGACAAGACCTACAAAACTTTCCATGGGCAAACCTCATGAAGCTGGCCACCGGTTCGGTTGTCCAGCAATTTTTTCTTAACTGGCTTGACAGTGCAGCAGAAGGATTGCTCGAAGATGGGAAAAGCATCGAAGAAGCCATTAAGGAACTTCGGGAAAAGATTGCAACCGGTGGCGGTGGTGGTGAAGGCAATGCCTTCTCTGATCAGTTCCGCCTTATAAACGAATTGGTACATTGGGATCCGGCTTATATCGCCGCGAAATATCCCACAAAAACAATAGAGGGAAATTCAATTTTTACCGCTAAACAAAAGATTACCGATACGACAGAAGCCCCATTTGCTGTTTTACAATTTCAACCTCAGGTTAATAAGATCCTGAGATGTAAAGGAGAATTTCGCCTGGCCACTGATAATGGATTTCATGCTAGATCTTTGGACATTAGTTATTCCAATACTTCTGCAGGAGTCTTAGCCACCCTTACCTCAGAATTTCAGGAATTAATAATTGGATTAAACCAAACTTCGCCTAAAGATGCAGAGTATGTAACCCTAAGCATATCTGAAGTATTAGGAAGTTCCGTATTAATGGAGCAAGGGACTGCGATTGAGATGCGAAATGCCGTTATCCTGGATGAAGAGGATAACGAAATTGAAGTAATTAATGTATCGACTTTTTTATCCAATTTCTCTCTTACAAAGACAGGACAAGAAATTCCCAACCTACTAAAAGGCACCCGCGTACAACACCTGACCCTAACCACAGCCGGGCAAACACCAACCATGCCCCAAGCCGGATTAATGCCAGGTAATGCCGGATGGTTGGAGACAGACCTGATGATCAGCGAATGGGCATGGAATAAGGTAGATGATATTTGGTATTATAATAACGGCATAGAGATAAAGCCCTTTAAAGGGAACGATGAGATTAATGCCAACTTCAGCGACCAGTTTAAGAAAGAAAATGACCTCGTAAATCTAAATGTTACCTATTTAGATGCCGGGATAGTCGATGGCATCTGGAGTGATACCTATTTCACAACAGAAGCCGCCACAAATACTTTATTCCAAAGTTATTTGCTTGTTGATGGCGAACACAACTTTGTATTTGGGGATTATAGCGGAACGTCTGGGACCTTGTTTAATAGTTGCCTGAATCCGGACGGTTTATTGGCCAATCACATGTTTTTTTTGCAGCCAAAATTCACCGACCAGGGAAACTACCGAATCATGTTCGACATCTTCTTTGACAAAGTGCCCGACGGGGTAGTGGGATTATATGCCATTGCCATCCAAGAAGGAGGCGTTTTCGATGGTCAGCTCATTACACCTTTTAATTACCAGGGCGGTTTCCAGCGAGTTGATTTCATTATGGATGTTTGTGGTGTGTCTGTTAATCCTCTCTATAAAATAGAAGTGGGATTGCTACACGAATCGGGTAACACCGTAGTCGCAAATGCCGGCGAGCGGATGAAAATTAAAAACATAATCGTTCAAAGACTATAACATGGGGAAAATAGAATCGGTACGTGTGGCGCATCTGAAAATTGATGCGCCGGGGATCACCCCCACCCTTCCCAATCCGCTAACATTAACACCAGAGGATCCGGGGTGGAAATCAACTGACCTACTGGATGGCGAGTGGTGTCTTAACAAACCTGATAACACCTGGTATTACCGGGATGGTGGTAGTATACATTCTTTAGACCAGAGTTTCAAATTTATTAAGGTCGAAAATAATACCCAAACCGGATCGTTAACTATCGATTGCGAAAATAAAACCTTTGTAAAGGCTCTGTTAACTGATGTTTGCGGTAATTCAGGTATTGTGCTGGAACACTCCCAAGCCACTGAAATGTTTCATTTTATAGCAGATATAAAAAATGAAACAACTCTAACTTTCCCTCCTGGCACAGTATCCAACGACTCCAGGTATGACGAAACAACCAGGACAATGACCTTCACCCCCGGCCGGGTGGAGTTGAAAATGACGCGGATTAGTGGGGAGGTGTGGTTGCTTCGGGAATGTGGGGTAGGTACCTCTATTGCGATTGATCCGCTTCCCCAAAAGGATAGTGTTAATGCGGTTAGTTCTGGGGGGGTGTATAAAACTATTAAGCAGACTTTTAAAGTTGAAAGCACCAGTGATTACGGTGTCATTGGTTACGATGAGGCCTTTAAAATAAACACAGTTGTGGCAGCTGATGGGCTTACGGTTAGTATTAAGAAAAGTGATAATTCTGATTATATGCTTGGTGATACTGTTGCGGCTTTTAACGAGCTTCGCTTCTTTGGTGATGTTGAAGGCAAATTATTCACGGTTAAAGGGGAGATAATATGAATGAGGTAGTTAAGATAGAGTATAAAGGTCGTGATATCGTTTATGAGTTAGTTTTTAGTTCCGATTCAGTTGATAGTTCTACTTTTCAGGCGGAGGGTAAAGGAGAAATTTATAAAGTTGAATCGACAAATATTGATACTATATTATTAGATAGTACTTCCCCAATTGGTCAGCAACTTATTAATAAATCTTTTTATAATATTTCAATTACTCGAACTCAATCCGGAGCAGCAACCGTTAAAGTATATTGTCGTCAACTTGAGGTTAGAAAAATGAATAATGCTTTGCCAAAAAAATTTGGAGAAGGTCGTTATCTCTATTGTATTTCAGATACGGGCAATTGTGTTTACAAATTGGATGCTGCGTTATTAGTTGAAGCTAATTATTTAGGTAATGGAACTTGGCAAACCGATCCATTAATTAATACAATTGCCCTGCCAGTTATCAATGATGATTATAATTCAACCTGGCAATTCTGTTTTATGGAGCGAGGTGGAGATATTATTTGCCAGGCTGGTTCTAATGGGGATAGATCATACGGACAGATATGCCGAATAAAAGCAGATGATACGGTATGGAATCTTGATAACAAGATGCAAGATTCTTATAGTAATGGTGTTCCCCCAAATTCTTATAATCCAGTAGGCGTTTCGTATGATTATGAAACCAATATAGCTTACGTGCGCAGTAGTGCCTATTTTAAAGGATGTGCAATTGATTTGAATGCCAATACAGCGGTATTACACCAACCTTTAAATTCTGTTTTACAGGATTTAACAGCTAGAAATCTTGCATATATAGCAGCATCAAAACGCTTCTTTTCTACTAGAGAAATTGATTACGCAAACAACAGAAATTATTCAAATTTGCCACCTGCTCAATACCCAGGGTGGGTGCTGCCATCTATTCCTGACAGAAAGTATGCCTATTATTCAGGAGCAACTATCTGTAATAGATATAAGATAGATGACAATTCCTCCTTAGGCTCTTTGTATAATCGCTATTCACCATATGGACAAGGCATCAAAGACTGTGTTGGTTCTTCGGTTCATAACATTATTGTTGCGATAGATCCAACTTATCAAACCTATTCAATTGTAAAAGCCAATATTGATCCTTCACTTGAAACAATAAAATACTGGATAGGGGATAGTAATAATTTTCCCGGAACAAATGCTGTTTCTAAGCTATCAAGAGTGACTGTCTCTGACTATTCAAAAGTATTTATTATAAGAGCAGACGATGTATCACTATATGACCAACAGAGATTGGTAATTATTAATCCCGACAATGATGTTCAACCTGATTTCGGTTACTACTCTATGCCGAATCGCATTTCTCACTTTTGTACTAATCAATTATGAAACTAGGATATAATATGAATAGTAACGGTCAAATTACATCAATATCAAATGTGAATATTGAAAAGTATCAACATCAAATTAATGGAACTGAACCGTTTTCACTGGATAATTATTTTGATTGGCGTAAAGATCTAATAACGGGAGAATGGATCTATCTACCTGATATTACGCCCGTGGATAAGACAATTATAGAAGTCAACTACAATTGGCAAGAAAATAAATGCTACATCACAATAGCCGATCAATTCAGACCTGGTCCTTACGAATTTGATTGTCTACATACCTGGACAGACGCCGATTGTCAGGCGGCGATCGATAATAAATTCAATAACCAATAACACCATTCCCCATGCCCCTACTAAAACCAAAAGCCGCCATAGAAGCCGGCACCGAATTTCTGGAACAGGCAAATAATATAATCGAAGGTACCGTTACCAATCAGAAACAGCGCGGTACCCTGAAAAATCAATTCTCGCAGCTGTGGATGGTTCTTCAGCAACAGATCAACGAACAAATTACCCGCCGCCTCGAGAGCGATAACCAGGGCAGTATCTTAACCCGTAACATTCGCCCGCTGGTATTACTCATCCTGGTGTTAGGATATATGTTTTCCGACTTCATTGGCCTGTCTGAAGCGAAAACCGCCGTTATGGCCGAGTGGGGTAATGCCGCCATTCTGTTCTATTTCGGAGCCCGAACTTTGGAAAAAGCCATCCCCATGATAACCGATTTTACAAAAAGCCTAAGGAGGAAAGGATAATGAAATTCACCCTCATACAACCAGAAAATGTAATGTTCGTTGGCCGGGACCAGCGCGTGAAAGCCACCCTGGTGATGGAAAACATGGACATCGCCGATTATAAATCATCGCTCCGGCTTAATCTCTATGTAAACATTCCCGTTTTGGGCAAAGAGATAAAGAAAAGCCTGGTGCCCGTCCAGGTCGATGACAAATACCAGGCAACTTTCGATTTTAATAATGTTTTATGGAGCGAGATGCAGGACATCGTGGACAACCTGGAGGAAGATCCCTTTTCTTTCCCCGGTGATCCGGACGCCACCATAGTGTCTTACCCTAACCGGGTAATGACATTTTTCTGGAATTGGTCGGTAAGCTATGTTAATACCACCGACGAGATGGTGGAAGCAGAAAAAAGCAACAACGCTACCGACGATTCCCTCCGGCGCGTTTGCCTGTTGGGAGGTCTTTCCCGCGTGGTGCAGGCCTACTGGCATAAAGAGGATATTGATCTGGAGAAATGGATCGACAACGACGGCAACGAAAGACACTGGTTAAGTTGGATTCCCAATAACCTACCGGTGCATCCCCGGCAACCGGTCCGGCTATGGTTCTATAACCACAACCACATGCGCAGCATACGGTTAAAGGTAAAAACCTCCTTCACCGATGGCACCGAAAGCAATGTAACCGACTGCGGATCCATGGGCGAAAGCCAAGGCCTGTTTGAAGTGTGTTGCGGGCCGTTCGAATTACGTCTCCCTACCATCGACATATCAAAAACCGTAGCCAGTTATCAGGTGTGGCTGGAAGAAGATAACAGCGTGGTACCCCCGGAAACCTTCGAGCGGTACACCTTTAAAGGTCCGTCGCATGGTTCTCTAGGTACTTTCGCCCGTTTCCTTTTGCCAGAGAACACCGGGAAATTACATTGTAGTTTCAAAGTCCGCCTTCATGCCGGAACCGTTCCCCAGGAAGGCATGGTTATTTATCCCGGTACCACAACAGAAACGGGTTTTAATCCTGACCGTTTTTCCCCGAAGGTGAATGTTTCTTTAACCGGCGAATTCCAGCACGTTACCATACCCCTAACACCGGAAACCGTAACTTACAACAAACTAACCTTAGCGTTCACATCAGACGCCCCCGATGCGGACAACTACACCATCCCCGCCGGGACGGTAATCGACATTAAGGATCTGAAAGTTTTCGACGAAAACGACAAGCCGGTAACATACTCTATCGATGCACAGGACTATTACAACGAAGCGCATGAAACGATAACTGTTTCCAATTCGGATACACCCCGAAAGACCGAAACCAAAACTTTCGTAATCGACTCAAGCTCCTATGAGCGTAACGATGTATTATTTTTCCGCACATCATTGGGCGTACATGAAGTCCTCTGGTGTCACGGCCGCCGCAGTGAAAACAGGGATATTGACCTGAAAGAAAGCATTCGGCCATTAACCATCCCCTCACTCACACGGGGGACCATCCGCGCCGGCCGGGGGAATATAGAACAAGGATATGAGATGAACACCGGGTGGTATCCTAAGCCCATGCGCCATTACCTGGCAGACTTTGTAAGCGCCGGTGAAACAGTGTTACCGGTAGGTTTTTTCATGCTGCCAGGCATTATCGAAAAAGGAAAATATAAATTCGGGGAAGATGGAGAGGATCTGTTTTCGCTTGCCTTCAAGCTCAAGATCGCACACACCGAAAGTCACTTTTCTCCTGTGCCCGATCTCCCAAGTCCCTGGGGCGATTTCAATAACGACTTTAACGAAGACTTCTTTATATAATCAACATGCTCAAGCTCTACATAAATAACCGCCTGGCCACCCTGCCCGATAAATGCCGGATCCCGTTAAAAATCAAGAACCCGGCGTTTAACAAAGCAGGGACGTTTAGTTATACCTTTCGTCTGCCCAAAGAAACCAACCGGGCGATTCTGCAACATGCCGACGAAGAGGATAACCTGCAGGTTATTACCCATAAATTTCAATTGTGGTTAGGCAGTGAAAAGTTTATGGAGGGCGAATGTGTGATAAAAAATACTGCTTCTGCTTTCGAATGTTACCTGAAATCAGGTAAAAGCAGCGTAGCTTCGGTGTTAAAAGAAAGTTATCTGGATGAACAGATAAACGGCCAGGAATGGGGGCAGAACCCTGACGGATTAACCGGCCTGAATACTTCTGTCCAAAGCGCTTTCCCTGGTTGCAACTTTGTTGTTGCACCCATCAAAACCGATAAAAAAATTATTAACGAATGGGATCCGAACAGTAACGTCTTAGCCTCCACAAAAGAAGACGATGTCACCCCATTTGTATACATTCGATACTTAATAAACCGCATAACCCAGGGACTTGGCTTACTGAAAACACGCGACGATTTTAGCCTGTATAACGACTTCAATCGTCTGTGTCTTATTTCTCCCCGGATAGAAATCTACAAAGACAAATTCACCTTTTATAAGCATTGGATGCCCCACATAACGGCCGCTGACCTGGTTAATGATCTGCGTGATCGCTTTAACATTGTGGCCTTTTTCAATCCGCTTATGAACGAAGTAGAATATGTCAACTTTGATGCGGTATTTTCAGCGCCCGTAATCGACTGGACCAATAAATTCATCCGGGATGAAGATATCCCGGCTAAAGAGGAGGGCGGGGTTAATTTCGAAAATGATGGAGAGGATGAAGACATGCTGTCTCCGGAAAAAATCGAGGAATCCTACGAACTGGTTACGGTTCCAACTTATTCAGGCATTAAGGAGGCAACGGGGCATACGTTTAAGGTAACAGACATTAACCGTTATTTTAAGCGACAAACAGAGGAATCTGACAGTGACATGACGAAAGTTCGTTACGTGGATACCGGTGCTTTTCTTACGCATTATTATAACCTTATAGACAACCCCGATGACGCAACCGATGTGCGCTCCTCCATCTCCCCGGCGGCCGGCGTTGAAGCGTTAGTCGCCAAATTCATCTTTGATGAGCAGGAGGGAAAACTGAAGGATAATGTTTCTGTATATAATGTAGAATTAAAAGCCGACCAGTCCGGAGATGTAGAATTACAGGTGAAAGTAAGCCTGTGGAATCGTAAGACGTCCACAATTGAACATGTGCTTGGCGAAAAAACACAAACCATTAACCACACCGATTACCGCCTGTACGATTTCATTGTAGACATAAATGAAAGTCTTGCCTGGTCTCATTACCTGAATAAAAATGGGGATTACCTGTCTGGCACTTACCTGGTGGTGGAATTTAAGAGTTACCACCCTACTGCTGCCCGGTCTGTTTCTATGCGTTTTGGGTATGTAGAGAGTGTTCCGGTGCCGGTTATGCCGTACACCCTGGTTATTGCCGACAATCATAAAATCAGGGTGTCCGAAATGGGAGCTATCGGCAACTACACAAAGGGATCCGCCGAAAAACCACAGGAATACAAACCCAAAAGCAAGATTCCGTTTAACACTACCGATCGCTGCAGCGGCTTTGCATTTCAAATGCCTGATGTGGATCCGGAGGCGAAAAAACAACAGAAAGACTTTGCCTACTCCATCTACCGCGGTATGATCACCGACGAAGTGAAGGGAGAAAAGAACGCCCCCTATTGCAATTTCGACAGCTTGGACATGAACATGGGCTACTATCAAAGCCGGCTCACGTATGGAGACACCCCCGATCTGTCACTCCGCTGGCATGGCAGCGACGGACTTATACAAAAGCTATGGCAAAAAACCGTGGCCTGGATCCTCCACACCCGCCGGCCGGTGCGAAAGGTTTTTCAACTATCCGTTCACGACCTGCTGCAGGTGAAAATGTGGTACCGCATTCAGGTAGATAATCAATTCTACCTGGTTAACACCATTAGTGTATCGGTAGATGAAAAGAGCCAGTTAGCTGAATCCACCGTGGATATGTACACCCTTTAATTGTCCTTTATCCCCGCCAACGCTCTATGCATCTTGCCTTCATAAATGGAGTCAGGATGAATAATATAGTAACAACACTTATAAAAATCGGGGCCTCACTGCTGTTCTACTTCGCCCCGGTCGCTTCCATCGTCTACGCGGTTATCGCGTTGTGGGCCATTGACTGGATCACCGGCGTGTGGCGGTCACGCCTGGCCGGACGAAGCTTTACCAGTTACCGCCTCCGAAAGTCGGTAAATAAGATCTCCGGGTATATCATCGCCATTATTTCGGCTCACATTCTTAATCAGGCGCTCCTGGCCAATGCGCTCAACTTGCCATCCATCGTGGCCGCCTACATCGGTATAACCGAGGTCACCTCCATCTACGAAAACCTGAGTGACATAACCGGCAAAAAGCTCCTGAAAGACATTGCGACAGATCTCTCTAATCATATAAAAAACAAAATGAAATGAAAGTAATTATTCATTGTAGCGACAGCACATTTGGGAATGCTGCTCTTATCGATTATTGGCACCGCAATCGGCCAAAACCGTTTCGGATGATCGGTTATCACCTTGTTATTTTAAACGGATGGATTGATTCAAAACATTACCACAACCGCTTTAACGGGCATGTGGAAACAGGCCGCCCATTTGACGATAACAAGCAAATTGACACATCGGAATGGGGAGCGCACACGAAAGGGCAAAACAGTCGATCTATTGGCATTTGCCTCATTGGCGAAAGTGCCCAATTCAGCAGGAGGCAATTAAGTGCACTTGCTTGTGAATTAGCTGAACTAAAAAAACAGTTTGGCAAGATTGAAATCAGTCAGCACTCCGATCATGATCCTAATAAGCCTTTTTGCGCCGGATTAACGGAAGAGCAAATGACCGAACTACGGAATTTTATTAGTTAACCTTTAATATTATTTAAATGAAAAAGTACATTCTTTTCGCATTCACCATGCTGTTCGCCTGGTTGCTTCCGTTAACAGCCTTTTGCCAGGCACCTGACATCCCGGGCGACCAGGAAATAAACCTGCAGGTTTATTTCGTAAGCCTCGCCGCTTTCTCCGGCATAATTGTGCCGGTAACCAGTTTTGTGAATAAATGGATCCGCCTCACCGGCGCCTGGAAACAGGTATTAAGCTGGGTAGTGTCTATTGCATTAGGTTTTGCCGCCTGGTTCCTTAACCTGGGCATCTTTGCCGATATTATGTGGTACTGGTGCTTGCTATATAGTGTGGTAGCGGCACTCGTTGCAAACGGCATTTTTGATATCAGAATGGTCCAGGCAATATTAAAATTGCTTAAGCTGGAGACCAGGAATTAATAACCATATGCTACAAAACATAAACCCCAAGCGGTAAGCGCTTGGGGTTTTTTGTTAAGTTTGGGGGATGTCTAATCTAAATTAGAAAATTATGGATAGAGAACTCCTCGAAATGTTAACAATAGTACAGAGTATCATCTCTGTTATTGTTTTGATTGTCTTCTTTGTAATGGCAAAAAATGTAAGTGCATTAAAGAAACATCTTACCCCTGACATGTCGTATTCCAAACTGCTTTTATTGGCCAAAAAAGAAGCTTTTAAAGGCAATATTGGAAAAGCATCCGACCTTCACCATGAAGCTGCCTACAAGATCATATACCATTCCGACATGGCCTTTAATACAAAAGCCAAAGAAGTTGCAGAAAGAGCAAGAGATATAAGCGATATAGGCGGCAACGTTTCAAAAAGCCTGATTGATTATATTGAAAAACATCCGGTTAAAGAGGTTGAAGGAAAAACAAACAACTGGTATTCCTAGTATGAAGTTTTTTATAAAACAAACCACCCCACTAATAGAACCAAAATAAGAAAGAAGTAGAACACAATCATCTGAAACGTAGATAGAGTTTTAGCTTCAGGATATATGAGTTGTATAAATGCCTCAAAGTATTCTCTTATATTCATTTTTATATAAAAAATATTCCTTTATCCTCAAAATGGCAACAAAAAACCCCGCTACTTGGCGGGGTTTTGTTTTTTCTCTTCTATATATTTTTTGAGTACGTATTCTATAAAGTTATTAGTTGATCTCATCTCTTTTTCTGCCTGTTTTTTTACTTCTTCCATTAATTCGGAATCTAATTTTAAACTGAAAGGTGTTTTTGCCATGATTTAGTCTTTTTAGTGTGCTGTAAAGATACACAATTAATGTATTCTAATAAAATTACAATCATACCCATAAGGTATTATTGAGAATCTTTTATAATATCATATGGACACTAATTAGAAATTAATATACATTTGTAAAGAAATCATTTAAATATATCTTTATGAAAACAGAATTAGTTACTTTTTACAAGTACATGTTACCGTGCGTAAAACTAGATAATGTGGTATGGGTTGCAATTAAGCCTATTTGTGATGCTATCGGTTTGGATAGTGATTGGCAAATGAAGTCAATTTCTGAGGACAAAATTTTGGGTGCTGAACGTGCTGAACACACCGTTCAGGTACCTAATTTTGATACAAAGAACAGAGCTGAACAAGGTGAAAATATTAATTTCAATCAGGGTCGCAAGATGATTTGTTTACCATTAGAGTTTATTCATGGTTGGTTATTTCAGGTAAAAATCACCAATACAATGAAAGAAGAAACAGAATTAAACCTTATTCGATTTAAGCGTGAATGCTATCGGGTTTTGTTTAAGCACTTCTTTGGTAACATGCGTAAACAAATTGAATCAAATACTACCGAAATAAAACTACTCGAAGAAATTAACCAGCTTAATGAAAACCAAGACGAGATTAAAGCAACCTTAAAAGAGAAAAAGAAACAGCTTGATGCAGTAAGAAAGGAACGGCTAAATAATTATCCAACTCTATTTTAAATAAAGTCCCCCGGTTCAAACAGTGCTACCAACACCTAACCGGGGGAAATTTTTAACATTATAATATCACAAAAATATGAAAAAGAGTAAAAAAGATGTAACACAAGAGCAAATTAACCTTATAATGCTCGATTTAAAGGATGACTTCTCAGACCTTTCAATAGAAGAGTTTGTGAGCAATAAACAAAAGAGAGCTTTGCGTCTTAGAATATATGGTCGGATGATGAAACTTACACGCATGGCTAAACAATTACTGCAGGAAGGAGGTGCAGCATGATTACCATTCCAATTACACAAGGTATAGCAAATACTGTATCTACCCTTGAGGATAAAAACATCAGCATGGAGCTTTTAAAGCGAATTGAAAGTGATGGTTGTACCCTGTTTATAGAAGACACTACTTTTCAAGAAATACAGCGTTTGAGAAAGTTTCTTTTTAATATTGAGTCAAGCTTCTATAATTCTCAGGTGGACAGATAAATGAATTATATGATAGATGCAAAAGCCCTGGTTTTTAACCGGGGCTTTTTGTTAATAAACGTTAAAGAAGTGTTGCAGATTCATCTATTCGTTATAAACTAGATGAGGAGGACGGGGCGCTCACCCTCCTTATTACGCCCGCCAAGATGTATAAGAAAGAGCTTATTCGCCACCCCGTCCAAGGTCACCCTTAAAAAATTGGCGATGAAATTATTATTTATGATCTTAAAATGTGATTTTCATGAAATACGTAAAATGATTGAAACAGATGGTGTTTCAATAATCATATCAGCACAAAACAGACATAAACTAAAAAAGTTAAAGAAGCTCCTTGATCAGTTAGAGCAAGGAGGGCATCTTCGTTAAGATTGCTGTGTTTGTAAATAGCCCAAGGCTTTTCAAGTACGTGTCTGTTTCCTCCAGGTTATAGTGTCGTAACTGGAGCTGAAGGCTTTTAATGTCGACCCCTGCACGGTATGCATCTACCACACCTGTATGCTTCCAGCTGTACAAGGTGTGACCTTTTTGTGCCCATTCGAAACGAGCTAAGATCTTCTTATGTCTATAACTCATAAGGTTTTTAGATATATAATCGGCTATTTTTCCCGGGAAAAGGAAGCTGTGATGAGACTTGTTTTTTATTAAATTTTCCAGAGTGGTTTTGAAGGCTGGAGGGATCGTTACAAAAGCATCTTTTTTATTTTTGCTTTTATGGGCATCAATAAAAATACGATCGTCTGAAAGCTGAATGTTGTAACGTTGTAGTTGTCGAATCTCGTTTGGCCGCATAAAGGTGTAATAACTGAACTGGACAAAATAGAACAGGATAGGATCCACGTGTTTTATTACTCCGATTAGTTCTTTTTTTTGGTTATCTATATAGGCTATATTTTGTCGTGAATCTTTTTCCTTGCGTTTCTCTATGTCTGCAAATGGATTGTTTGTAATAAGCTCCTTATTTCTTCTTTTAACATTTAGGAATATTGCCTTTAGGGTGTCGCGATAATGATTAATTGTTTTAGCGCTTTTCCCTTCTTTTGCTTTTGTGTCGAGAAACGATAATACTGTTGCTTGATCCAACTGATCAACCGGTAAAAACTCTTTACCCTGGTCTTTCATCCATGTCGTGAAAATTTCAACTTTGTTATGGTAGTTATTGTAAGTTGGTTTTGACCACTCCCCGCGCTTTATTTCCAGCATATCAAATAGGGCATCTTTTAAATAAACCACTTTTCTTTTTTCCGGGTTGGTTGTTTCGTCGATAATAAACCCTTCAGCCAACATGGTATTTATTTCTTTAATGAATTTACGTGCGAACTTCCGTCGATCGCCAGGATCCGGAAATTTATTCACCTCGTAGTCGTATTTATCTACCTGGCGGTTTTTTTGTTTGTGCCATACCCTAAAATGAATATACCAGCGTTTATTCAAGTCGCCTTTCCGATCTTTCAGAACGGCCTCTTTATATGGATATTGTTTTGTGTTTAACATGCCTCTGTGTTTTAACTTGTTTTGTCAAGTTAGAGGCCTTGTGTAGTAAGAAATTAGGAGGGTAAACCCCTTGTCAAAAGCTTGTCAGGATGTAAAATAAAAAACCCAACTAATTAAATTGTAATTAGTTGGGTTGTTAAAAGGGTGAAAGACCGGTTTCGAACCGGCGACCTCTGGAACCACAATCCAGCGCTCTAACCAACTGAGCTACATTCACCATTTTTTGTCTTTCGCGATGCAAAAATAGTATTAATTCTTCTACATTTGCAAATGAAAATGAAAAAAACTTCAAAAAAAATTCATTGAGGTTTGTTAAAAGAAACATGATGATAAAATATTTTGCTCCGAACTCGTTGGCTGATAATGGTATGAAAGAAGTAAAGAAATTATTGAAACTTCACATGAATGGAGCGGCCTCTGAGCAAATGGAAAAACGTGGACTTGATTATGAGCTGAATTATGGTGTTAGTTTTTTGCATTTGAAGAAAATTGCAACAAAACTACCGGAACAGATGGAATTGGCAGAGCGGTTATGGTATCGGGAAGTAAGGGAAATGATGATTCTTGCTACGTTGATTGTTCCCAAGGATAAATTATCCATTGAGCAATGCCTTGAATGGAGCAAGCTCATAAAGAATGGAGAATTGGTGGAACAAATCTCTCTCAACTTGTTTAGTAAATTGTCATATGCCGAAGAGTTATCGCTGCAGTTAATAAGTCAGGATAATGATTTGTTGAAAGCAACGGGATATTTTTCGTTAGGGTGGTTTTTAAGGCTGCGTGAAGAAGGGGGTGTGGATTTCAATGATTCTCTTCGGTCGAGGCTGGAAAAGGACCTGTTAACGGCAAATTTGCCATTGCTCCGAGGGGTTGGGCACTTGTTAAAACAGATAATCCGTGTTGATACTGAATTTTGTGACTTAGTCAGTGATTACAGTGATCGGCTTATAAAGCAAGACGGTGTTATATCGCAACAAGTTGGGTTAGAATTGAAAGAAGAGATTAAGTATTTGAAAGAGAGTTGATAGTTATTGTGGATATAGGTGTTTTGTGGCTTTTGACGGTTTGGTAAGTTTTAATTTAAAACTGTTTCTAGTCTTGATTTTATTTATACTTTTGCGTGGGCACTGATTTCTGGATATCAGAAGGGAAAACACAGGTTAAGAATTCAATACCTGATTAATGCATGGAAAATCTGGAAATATTTTTTGAAAAGTATCGGATGAATACCATTGGGTGGGATGCGAAATTGCAAACTCCATATGGAGAGAAACCATTGGTATATGCCGATTGGATAGCAAGCGGACGGTTGTATAAGCCAATTGAAGATGTATTGGTGAATTCTATAGGTCCGATGGTTGCTAATACGCACTCCGAGTCTAGTGATACTGGTATGATCATGACTAATATTTACAAATTATCACACCAGATCATTAAGAGGCACGTTAATGCCGGAGAGGATGATATCATTATTAGTGTGGGTTCGGGCATGACCTATGTTGTGAATAAATTACAACGAATTCTTGGAATGCGGGTACCTGAGCAAGCTCAACGTTATTGTCACGTACCTCCGGAAGAGCGACCAGTTGTTTTTATTACGCACATGGAGCACCATTCAAATCATACGTCATGGTTAGAAACTAATGCTGATGTTGTGGTGTTGGAACCCGATGATGATTTGTTGGTTGATCCCGATAAACTCAGGAAAGAGATACAGAAATACAAAAACCGAACACTTAAGATAGGTTCTTTTTCTGCTTGTTCTAATGTAACCGGCGTGCGTGTTCCGTATCAGGAATTGGCTCGGATAATGCATGAGAATGGCGGATTCTGTTTTGTGGATTTTGCAGCCTCAGCGCCATATGATGAAATTGATATGCATCCTGAAGATCCCATGGAGAGATTGGATGCGGTTTTCTTTTCGCCACATAAATTTTTGGGCGGTCCGGGAAGTTCGGGCGTGATGGTGTTCAATCAGGCGCTTTATCGGAATACTGCTCCGGATAATTCCGGTGGCGGAACGGTGGATTGGACAAATCGCTGGGGAAGCTATCGGTACATAGATGATATTGAAGCGCGTGAAGATGGCGGGACGCCAGGATTTTTACAGTCTATACGTGCTGCACTTGCCATTCAACTCAAGGAAGAAATGGGCTGCGATAATATTCGGAAACGAGAAGAGGAGATTCTTGAGGTTATTTTCGAAGGCTTTAGGAAAATACCCGGAATGAACATACTTGCCGATAATGTAGAGCAACGTCTTGGTGCTGTTTCTTTTTATCTGGATGGCATTCATTTTAACCTGGTCGTTCGTTTGTTAAACGATCATTTTGGAATACAGGTACGTGGAGGCTGTTCATGTGCTGGGACGTATGGTCACTATTTGTTGCATGTGGATTACTATACATCCAATAATATCACCAGTAAGATTAATAAAGGGGATTTGTCTGAGAAGCCTGGATGGGTGCGGCTTTCTATTCATCCGTCAATGACTAATAAAGAGGTGGATTATATTGTTGATGCGGTGCGGCAGGTTGCTGAAAATGCCGAAAAATGGGAAGAAGATTATATTTACGAAGCTTTTCATAACGAGTACTTTCATAAAGATTATCCACAAAAGAAACCGGAAGATTATCTTTCATGGTATCGGTTTTAAAGGAAATTAAAATATTACTTTAAATTTGTGTTGAATCCGTTACGACGGGTTCAACATTTTTTTTTATTAGTAAGAGGATAAATCTATGAGGATACTTGAAGTTAAGGATAAACCAGCGAAACAACTGTTTCTTGATGTCGTGGATCAAATATATAGTGATGACTTGAACTATGTGAGGCCGTTTGATGGAATGATTGAAGAGGTGTTTAGTGAGGAGGAAAATTCTTTCTTTAAGCACGGTGTTGCGACAAGGTTTTTATTGATGGATAGTAAGGAGAAGGTTGTGGGGCGGATTGCTGCTTTTGTCAATTACAAAAAGGCATCAGGTTACCAACAGCCTACAGGAGGTGTTGGATTTTTTGAATGTATCAATGATGAACAGGCTGCTTTTACCTTGTTTGACGCCGCTAAAGGGTGGTTGGAAAGGCATGGTATGCAAGCGATGGATGGACCGATTAATTTTGGCGAGAATGATATGTTTTGGGGATTGTTGGTTGAAGGGTATTCAAAGCCAGGATTTGGGATGCAGTATAATCCCCCTTATTACAAAGTGTTTTTCGAGAATTATGGATTTAAACCTTATTTTGAACAAATCACTAATCATCTTGATTTAACGAAACCATTTCCTGAGCGTTTTTGGAAAATAGCTCGCTGGGTGGTTCAAAAGCCTGACTTTGAGTTTAAGCATTTCACATGGAAAGACGCCGATCGTTTTCTTGATGATTTTGTGACGATATATAATGATGCATGGCAGTTTCATGAGAACTTTACTCCGATAGATATAGCTACGTTGCGAAAAGTCATGGAGAAGAGTAAAAGTTTTATGATGGAGGAGCTGATATGGTATGCTTATCACAATGGAGAGCCTATTGGTTTTATCGTGATGTTTCCTGATATAAACCAAGTGATAAAAGATTTTAACGGGAAATTAACTTTATTGAATAAACTGAAGTTTTTCTGGCGTATTTACCGAAAGGCAATAAGTAGAACACGGGTGGTGGTATTAGGTGTAAGGCCCAGGTTTCAGCGTTCAGGAATTGAATCTGGATTATTTTGGCATTTACGTGATGTGGTTGAAAGGAATCCACAGATTAAGGAAATGGAGTTATCTTGGGTTGGTGACTTTAATCCAAAGATGAGGGCTCTTCAGGAATCGTTAGGGGCCGTTTTTGGGAAAAAGCATATTACTTATCGTTTCTTGTTTGATGCGTCGGTTGATCTTGGAGTTAAAGCAACTACAATTCCTGTTGATACAAAATATAAAAAAGAGAATGGCTAGCGTCCCAGGCCTGTTGTAACCTCCACGTTTTTGAAATTTAAGTAATTAAAAAGAATTAAAAGGTTTGGGATTTTGATTTATATATTTACCTTTGCATTCCGTTTAAAACTGGAAAGTAAAAATAAAAAATACAGCAATGAAACAGGGAATTCATCCGGATAACTATCGGTTAGTAGCGTTCACAGATATGTCTAATAATGAGACATTCATTACACGTTCCACTGTTAATACAAAGGATACAGTTGAAATTGACGGTGTTGAATATCCACAGGTAAAGCTTGAAATTTCAAGTACATCGCATCCTTTCTACACTGGAAAAATGAAATTAGTTGATACAGCAGGACGTGTAGATAAGTTTATGAACAGATATCAAAAGCATTTTGATAAAAGAAATAAATAATAGACATCCTCAGGTGTTCAGAAAGCTTCGGATAACCCGAAGCTTTTTTTTTATTTTGTTGAAATGCAGTGTGTATGAATTTGGTATTATTTGATGGCGATGTACGAAAATCGCTTTATCCAATCACATTTACCCGACCTATAGGAGCAATTAGGGTAGGTATTTTAACTATCTGTCAGAAGTGGGAAAAACTGTTGAAATCTAATGTTTCTTTCCTTACGGCTGATTATTTGCAAGAAAAGTACCCGCTTCAGTTGTGTAATGAGAATCTTTTTGTTTTTGGCGGAGTATTGCCAGGGGCTGGGTTGTTAGATGCAATATTATCTTTAAAGCTTGGAGATGCGTTAGTTGCCGGGGAATATTTACTGGCTTTGAAATCGGATGAGAGAGGGAAAGAAGTTTTAATTGATAACGACTTACAGGATTTTAATGTTATTGAGTATAAGGGATCTGTCGATTTGATCACCAGGCCGTATCATTTGATTGGTTTTAATAAGGAACAGATCGTTCATGATTTTGAATTATTAACAGCCGGGCGGAAATCTTGTCCTGTAGATGAAACTGTTACTATTGTTGGAGCTCATAAGAATCCAGAGCTTATCGATAGGGTATTTATTGAGGAAGGGGCTGAAGTTGGTTATGCCTATATAAATCCTCAGGAGGGGCCTGTCTATATAGGAAAGAATACTCGTGTATTCGAAGGGAGTATGATAAGAGGACCTGTTGCGCTTTGTGATTCGGCTCAAATTAGTATGGGAGCGAAGATTTATGGCGGGACAACCGTTGGTCCTTTCAGTAAAGTTGGTGGAGAGGTTAATAATGCCTTGATATTGGGATATGCAAATAAAGTTCACGATGGATTTTTAGGTGATTCGGTTATTGGGGAATGGTGTAATTTAGGTGCAGATACCAATACTTCGAATTTGAAAAATGACTTCGCCCAAGTAAAATTATGGGATTATGAGGCTGGACGTTTTTTAAGAACTGGTCTGCAGTTTTGTGGTTTAATCATGGGTGATTATTCAAGATGTGCTATTAATACTCAATTTAATTCCGGGACAGTTGTTGGTGTAGGGGCAAATATTTTTGGCTGTGGATTTCCCAGGAATTTTATACCATCATTTGTTATAGGCGGACCTCAGGGGTATAAGGTTAATTCTTTAAAAAAGGTTATCTCTACAGGGACAATGGCCATGAAGAGGCGCAATGTGGTATTGGAAGTTGCTGATGAAGAAATTTTGTCATGTATTTATGAGAAAACACAACAATATCGCAGTTGTTTCAAATAATTTTTTGGCACATCTATTGTCTTTAAGAAGGCACATGAGAATAGTTCATGGTTTAGGACATATTGTCAGGAACTGTCACGGAATTTGAGAAAGTGTTTTATGGAAAAAGTAAAAATTGGTTTTAATAAAATAGGTTTGTCTGAGATATTTGAGTCTGATTCAGAGTTTGTTCCCATTGTTTCTGATGAGGACGAACAAAGTGTTAGTGAACTTGAAGTTCCTGACATTTTGCCCATACTGCCATTGAGAAACACGGTTTTGTTTCCTGGTGTAATAATTCCTATTTCATTGGGGCGTGAAAAATCTATCCGTCTTGTACGTGAAATTCAAAAAACGAAAGGATATTTTGGTGCTGTAGCTCAGAAAGACTTAAAAGTTGAAGAACCTGAGTTTGATGATTTATTTCCTATAGGTACTGTTGCAAAGGTTATCAAGGTTTTGGAAATGCCTGATAACTCTACCTCTGTTATCATTCAAGGGAAGAAACGTTTCCGAATGACTGAGATGGTTGAGACAGAGCCTTACTATCAGGCTCGTGTTGAGGGAATTGAAGAAGTTTACCCGGAGGATGATAAGAACAGAGAGTTTGAAGCGGTTATAAGTTCTGTTAAAGATTTATCCTTAAGAATAATAAAAGCTTCATCTAATATTCCAACTGAAGCCTCTTTTGCTGTTAAAAATATTGAAAGCTCTGCTTACCTGATTAATTTTGTTTGTTCTAATACGGACATGAAAATCAGGGAAAAACAAGATTTGTTGGAGACTGATGAATTGCTTGGGAGAGGAATGATCTTGTTAGAACATCTTGCCCGGGAAGTGCAAATGATGGAGCTGAAGAACGATATTCAGACCAAAGTAAAATTGGATATTGATCAGCAGCAGCGGGAGTATTTGTTGCAGCAGCAAATAAAAACCATTCAAGATGAGCTTGGAAGTAGCCCTATAGAGCAAGAGGTAAGGGAGCTACAGGAAAGATCAGAAAAGAAAAAATGGAGCAAAGAGGTTGAAGAGCTTTTCCAGAAGGAATTAGATAAGTTGCAAAGACTTAATCCTGCCGCAGGTGAATACTCTGTACAATACAACTACCTGCAAACCTTAATTGATCTGCCTTGGAACGAATATACCAAGGATAACTATGATCTTAAAAGAGCTCAAAGAATCCTTGATCGTGATCACCATGGCTTGGATAAAGTAAAGGAACGAATACTTGAGCATTTAGCGGTCTTAAAATTAAAAGGAGAACTGAAATCTCCTATTTTGTGTTTGTATGGCCCTCCCGGTGTGGGGAAAACTTCACTGGGGAAATCTATCGCAGAGTCATTAGGACGGAAATATGTGCGAATGTCTTTAGGAGGGCTTCATGATGAAGCTGAAATTCGAGGGCATAGAAAGACATATATTGGCGCGATGCCGGGGCGTATTATCCAAAATATAAAGAAAGCTGGAGCATCCAATCCGGTTTTTATTCTAGATGAATTAGATAAAATTAGCAATAATTTTCATGGAGATCCGGCTTCAGCATTGTTGGAGGTATTAGATCCGGAACAAAATGCAAATTTTCATGATAACTTTCTTGAAGTTGATTACGATCTCTCTAAAGTAATGTTTGTTGCCACAGCTAATACGCTTGGGTCTATTGCTCTCCCATTACTTGACCGGATGGAGTTGATTGATGTCAGTGGTTATATTTTGGATGAGAAGGTGGAAATTGCCAAACGGCATTTGATACCAAAGCAGATGGAAAATCACGGTATTCCTAAAGGTACTGTTTCTTTTTCTAAAAAGGTCTTGGCTTATATTGTGGAGCGATACACAAGAGAGTCTGGTGTTAGAGAGCTTGATAAAGTTATAGCTAAATTATTCCGAAAAGTTGCTTTACTTTTAGCTAAAGATGAGCCTGTGAAAAAGGCCTTAGGAATTAATGATGTATCAGACTTATTGGGAGTTGAGAGGTATTCAAAAGATAAATGGCAGGATAATCAGTTTGCGGGCGTAGTTACAGGTCTTGCCTGGACGGCCGTTGGTGGTGAGATTTTGTTTGTTGAGACAAGTTTGAGCAAAGGAAAAGGAAAGCTTACTTTGACTGGAAACCTTGGAGAGGTGATGAAAGAATCTGCTGTTTTGGCATTGGAGTATCTTAGGTCTCATGCCTGGGAATTGAATATAAAAGAGGAGGTATTTGATGAGTGGAATGTTCATGTTCACGTGCCTGAAGGGGCAATTCCAAAAGATGGACCTTCTGCTGGAGTGACAATGGTTACTTCTTTAGCTTCTGCTTTTACTCAGCGTAAAGTGAAACAGCGGTTGGCAATGACCGGAGAGATTACCTTACGAGGTAAGGTGCTTCCTGTAGGTGGAATAAAAGAAAAGATCTTGGCTGCCAAACGTGCGGGTATTAGTGAAATTATTTTATCGACTGAGAATAAAAAAGATATCGAAGAGATTAAAGATATCTATTTGGAAGGACTTGCTTTTCATTTTGTGGATAATATATCTGAGGTCATCAAGTTGGCTCTATTGGATGAAAAGGTTAATAAACCATTAAATATTTAAAAAGGAAACGCCGGATAAAATGTCCGGCGTTTTTTTGTTCTGGATGATTTCTTTGGTTAGGATGGAAAGTAATTCTTTTCAAATTCTGTAATGATGTTGAATATATCAGGGGAGAGGCGGCTATAAGCCTTTCTGATTAGTGATTTAGGAATATGTTTATAATATGCTTGAGCAATTCCTCCTGTTATAGATGCCAGAGTGTTTGTTGGACCTCCAAAATAGATTACCTTTCTAATGGCATCTTCATAATCATTTGATTCAAGAAATGAGGCAAAAATAAGTTTAATAAACTTGTCTGAACAAATGGTGTGACGGTTAATGTCTTCTTTATAATCTGCTCTGTTTTTAGCTAGTTTTAATTTAAGAGTGTCTTCTACATACGTTTTAATTGTTTTTTTTGATTCCCCTTGCTTTGCAAGAAATATAGATCCGGCACAGACTCTGGAAGTATTGATGCATTGAGGGGTGTGGTTAATGATTCTGGAAGTTATTTCGGCTTTATTTTGTGCTTCTTCCAGGGTTGAGGAGGCAAAGCCTATTGGACTAATCCTTGTTATGGCAATTTTTTCTTCTTCTAATTCTAAATAGGCTTTATTTGATAAGGCCCATTCAAAAAAATGGGGTAAATATCCAGCTATTGGGAATTTTTTAACCCATTCTTTCATTGATGTCTCAATGTTTTTTTCTCGTAGCAGAGCATCTGCTGTGGAAATGGTAAGTATTGTGTTATCAGTGAAAGAAGATTGTGGGTTAAATAACTGAATGTCTAAGGTTGGTTCTGGGTGGTTAATGTATCCGGAACCGATGATGTCACCAATGATTATTCCTTTCATAGGTAGTGTTTTGGGATTTGACAAACAAATATAACCAGAAAAACATTTTGTTACTAATAGTTGAAATTAAATTATGGCGAATGGCAATAATTCTTTTATGTTTCTTCAATAATGAGGGATGAATGTATTAAATTAAGATACAGATGTCTGTGTGGTTTTTGTGTTGTGTTTCATGCGTAAGTTTAGAAATAATGTGGACTGTGAATTTTGCTACAAATGACTTACCTTTAGTAATGAATGATTAGGTTATTTAGGTATTATCATTAATTATCGAATAGCAGTGTAATAAATGAATCTTTACTAAACTAGACGTATAATTCCGAGCAGATAGTAATGGTTTCATCCATGGTTGAGAGTGAATATTGAATTCGCAGAAGGATGTATTGATGTTAATTAGTGAAATTTTTCTGTGGAGAAGTCTCTGTGATATGATATTTTGTGGTAGTGAAATTTGTTTTCATCTAAAATGAATGATAGAATAAAATACATTTTAGGAGTGTTGCTTTTTATTTTGGCAATTTGGCTTTTTTGGTACTTTAAGTCGATTGTCCTTTTTGTTGTTATTTCTGCTGTATTATCATTAGTCTCACGACCCATTTTTGATTTTATAAAAAAATTCAGATTGGGTAATAAACATCCTTCAAATTCTTTGGCAGCTTTATGTACACTTCTTTTTTTATGGGTTTTTATACTACTTTTTTTTCGTTACAGTGTACCTATTGTCATTAGGGAAATTCAATTCTTATCAGAAGTTGATTTACCAGTTGTTTTTTCTCGAGTTGAAAAATTATTTAAAAGTGGATTTGGGTCTTTAAATGATTCATGGATAGGAAAGGATGGGGTGCAAATTATAGAGGAGCAATTAAAGGAGGCTGCATTAACTTTTTTTGATTTTGCCAAAATTAGTGATGTGGTCTCATCAGTTGCAGGCTTTTTAGGTGGTACTTTTGTTTTTGCTTTTGCAACTACCTTTATTACGTTTTTCTTTTTGAAAGAGGATTGGTTACTGATGGAAGGTATTTTGTTGATCGTCCCGGTACAATATGAAGAAGGCCTTGAGCATGTCTTGAGTTCCGTACGTCAATTGTTAAGGCGTTATTTCATTGGAATACTTTTTCAAATAGTTCTTATCTGTTTTTTTGTTACCAGTGGTTTTATGATTATTGGTGTGTCTTTCGAGCATGCTATTGTCGTTGGTTTATTTTCCGGATTTATAAATGTAATACCCTACTTAGGGCCTTTAATTGGTGCCTTTTTTGGAATGTTGGTAGGATTAATTGTTTATCTCCAAATGGCTGTTCCTCCCGATTTTATTGGTTTTTTATGGGGAATGATACTGGTGTATTTAATAGTACAGCTACTGGATAATATGGTTTTTCAGCCGGTTATTTTTTCATCTAGTGTTAAGGCACATCCATTAGAAATTTTCATAGTTATTTTAATGGCTGGTTACATGTCTGGAATACCAGGAATGTTTTTTGCGATACCTGTTTATACCATTATCCGGGTAGTTGCCAGGGAATTCTTTTTTAATTATAAGCTGGTTAAAAAATTGACCAGAAAATTGTAAGATGCATTTCTTTGTTGTGTACACCCCGTTTCTATTCTTTTTTTTCATGTTTTTAATTCTGAAAGCAGTTCGGAGTTAATCTGATTCTTCATTTTTGTCTTCTTTGTTTTACTCCAATTGCTTCTATAATCTTCCACGTCATAATAATCTTCAAATAGTCCATAAACTTTTTCAAAACCTATACTGTCGAAGCAGTATCTCTTACTCTCAACATAGAAATCAAAACTATTGAAAGCATTATTCTTTATCTCATAAATCCCTTCTATAACTTCTGGTTTTTCGGTTAAGATATCTTCAATTAATCCTTCTGCATAAATCAATGCCGCCTCTCTTCGTTCTGGTATTTTTATATTTAATTCTTCAAGCTTTTTTTCAAAATAGTCATGTATTAGAAATGAACTTTCATGTTTACTAAAGCCTGCAAGAATCACTAACGACTCAGATTCTAATCTTTCTTGCATTAAATAAACTTCTGGCGCCGATTTGCAATCGGGGCCTTATGAATAAACAACCCCTCGCTGGTGCGGGATTGTATCTCGTCCCATTGAAATTCCGGCTCACTTTAGTTATTGATAAGAGGTATAGACTGTGAGATTGGGAATAACCGTTTGTCGGATTGGAAGTAACCGTTCCAGGATTCGTGGGTAAGTGTCCACTATCGTTGGCGATGTTTTAACACAGATTGCAAATCCGCGCTAGTTGGGATCGAAAGGAAGGGGCGAAGCCCGCGTACTACGGTGGTGTGAGAACTTTTTCGCTAGGCTATTGGCCTGGCGGCTGGCTACTCTATTGGTAGCAGTTTTTATTATTCTCAATAGTATTTTTCAATTCCTCCAAATCCTTTAATCTGTTTATTTTCTTTCGTCTTGTCGATGAAGTTAATTAATCGCTTTTCAAATTCATCAGGTCTTTTTCTTGCACTGTCAATGTATGCAATTCTGATTCGTTTATAGGGCTCTGAAAAAAATAGATAATTCTCCCAAACACCCTTATCCGATTTTAACCGTTTTATGATGTCTTCTGGAAAAACGAATTCTTGTTGAATTATTTTTGAAACTTCGTCCTTAATTGAATTGTGAATCAAGTTGTTTTCAAATAGCCTTTTCAAACGTTCTATATTCGGTTGTGAGAAAGAAGAGTTTTTTCTTCGTTTACAAAATCTTTGGATAGTAGTTTCTTCATCTAATGATTTCACCGTACTATCAATCCACCCAAAACATAGAGCTTCTTCAACTGCGTCATTATATAAGATTCGTTTTTTACCTGTCTTTTTTAATGGATATTCTAACCAAATATCATCCTTAGTCTCAAAATTGTTTTCGAGCCATTCTCTCCAATTCTGTCTTTCTGTAAAATATTTGGTTTCCATTTTCTTCATTTCTCAAATTGCTGCCAACGGCTCGAATATGGGGCGTTTGGCATTTTGAAACACCAACCTATCAAACCGCTATATATTTTATTAAATGTTGCCATGCTCAAATTTAGCACTATCCGCCAAATGACCTATATTTTTTGTGTGTGCCCTGCATGAGCAGCAGTGCACGCTATTGTAAGTTCTAGAAAAAGTCAAAAAATACAAATTATTTGAAATAGAACAAGCAATAGTGAGTATTAATCATCCAGAAGGTGAATTGAAAATCACGAACTCCTCTGTATTATGAATAATTGTGAGTAAAGTCCCATCACGGGCGGAGGTAACGCTTCGAACCGTTAGTAAGCTGCAAGGTGGGTGGTTCGGCTAGACCCGAGCATTGGAGATTATTTGTGAGCGATTAGTGCAGCAAATACCGACTTCTGGGTATTTCTATCGCTATAGACCGTATGCTGCAACAGGCTGTATCACGCGTAGTGATGATGCATTACTAAACGGACTTTTCAACATATAGCTATGGTTTTATTTACCAACATATTTGTTTTCAAAGGAGTTCATGAATCGCTTCGCTTATTTCGTCCCGCGGCGAAACACACAGCAAGCGGCAGAAAAATCGCTTAGTTATATTAACTCAGGTTATCAGCTCATTGTTAAAATAGACTTGATCCCGATATAGTTGATCACACCTTACTATTACAGTTGTTATACCGAAAGATCAAATGTAAACAAACCATGTGTTTAATCCGTCGTTGGTTACGTGCCCCACTTGAAAAAGATGGTAAACTAATTAAACGCAGAATTGAGGTACGAAATCATGAACATCTTTAAAAGAAAATAGTATTTCCACAAAATTTGAGACACTACCAACTAATATTTTTTAGACAAACAGGAAATTGGCATTTTTCCACATCAGATTGCTCATTATTGCTGTCAGATTGCCGCGGGAAGCCGCAAAATTACCGATGGAGATCACCAAATTGCTAATGGGCTACCACTTATTGCCAATGGACTACCACTTATTACCAATTGAAGGGTACAAATTGCCAATGGGAAGCATCAAACTTCCAATGGGATTCGAAAAAGTCCCAATGGAAGGGGTCAACCTGCCTCGGGACTAGTAAAATCAAGGAATTCAAATCTTAGTTGATTTGGTACTTATCTTTTCTTGCCGGATTTTTCCAGAAAATATATCGGCCATATTCCCTTACTACGCTGACTTTGTTTGCAAGCAATGTATATGCCTTGTCGCGTAATGTTTTAATGGCGTTGTTTTCATCTTTCGATCCGTTTGATGGCGCCAGCAGTTCAAACAGCTGATGAGATGTTGTTCTTGCTGTTTGCAGCTTTTCTGTTTCAAAACTGATTTTAGTAAATGGTTGAGGATTTTTCTCACCCAGCACCGCCAACTCAACTAAGTCCTGAATCATATCAGCATGTCCACCACCTTCACGGATACGCATTACCTTCTTTTTCAAATCTGGTTGGTCTCGGTAGGCAAAAGTAAAGTGATGCAGAAGCTCATCTCTCAGTCCATAGGCCATTGGCGATTGCTCTAACTATTCTTTTTGGACCTCATGACGGGCTCATACATTAGGCCTGGTAATATTACGGTTGGCATGCCCGCAAAGACTACAAAAGCCGCATATTTGCATATGCAGCTTTTATAGTATAATAATAGGTTTAAAATTTCTGATTAGCGCACTTCAAATTCCTGATGGTCGGGTTTTACATACTTTTTCGTTTCTAATTTTTTAAGGATAACCTCAATGGCTTTTTCCAGTTGCGGGTCAATGTTTTTAGCTAACTGCCCGGCATCTTCATCCACTTCCACATCCGGATCAACGCCATGCCCTTCTTTAAACCACTCGCCGGTATATGGGTTGTACATACGGAAAGTTGGCGCTGTTACCATTCCGCCATCTATCAGTTGCGGCATACCCGAAATGCCAATCAGTCCGCCCCAGGTGCGTGTGCCCACCAATTCGCCTAAGCCGGTTTTACGGAAATAGTCGGGGAAGGCATCACCTCCTGAACCACTCCATCCATTAATCATCATCACCTTCGGCCCAAAATGAGCTACCGGAGGCCACTGCCAATCTTTGCCATCGCGCACGGCCCAAAAGGCCAAAGGCTTGCGATTTAACAGTTCTATAAACCGGTCGGGAATTTGTCCGCCGTTATTAAAGCGTTCGTCGATAATTAGAGCGGCTTTGGTCCATTGCCCCATAAACTGACGCACCAGCTCGTTTTGTCCATCGATACCGGTACTAGGTACATAAATATAGCCTACCTGGCCATTTGTCGCTTCTGCCACACGTGCCCGTTTACCTTCTATCCATTCGAGGTTACGCAGGCGGTATTCATCCTCCATGGTAGTAACCACTACTTTTCGGGCATCGGCAAATTGGGGTTTGCTGTTCACTGTTAATTCAATGGTTTTACCGGCGTAGCCTTGCAAGGCGGCATATGGCGATGAGTTCACATCTACCGGGATGCCGTTCACTGCCAGTAAATAATCGCCCTCATTAATCTTTACACCAGGTGTGGCCAATGGCGAAACAGCCTCTGCGTCCCAGGTACTGCCTTTTACAATATGGTCAATGATGTAATGATTGTTTTTCACGGCAAAGTCAACACCAAGGTAACCTACCGCCAGCTTTTGAGCTTTTTCTGTGTCTCCGCCACCCTTATAGGCATGTGAGGCGTTCAATTCGCCAATCATCTCGCCTAATACAAAATTCACATCCCAACGGGTTACACAGGCTTCCAGTAAAGGCAGATACTGTTGATATATGGCTTTCCAATCAAGGCCATGCATGTTTTTATCGTAGAAGAAATCACGTTCCATGCGCCAGGCATCACGATAAATCTGTAGCCACTCTTCTTTTGGATTGATGGTAGCCATCAGGTCCTTCGTGTTTAATGGCTTATCTAATTTCTGATCTTCCGAAGGCGAAATAATGGCCAGCGTCTGCTCTTTTCTTACCAATAATTTTTCTCCATTGGCAGCCATCTGATACCCTTCAATATCTTTCACGATGATTTTTTCTTCACGCTCTTCCATGTCGTAGTATTTAAGCGTGTGTTTATCATCATCACCACCGGCCATAAACAACAATTTGCCCTTAACCGAAGCAATGTTGCTATAATCGCCATTTTTAACGGGCAGTATAACAGTGCGACCCTCGAATCCGTCAATATCAATTTTGGTGTCTTTCTTTTCTTTTTTGGAATCGTCCTTGTCGTCCTTATCTTTTTTCTTCTTATCCTTTCCTTTTTTATCGTCCTTCTTTATTTCAACGCTATCGTTACGGAAGGATATAGGAGAGATAATATCCTTTGTTAAAGGTACAGCTGACAGCAGGGTTGACTTTGGATAAATAAAGCTGTTGTCTAAGTCGCTGTATTGTGGGTTAAAATGACGATTCGTGGTAAAATACAAGTATTTACCCTCCACATCAAACACCGGGTTGGCATCGTTATAGTAACCACTGGTTACCTGGTATAAACGGCGATTGGTGATATCGAACAACGCAATGGCCGATGTTCTTTTGTCGGTATCTTTGGCATAGGCCAGCCACTGACTGTTGGCATCCCATGATACGCTGAAATTGCTTAAACCGCCATGAAAATAATATAACTGTTTATCAACGGTGAGCACCTCTTTAGTGTCGATAAATACCACCTTAATTTCCATGTTCTGTTCTATAAAAGCCAGTTTTTTACTGTCGGGCGACCAGTACAGACTGTAACGGAATCCATTGGTAAAAGACGTAATGGTTTTGGTCGATCCGTCTTCCATGTTTCGCAAAACCAGCTGGTATTCACCCGAGGCATCGCTCCAATAAGCCAGGTATTTACCGTTGGGTGACCAAGCCGGTGATCGTTCTGCCACACCCGATGTCTGTGTCAGGTTTATGGTATAGCCGTGCTCAGCAGGTATGGTAAAGATTTCGCCACGCGATTCCAGGGCCACCCTCTTTGCATCGTGAGAAATAAAAGCATCGGAGAACTGTCCTTTTAAATCGATATTTTGAGGTAATAAGGTTTGCTGGTCTGTAACTACATTCACCTTTACCTCCTTGCGGGTAGTCGCAGCCATATTATAGACATATAGTTTGCCGGCAGCTTCAAAAACAATGTCATCGGGTCCCATCGAAGGGTAATGCACATCGTTATCGGTAAACTGAGTCAGCTGTTTTACCTCCCTGGTAGTCATGTCGTATTTCCAAAGGTTAAAACGTTTGGCTTCACCGCGATCGGATAAAAAATACACCTCGTTGCCCTTTATCATCGGCAACTCATTATTCGCGGCATTTTTGGCAATCTTTTCGGCCGATTTGGTTGTCAGGTTCATCAGCCATATATCAGGGGCTGTACCTCCGCGATACCTTTTCCAATTACGTGTTAACCTGCTTTTATCGGTAAAGGCAATGGTTTGTCCGTCTTCTGAAAAAGACCCAAACTCGGCATGTTCTATAGATAGTTTTTGAGGCAGCCCGGTTTCTGACTGGGTTAAATAGAACTGGTTCCATCGCATTTTACCACTTTTGCGGGGCGATGCAAACAATACCTGCTTCCCGTTGGGGTGCCAGTCGACTACCCTGTCGTCATAGCCATGCCATGTATGGCGTATGGGCATGCCTCCGGTAACCGGAATGGTGTACACATCTGTGTTGCCGGAATAATTGCCGCTAAAGGCAATTGTTTGGCCATCAGGAGAAAACTTAGGAAAGGACTCTTCGCCCTTTGGAGAACTTAATTTGGTAGCTGTACCGCCGTCTTTATCCACAATCCAGATATCGCCGGCATAGGTAAATGTGATTTGGGTTTTACTAATGTCAGGATAACGAAACATCCGGGCATCAATTTGGGCATGAGAGACAGCCCACACACATAGAAACAGTAATGAGAAGATCGTTTTTTGCATTCTTTTATAGATTTATTAAAGGTTTAAAAATAATACTATCACTATCATGCATGTAATTTCAAAATATTAAATGAGAAACAAAAAATCAATGAGGAAATGTTTTCCGCATCAACAAGATGTGGTGGCATAACTATGTTGTAGCCAATTCGAACAAAACTTCCAGCGTAAAAATAATTTGAGAACATAAAAGTATATCTTTGAGGAAAGATTGAATTATGACAGTAAAAAAAAGATACGATTCTGAATATACAGAATGGCTTAGAGGACTGAAAAGTAAGATTAAAAGTACTCAGATAAAAGCTGCTTTATCTGCTAATAAGGAGGTTATTTTTTTATACTGGGAAATTGGCAAGGAATTATATGAAAAACAAGAGAATGAGGGTTGGGGTAATTCAGTAGTTGATAGCCTTGAAAAGGATTTAATTGCGGAGTTTCCTGATTTAAAGGGATTCTCAAGGAGAAATCTTTTCTATATGAAAGGATTTTATTCTTTTTATAAATCGGATTTTGAAAAAGTGCAACAACTTGTTGCACAAATTCCCTGGGGGCATAATATATTGATTTATAGTAAATCAAATGCAGTGGATGAAGCTCTGTTCTATCTGTCTGAAACAATCGAGAATAGTTGGTCAAGAAGCATTTTGGACATGCAGATAGGTACTGATTTATATTCTAGACAAGGTAAAGCAATTACAAACTTTACTAACACATTGCCAAGACCTGAATCAGATTTAGCTAATCAATCTCTAAAAGACCCATATTTGTTTGACTTTTTAACCATAAAGAAGAATGCAGATGAACGAAGTATTGAAGACCAATTGACGAAGCACATAACTCAATTTCTTTTGGAATTAGGAACAGGATTTGCTTTTATCGGACGTCAATATAAACTTGAAGTTGGAAACAAAGATTTCTATGTGGATTTACTTTTTTATCACACAAAATTAAGATGTTATGTCGTTGTTGAATTAAAAGCAAAAAGTTTTAAACCAGAATATGCTGGAAAACTTAGTTTCTATTTATCTGCAGTAGATGACAAATTGAAAACAGATTCTGATAATCCTACTATAGGAATAGTACTTTGTCAAGAGAAGAATAAAATTGAAGCCGAATATGCTCTTCGCGGAATTTCACAACCCATAGGTGTTGCGGAATATCAATTAAGTAAGGCAATACCAGATGAAATTAAAAGTGACCTGCCGACAATTGAAGAAATAGAAAAAGAACTGGCTTCAATAATGGCTAATAGCCAATAGGTCATGGTCGAAGGTTAGCAGAGATTTATAATACCGCCAAATCTTTGATTTGGTTTTTGGGAATGAAAAGATAAAAGCAAAATCAAAGGTTTGGCTCCATGGGATTTTAGAAGGTGATTTGATTTCTAATGCCCTACAGACCATAGCCGGTACGTTATATTCGCGAGGAGCGTGAAGGCGCAACTTAAACTTCTTTGTACAGCACAAAACTATCATTCGGGCTCTTGATCAATTGATCCGTTTTTGGGTGATTATTGCATTTGTAGAAGCTAACCAAAATGAGGCGAGCCTCTTATGTTTTAATAGGCATTGCTGTGGTGTCGTTATTTATTGTTGAATGATAGTTGAAGTAAATATTGCTAATAACAGGAATAGAACCAAAATACCTACCATTATTAATCTCACTTTTTTTGGTTTGACTTAACGTGGATACATTCCTTTAGCTGAGATGTATAATCAAATGTCTTCATCCTTACCTCCAAACCTGAATTCGCTATTGACTGCGTCGATTTTCAATTCCCCATGATGTAGAGAACCGCCGTATATGTGCCTGAGATTGAAATGTCCGGTGGCCATTTGGATCGAAAGGAAGGGGCGAAGCCCGCGTACGTATGGTGGTGTGAGAGCTTTTTCGCCAGGCTATTGGCCTAGCGGCTGCCTACTCGATTGGCGAGTCGTTAATTCTTTCTATTTATTAGGTTCACAATTACTTTAATCATTGTATCTTTCTCGTCAGTTTTACTAACAGCAATCATCAAAGTCAATGCTACCAATGCGTTGTCAGCAATTCTCTTTTCTCCTTTTTCATTAAGTAAAATTCCGTTCTTTTCAAGGAAGTATAAGAATAAAAACGCTGCAATCCTCTTGTTTCCATCTGAGAATGAATGGTTCTTCACTATGAAGTACAATAGGTTAGCTGCTTTCTCTTCAATGCTTGGATACAAATCCTGTCCGCTAAACGACTGATATATAGTCGAAATTGAACTTTGAAAAGAATTATCTTTTTCATGTCCAAATAAGTCACTGTTACCAAAAGTGCGTTTAGTCAATTCTATTTGCTCAATCGCCTCTTTATATGTTAGTTGGTATATTTCTTTTCCTGATGTTTCTGTAATTCTTAAAATCTGATAATCATATTGGTCTAATATATCTAATGCATATGAATAATTGGAAATAATTCTTAATAATCCTTTACTTTCATCATTTGAAAGTTCTTTATAATCAACAGTATTGCTTAAAATACGAACAGTTTCTTGTAATTCTTTAAGTTGCTCATTCTGTTTCTCAAGTTTTTGTTGATTTACTGCATACCCTTTAATTAAATAATCTTTTAGTAATTGTGTTGCCCATTTTCTAAATAAAATACCTCGTTTAGAATTGACCCTATAACCAACAGAAATTATTGCATCAAGATTATAATATTTTATCTGTCGTTTAACTTTTCGTTTTCCTTCTTGACGAACTACCGAGTATTTCTCGGTAGTTGAAATTTCTTCTAACTCCTTTGATTTATAGATATTCTTTAAATGCAAACCTATTGTATCACTATCTTTGTCGAACAGCTCAGCCATCTGCTTCTGAGACAACCAGACAGTTTCTTTTTCCAGTTTAACTTCAATTGAGGTGTTACCTTCTGGTGTTTTGTATATTTTGATTTCCGAGTTTTCCATTTAATAAAGATATACACATTTGATGTTTTGTTGAAATGCTAGTCTTAATGCCTGCTAACGGATCGGCTGCATGAAGCGAAAGGGATTGTGGTCAGATTCACTTTCTATAATACTAAGGAGCCGAAGTTTTTAATTGGTTTATAGCTTTTCTGTTTTGAAATCAATTGAAAGCTTTGGCGTTGAATGAAACCCGTAGAAAACTTCCAATAATTACTGCGCCTCTTTTGCTTTATTGCAGCATGTGTGTGCCCTGCATGAGCAGCAGTGCACACTATTGTAAGTCCTAGAAAATGTCGAAAAATACAAATTATTAGAAATAGAACAAGCAATAGGGAGTATTAATTATCCAGAGGGTGAATTGAAAATCATGAACTCCTCTGTGTTATGAATAATAGTGAGTAAAGTCCCATCACGGGCGGAGGTAACGCTTCCAACCGTTAGTAAGCTGCAAGGTGGTTCGGCTAGAACCGAACACTGGAGATTATTTGTGAGCGATTAGCGCAGCAAATACTCCCCCCGCTAGCAACGATTTGCAATCGGTGTATAGTGACTCAATAGATATCAGCTATGATTAGAAAATATAAGTTTCATAAATTGAAAGGAGTCTATTTTATCATTTTTACCATGCCAGGAGAGCAGGTGGTACTGGATGTTTTGTGATTAAATGATGGGGCGTGGATGGCAAATCCGCGCTAGCCAAGGGAAACACTATCTTTCTTTTCAGGCCTCACCAATTTTCATTGATGTTGCTTATAAACCTTCAGGTTTTTAAAACCTGAAGGTTTAACAATCACCCAAACGAATATCTGTTTACCGGTAATAGATGGTATAAATCTTCAACCAAGTACATTTGAATCATTCTGCGGTAAGCCGAAGTTACAACACGTATTGCAAATCCGCGCTAGCCGGGGAAATTATAACCACGAAAAAAAACAAACGAATGTGTGAATTAATATGCGGCCGGAGGCCGGATGGTGGCAATGAAGCGAGACACTTCGCTGAACGTGGGAACTACCATCACTGTAGATCGACTTAAAAAGCGTGGATACATTCCTCTGGCTGATATGTACAATCAAATGTCTTCATCCTTGCCAATAAATCTGAATTCGTTATTGACTGCGTCGATTTTCAATTCCCCATGATGTAGAGAACCGCCGTATAGGGGCCTGAGATTGAAATGTCCGGTGGCCATTTGGATCGAAAGATAGGGACGAAGCCCGCGTACGTATGGTGGTGTGAGAGCTTTTCCGCTAGGCTATTGGCCTAGCGGCTGGCTACTTGATTGGGCACAGTTATTAGTTTTTATTATATCCAAAATCCCTTGTCATTAAGGTCTTTTTCCACCAACTTTCTCTGTCAATTATCACATTATCATCTATTGTCGATTTGTAAATATCAAGAATTGAGTATCTAAAGTGATTCTGGATATAACTAAACTCAAGCTTCTTTAATTCTTCGTTTCCACCATGTCCTGTCCGTATATAATCTGACCACCTGCCGTGAATCATATTATTTCCGTATGCAGAACCAACATACATTTTTCCACTATTCGTATCCGTAATTAGGTAAATTCCTTTTTGATTCTCTAATGTTGATTTCCAAACTCCTTTATTAATAACTCTATTCAGGTCATGCCATGATAAGTTTACATTTTCATATCCTGGAAAAACATCATTATCAAAAGTATCTTCTAAAATCTGTATGACCTTGCATTCATGTATAACACTTTCTGCTTTTCTAATCATATTTTGAGCTTTGTTTTTAAATTCAATAATAACTCGCCCAAAATACTTTTCGTAATCAGTTAATGTTTCAAATTCGTAACCAACCGTATTAAACTTGTTTAAATCTCTTGTGATTAAGCTTATATCAAAAAGCAGCCATTTGTCACCTTCAATTCTTACAAATCCAATAGCAATTTGGCCCTCATAAAAAGACCGATTCTTGGAGTAGTTATGAAACTGCCAATTTAACAAAGAGTACCTATCGTTCTTAAACACGTCTATCGGATTTGCGTTGCTGGTCGATTGGTTGAATCGTATTTTTACGTTTTCAAGTTTATCTAGTCGTAAAAGGTCGTTTAAATAAATTGCCATTGCTAAGTAGAATTCTTTTAATTGAAAATTAGATTGTTTTCTTTAATTGTGCCCAACGGTGGCGGTATGGTTAGTAAGGGATTACGGGCTTTTTGCCTATCAAGTTACTATTAATTTTGGAGCGAGCAACTGTGCTTCGCAAACCACTGAAATCCTTATTAAATATACTGCGTGTGTGTGCCCTGCATGAGCAGCAGTGCACGCTATTGTAAGTCCTAGAAAAAGTCGAAAATACAAATTATTAGAAATAGAACAAGCAATAGTGAGTATTAATTATCCAGAGGGTGAATTGAAAATCACGAACTCCTCTGTGTTATGAATAATTGTGAGTAAAGTTCCATCACGGGCGGAGGTAACGCTTCGAACCGTTAGTAAGCTGCAAGGTGGTTCGGCTAGATCCGAGCACTGGAGGTTATTTGTGAGCGATTAGCGCAGCAAATACCGACTATAATCCCCCCCCGCTAGCAACGATTTGCAATCGGTGTATAGTGACTCAGTAGATATCAGCTATGATTAGAAAATATAAGTTTCATAAACCGGAAGGAGTCTATTTTATCACTTTTACCATGCCAGGAGAGCAGGTGGTACTGGATGTTTTGTGATTAAATGATGGGGCGTGGATGGCAAATCCGCGCTAGCCAAGGGAAACACTATCATTCTTTTCAGGCCTCACCAATTTTCATTGCTGTTGCTTACAAACCTTCAGGTTTTCAAAACCTGAAGGTTTAACAATCATCCAAACGAATATCTGTTTACCGGTAATAGATGGTATAAATCTTCAACCAAGTACATTTGAATCATTCTGCGGTAAGCCGAAGTTACAACACGTATTGCAAATCCGCGCTAGCCGGGGAAATTATAACCACGAAAAAAAAACAAACGAATGTGTGAATTAATATGCGGCCGGAGGCCGGATGGTGGCAACGAAGCGAGACGCTTCGCTGAACGTGGGGAACTACCATCACTGTAGATCGACTTAAAAAGCGTGGATACATTCCTCTGGCTGATATGTACAATCAAATGTCTTCATCCTTACCTACAAACCTGAATTCGCTATTGACTGCGTCGATTTTCAATTCCCCATGATGTAGAGAACCGCCGTATAGGTGCCTGAGATTTAAATGTCCGGTGGCCATTTGGATCGAAAGGAAGGGGTGAAGTTCGCGTACTACGTTGGTGTGAGAGCTTTTCCGCTAGGCTATTGGCCTAGCGGCTGGCTACTCGATTGGCGGTAGTTTTTTTATAATTTAAAGTTTTGGTAGTTACTTAATATCTTTTCAATCCTTTTAATATTAGGGTGATACCTCCAATTCCATTCCATTTCATTTGAAATAAGTTGACAGTATATTCTACGAATAAATTGAGAAGGCATTGATTCGTCATTGTTATAAAAACAATTACTTTCTAAATCTTCATAAAACAAATAGCTTTTATTAGAAAGGTTTTTAATCTCTTGAAATTCAATTGGGGTCAGATTAATTAGTTTTTTGATGTGTTCAATTAGCTTTTGAGACAAACCTAGCGCATGTAAATGTGCATGGTCTATACAAGACGAATCAAAATGGGACTTAATACATGACCCATGTTCAAAATAAACAGTGTTCTCCTTTAAAACAGTTTTGTTGAAATCATTTAATTCTTGTTTGATATTAATTAACTCCTCAAATTGAACGTTGTCTAGTTGAGCAATTGCAGTATAATGGTTTTTGGGAACTATTATTAAATGAAATTCATTTAACGGACCAATTGAAGGAAGAACACAAAAATTATTTGTCTGAGCAATTATATTTCTTTCTTGTTCAATTAGTCTAGCATAATCACTTGGAAATCCTTCAGCTCTGCCAAGAATTTCGGAGCAAACAGTACATTCATCAATTATCCTTTTCATTCCCTTTCTGCTTTTTTAGTAATTGATTTCCCCAATCGGCCATTTTACCAATTGCCAAATCAGAGAAGTAACCAAATATAAATGAAAAACCAAATGCTGATTTTCCTGAAGTGCAATTTACCTCTATAAACGGTATTAATCCTGATGTTACTATACAAAATGTCCCAAATCCTACAACTAATGAAGCAAAAGGCGTCAATAGCCTCCAATAAAAACGATTAAACTCCCACTTGAAAATACCTCCTTTTTCTTCTGAGTTTTTATCTGTTTTATCTATATTATATCGTTTAATTTCTTTACTGTATGCAACAGCTCTATAAAACCATTTTACATCAAAGCACCAACCTCCCAAAAATGCTCCAATTGCAGAGTATGCAAAATGTTTATTAAAATGAGAAGGCAATTTTATCCAGTTACAATATATAGAGAATAACAGTAAAATTGTTATAACGAAAAGCACAGATAAGTATCCAAACTCAAAATATGTTTGCTTTTTCTCACATCCGAAAGGAGTCAATCTTAGAAATTGTTTATCTGTCATAAAATCTTAATTTATTTGTTATTCCGCACTCCATTAAAATTACCGCCAACGGATGGCGCTATGTAACGTAGGCGCCTTAGTTGATTTATGTTTCAATTTATATAAAAAGGAAAGGTAGCGATTTTATAATTACATTTAACTATAACTATTCTAAAATGGCTACCTTGCCGTTGCTCATTAAAAGCACAAAAACATTCGAAAACCCGCAACCCGCCTATGGTATATAGCGTGTGTTAGCTGCTGGTGTTATTGCTTATCTTTTCCACAGCACTTTTTATACTTCAACCCACTTCCACAATAACATTTATCGTTCCTACCTATTTTCTTGTCTAGGTTAAATACAGTTCCCTGTCCTTTTTCTTTGAATAAAATATTTGTTGCATCTTTTAAATCTTTATCAAATTGCCATTTATGGTTATTAAAAACAAATGTATCAATCATTCGAGGGCTATTCCTTAAACTTCCAAATCCAACCCATACATCTCCTTTACTTTTATATTTCCGCGCTTTGCTTAATGTCAATAGTCGGTCAAGAAGTTCATCGGGATTATCATTTTCCCAAGAAACATATGTAACACCAGAATTTGCTCCCTTTCTATTATTTGAAAGCATTGAAAAATTATGCCATTTGTTGTCTTGAATTGTTTGGGTTTTAATTTTGCGAATATATTTCGTTAATTTATCTCTAGACGGTCCATCCCAATCTAACAATGTAAAAATGGCATCGGTTACTTTAGGTTCATTTGCCTTAGCAAGCAAATTACACAATTCGTCAAAGTTCCCATTTTTCCATCTGTTTTTAATAGAATCACCTTCGTCAGTGATATTAACACCTAATCTTAATGGATAATAATTTCTATCTATTGCTCCACCAAAGTCATTGTCAAGTGATACGAAATCATTATTTGGTAATCTCCATAATTTATTTTCTAAATGGTAGCCTAAAAAAATCATTTCATTATCAGCTTTAAAATAATCCATTAGGTCAATTCTTTGTCGAACATAGTATAGAAAGTCATATGGATTACTTAAATAGTGTGAGACTAATTCTAAATCAAAAACAGTTAAGAACAAAGGGAAAGGTTCATTGCTTTGCTTTTCCAGAAGAGTATGGGCTTGATGAGTTAGTGATGGATAATTCTCCGATGTGACACCCATGATATAAACTTCATCTATACTTTCAGATAGTTCTATTAATGAACCATTTTCATCATAAAACTTTGATTCTCTTGCTAAAATCTTGCTACGTGATACAATACCTTGTTCATATGCATCTTGAACTGCTCCTTTAAAGTCCTTTTGCAAATGAGAAAAACTTCCTTTTTTTGAAAACTCGGTTAGCTTCTTTGATTTTACCTGTACACATAAAGCCTTACTACCGAGAATACATAATACGTCAATATCTGTATCATCATTCCCTTTTTTAGTGATTATTTTAACAGACTTGAATGTTCTTTGTTTTCCAAAAACATTTGACAAGAATTCGAATGATATTTCCTCTCCACTATTCCCTCTATTTTCTGCAAGAATGTCTTTATAAGCTTTATCTTGAAGCATCCAATAATAGGGACTTTCATAACATGCTTCGTATAGACTAAAGGTTATAGGAACAAAAAATCTTTCACTATCTATTTGCAGAATTGGGTGAGCATTAAAAAGATTAAAATCGCCAATTTGCTTAAAATGAGTATTTATTTTTTTTTCATTTATTTTAATAGAGAAGTTATCTAAAAATGAATCGATTTTCACTTCGCTATCAAAGTCATCTCTGCGAATTATAAATAAATCAATTAAGTTCTTATAAAAAACTTTCCATGCATCATCTGGTAGAGACTCAAAATCAATTGATTCATTTTCTGGAAAATCAGAAAATAAGTTGACATATTGATAAAACTCATAAGCTGGTAATACTTCTTTTATCTGCTCTTCAATATTCTTAGATGGATTATCTTCTTTAATTGTTTCTATTATCTCAGGCAGTTTTTCTTTTAAACTGAGAAAATTTACTTTTTTAGATTTCTCTTGAAGTATATCTTTTATCCTTTGCAGAATGACTTTGGTTTTATCGAAATCAAAGCGTCTATTCTCTAGTAGCCATTTTTGATCATAACGATATTTTCTCTCCAAGAAATCGGTATACTGAAAATCATACACTCCATCATTTGCATAAAAAATCGGCTCAATAAACATGTTGTCATCACCATAAAATGAATTCATTTCAGCTCTGAAATCTACGTTCTCACGTTTTTGTGGAGGAAACTTTTTTATTTTCTCAAAGAATGAAGCCATAAGTGACATATGAAGTTCATGCATTAACCCATATGTCTTTTCCTTAGATTTTGTTACATCAAGTGGACTATCAGGTACTGTCAAATCAATTTGTCTTTGTATTAAAAAGCCAATTAGTAAAGAAACTTCATTTTTATTTAGTCGAGACCTAAAATCTACCTTATTAATTTCTTGAAGAATAATATGAAAATCCTCATATATAATCATACAAAGGGTATAAATATATCCTTTTGAATATATAAGTGTTTTAATATCGTTTATTACTTCCTCTGTTTTCCTTAAATTCATTTATCCTACTTGAATGTTAATTGTAATACTGTCGCTTCTCTCACTTGCAGCTAACGGTGGCGATATGGTTAGTAAGGGATTGCGGGCTTATTACCTATCAAGATACTAGAAATATTGAAGCGGGTTGCTTTGCTACGCAAACCACTGAAACCCTTATTTACTATATCGCGTGTTATGCGCTTTTAATTTATCAGTTTCATTACTTTTTCAGCAATTGATGCAGTAGTAGACAATAATGGCAAAGCAGCTGTCAACCCTGTCCAAAAGGTCTTTAAAAGAGATTTTTTTGGTTCTGGTTTATTTACTTCTTCATTAAATGCATCAAAAAGTTCAGCAGCTTCTTTGTTTTTAGAACTTTCGATAATCTCTGCAATTTGAGTTATCACTTCAGCAGTTTCATCATCAAATTGCTCTTTAATCTTGTTGAAAGAATTTTTCACTGTTGATTTATTAACAAAAGTGAAATTCTGTGCGTTATTAAATTCAAAGCTATCACCCATAAAGTAATGTATTTGTTTTGGTTGTTTTTTATCAAGTTGAGTATTTATATAATTTAGTCCACTTGTTGCAACTTCTTTTAAGTTTTTATTGTCTTTTATTGACTGTACAATATGCTGAATTGACATCAATATTTGATTATTATCTAACTCAGATAATGGAATTGCAATTGCATTTTTTAATGAAGTATCCCAAACTATAAACGATGGTAGATCTGTAAATTTTATATTGCTAAAACTTTTAAAGTCTTGCAGTATATCAAATCCATTGCGTTTACTAATATCTTCTTTGCTATAATAAACATCAATCCATTCACCCGTTAAACTGTTTAAATCTTGCCAAGATTCATCAATGAATTTTATTAAATCAGAACTGCCATAATTTGGGAATAAAAATACACCATGAAAATTGACTTGATTGTATCTATCAAATGGATTAGTGGAATAATCAATTTTGTTTCCAATTCTATTGAACCAATTACGAATTTTACTTAAAAGATTACCTTCTATTTCACCTCTAAAAATTTTTTCAACTTGTTTCTTAAAGGTCTTAATTTCAGAATAAGAATATTGTTCGCAAAATTGGTCTATCAGTTCATCTATTTTACTAGATGGTATATCACTCGCTAAATTGACTTTTGGATAGTTCTCCAAAATCCAGTTGAAAAACTCTAGAGTTTTAGAAAAATCATCTTGAAAAACTGTCGAATAAAGTCGAAGTAACTCTTGATTTTGTAAGTTCCTGTCATCTGATAACAGATATCGAACAGAATCCGCAAGACGATGGGATTCATTTTCAATCCCCAAGTTTGAAATATTAATCTCTCCAAATGTATCTTCTCTTTCCCGTTCAATACCTCTATCTAAATGTCGGCGTTCTCTTCTTATTTTTATTTCAAAATCTTTAATAAGAGATTTTTCAACATTTTCAATGAATAGCTTGAAATCAAAAAGTAATACTTCTCCATTCCTTCGAATCCAATTTTTAAATTGGTGATGTATTTCATCAGAGGAATCAACATCTTCAAAATCTCTATCAAAGCTGTAAAAAAGCTGGGAATCTCTTTCTCTTAAGTAATTTATAAAACGTTCAAGTAAGGGATGAAGCCTAACTCTTGGAAAACGTTTGTCACGCCAAATTTCTCTTCTAAAAATATAATGCAAACATTCACCACATTGAGCAAAATGTTCCATTTCCCTGAATATATCTCTTTCACCTATTTGTGGACATATTTGGAATATTTCAAGAATAAAATGCATATTAAATCGTGCTGGTCTATGCAATTGATACTCTTGTAAATAAAATTTAGCAATTTCTTCTAGCTTTTCGCTATTTAAATCTATACGTTGTTGTTTATGTTTAAACCAGTCAAGAAATTCAACGACTTGGTAACTTGGTACAGGTTGCATTTTCTATTTTAGTTTAGTTAATCTCAGGGTTCTTATTTTTAATTGCGCATAACACCACAGGAAGTTTACCCAGGTGTATATACATCTCATTTATCAATTTAAAAGGTAAACATACAGCTCTAAAATTAGGCTGTATGTTTACCTTTTTAGCTATCGTCCAAAATATCATCGATGGGTTTTTTAAATTGCTGCATGTTTTTATTCGTTACATGAGTATATATTTCCGTTGTCGTAGAGGAATAGTGTCCCAGCCATTCCTGGATAAAACGCAAATCTGTTCCCTGTTCCAAATGATGGGTCGCAAA
>RHGE01000250.1 GCA_004296775.1 Marinilabiliaceae bacterium JC017
TGTCCAAACAATTTGCCAACCTCTTCAGCTCCTACACACAAGCCTATAATAAAACTTACCACCGCAAGGGGAGCCTGTTTATTAAAAACTTCAAGCGTAAAAAAGTCACCAATGAGCACTATTTCTTGCGGTTGGTCAACTACATCCATTTCAATCCTGTTGTGCTTGGTTTTGCGCAGCCCGGCCAATGGAAATATTCATCCTTTAACGCCATCGAAAAACAACAAAATACGCTGGTGGATTATTCTGAGGTTTTGGAGCGGTTCAATGGATTAAGCAATTTCCTTTCTTGCCACCAAGGGCCCATGGATGGGTCTCTTGACTATTAAAATATTTTCCAAAGTTTCAAACTTTGGAAAAGTTCAAGAGGTCAGGAAAAGTTCAAATTTATTTAACTCCAAATGCAGAAGTCATGCTAAAACGTACCCTTTTTTTTACCAATCCGGCACATATTCGCACCCATTTCGAGCAACTGGTGGTGTGTCTGAAAAAAGAGAACCAGGAACGATCAGTGCCCATTGAAGACATTGCGTTGGTAGTGCTCGAAAATCCTCAAATCACCATTACCCTGCCGGCCCTACAAAAGCTCAATGCTGCCAATGTGGCGGTTATCTGCTGTAACGAAAAACACCATCCCAGTGCCATGTTGCTCAACCTCGATGGTCACCACCTGCAGGGAGAGCTGTTCCGGTACCAGGTGGACGCCCTTCTTCCATAGCCTACATCTTTTCCAAAGTTTTAAACTTTGGAAAAGGTCTATGTTACTCAACCAATAACTTCAAAATTCAACTACCATGAAACCACTTCAGCCTAATTGCACTTACCATATTTACACCCACGCCAACGGCTACGATAATTTGTTTTCCGAAGATAGGGACTACCATTTTTTCCTCGATGAATACAAAAAACACATTTACCCCATAGTAAAAACATTGGCCTATTGCCTTATGCCTAATCACCTTCACCTGTTGGTGACCATCCGGGAGGAGCAAGATCTGAATGCGCTTATTAATGAAAAGATGGCCTCTGGTCATGAGGCTCCTAAAACGATAACAGGAGAGACAATGGAGCAGTACCTGTCCAAACAATTTGCCAACCTCTTCAGCTCCTACACACAAGCCTATAATAAAACTTACCACCGCAAGGGGAGCCTGTTTATTAAAAACTTCAAGCGTAAAAAAGTCACCAATGAGCACTATTTCTTGCGGTT
>RHGE01000252.1 GCA_004296775.1 Marinilabiliaceae bacterium JC017
AGGTATAATCGGTGATTTGACAGCAAAAGCAATAAGAAATACAAGATAGAATAGTATTTCCAATGCTATAGGATACGACTGATTAGCTAATGTTTCAAAATTTAATGTTGGTTCATTGGAACCATATAAACCGATACCCAGCACTCCCATTAAGAGAAAAAKCGAGCCTCCTGCAGTGTACAAAATAAACTTTGTAGCTGAGTACAGACGTTTCTTCCCTCCCCACATAGATAGGAGWAGATAAACAGGAATTAATTCTAACTCCCACATGATGAAAAAAAGTAAAAGGTCTCGAGAAGAAAATGATCCTATTTGACCACTGTACATTGCTAACATCAAGAAATGGAATAATCGGGAATCTCGASTAACTGGCCGACCCGCTAAAGTAGCTAAAGTGGTGATAAATCCTGTCAGTMAAATAGGTCCTATAGAAAGTCCATCTATTCCCAATCTCCAATCAAAATCAAAAAAATTGATCCATTTATAATCCTCCGAAAATTGGATTAATGGATCATCCAATTGAAAATGATAACCGAATGCATAGGTCGTTAGAAGGAGCTCTAAGATACATATACATATAGTATACCACCTTATTATCTTATTTCMTCTATGGGGGAGAAAGAAAATTAAGGAGCCCGCAAATATTGGAAAAACTACAATTATTGTTAACCAAGGAAAATAATTCGTGGTAAAGACAAGATACACTTGGACAAGAAMAACCCGTGCTCAAAAAAAAATATATTTTTTTTATTGTTTTTGAGTACGGGTTTTTGTCGGTAAAAAAAAAATCAAATGGATTCGCGTGGAGTTTTCTGGAACATATCAATAAGCTAGACCCATRCTKCGAGTTGTTTCATGCCATAAATAAACTCGAACACTCAAGAAATCCGTTGGACAGGCGGATTCACATCTCTTACAACCGACACAGTCYTCKGTTCTTGGAGCAGAAGCWATTTGYTTAGCTTTACATCCATCCCAAGGTATCATTTMTAATACRTCTGTRGGGCAKGCTCGRACACATKGAGTACAYCCTATACAWGTATCATAAATYTTTACTGARTGTGACATTGGATCTATTAATTTTTAAACGTCATAAATTTTCGATCTAGTAAACTTGTAAAATGAATCATATATTTAGACACCAGATGAATCAATGATTAACCAGAATTTTT
>RHGE01000253.1 GCA_004296775.1 Marinilabiliaceae bacterium JC017
TATAGACGTTGAGGCGGACGAACACTAAGATGGAATAGGCCCGCTAATATGCCCAACGTCCCCGCTGCAATATGATGAGAGGCTATTCCTCCCGGAACAAAAGGATCAAAACCTTCCACACCCCACGCTGGATTTACAGATTGTACTTTTCCAGTTAGTCCATAAGGATCGGACACCCATATTCCAGGACCATACAACCCTGTTACATGAAATGCGCCAAAACCAAAGCAAGCCACCCCTGAAAGAAATAAATGAATTCCAAAAATCTTGGGCAAATCCAAAGAAGGTTTTCCTGTACGTTCATCACTAAATATTTCTAGATCCCAATAMACCCAATGCCAAATAGCTGCMAAGAAGCACAAGCCAGAAAACACAATATGCGCTCCGGCCACACCTTCGTAACTCCAAATGCCTGGATTCGTTATGGTACCTCCTGTGATACTCCAACCGCCCCATGAATTGGTTATTCCTAAACGAGTCATGAAAGGTATAACGAACATACCTTGTCTCCACATTGGATCAAGAACGGGATCAGAAGGATCAAAAACTGCTAATTCATATAGAGCCATCGAACCGGCCCAACCAGCAACCARAGCTGTATGCATTATATGRACAGMAAGCAACCGWCCGGGATCATTCAATACAACRGTATGAACACGATACCAAGGCAAACCCATGGAAATACCCCTTTATSAAAGAAAAATAGACACTATGTAACTTTAKTGCATTGAAAAAACTATGCTATGGACCTCCCCCCTTCAGTGGATTATCTCGGAGCAGGAGTTAATATTTGTTCTATTCTGTTGGYAATAATGRARCAATTYTGTTSGTAGGAACAAAGAGAAGCAGATCTATTCTATACCCGATAAGTACCAATACGCAATGGGGGGTTGAGCCCGTTTTCTATGAGTGAATACATCCATACTTGTTCATCATTCGAAGGACCTATTCGTAAGAATTTGATTTACTTTATTCATTCTGTCTTCCTTTATGACCTTATCCAATATATGGATAAAATATAGTCAAATATAATAACGGCCAATATTATGAAGACAATTAAACCCATTATTACGTTTCCACATCAAAGTGAAATATAGTACTTAATTTTTTTCTTTCATTTAATGCCTATTGGTGTTCCAAAAGTACCTTTTCGAAGTCCTGGAGAGGAAGA
>RHGE01000255.1 GCA_004296775.1 Marinilabiliaceae bacterium JC017
TTACTTTTTGGGGCAATGCCAAAAAGTAAGTAGGGTTTGGGACAACGTCCCGATTAAAATACAGAGTCTTCAAGTCTTGACATTCTAACAAAAGGTGAGTCAGAGATGGCCGTTGCCCATATTGACGACTGTATAACCCGATCCTACCTCTAGTTTTTACACCTCCAATACAAATCAACAGAATAACGCAAAAATCCAATCGACGAGCTGGACCATGATGATCCGAAGCGCACAGGCCCGTCAAATAAGCGGGCCGGCGGTGGCGCGACGCAGATGAATGCGGGAATTCCGGCCAGTGGGTTGGCAAAAATTCATCAAGGAGGTGGGCAGAAGCGTTTATTTGACTAGCGTTTTTTGCTTCGTTTTTGGGGCGATGCCAAAAATGAAGTAGGGTTTGGGACAACGTCCCATTGATAAAAAACTTCATCTAACAAAGATCTACCACACTCAATCACTATGAGTATGACCATGATGATCCCAAGCGCGAAGGCCCGTCAAATAAGCGGGCCGGCGGTGGCGCGACGTAGATGAATGCGGGAATTCCGGCCAGTGGGTTAGTAAAAATTCATCAAAGAGGTGGGCAGAAGCGTTTATTTGACTAGCGTTTTTTGCTTCGTTTTTGGGGCGATGCCAAAAATGAAGTAGGGTTTGGGACAACGTCCCATTGATAAAAAACTTCATCTAACAAAGTTCCACTACACTCAATCATTATGAGTATGACCATGATGATCCCAAGCGCGAAGGCCCGTCAAATAAGCGGGCCGGCGCAGGCGCGACGAAAATGAATGCGGGAATTCTGGCTGGTGGGTTGGCAAAAATTCATCGAGGAGGTGGAGGGAAGCTTTTATTTGACTAGACCTTTTTGTTTACTCTTTTTGGGGCAATGCCAAAAAGTAAGTAGGGTTTGGGACAACGTCCCGATTAAAATACAGAGTCTTCAAGTCTTGACATTCTAACAAAAGGTGAGTCAGAGATGGCCGTTGCCCATATTGACGACTGTATAACCCGWTCCTACCTCTAGTTTTTACACCTCCAATACAAATCAACAGAATAACGCAAAAATCCAATCGACGAGCTGGACCGTGATGATCCCAAGCGCGAAGGCCCGTCAAATAAGCGGGCCGGCGGTGGCGCGACGAAAAT
>RHGE01000256.1 GCA_004296775.1 Marinilabiliaceae bacterium JC017
ACGATGGTGCCCAGCGCCGCATAGAAGACCGTCTCAAAAACATCATTAAACGAAACGCTCATAAACAAACTGATCAGACTTCCCCCCAGGAATCCTGCTTTCCCGCCTTTACTAACATGTTGCTCAGTCATGATGCGTCCCGTTTATCTGATGTCTTAAAATCCTTAAGGCAAATCAATCGCCACGATTGCCAGCGGGTTCGAGTCCTTATTGTTCAGCGGGTACATGTGCCCATTCACCGACTGGTAATATTCCACCCCAAACACCAGGAAAATCGGATGCGTACCATTCGCCGAAAGAGTAGCCGTTAAATCAACYGCCGCACCACTCTCAATAGAATAGGGGATATCGGTACTCTCCGTCACGTCTACCTCGTAGCTCTGGTTCTCAAAATCAATGGCAGCAGCCCCTGCCACAAATCGAAAATGCGTAGCGCCTTCCACCGCAGCAATCTCCTTTTCCGGGTCAAATTCACTGATGCWGACTTTTGCCTCGCCGGTCTCCCGATCGATGGTGCTTGTATAGGCTAAAAACACAACCGATTCCAGCCCCATGGCGCCGTTAAACTCAAATCCCTCCAACAACATCAGGTCACCCTGGGTAACATTKCGCTCACCGCGCACATTCGTACTATCCGCCTGGATCACCTTCAGCATGTCCGATGCCAGCCTACTCGCCACGCGGTTATCCGCCGCCTTGGAAACAAGCCCTTTCAAGGCATTGCGCAATAATTTACCAGACTTACCGGCACGTCCAAACTCAGCACCGTTTTCACGGGTACGCGCAAAGGCCGGGTCATTTTTTATCCGGTCTCCATCCACACCACCTTTTGAACGGGCCATGTATTCACCACCGTTCTTGTAGAAAGACAAATCCCCGATCCGTCCTTCCAGCTTAATAACACCCTTCTGTCTTGCCATAACAACTCCTTTTTAGTTAGTGGTTGTAAATTAGGCTGATGGGATGTTTGTTCCAAATGCACACGTCCATTCTGTCCCAATCCTCCCTTTTTGTCAATTTATGGCACCATAGAAAACTGTTTTTAGTATCTTAACACCTGGGATCAGGTAAAGAAAAAGTATATATACAGTATTATGACTGTGAAATTGAACCGCATTT
>RHGE01000259.1 GCA_004296775.1 Marinilabiliaceae bacterium JC017
GCAACGGGTTTTGGTCCCGCTATTCGGAGGTTCGAATCCTTCCGTCCCAGAGCACCTATTATATCAGAAAAAAGATTGCTTTTTTGAACAACACTCTGTTTAAGAGTGTAATAATTAAGAGTGTAATATTGGMTGTTATTCYTGTTTCTAATTCTTACGGATTCTGCTGTGAATCATATTTTTTCACAAACTGAATTGCGTTCAAATGATACGCAGATGTAACTTAATCTCTTTGTGAGCCAGGTTAGATGGGAACAGAGATCGCAATAGGTTGAATAAAAAAGTAGGACGGCCTTTCATTGTATGCCCACCCCTCTCCTCTGATATTCATATTGAAATTAATAAGAAGTTCGGTGCCATATCTATTTGAATTTTCAATGATCCCGAAATACGAAAGAAAAGCCCCTATATTTCCTATCTCTTATTCCCTCTCCCTTAAACTTAAATGTAAACTTAAATGAGATAGCCAAAAATTTCTCTGTCGATTTTTGAATTCTACACAAGAGGKGGTTCTTGGTACTAATTGAATTCAATCAACGGGATTAAGCCACTGGGTTTTGGGGTCAAAAAAAAARGAACAACGACTTMATCTSGACCTATTTTTTTTGCTTTGTACCTATACTATCTCCTCTAGCMTCCCGTAAAAGAMGATCCTTTTTTTATTATAATTGATCATCGCGGGGAGGGTGGACAGAACTTAATCGGCAATTGAAATCTCAATTTTAATATCTGTATCTGTATGAATCTGATTAATAAACGATCGAGTAAATTACATATGTAACAGATCTATTTTCTTTGGCTCTTATGAAAATAGYTGTRAATCGCTGTAACGTTTGAGGCAGGGGGTCATTCATACATTCTATTTCATTTTATTTATTTTATGGAAAGGTTACAAAAAACTTACGGAACCTCAAGTCAAATAGTATTGTTGTATATATTGTTATCATTCTATTTCAGTAACAACAGTGTTTCCATTTTTGTGAAAAAGATTTGTGATCCCTTAAATTTTAAAAATATTCATAATTTAATTACTTCCAGTGACAATTGTTCAGGTTTATCTGATAAATATGGAATCCTCTATTCTTTCTATTTTTATTTTA
>RHGE01000027.1 GCA_004296775.1 Marinilabiliaceae bacterium JC017
CTACTCTTTTAACTCATTATTGTTTAATAAACTCATAGCAAGTGCATATCCTTCATATTTGATTCTAAAAATATCCAAGCCACATTTTATTGAGATATAGCCTGGTTTAGAYTGGGATGCATATCCGCTCCATCCACTTAATCTAGAGAGTACCCAAGAGCAATATGCCAACGAATCTTTAAGGAATGGATTCTTTTGTTTTTGAGTGTTACCTTCCAGTGTTTCATTAAGTATTCTGAAAAATTGAATTTCATCTCTAGAAAAAAGAATACTGGCTTTTATTTTATGGTTGTTATCATAAGCCATCTTTAGCGTCATGGTGGTTAATGCCACTTGTAAAGCCATTACTACTTGTTTTTTTAGACCTGCTCCGGTTTCCAATTGAGATGATTCAATTTGTAAGCCTTTGCTTTTTAAAACTCTAAAGAGTTCTTCAATTAGCCACCTCATACTGTACCATTCGATACATTGAAGTGCATCTTGGACATTTGACAAAGCATGAGTCGTTAATAAGCGCCATAACACAGGYTCCTCATCTTTTGGTGTAGATTCAGGTAATTCCCGAGCTTCAATCGCCCACATCTCAATATAGTCCGGATAGTCTATCAATTCTTGTTTCCTATTTTTGGGCTTCGCAATCTTGACCTTAGCAAATTTAAGTGTCATTTTAGCAATCCTCTTTTGTCGTTTTTTGTTGTGACTAATCTGTAATGTATATTCTAATTGCATGGGTTGTGATTCTAAATAATCAAAGAGTTTATACTCCTGATCATACAACCTTCTATTTATGCTTGAACGGATTAATAAATGATTTTGCTCATTAGGTATACATGCTAGCTCTTCATATATATCTGATTCTCTGTCTCCAATCATAGTTAGCATTGGAGTTTGTGTCAATAAGGCTTCTGTTTCCTGAGGTGCTTTGAGCCATCGGAAGGACTCTTTATCTTCAATAGCTAATTTTTTATAACACCTTTCATGCTTATTTTTTTTGTTCCATGAACGATTCCAAATCTGAACTGATGAGAAGCCTACTGGTAACTGTTGTTCAGGATCAATCACCAACATTGGGTGACAAAAGAAACCAGCATTAACATCTTTTGTGCCTGGCCCTATATCTTTATCTTTTTTGCCTATTCTATCTATATGGGATGTGTAATTAATCTCTGTAGTATCATTTATGCATAATAAATGAGACGCTCCTTGATTGGATTTACACTTAGCGGTTAATGCCTCTATTAATTCCATTTCTGTAAATGAATTGTTTTTGAATAGCTCATATGCAGCTTTCTTTTCTGCAAAAGTAGAACAAAACTTATTGACGACGACTTTACCACATTTAAGCATGTCTTCTAAAACTTTTTCTGCTCTTTTCTCGATTCTATAATCTGGTAAGTAACCCCGGAAAAAACCAACAAACTTCCTGTCTTTCATGCTATTGCTATCAAGATACGYAAAATAACATTATTTATGAAACTTACGCTCTTGTTTTTTGCTGTTTTTCAACAACTTATCCACTTTAATTAATACAATTGGATATTTAACAATAATCAGTATAAAGAGTAGAAAAGATTTAGGAGGGGTGATTTTCATTGTGTATGCAATGAAAATCGGGGTGGTTTGATGGTAATATCAACCAGTGAGGACTTAAAAGAGTTATATAGTAGGCGTGGAGTTTTTGCACTTATTTCAATCTATTTCTACCTATTTCAATTTGTTTCTATTTATTTCCACTTGTTTCCATTCACCGCAGAGGCGCCGAGTTTTTTCCCTGTTTCCATCTATTTCAATATTTTTCCATTTATTTCCACCTATTTCCATATTCTTACATTTAATTCCCCTTATTTCCTCCACCTTAGTATTACTCCGTGTTTTTTCTTTAAAATCAAGGGTTATCAGGTGTTTATCAGGGTGTATTAATTTCCAATGGCTAAATTTTATTTAATCTAAATAGTTTATTAATTTTGCCTGCCTAAAAAATGAAAAATCCCCAAAAACAGCGGATTTGGCGAATGAACTAATGCCCTATTCTGTTGTTAGATTGACACAAATTAGTTAGTACACATTATGGCTGACGATCAGAACAAAATATTGGATGAAGTGACCGGTGGGGAATATAAGTATGGCTTCCATACGGATATTGAAACCGAGATGATCCCCAAAGGGTTGAGTGAAGAGGTGGTAAGGATGATTTCTGCCAAAAAAGGGGAGCCTGAATTTATGCTGGAATACCGGTTGAAGGCTTTTCGCCATTGGCAAACGCTTAAAGCACCGGACTGGGCTCACCTGAATATCCCCGAGATAGATTACCAGGACATTATTTATTATGCTGCTCCCGTTCAAAAACCTCAGCTGGAAAGCATGGATGAGGTGGATCCCGAGTTGAAAGCGACGTTTGACAAGCTGGGGATTCCATTGGATGAGCAAAAGGTGTTGTCGGGTGTTGCCGTGGATGCGGTGATGGACAGTATCTCTGTGAAAACGACCTTCCGTGAAACGCTGGCCGAGCATGGTGTAATTTTTTGTTCCATCAGTGATGCAGTGAAGGAATATCCTGATTTGATCAAGAAATACCTGGGATCGGTGGTGCCTTATAGCGATAACTTTTTTGCCGCCTTGAATTCGGCGGTGTTCAGTGATGGCTCCTTTGTATTTATTCCCAAGGGAGTGCGTTGTCCCATGGAGCTATCCACTTACTTCCGGATCAATGCCATGAATACCGGACAGTTTGAACGGACGCTTATAGTGGCCGAAGACGATAGTTATGTGAGTTACCTGGAGGGTTGTACCGCGCCGCAGCGGGATGAGAACCAGTTACACGCCGCTATTGTGGAAATTGTGGTGCACGACCGGGCCGAGGTGAAATACTCCACGGTGCAAAACTGGTATCCGGGTGATAAAGACGGTAAAGGCGGTATTTACAATTTTGTGACCAAGCGTGGTATTTGTAAAGGCGACTATTCCAAAATATCGTGGACCCAGGTTGAAACCGGGTCGGCCATCACCTGGAAATACCCAAGTTGTGTATTGATGGGGGACCATTCGGTGGGCGAATTTTATTCGGTGGCAGTGACCAATAATTATCAGCAAGCGGATACCGGTTCTAAGATGATTCACCTGGGCAAGAATACCCGTAGTTTAATTGTGTCTAAGGGGATATCGGCCGGAAAGAGCCAAAATAGCTATCGCGGTTTGGTGAAGGTTTCCAAGAAAGCCGCGAATGCCCGGAACTTTTCACAGTGTGATTCATTACTTCTGGGAGATAGATGTGGGGCACATACCTTTCCTTATCTGGAGATCAGTAATAACTCGGCACTTGTTGAACATGAAGCCACTACCTCAAAGATTGGTGAGGATCAGATCTTCTATTGTAATCAAAGGGGTATTTCTACTGAAGACGCCATTGGCCTTATCGTGAATGGCTATGTGAAGGAGGTAATTAACCAGTTGCCCATGGAGTTTGCTGTGGAAGCGCAAAAATTGCTTCAGATAAGTTTAGAGGGAAGCGTTGGGTAGTATTTTATCTTTTCTCTCGTTTTAAGATGAGTTCAGGAGTGAAGAAAACTAATTGTAGAAATTATTGAAGGTGTCAAATATGTTAGTGATAAAAGATTTACACGCCAAAATTGAAGATAAAGAGATTCTTCGGGGCATCAACCTCACCGTTAAACCCGGAGAGATTCATGCTATCATGGGGCCGAATGGTTCAGGTAAAAGTACCTTGTCGGCTGTGTTAGCCGGGAATGATAAATTTGAAGTGACGGAAGGTGAGGTGTCTTTTAATGGGAAAAAACTTCTGGAATTACCTCCTGAGGACCGCTCGCGCGAAGGTCTTTTCTTGAGTTTCCAGTATCCGGTTGAGATTCCAGGTGTGAGTATGGTTAACTTCATGCGCACGGCGGTAAATGAACATCGTAAATATAAAGGGGAAGAGGCGTTATCAGCCAGTGATTTCCTGAAGAAAATGCGCGACAAAAAGAAATTGGTGGAGATTGATTCAAAACTGACTAATCGCTCGGTGAATGAAGGTTTTTCGGGTGGTGAGAAAAAGAAGAATGAGATCTTTCAAATGGCTATGCTGGAGCCCACACTATCTATTCTGGATGAAACCGATTCGGGGCTGGATATTGATGCTTTACGCATTGTGGCTAATGGAGTGAATAAACTAAAGACTGAAAATAACGCCACCATCTTGATTACCCACTATCAGCGTTTGCTTGACTATATTGTGCCTGATTATGTGCATGTATTATATAAAGGGCGCATTGTGAAATCGGCCGGTAAAGAGTTGGCCCTCGAGCTGGAAGAGAAAGGTTACGATTGGATTAAGAAAGAGTTTGAGGATTAGGAAAGGGCCACAAATAGATTAAAACCTATGGCATTATGACAGTAACAAGTCAAATTGTAAATCTGCAGGAGGAATACCTGGCACTATATAATCAAAATGAGGCACACCTGTTGAATGGCGCCCCTGACCGGATGAATGAATTGCGTCAGGAAGCCATCGGGCATTTTGAGCGGTTGGGCATCCCATCAAATAAGGTAGAAGAATATCGATATACTAATCTTCAACCTTTTTTTAAAGGAACGCTATCCATTGGTTTTTCCAATGAACAGTTGGGAGTAAAGTTGGGGGATATCTTTCAGTGTGATGTGCCCGAATTGGAAAGCTATCCGGTTTTTTTGGTGAATGGCTGGTACTCCTTTCAGAACGTAAAAGATTTTGGATTGCCTGAAGGGGTGATTATGGGAAGTATTGCCGAAATAGGTAAGAAGCATCCCGAGTTGCTGGAGAAGTATTATGGTACAGCAGCAAACATGGACAGAGATGGTCTTATTGCCATGAATACTGCTTTTGCCCAGGATGGTTTATTCTTGTATGTTCCCAAAGGAGTAGTGGTTGATAAGGCTATTCAGATTGTTAATATCATGACCGGTGACGTGGATCGATTGGCGTTTCAGCGTAACCTGGTGATCATGGAAGAGAACAGCCAGGCCCGCATTATGGTTTGTGAGCATACCTTGTCACCCAATAAATACGTGATCAATTCGGTGACCGAGGTGATTGCCTGTGAAAATGCGGTGTGTGATATTTACAATGTACAGAATCAACATAATCTCACTACCCAGGTAGCGAGTACCTTCATTCGTCAGAAAGCGTATTCTAATGTTGTTACTAACAACCTGACTTTACATGCCGGTGTGGCGCGTAACAATGTTGTTGTGACCATGGAGGAGGAGCATTGCGAGAGTCATATCTATGGCCTTTATCTGACTGATAAAAACCAGCATGTTGATAACTTTTCGTTTGTCGATCATGCTAAGCCTGATTGTTTGAGTACCGAGCTCTTTAAAGGGGTGCTCGACGATCGTGCCACGGGTGCTTTTGCCGGTCGTGTGTTGGTGAGAAAAGACGCTCAGCGCACCAATGCTTACCAAACAAATAAGAATTTGTTGCTGACAGAAGATGCAAAAATAAATAGTAAGCCCCAGTTGGAGATTTATGCCGATGATGTAAAATGTAGTCACGGAGCCACCGTGGGACAATTGGATGATGCAGCTATGTTTTACCTGCGTTCACGCGGGGTGAGTGAAGCGGAGGCGCGTATCTTGTTAATGTATGCCTTCGCTTACGAGGTGATTGAAAAGATCCGTGTGGAACCACTGCGGGAACAGATCCGCGGTTTGGTTGAAAAACGGTTCAGAGGAGAATTGGATAAGTGTGATTCATGTGTAGTTTGTGGACAACTGGGAAACAGTTTAACTTGTTTGTAATAACGAAACTTCAATAATACAGGCCAGGTACAAGGGTAACAAATCTGTTTGTCTCTTGCCTGGCTTTTTATATAAATTAGACGCATGGCATTTGATGTTATAAAAGTTCGTCAGGATTTTCCCATCCTTCAGCAAAAGGTCTATGGAAAACCCTTGGTTTACCTCGATAATGCAGCTACCTCGCAAAAGCCGCAACAGGTGATTGATTCCATGATTAATGTATATACTGAGTTGAATAGTAATATTCACCGGGGTGTGCATTACTTGAGTAATCAAAGCACTGTAGCTTTCGAAGAAGCGCGAAAGAAGATTCAAACCTTCATTAATGCTTCGGGTGAACATGAGGTGATTTTTACCCGGGGAACCACCGAGGCCATCAACCTGGTGGCGCACTCTTTTGGGGATACTTTTCTGAATGAAGGAGATGAGGTGATTGTGTCGGAACTGGAACATCATTCCAACATAGTGCCCTGGCAACTGTTGCGCGACCGTAAAAACATTACTATAAAAGTGATTCCTATTGATGAGGCCGGAGAACTCATGATGGATAAGTTTGAGGAATTGTTGTCGTCGCGTACCAAATTAGTATCTGTAGCGCATGTCTCCAATGCCCTGGGTACGATTAATCCGGTGGAAGAGGTTATTCGTATCGCTCACGATCGCGACATTCCGGTGTTGATTGACGGGGCACAAGCCGTGCAGCATGTAGCTGTGGATGTGCAGAAGCTGGATTGTGATTTTTATGCCTTTTCAGGTCATAAGTTGTATGGTCCTACTGGTATTGGGGTGCTTTATGGTAAAGCTAAATGGTTGGAGGAAATGCAACCCTATCATGGGGGCGGGGAGATGATCAAGAAGGTGACCTTTGATAAGACTACCTATAATGAGCTGCCGTTTAAGTTTGAAGCCGGTACCCCTGACTATTGTGGGGCCATCGGCCTGGGAGTAGCCATTGATTATGTCAAAAGTCTGGACCTGGCAGCCATTGCTGATTATGAACATGAGCTGTTGACTTATGCCACCAATGCCTTGCAGCAGGTTGATGGATTACGTATTTATGGGACTTCTGAACAAAAATCGGGTGTGATCTCTTTTTTGGTGGATAACATCCATCCTTATGATATGGGGATGATGCTGGATAAAATGGGCATTGCCGTGCGTACCGGTCATCACTGTGCACAACCCATTATGGATCATTATAACATTCCGGGAACAGTGCGGGCGTCGTTTGGTCTTTATAACCAGCGGGAAGAGATTGATCAATTGGTAGCCGGGGTTTTAAAAGTAAAACAGTTATTTGGTTGAAGCCGGGAAAAATAGCAATTTTGAAGCGTTTAAAAGGAGAATGAAAATGAGCATCAGCGAAATACAAGAAGAAATTGTCGAAGAGTTTTCAGCTTTTGACGATTGGATGGATAAATACTCATATTTAATTGAGATTGGAAACGACCTGGAAGGTTTTGAAGAAGAACACCGTCTGGAGCAAAACCTGATCGATGGTTGTCAGTCAAAGGTGTGGTTGCATGCTGTACTGAAAGACGGGAAAGTCATCTTTACAGGTGATAGTGATGCCATTATTGTTAAGGGCATTGTGGCCTTGTTGATTCGTGCCTTGTCAAATCAAACACCTGATGATATTTTAGCTTGTGATCTTCAGTTTGTGGAGAAGATCGGCCTTAAGGAACATCTGTCACCGACTCGTTCCAACGGATTAGTGGCAATGATAAAACAAATGCGTTTATTTGCTGTGGCATTTAAGGCAAAAATGGCTTAGAATAATAAGGAGCATGAAGGGGTGTTGTTTGTTGCCAGCCAAAACCATCCGATAAAGCATCTTTTAAGGGAGATTTTATTTCGTGTTCAGGCCACATCTTAATTTTAAACCTTTTGAAAAGGGCACTTGTTCCCTTTAAAAATTATATTTATGGAGAACGAATTCTTGCAATTGGAGACCAGTATTGTTGAAGCGTTGAAATCTATTTTCGATCCTGAGATACCTGTTAATATTTATGATCTGGGCTTGATCTATGAGGTTAATGTGGAGGATAACGGGCAGGTGCGGATAGTAATGACGCTTACCTCTCCCAATTGTCCGGTGGCCGAGGCTTTACCTCTCGAAGTTCAGGAAAAAGTGTCGGCTGTGGAAGGTGTGAAAAAGGTAGAGGTTAACCTTACCTTCGATCCTCCCTGGACGAAAGATATGTTGTCTGACGAGGCACTGCTTGAGTTGGGGTTGTTGTAAAGGATGCCTGATATTACAGTTATAATATCACGGACGAATTTGATTAAATCAGTCTCAATACTATTATCAAAAATATAACGATCTATTAATATAAGGGCGCTACACCAGGCGCCCTTTCTTGACTATGGATATCATCGCTCTCAAATATCAGGAAATGATCAGGGAAGAAGCTTTAAGGCTGGGATTCTCTGATATTGGCTTTGCACCGGTTGAGCACCTTTGTGATGATGAGTTGCATCTGAAACAATGGCTCAATGACGGTTTTCAGGCAGGCATGGAGTATATGAATAACCATTTTGAGAAACGCGTTAATCCGTCCTTGTTGGTTGAAGGCGCCCGGAGTGTTATTTCCCTTCTGGTTAATTATAAACCGGATCAAAAGCAGCGCGCTGATGTCCCTCAAATTGCCACCTATGCTTTTGGGAAAGACTATCATTTTACTTTGAAAGAGAAGATGCAGGTGCTTTTTGATTTTATAAAAGCCAATATTTTTCCCCAACTGGATGGACGCTGTTTTGTTGATTCAGCTCCGGTTCTTGATCGTGCCTGGGCGGTTAAGAGTGGCTTGGGGTGGATTGGTAAAAACACCAACCTGATTCATAGGAAGCATGGGTCTTATGTCTTCATCGGGGAGCTTATCACCAATTTGGCGCTGCCTGCTACTGATCCTATAAAAGCTGCCTGTGGCAACTGTACACGATGTATCGATGCTTGTCCCACCGGCGCCTTGGTGGCTCCCTATCGCCTCGATGCCAATAAATGCATCTCTTTTCAAACCATTGAAAATCGCGGTGAGATTCCCGAGCAATTAGTCGTAAAGTTTCAAAACCGCGTTTATGGATGTGACATCTGCCAGGAGGTCTGTCCCTGGAACCGGAAAACGCCACCAACCCGGGAAGCTGATTTTATGCCGCATCCCGATCTCCTCACCATGACCAGGGAACAATGGTACGCCCTTGATGAATCAACTTATCGTGAAATATTCCGTAAATCTGCCGTTAAGCGCGCTAAATATGCTGGATTAATGCGTAACCTCGCATTCCTGAAAAAAGCACATGGTAAGTAGGAGAAATAACCTTCTTTTGTTTACAGTTCTTTGTCGTTCAGCTTTTGCCTTTTTTGGTTCCTATCTTGTTTTGCAATTCTAACTTCTGGTCTCCAATTCTACTTATTCTCCTTCCTTAAACTTTATATCTTTTACCTTTCTCCTTTTTCTCTTTTTACTTCTCCCGCATTCCCGGAGTATACCTGTTGTTGGTCAAATTTGCGCCATTGAAACAAATAGCCATTTACAAATCGAAATGGGCTGGTTCCTGCATGATGCCTGAAATGTTTTAGAACATTTTTTAAAAAATTACAGTATTGCTATCAAATTATAATCTGTTATTCTCTCAGGGGGATTATTGATGAAAATAAACTTCTGGATTAGGATTGCTTTGGATCGGTTAAGTTTTTTCTTGATACACTTAAATACTCATATTTTCAAATCATTTGAGTTGAAAAATAACTGACAAATGTTGGGGTGATATAACCGAAAAAGTATTCATATTTGCATGATAATTCACTTATAAATTGTCACACCATGGCAACACGTATTGAAAGCGATTTAATTGGAGAATTGCAAGTACCCGCCGATGCATATTACGGCGTACAAACTCAAAGAGCAGTTGAAAATTTCAATATTTCTACAGCCCGACTTAGTCATTACCGCCATTTCATTTGGGGATTAGGCGCTGTGAAAATGGCAGCCGTGAAAGCCAACCATGAGTTAGGCTTAGTTTCTGATGAGCTAAAAGATGCCATTGTGCAGGCTTGTCAGGATGTGATGGACGCCAAGTTCGATGACCAATTTCCTATTGACATGGTTCAGGGAGGTGCAGGTACCTCTACGAATATGAATGCCAATGAGGTGATTGCTAATCGTGCCCTCGAGATTATGGGGCATGAGAAAGGTCAATATGAATTTTGTTCACCCAACGATCATATCAACCTGTCGCAGTCCACTAATGATGCTTATCCAACGGCCATTAAACTGGCATTGATTCGCAATAATTACAAGTTGATTGAGCACGTTAAGGAGTTGGTTAATTCCCTTCGTAAAAAAGGCGATGAATTTGGGGATATCCTGAAAATGGGGCGCACCCAATTGCAGGATGCTGTACCTATGACTTTAGGTCAGGAGTTTTCAGCTTTTGCATCAAATTTAACTGAAGAGATTGATCGTTTAACTCAGAATGCTAACCTTTTTAATGAGGTGAACATGGGAGCAACGGCTATCGGAACAGGTATCAATGCCCTGGAGGGATATTCAGAGCTTTGTGTGAAACACTTGTGTGAAATAACCGGCTATCCTATTGTTTTGGCTACCGACTTGGTAGAGGCTACACCGGATACCGGCTCCTATGTGATTTATTCTTCAGCCTTGAAACGTATGGCTGTGAAGATATCTAAGATATGTAATGACCTGCGGTTGCTGTCATCAGGACCTCGTGCCGGTTTAAATGAAATCAATCTGCCTCCTATGCAGCCAGGATCATCTATTATGCCGGGTAAAGTTAATCCTGTGATTCCTGAAGTGATGAATCAAATTTGTTTCAGGGTAATTGGTAATGACCTGACTGTAACTTTTGCTGCTGAGGCAGGACAGTTGCAATTAAATGTGATGGAGCCCGTTTTGGCCTATAGTATTCTGGAATCAATTTTGTTCCTGAAAAGGGGAATAGATACTCTGCGCACAAAATGCATTGATGGCATTACAGCTAATCGTGATGTCTGTGAAATGATGGTGAAGAAGAGTATTGGTATTGTAACTGCACTGAATCCACGCATCGGTTATAAGAATAGTACCCGTATTGCTAAAGAAGCATTGAAGACAGGAAAAGGCGTATATGAAATCGTGCTTGAGGAAGGTATTCTTTCTAAAGACGAGTTAGATGAAATATTGAAGCCTGAAAATATGATCGGACCAGGTAAAAGAAATTAATAAACCAGTCGGTTTATTATAAATATTTTAAATCCCTTGGTTGGAGAAAGAGTCATGTTTCCGGATTGGAAGCCTGGCTCTTTTCTTTTTATGATCTTGTTATGCAGAAGTTATTGTGATTACAATATTTCTTTGTGTCCGTGATCCGTCAAATTCACAAAGGAAGATGTTTTGCCAAGTGGATAATCCCATTTTTCCATCGATAATAGGAATGGTCTCATTGGGTCCAATGATACCTGCTTTCAGATGAAAATCTCCGTTGTTGTCCTGGGCAAACGCCAGGAGGAATTAACTTTTTGAAGGGTTATTACATCATTCTGGACTGATTTATCCCAATTTTCCTGAATCATTATGCCGGCAGTTGCTCCTTGTACATACACATTTACCATTCCTGTTCGTATCTGACTCTGGCATACTGTTGTCTCGACTTTACCGGTAATATCTATTAGCTCTTCGTGCCGATGTGTGCTAACTGTTATTATTTCTTGCATTAATATACTTTTTTGATTTTTCTAGCGGTCCAAAATTGCTTTATTTGTTAGTGAATTAACTCAAAAATAAATAATGACTCTAAAAGAATACAATTTTCATTCAAAAGATAATACCCGGTTGTTTGCCAGGCATTGGTGTCCCCCAGGTAGGGTAAAAGGAACTGTTGGAATAATTCATGGGATAGGGGATCATTCCGGTAGATATGCCAACTGGGCTGAATGCTTTTGTCAACAGCAATATGAGGTATTTGCCATTGATTACCGGGGGCATGGTGAGGCTGAGGGATTAAGAGGACATGTAAATACATTGGAAGAACTTTTTGATGATATTTCGGCTTTTTTTAGCCTTATTCGCGATAAGAAGAGAGGAGAGTCATTAATAATATATGGTCATAGTATGGGGGGCAACCTGGTACTAAACTACCTGTTGTCCGGTTATAATAGTTTTGATAGAGCCATTGTTACTTCCCCATGGATTGAATTGGTAAAGCCACCGGCTGGTTTTGTGATCAAATTGGCAAGTGCTTTAAATAATATTGTTCCTAAATTTCGAATTAAAAATGGAATTCATTCTTCTCAATTAAGTCAGGTTGATAAAGAGCGTGAGCAGGCAGGAAAGGATGAGAAATTGCATAATTGGGTGTCTGTTCGGTTGTTTAATCTTCTGTATATTTCAGGAATAGAATTATTAGCGAATAAGTCGCAAATTTCGATTCCCCTTCTCTTATTGCATGGGAAAGATGATAAAATTACCAGTTTAAGGGCAACAAAAGCATTCAGTAACCAGCAAGCAAATGCAGAGTTTATTGATTATTCAAATGCGTTGCATGAATTACATCGTGAGCCACAAAGAGAGCAGGTCCTTCAAGATATAATCGATTGGATTGAGGTGTAGAAAAAATGAATCCCTTGATGTTTTTAAATGTCGGAGTTATGAGGCTATTAAGATTGTTAATTTATTTAATTGCCTGATAAATAGCTTGTACTCGAAGATGCATTAGTTTTTTATTCTCTTTTGGATAATTGGATGGTATATTAATTTCATGTTTGCATTTTAAAGTTAACGATCTGTTAAAAGAATTATTTTTAGGAATTGAAAACGAGAAAAGATGAGTGATTTCAGAACTATTGTGCCGGTAACAGAATCTTCAATCAAGATCAATTACGATTCAAAAATATTGTTCATGGGATCGTGTTTTACTGAAAATATAGGGGCGAAACTAGTGAATGCCCGGTTTAATGTCCTGATTAATCCATTTGGAATATTGTATAATCCTATGTCAATTAGTCAATCTTTAGATTTATTATTAGAGAGACGGTGTTTTACTGAACATGATCTTGTGTTTGATAATGATCTTTGGCATAGTTTTTTTCATCATGGACGGTTTTCCTCTGAAAAGAAAGAGGAATGTCTAAGTATGATTAATGATGAGCTGGAAAAGGCTTCTGAATTTATTAAAAGTGCTGATTTCTTGATTTTAACGTTTGGAACTGCCTGGGTATATGAATTGAAAGAGTCTCAACGAGTGGTTTCCAATTGTCATAAATTTCCGGCTAAAGCATTTAATCGCTATCGATTGGAACCAGAGGAGATTGTTCATACTTATAAGGACTTATTTGTGAAGCTAAAAGTTCATAATCCCAAGTTGAAGATTATTCTTACCATTAGTCCTGTCCGGCACTGGAAAGATGGTGCTCATGGTAATCAAGTCAGTAAAGCTGTTCTCTTATTGGCTGTAAACAATTTGGTGGCACTTTTTGAAAATGTCGATTACTTTCCTGCTTATGAATTGATTTTGGACGATTTGCGGGATTATCGATTTTTTGATGAAGATATGCTTCATCCTGGGAAAAAAGCCATCGATTATGTATGGGAGAGATTTTGCAAAGCATGGTTCGCCAAAGATGCAGTTTCTTTTTTACAGGAAATGAATAGAGTTATTAAAGCAAAAGAACATCGTCCTTTTAATCCTCAATCAGAGGCATACGAAATTTTTTTAAGTCAAAATATTGAAAAAATTCATAAAATATCTAAATCCTACCCCAATGTTGATTTGACCGGATATTTACTGCATTTTAAACAGGCCAGACACTGTAAATAGTGAGGTTTGAAATGAAAAAATCATGAATATTTAGTCATTTGTTAAGCGATCAATTCCATTATTTTTTTATCTTTATAGAGAATTCCCCAATAAGTAAACTTCTGTTTTTCGATTTTTGGCTTGCGATTTGTTAAGTCAGAAATGAGGTCTCTATTTTTTTATGAATCTAACTTTTTTAATGAAAGTGGGATTGAACTTTCATTAAAAGAGTTATAAATTGATCGTTTTTAACATGATGGCGTATGAGCTACATTCACTTGGATAAATCCAATCTGGTAAATCTCGAATATTCCTTATTTAAGGAAGTTTTACGAACTAACCGCTCCGGTTCCTACTCAAGTAGTTCTATTATTGGATGCAACACCCGGAAATATCATGGGTTATTGGTTTCACCATTAAAGCAATTCAATGGAGAATTATATGTTATGCTGTCTTCTCTTGATGTATCTGTGATACAGCACGAGCAAGCATTTAATCTCGGAATTCATAAATATCATGGCAGTCATTATGAACCCAAAGGCCATAAATATATTCGTGATTTTGAGATGGATCCTATCCCTAAGCTTATTTATCGAGTTGGGGAAGTTGTTTTGTCTGTGGAGCATCTTTTGGCCGAAAAAGAAGCACAGGTATTGATTCGAATTACCCTTGAGGATGCTCATTCACCTACCTTATTGCGATTAAAACCTTTTTTAGCATTTCGCCATATTCATGAGCTAATGCATGCTAATTTATATGCTAATACGAAATATAAAAAGGTGCCAAATGGGCTATCTCTGTCTCTCTATGAAGGTTTTCCTGAGTTGAATATGCAACTGAGTAAAGAAGGAGATTTTGTTCCTGTGCCTGACTGGAATTTCGGAATAGAATATATCAAAGAAGAGAACAGAGGGTATGAATTTAAAGAGGATTTATATGTGCCTGGTTATTTCGATGTTTCCATTGAGAAAGGTGAATCAATTGTGTTTTCTGGTTCACTGGCAGAAGCTAATCCTTCGGAGCTAAAGACTAAGTTTATCCGTGAAGCGGATAAAAGGGTTCCAAGAAATAGTTTGTTTAATAACATGCTTAATGCTGCTCAGCAATTTCTTCAGACTAATGGAAAAGAGTCGAGTCTGTTGGCAGGTTATCACTGGTATGGTGCTCGCTTGAGAGATACATTAATCGCTTTGCCTGGATTAACCATATATCAGGGAGAGAAAGGTGTATTTAAAGAAATTTTGGTTTCTGCAATTAAAAAAATAGAAAGAGAGTACTTGACTGATGATTGTACTTCTTTAAAGAAATTGAAAGAAGTAGATACTCTATTATGGTTGTTTTGGACGTTGCAGGAGTGTGTATGTTATACCGAAAAGACGGAAGTGTGGAATCGGTATGGAGATCTGTTAAAAAAGATATTGAATTGTTTTTGCTCTTCAAAAACTGAAAATCTGAAGTTGACAAGTCAGGGGCTGGTGTATGCTAAGCTTCAAGGTATACCGGTTACATGGATGGATGCCTTGGTGGATGCTCAGCCAGTGACGTCTCGTTATGGACTTGCAGTTGAGGTGAATGCTTTATGGTATAATGCTATTGTTTTTTCTGTTGAGCAGGCTCGAATTGCCGGTGATAACGACTTCGTTAAAGAGTGGGAGCCAATGATCGAAAAAGTTAAAGTTGGCTTCCTTGATGTTTTTTGGAACAATGAAGGTGGCTATTTGTATGATTGTGTTGATGAAGAAAAGGATAGCTCGATTCGACCAAATCAATTAATAGCAGCAAGTCTGGCAAATTCTCCTCTTTCCATTGAACAAAGAAAATCAGTTATTGATATTGTTAAAAAAGAATTGCTGACTCCCAAAGGAATAAGGAGTTTATCGCCTCAGGATCCAAAATATAAAGGAGTGGTGGAAGGAACAGTACGATCAAGGGATTTAGCTTTACATCAAGGTACTGTATTTCCTTGGTTGGTCTCTTTTTTTGCTGAGGGTTATTTAAGGCTTCATAAAAAAGGAGGGCTCCCGATTATTAAAAGATTATTGGATGGTTTTGAAGCTGAAATGAATGAGCACTGCTTGGGTACTATTTCTGAATGTTATAATGGAAATCCACCACATAAAGGTAAAGGCGCGGTGTCTATGGCTTGGAATGTAGCAGCAGTACTAAAAGTATTTAAAATAATTGAACAATACTCATAAGGAAGGAATGGCAATGAGAGTATTAATGTTTGGATGGGAGTTTCCTCCCCATATTACAGGAGGCTTGGGCACAGCATGTTATGGATTGACCAGAGGTTTGTCGCATGTGAAAGATTTAGATGTCCTGTTTGTTGTTCCCAGAGCTTTTGGCGATGAAGATCAATCTGCCATAGATCTGATTGGAGCAAATAAAGTATCTGTTCGTCAGCGAAAGCTGGATTTAAAACATTTCCGGAAAAAACTTGATTACATTGAAGTTGATTCTAAATTGGTTCCTTATGTAGATCCTGAAGAATTTTGGAAACTAACCAAATATGAGGTTGAAGGAATAAAGCAATTTGTTCATGTGAATGAAGAGGGGTGCATTAACTTCTCCGGAAAATATGGGCCAAATCTGCTAATGGAAATAAAGGATTACTCTTTGGTGGCAAATGTGATAGCTCAGGATAATGAGTTTGATGTTATTCATGCACATGATTGGCTAACTTATCCAGCAGGTATAGCAGCTAAAGAGGCTTCGGGAAAACCACTGGTGATTCATGTGCATGCAACTGACTTTGATCGGAGTGGTGGAAAGGTAAATCCTACAGTGTATGAGATTGAGAAACGCGGCATGGAAGCTGCCGATAGAATTATTACAGTTAGTAATCTTACACGAAATATTGTCGTTGAGAAGTACGGTATCGATCCGGCCAAGGTAACAACCGTCTATAATGCTGTGGATCCTCTTAAAAAGGAAAAGAAACAATTGTTTGAGAAGGGGATTGATGAAAAAGTAGTTACTTTTTTAGGTCGTATCACTATGCAAAAAGGGCCTGAATATTTTATTGAAGCAGCCCATAAGGTACTTCAAAAAATGGATAAAGTCAGGTTTGTTATGGCGGGTAGTGGTGATATGATGGAAAAGATGATACGAAGGGCTGCTGAGCTAAAAATTACGGATAAATTTCATTTTACAGGTTTTTTAAAAGGAGATGAGGTTTTTACCATGCTTAGTATGAGTGACCTGTATGTTATGCCTTCCGTATCAGAACCTTTTGGAATTTCTCCCCTGGAAGCGATGCAAAGCAATGTTCCCGTTCTTATATCTCATCAATCTGGAGTAGCAGAGATATTAACCTATGCTATAAAAACCAATTTTTGGGATGTAGAAGCAATGGCTGATGCCATATATGGAGTACTTAATTATTCTTCGCTTTCTTCCATGTTTGTAAAGCTTGGTAAGGATGAAGTTGATTCACTTATGTGGGAAAATTCTGCTCTCAGGGTGAAGGAAGTATATGAAGAGGCTGTAAAACAAGTATGTCTTTCTTAGAGGTTTAATGTTTTAAAAGAAATTAGGTGATTATGAAAAGTATCTGTTTTTATTTTCAAATTCATCAACCATTTAGAATCAGAAGATACCGGTTCTTTGATATTGGTAATGATCATTACTATTATAATGATTACACAAATGAAAATGTGCTGCTGAAAGTAGCCGAAAATTGCTATCTACCAACTAATAAGATGTTGTTGAAGCTTATTGAAAAACACAAAGGGAAATTTAAAGTTGCTTTTTCAATCTCAGGCGTAGTTATTGATCAGTTTAAGTTATATGCACCAGAGGTTCTCGAAAGTTTTCAGGAACTGGCAAAAACAGGTTGTGTAGAATTTTTAGCTGAAACGTACAGCCATTCATTAGCATCCCTAAAGGATGAGAACTCTTTTAAAACTGATGTACTTGAGCATGTTGAAACGATTGAGCAGCTTTTTAATCAAAGACCAAAGGTTTTTAGAAATACAGAACTTATTTATTCTGATGACCTAGGAAGTATGATCGCCTCTATGGGCTTTGAGGCTATGTTGGCTGAAGGAGCGAAACATGTTTTAGGATGGAAGAGTCCCAATTTGTTGTATTGTAATAATATTAATCCTCGACTAAAGGTTCTGTTAAAAAACTTTGTTCTTAGTGATGATATCGCTTTTCGATTTGGGAATAAAGATTGGTGTGAATGGCCATTGACTGCCGAAAAATATGTTTCCTGGTTGAATAAATTAGGAGATAAAACGGAAGTAGTGAATTTGTTTATGAACTATGAAACATTTGGAGAACATCAGAAAAAAGAAACAGGAATATTTGATTTTTTTGAGAGCTTACCTGCCGCAGTTTTTAATGATGAAAATTTCAAGTTTGCTACACCATCTGAAGTTGCAAGTCAGTTACAACCAGTATCTGCAATTCAAGTACCATATCCTTCAAGTTGGGCGGATGAAGAACGTGATTTAACAGCTTGGTTAGGGAATGAAATGCAACATGAGGCCTTTAATAAACTCTATGGCCTGCTACCTAAGATGGAAAAATGTAAAGATTCAAAATTGCTTAAGGATTGGAAATATTTAAAAACGAGTGATCATTTATATTATATGTGTACTAAATTTTTCTCTGATGGAGATGTACATGCTTACTTTAATCCTTATGAAACCCCTTATGAGGCATTTATAAATTACATGAATGTGCTAAGTGATTTTGAGTTGCGTCTGAATGCAGCTGTGCCTGAAAATGATAAGGATAACGAAATATCTAATCTTACCACCTTATTAGAAGAAAAAGAAATTAAAATCTCTCGTCTTGAAGATGAACTGAAAATGCTAAGATCTTAGATTAGTTAATGTTGGTTTTTTCGGTTAGTTTAATTTTAAATTATTTTAGAAAAATCGAATCTATTATGAGTATTAAAAAGCAATTTTTAAAGTCGAGACCTGAATGTAAAGTTACTTTTCAGGTAAAGGAGCTTGATGGAATTAAGCAGATTAATTCTGTTAAAGTAGTAGGAGAATTTAATGAATGGAATACTTCTTGTGAACCAATGAAGAAACTTAGAAATGGATATTTTACTCAAACCATTAATTTGGGAGCCGGGCAACAAATACAGTTTCGGTATTTAGTAAATGATACTATTTGGGTAAACGATCCTATGGCAGATGAATATGTACCTAATGGAGTTGTTGCTCAAGAGCAGAATGCTGTTCTTAATTTGGTGAATAATGGATGAAAAAACCCGGTAAGTAGGGTTTCATTCAGGGATAAAGCAGTAATGCCAATTCTTTATAAAAAGGGAAGGTGTCTATTATTATGACACCTTATCCGTTAAAAGAAGTTAAGTCAATAATGTCTTTGATTTGTAGGATATGATAAGTAGTTATTTAAAGCCCGATTATGTTTTTGAAACAAGTTGGGAAGTATGTAATAAAATGGGTGGTATACATACCGTTTTAGCCACAAAAGCTCAAACTTTGATGCAACAATTTCAGGATAATCTAATATTTATAGGTCCTGATGTCATGCGTGGAGCTGATGAAATCCCTGTTTTTATCCCTGATGAAAGTCTTTTTTCTGAGTGGAGAGAGGAGTTGAAGCAAGAAGGTTTAGTTGTGCAGGTAGGTCGGTGGAATATTATGGGGAAACCAATAGTGATATTAGTCGATTTTTCATCATTTGTACAAACAAAAAATGAAATTCTTACTCATTACTGGGAATGGTTTAAAGTAGATAGTCTTAGTGGACAATGGGATTATATCGAATCGGTCCTATTTGGTCATGCTGCAGGTAAGGTTATTGAGAGTTTTTATAATTATTATTTGACAATTAATGAAAAAGTAATTGCTCACTTTAATGAATGGATGACAGGAACAGGTGCTCTTTATCTTAAAAAAGCACTTCCTCAAATTGGAACGGTATTTACAACCCATGCATCTGTGGTTGGACGGTCCCTGGCAGGAAATGGCAAATCTATTTATGATCATTTATCAGAATTTGATGGTGAGAGTCAGGCTGCTGAGATGCATGTGATTGCAAAGCATTCTTTGGAGAAGAGAACCGTCTTAAATGTAGATTGTTTTACAACGGTTTCTGATATAACAGCTAGAGAGTGTAATCAATTTTTTGGTAGGGAAGTTGACGTTGTTACCCCTAATGGATTTGAAGAGGATTTTGTTCCGGATGAATCTGTTTTTCCCGAATATAGGGAGCGGGCAAGGGCTAAATTGAAAAGTGTAGCCGAAGCTTTACTAGGTTATAAAATACAAGAAAATGCATTGTTTATAGCTAATAGTGGACGCTATGAATATAAAAACAAAGGGATTGATGTTTTTATGGATGCGTTGAAGGATTTGAATGACAATGATAGGTATGATCGTGAAATCATTGCATTTGTATTAATTCCTGCTAATACTTACGGCCCCCGAAAAGATCTGATTGAGAAAATTAATAATCCAGAATCTGGTCATGAATTGGATAATTCATTTTTGACGCATGGATTGAATGATTTGGGTTATGATCCAATATTAAATAAAATTCAGGATATTCGTTTGAGTAATGAACAGGAGGATAATGTAAAACTGATTTTTGTTCCGGCTTATCTGAATGGGAATGATGGCGTTTTCAACATGCCCTATTATGATCTACTTATAGGGATGGATTTGACTGTGTTTCCTTCCTATTATGAGCCTTGGGGTTATACACCGGTTGAAAGTTTAGCTTTTCATATCCCTACTATCACTACTAATTTGGCAGGTTTTGGTATTTGGGCACGTCAGTTCTCAAAGGGGATAAGTGATGGTGTAGAGGTGTTATATAGAAATGATGCGAATCAGCAACAAGCCGCATTGGAAATAGCTCGTGTGATTAGTTATTTTAGACGGTTGTCAGAGGATGAGGTAAAGATTATTAGGGCAAAGTCAAGACAAATCTCTCAATCTGTGCATTGGGATATTTTAATTAAACACTATTTTAAGGCATATGATTTAGCGTTAAAGGCTGTTAATAATCGGAAGGATCAATTTAGTGTTGTCCCTCGTGAGGCTCGGATAAGAATAAAGCCGGAACCTACTGCATATCCTGTATGGAAGAAAATTGTTGTAAAATCTCAATTGCCAGAAAAGCTTAAGGTTTTGCACGAATTGTCGCGAAATTTATGGTGGACATGGAATTATGAGGCGCTGGAGGTTTTTGAAGCAATTGATCCTGAAGTATGGAATGTTACCAGGTGTAATCCAATTCAACTTCTGGAGAAGGTTAGTTATGAACGATTGATGGCTCTTTCTGCAGATAATGAATTTGTGAGTAAATTGAATGCTGTTTACGATAAGTTTAGAAATTATATGGATCGTAAAGGAGTCTCATCCCCTTCAGTTGCTTATTTTAGTATGGAATATGGGATTAGTGACGTATTAAAAATTTACTCCGGCGGTCTAGGTGTTTTGGCAGGTGATTATTTGAAGGAGGCTAGTGATTGTGGTATTAACATGACTTGTGTTGGATTGTTATATCGTTATGGCTACTTTAGACAATCGTTATCTTTAAATGGTGAGCAACAGGCTAATTATGAGGCGCAAGAATTTTCGAAACTTCCACTGGAGGAGGTGAGATGTAAGGAAGGTAAACCCCTGATTATTTCGTTGAATTTACCTGGTCGTATCCTGTATGTTAAAGTATGGAAAACAATGGTAGGTAGAATTCCACTTTATTTGTTGGATACTGATCATCCTGCTAATGCGCAAAACGATAAAGCTATAACGCATAATTTGTATGGTGGAGATTGGGAGAATCGATTACATCAAGAGTTGATCCTTGGTTTCGGAGGGGTGCGTATTCTAAAATCATTAGGTATTCAAAGTGATATTTATCATTGCAATGAAGGGCATGCTGCATTTCTTAATGTTCAACGTTTAATGGATTTAATTTCTAAGGATAAATTTACTTTCATTGAAGCTATGGAAATAGTGAAGGCGACATCGTTGTTCACTACGCATACCCCTGTTCCAGCAGGTCATGATATGTTTGATGAAGATCTGCTTCGTATTTATTTGCGTCATTTACCTGAGCGACTCACAATTTCGTGGGATGAATTTATGGGGTTAGGACGAGAAAATACGGGAGATAGAGATGAGAAGTTCTCCATGAGTATTCTAGCAGCGAAAACTTCTCAGGAGGTTAATGGAGTGAGTTGGCTACATGGGGAAGTAACTAAGAATATGTTCCAGCATATGTGGAAAGGATTTTTTCCAGAGGAATTGCATGTGGGTTATGTAACTAATGGTGTTCATTATGGGACTTGGACGGCATCTGAATGGAGAAAACTTTATGAATCTGAATTTGGTGATGGATTTTTAAACAATCTTTCAGATAAGGGTTATTGGGAAAAAATACAATCTGTTGACGATGGGAAAATATGGGAAATTCGAACGATATTAAGAAGAAAATTATTGGATTATATTAAAGATAGGATCCATCATAACATGGCAGATTTACACGAGGATCCAAGTCGTGTGTTTGAAGTGCTTAATAAAATTAATGATAAGGCGCTGACTATTGGTTTTGCAAGGCGTTTTGCAACCTATAAAAGAGCTCATCTCTTATTTACCGATGTTAAAAGGTTAGCTAGAATTGTTAATGATCCGGATCGGCCGGTTCAGTTTATTTTCGCAGGGAAAGCACACCCTGCCGATGGTGGTGGTCAAAATTTAATAAAACACATCATTGAGATTTCTAGGCGTCCTGAGTTTGTAGGAAAAGTTATCTTTCTTGAGAACTATGACATGGAGCTGGCCAAACGGATGGTTAGTGGTGTGGATGTTTGGTTGAATACACCAACGCGGCCTTTGGAAGCATCAGGAACATCTGGACAAAAAGCAGAGTTGAATGGAGTATTGAATTTTAGTGTTTTAGATGGTTGGTGGTTCGAAGGATATAGGGAAAAAGCTGGTTGGGCACTTACGGAAAAAAGGACATATGACAATCAGGATTTTCAAGATGAATTAGATGCTGCTACTATTTATAGCATTCTTGAGAATGAAATTATTCCATTGTTTTATAACCAGGATGAAAATGGTATAGCTAAAGGTTGGGTTGAGTATGTTAAAAACTCAATCTCAATGATTGCTCCTGAATTCACTACCAAACGTATGCTGGATGATTACAGGGATCGGTTTTATAATAAGTTATATGCCAGAATAAAACGGCTAACAGCAGACGATTACCAGTTTGTACGTGATCTTGCAGCATGGAAACGGAAAGTGCTTGCGGGATGGAATGATATTGAAGTTTTAAATGTTGATATGCCTGATATAGGTAGGCAAATTCTTGGTATTGGAGATGATTATAGTGTAAAAGTTGAAGTGGATCTGAAGCAGTTATCAGGAGTTGATATAGGTCTTGAAATGGTTTTTGCTAATGGTAATGATGATGAGTTATCTACCATTGTACACTCAGAACCTTTTAAAATTGAAAAGAAAGATGGGACCAAAATACTTTATAGTTTGGATCATCGATTGAATTTGCCTGGTGTATTTAAATTTGGTATTCGTATGCAGCCTCTTAATGATGATTTACCACATAAGCAAGATTTTGGCCTTATCAGGTGGTTGTAATTCTATGGTGAGTTGAATTTTATTAGAGAAGGGGGATAAGCTTTTGTAAATCCTCCTTCTTCTTTTTTTTAATGTTTTAATAATTCCTCAATGACTTTTGGGAAATATTTATATTCTAGTTGGTGAACCTTGCGAGCAACATCATTTGCAGAATCTGATGGTAAAACGCTACATTTCTTTTGTAATATAATATCACCATCATCATATTTTTCATTGACATAGTGTATGGTGATTCCTGACTCTTCTTCTTTATTTTCTACAATAACTTGGTGAATATGGTTTCCATACATTCCTTTTCCTCCGTATTTAGGTAACAAAGCAGGATGGATATTGATGATCTTATGATGGAAGGATCTTACTAGTTTTACGGGTACTAACCAAAGGAATCCTGCTAGAATAATCAGGTCAATTTTGTTATTAATTAGGAAATTAAGAATTGTATTTTCTTCTTTAAACTCTTTTTTAGTGAAAACCTTGCAAGGTATCCCTAAGCGATTGGCTCGTTCAATGACCCCTGCTTTTGGATTGTTTGTAAGAATATGAGATATCTGGACTGTTTTGTCATGTTCGAAATACTTTACAATGTTTTCTGCATTACTTCCAGAACCTGAGGCTAGGATTACTAACTGTTTCATAGATAGAGTAATATAATTGTGTTTTTAGGCGTTTTTTTATCATTTAAAGATAAAAAACATCCCTCATTTTTCATTTTCTTTGACTGATATTTGATTAATTATCGGCAAATTTATTTCTTTGCAAAGTTGTTTAAAAACATTTTTTTAGTATTAACTTAAAACAAAGAGCTATGTCAGACGTTGCATCAAGAGTAAAGGCAATCATCGTAGACAAGTTGGGAGTTGACGAAACTGAAGTTACACCTGAAGCTAGCTTCACAAACGATTTGGGTGCTGACTCTCTTGACACTGTAGAACTGATTATGGAATTCGAAAAAGAATTCAACATTGCTATTCCCGACGATCAAGCCGAGAATATCGGAACTGTAGGTGATGCTATTACTTACATTGAAGAGAACGCAAAGTAAGAAAAAGTAGGATACGTTAAAAGTAGTTATGGAGTTAAAAAGAGTAGTTGTTACGGGGCTGGGTGCCATTACCCCACTGGGCAAAACCGTAGAAGAAACTTGGAATAGCCTAATAAATGGTGTAAGTGGTGCAGCACCCATTACTCGATTTGACACCACCAAGTTTAAAACAAAGTTTGCTTGCGAGGTTAAGGATTATAATCCTGCCGATTATTTCGATCGGAAAGAAGCCAGGAAATTGGACCCTTATGCACAGTATGCCTTAATCGCAGCTGATCAAGCTGTTTTGGATGCTAATTTCGATTTTGAGAAATTAGACCATGATATGGTTGGGGTGATCTGGGGAGCCGGTATTGGTGGATTAACAACATTTCTTGAAGAAGTGAGAGGTTATGTTAAAGGTGATGAGACACCTCGTTTCAGTCCCTTTTTCATTCCTAAGATGATTGCTGATATTGCACCTGGTCATATTTCTATGAAATATGGCTTTAGAGGTCCTAATTTTGGGACTGTATCAGCTTGCGCTTCTTCAACAAATGCTATCGCAGATGCTTATAATCTTATTCGTTTAGGAAAAGCAAACGTATTTGTAACTGGTGGTTCTGAGGCTGCAATTAATGAAGCCGGATTAGGTGGATTTAGTTCAATGCAAGCCATTTCATCCCGTAACGATGATCCTAAAACAGCATCTCGACCATTTGATAAAGGACGAGATGGGTTCGTGATGGGTGAAGGTGGTGCATCCTTAATTTTGGAAGAATACGATCATGCAGTAAATCGGGGTGCAAAGATTTATTGTGAGATTGTTGGAGCTGGAATGACTGCGGATGCATATCACTTAACTGCCCCACATCCTGAAGGAATTGGAGCAAGAAAAGTAATGGAAAATGCGTTGCAAGATGGGGGTATTAATCCTACAGAAGTAGGTTACATTAATGTTCATGGAACAGCAACACCTCGTGGTGACAGTTCAGAAGTAAAAGCAATTAAGGAAGTGTTTGGTGATCATGCATATAAGTTGAATATTAGTTCGACAAAGTCTATGACTGGTCACTTGCTAGGCGCTGCTGGTGCTTTGGAAGCAATTGCATCCATTTTGGCAATTCAAAATGGAATTGTGCCCCCAACCATCAACCACTTTGAAGACGATCCTGAAATTGACAATTCGTTGAATTTTACATTCAACAAAGCGCAGGAGCGTGAAATAAAAGTGGCGATTTCCAATACATTTGGATTTGGTGGTCACAACGCATCTGTGGTATTTAAAGCTTTTAAGTAAAGTTGTGTTAAAACCGCTTTTGCAAATTATAGAACTTTTTTCCCCAAGGGGAAAAAAGTTTTATAGTTCTATATACCAGATTACAGGTATTAGACCTGGGGATATAAAGCTATATGAGTTAGCTATGATCCATAAGTCTGCTATGAAACGTGATAGTTCTGGTCGTTTTATTAATAATGAGAGGCTTGAGTTTCTGGGTGATGCAATACTTGGTTCTGTTGTTGCCCATGAACTATATCTCCAATTTCCCAAAAAAAACGAAGGATTTCTTACCAAAACGCGATCGCGCATAGTTAATCGGTCATTCTTAAATGAAATTGCGTTAAAAATGCGGCTTAATATGATGATTAAGCTTCAAACGCGATTGGATGTTGTACATACCCATATTTTGGGTGATGCTCTGGAGGCTTTAATTGGAGCTATATACTTGGATAAGGGATATCAGGCATGTCAATTTTTTATTCGTAATAAGATCATTCAAGACTATGTTGATATGAAACTTGTTGCAAAAAAAGACTCTAATTATAAATCGCTTCTCATTGAATGGTGTCAGAAACATAAGCGTAATATAAAATTTACAACTGAAGAGGTACATCCAGTTAATGGGTTGTCTCCAATGTTTGTTTCGAAGGCTTTGATTGATGAAGTTTTGTTAGGTGAGGGAGAGGGATTGTCTAAGAAGGAAGCACAGCAAAATGCTGCTCGTAGAGCATTAAAACAAGTTAAGGAAAATGTAGAAATTGCATGAATAAAAATAAATATCTCTTCACTAGTTAATTGGCTTGTTTTTTCTGAATTCAGTGTTAAAATTTTATGACCGCGTCTAATATTGTCTCTTCTTCAAAAAAATAAAAGTCTTTTAATCGATCTCAAATACTCTGCTTGGATTTAATAAATTTCAAATACTCTCTGAGAATTAATTATTTGTAGTTAATTAATGTTAAACCCTGTAGTAATTCCATGTAGCCGACTATTTTTGTTTTCATGAGTAAAAAATTCATTTTAGCACTTGTTGTTGTTATGGGTATTGCCCTTTTTGGGTTGATATATATTCAGACTATTTGGATATTGAATGCTACCAAATTAAAAGAAGAACATTTTGATCAGCTCGTTCGAGAGGCCATGGATGACGTTGTTAAGCGATTGGAGAAGAATGAATTTTCATATTTGGAATCTCAGCTAAAAAGTAGTGCGGTTAATCCTAATTTGCCTCCTCAATTACGGGCGGACAAAAAATATTACCGAAATAATCAACAGGGGGATTTCTTTAGTAATATGAAGGATTATACCTTGTCCTTTAATCTTGATTTGTCCGGTAATTTTACCTTTTCTACTTATAAACAAGATTCGCTTGTAATGGCAACGCGAGGATTTACGTCTATTAATTCTAATGGACGAATGGGGCCATTGGCTAATGCAATGATTGCTATTCAAAATGAACTGCGGGAACGGTTAATTGGGAAGAGTCAAGCTTATTTGCGTTCCTTGTTTGAAGATACGCCTATTGAAAAGCGAATTGAAAAGGATGGCCTTGATGCTCTTTTAATGCAAGCATTTGATGAATTAGGAGTTAAATATCCTTTTGAATTTAGTGTTGTAAATTCAAAAGGACATAGTGTTATAGAAACATTAGGTTATGCTCCGGATAAAAATTCCCATTTGTATCCAAAGAGACTGTTTCCCACGGATATGCATGCTAAAGCCAATTATATTTATCTCTATTTTCCAGAACACCCAAATTATATTATGAAATCAATGGAGTTAGTTATTCCATCAGCTACTTTTACGCTGGTAATGATACTTGCTTCCATTATTACAATAACAGTAATCATTCGTCAAAAGAGATTAGATGAGATCAAAAATGATTTTATAAATAACATGACCCATGAGTTTAAGACTCCTATTTCAACTATATCTCTTGCTTCCCAGATGTTGAAGGATGGTACTGTTACCAAGACACCGCGTACTTTGCAACAGATTTCAAGTGTTATACAGGATGAAAGTAAACGTTTAAGCTTTCAGGTTGAAAAAGTGCTTCAAATGGCTATATTTGATAAAGGGAAATCAGGCCTGAAGATGAAAAAAGTTGACGTAAATGAGCTTGTTCATAATGTTGTTACTAATTTTAGGATCAAAGTTGAAAACAAGCAAGGAAAAATCATTGAACGTCTGGAAGCAAAAAATTGTTTTGTTTCTGTTGATGAGGTTCATTTTACTAATGTTATCTTTAACTTGTTGGACAATGCAGTGAAGTATAGGAAAGGATCTCCTGTTTTGTATGTAAAAACATGGAATAAAAATAACGGGATTGTTATCTCTATAAAAGATAACGGGATGGGGATTTCAAAAGATAATTTAAAGCGAATCTTTGAGAAATTTTATCGAGTACCAACAGGGAACGTCCATAATGTAAAGGGATTTGGTTTAGGGTTAGCATACGTAAAGAAAATTGTTGATGACCATGGCGGGCAAATCTCAGCAGAAAGTGAATTAAATATTGGCACAAAATTTGACATATTTCTACCTTTAAAAAGCTCTAAAGAATGGAAAAAGAATATAAAATTCTCCTGACAGAAGATGATGAAAACCTTGGTATGTTGTTGAGGGAATACCTCCAGGCTAAGGGATATGAGACTGATCTTCTGCCAGATGGTGAGGAAGGATACAATGCCTTTATGAGTAAAAAATATGACATCTGTATTTTAGATGTCATGATGCCTAAAAAAGATGGATTTACTTTAGCTAAGGAAATTCGAATGGTTAATACTGAAGTGCCAATTATCTTTCTGACGGCCAAATCAATGAAAGAAGATATTTTTCAAGGGTTTAAGATCGGTGCTGATGACTATATTACCAAGCCATTTAGTATGGAAGAGCTTTTGTTTAGACTTGAAGCAATATTAAGGCGTACAAAGGGAGGTAATGTAGCGCAGGAGGCCTATCAGCTAGGGAAGTTTAAGTTTGATACTCAAAAGCAACAGTTAATTGATGGAGAGAATGTCGTTAAGTTAACAACAAAGGAGTCTGAGCTACTGAAACTGTTATGTACTAATGCTAATAAAGTACTGGAACGAAATTTTGCATTAAAAACTATTTGGGTAGATGATAATTACTTCAATGCGCGAAGTATGGATGTGTACATTACGAAGTTAAGAAAACACTTGAAGGAAGAACCAGCTGTTGAAATCATTAATGTGCATGGAAAAGGGTATAAACTTGTGATGTAAGGAATATTTAATGATATAAAAAAGCCGGTTGTAATTAACCGGCTTTTTTTATTTGGTAGTAGTATCAATCTAGTTTTAAGACAGCTAAAAAGGCTTTTTGAGGAACTTCTACGTTTCCAATTTGTTTCATTCGTTTTTTACCTTTCTTTTGTTTTTCCAGAAGCTTTCTTTTTCTGGAAATATCTCCTCCATAACATTTTGCAGTTACGTCTTTTCGCACTGCTTTTACTGTTTCGCGTGCAATAATCTTAGCTCCAATCGCTGCTTGTATTGCGACATCGAATTGTTGGCGCGGGATAAGCTCTTTTAGTTTTTCGCACATCTTACGACCAATCGGATATGCATTGTCAACATGCGTAAGTGAAGAAAGAGCATCAACTGGTTCGCTATTCAGAAGGATATCAAGTTTAACGAGCTTTGCAGGACGATAACCTGTAGGATGGTAGTCAAAGGATGCATAACCTTTTGAAATGCTTTTTAACTTATCATAGAAATCAAAAACAATTTCAGCTAATGGCATGTCAAAACTTAATTCTACCCGATCAGATGTTAGGTAGTGTTGTTTGATCAATTCTCCCCGTTTGGCCATACACAACGTCATAATACTGCCAATGTATTCTGATTTTGTAATAATCTGCGCATTGATATAAGGTTCTTCAACGCGGTCTAAAACTGTTGGAGAAGGTAGACCGGAAGGATTATATACCTCTAGGGTTTCTCCTTGCTTGGTGTAGGCAAAATAGGGAACGTTTGGAACGGTTGTAATGACGTTCATGTCAAATTCCCGGTCCAGTCGTTCTTGGATAATTTCCATGTGTAATAAGCCCAGGAAGCCGCAACGAAAACCGAATCCTAATGCGGCTGAAGATTCTGGTTCGAAAGTGAGTGAAGCATCGTTAAGTTGCAATTTTTCCATTGAAGCTCTCAGATCTTCATAGTCATCACTGTCAATCGGGTAAACTCCTGCAAAAACCATAGGCTTTACTTCTTCGAAACCGCTGATTCTTTCTTTACATCCTCCTTTTACATGTGTGATCGTATCACCAACTTTAACTTCCTTACTAGTTTTAATGCCGGAAATAATGTAACCTACATCACCGGTACTCAAAATATCACGAGGTTCCATATCAAGGCGTAAGACACCAATTTCGTCTGCGGCATATTCGTGACCAGTTGCAAAGAATTTGACTTTATCGCCTTTTCTGATTTCGCCATTTACGACTTTGAAATAGGCAATAATGCCTCTGAATGAATTAAACACGGAATCAAAGATCAGGCATTGTAATGGTGCTTTGGGATCTCCCACCGGCGGTTGCACGCGTTCAATTATGGCTTCTAGTATTTCTTCAACCCCCAAGCCGGTTTTTCCACTAGCTTTTATTATCTCATCCCGATCACAACCTATCAGATCAATGATTTGATCCTCTACCTCTTCGGGCATGGCACTTGGCATGTCCATTTTGTTGAGAACCGGGATGATTGTTAAGTCGTGTTCAATGGCTTGGTAAAGATTAGATATTGTTTGTGCCTGGATACCTTGGGTCGCATCAACAATCAGTAGTGCTCCTTCACATGCGGCAATTGATCTCGATACCTCATAGGAAAAGTCAACGTGTCCCGGTGTGTCGATCAGGTTTAATACAAATTTTTCACCCTTGTATTCATGGGCCATTTGGATCGCGTGGCTTTTTATTGTGATGCCTCTTTCTCTCTCAAGTTCCATATCATCCAGAACCTGCTCCTGTAACTCTTTTCCCGATACGGTCTTTGTAAATTCCAACAATCTATCGGCTAATGTGCTCTTTCCGTGATCAATGTGGGCAATGATGCAAAAGTTCCTGATTCGTTCCATATAATAAAGTTCAAACTACTGATATTCAGTTTTCTATTTTTTACCTAAAAACCTCTTTCGGTTTAGGTTGCAAAGATACTCATTTCCATAGATTTTGAATGTTCTTTATTGGCAGTAGAAGCCATATTTTCACGATGATTTATATGTGAATGCCCAGTTTTTTAACTTTGTTATTCGGGGTGCATCATTGTGTTACTGCGGATAATTAGAATCAATACGGTGGCTGAGACGATAAATATTCGTAATTTCGAATGTCCAATAGGATTAAATATTCTTTTATGCGAAAAACATTGGTAACCGGATGTGCCGGTTTCATTGGATCTCATTTATGTGAGGCTTTACTGGATAAGGGTTTTGAAGTAACAGGGATCGATAATTTTGATCCTTTCTATGATAAGAGTTATAAGCTTTCAAATCTGATAACTGCCAGAAAAAATAGTCATTTTGTTTTTTATGAGGAGGATCTCCTTAACTATGATCGGATAGCTTCTATCTTTAAGGGGCATGATGTTGTTATTCATTTGGCCGGAAAAGCCGGAGTGAGACCATCTATTTTGGATCCTCAGGCATATATTGATAATAATATTAGCGCTACCCGAAATGTGCTTGATGCCATGCGGGAAGCTGGTATTTTTAAGTTGTTGTTTGCTAGTTCTTCTTCAATATATGGGAATAATCCTCATACGCCATGGCATGAATCACTAGATGTTAATAATCCAATATCTCCTTATGCTTTTTCCAAAAAAGGTTGTGAATTATTAAATCACACCTATCATCATTTGTATGGTATTGATATTCTTAATTTGCGTTTCTTCACTGTATTCGGACCACGGCAACGTCCGGATTTGGCGATTCACAAATTTTTTAAGAAGTTCTACAGAGACGAACCTATTAGCATGTATGGTGACGGGGATAGCGCTCGTGATTACACTTTTGTCTCGGATACAGTACAGGGAATTCTTGGCGCGTTGGATTATGTATTGTATAAGGAGAATGTGTTTGATGTTGTTAACCTGGGACATCATCATCCTGTGAAACTGATCGATTTAATTAATGCCATTGGAGAAGTAGTGGGTAAGAAGCCTCGAATTGATCAGCTGCCTATGCAGCCTGGTGATGTTGACATCACTTATGCTGATATTTCAAGAGCGAAAGAGTTATTTGATTATCATCCCGTGGTTACGTTGAAGGAGGGATTGCAAGCATTTGAGAAATGGTTTTTTAGTAATCCGGATTTTTTGAAATGAAAACACAAATATAAAAGGGGGCTGATCGGCCCCCTTTCTATTAATTCAATGTAAAATGTTATTACATCATGCCTGGCATACCGCCGCCCATTCCCGGAGCGCCCATTGGCATAGCAGGTGTTTCTTCTTTTTCTTCAATCAAGACACACTCAGTAGTCAAGAACATTCCAGCGATTGATGCTGCGTTTTCTAAAGCAATACGGGTTACTTTGGCAGGATCAATTACACCGCTTTCAAATAGGTTTTCAAACCTGTCAAAACGTGCATTGTAACCAAAGTCTGCTTGACCTTCTTTAACTTTTTGTACGACAACAGCACCTTCTTTTCCAGCGTTGAAAACAATTTGACGAAGAGGTTCTTCGATGGATCTTTTAATGATTTCGATACCTGTAGTTTCGTCTTCAGTTTCGCCTTTAAGGTCTTCAAGGGTAGAAATAGAACGGATATAAGCTACACCACCTCCTGGTACTATACCTTCTTCCACGGCTGCACGAGTTGCACTTAGGGCATCGTCAACGCGGTCTTTTTTCTCTTTCATTTCTACTTCAGTTGCTGCACCTACATAAAGAACAGCTACACCGCCAGCCAATTTAGCTAAACGTTCCTGAAGTTTTTCTTTGTCGTAATCAGAAGTTGTGTTGGCAATTTGAGCTTTGATTTGAGCTGCACGTGCCTCGATAGCTTCTTTTGAACCAGCGCCGTTTACAACGGTTGTATTTTCTTTGTCGATGGTTACTTTTTCAGCTTCTCCTAACATCTCAAGAGTAGCATTCTCAAGTTTCAGACCTGTTTCTTCTGAAATTACCGTACCATTTGTTAATACAGCAATGTCTTGAAGCATCTCTTTACGACGGTCACCGAATCCAGGGGCTTTAACAGCTGCTACTTTTAATGAGCCTCTCAGGCGGTTTACTACTAATGTAGCCAACGCTTCACCATCCACATCTTCAGCGATGATTAACAACGGACGACCTGCTTGTGCAGTTGCTTCAAGAACAGGTAGAAGATCTTTCATGGTAGAAATCTTCTTATCGTGAATCAGGATAAGAGGACTTTCCAAATCAGCTTCCATTTTTTCAGTGTTGGTTACAAAGTATGGAGAAATGTAGCCACGATCGAATTGCATACCTTCAACAACCTCTACCGTTGTTTCAGTACCTTTAGCTTCTTCAACCGTAATAACTCCCTCTTTGCCTACTTTTTCCATTGCCTGAGCAATTAACTTACCAATCTCATTGTCGTTGTTGGCAGAGATAGAAGCAACTTGCTCAATTTTTTCACTGTGCTCACCGATGCCTTCAGATTGAGCTTGCAAGTTATTAACAACTTGTTTAACGGCTTTGTCGATTCCTTTTTTCAGTTCCATTGGATTAGCTCCAGCGGTAACATTTTTCAAACCAACATTAATGATTGCCTGAGCTAAAACAGTGGCAGTAGTGGTTCCGTCACCGGCATCGTCGCCAGTTTTTGATGCCACTTCTTTTACCATTTGAGCTCCCGTATTTGCGTAGGGATCAGCTAATTCTATTTCCTTAGCTACTGATACACCATCTTTGGTGATAGCGGGGGCGCCGAATTTTTTATCTATTACAACGTTTCTTCCTTTAGGTCCTAAAGTTACTTTAACGGCATTTGCCAATTCGTCAACTCCGGTTTTTAATAGATCGCGGGCCTCAATATTAAATTTAATTTCTTTTGCCATTTCGTTATAAACTTTAATGTAACGTTTTTAATTAAGCAATGTACAAAACATCTGACTGTGAAATTAACAGGTAATCCATGCCATCGATGGACAGTTCTGTGCCTGCATATTTTCCGTAAAGCACGATGTCGCCAGCTTTAACTTCCATTGGCTCATCTTTTTTTGCAGCACCTACCAAAACAACCTGACCTTGTAAAGGCTTTTCTTTGGCTGAATCAGGAATTATGATACCACTAGAAGTTTTCTCCTCAGCCGGTTGTGGCTTTACCAATATTTTTCCGGCAAGAATTTTACCTTTAAGCTCTGACATATCTTCAGCTATTTAAACGATTAAACAATTAAATTTTACGACTAACACTTTTTCATAAAGCATGCCAAAATTAATGATAGCCTAAAAAGTGTCAAAATTTCATGAAAAACCAGGTGTTTGGAAAGCGGAGTCTGACGAAAGCGGGATGTAAATAATGATGTATCTGAAAATCATATAAAAAAAGGAGTGTCAGTATGTATGACATACTGACACTCCTTTTTATGCGGTGTAAATGATTTCTAGTTTTGTCCTTCTGTGGTTTCCTCAGGAGTGCTTGTTGCGTTCTGAGGCATTGGGAATGCTGGTTCTTGTTGTGGTGGCGCAATGTTTTCAATTTGCTGCTCATCAATGATAGAACCATTTCTTTCTTCAGCTTTGGGTAATGCCATAACAGCAACAAATGCCAAAACAAACAAGGTACCTGCTAATGTCCAGGTTGCTTTTTCCAGAAAATCGGTTGTTTTACGTACTCCCATAACCTGGTTAGAAGATGAGAAATTGGATGCTAAACCTCCGCCTTTGGAGTTTTGAACCAATACTATTAAAATCAGTAATATACTTACCAGAATAACCAGGATCGAAACAAATGAATACATATTTCTATGATTTATTGATTATTAATTAATTTTTCAATCTCTTTTATGCGGTTCGCAAAGTAAACATTTTTTTCGGGATATTTCAAACGTAACTTTTGGAATATGTTGATGGCCTTGTTGTAATGTTTTTGTTTTAAATAAATGGAGGCAAGTGTTTCGGTCATCAGATCTTCGCTGTAATTAGAGCTTTGTTCACTAATATCCTTTTGCTCAATTGTCTCCTTTGGATGTGTGGGGACAATCTTGGGTTGTTCAAGATTTAAAAAGTTATCAATGATTTGATTCTTTCTTTTTTGAAGCGGCTTAGAAACAGGTGCATCAGCAACAATATTTTGTTTTCGAATGACGCCTAACCAATCGGAGAAGGAGCGGTTTTCTTCGAAACTTACTTTTTTAGGTGTGGATTCTAATAAATAGCCTGAAGTATCCGGTAAGTCGATTTTGGGAAAATGTCTCTTGCTGGTTTGGCTGGGTGCTGGTTTCGCCGGTTGCCTTTTCGATAAGTATGAGAAATCTATGGCGGTACCATCTAATGCCTCTGTTGTTTCTTCGACTTCAAAAAAATCATTCACCGCTTTCGCTTTGCTGGTTACCGCAGTAGTCGAGCTGGTTATATCAATATTACTTTCTGCCTTTTCTTCTTTGATGGTATCGGTCTTTATCTCCAGCTCAATTGCCTCAGCTGTTGATTGTGGTATCAATTCTTTTGGTTTATATGCTTTGGTAGGTGACTTGGTGTGATTGTTTATCAGATTATACAAGTGCGCCCGATCATGAATATGGACGGCTGCAATGCGTAACTCCGCATTGTACCTGATATTATCTGTGGTGTGCAGGTTTTTGACCAATAACATGCGGGCTGCTTGAAAATAAGGATACTCATCAACCACTTCCTGCAGTGGTTGACGGGTATCCTCACAAAGATCTTCAGGATGATTAATAAGGTTGAAAAACTGTTGTCTGTTCATAGGAATTACTACTACCAATCTGCAAAGGCACTGTTAAAAATGTTCTCGGTCAGTTGATCAATGATCTGTTGGGTTAGTTGGTCTTCAATGGCCGTAATGTTCTCCGACGACGGATAATCCTGGTAAGCCGAGAAGGATGTTTCCCAATTGGCTTTGGGATCCTTATTATTTTTCATCCGTACTTTTACTGTTACGGTCAACCTTGTTTCGGCCGAGATGGCATCTTCCTGGATGGCCATCGGGCGAATATCATAGCCGGTAATTTCTCCTGAAAAATCCACATCACCCACACCGTTTTTTAAAATTAAGCGGGATTCATTGGTGATCCGGTCTTTTAGTGATTCGGTGAAATTTTGACTTAATGTGGGATTGATGATTGGGGCCCGGTTTTGAAAGAACTGAACCGATACCGTTTTTAAATTCTCAGGAATAGAAGCTCCGCTCATGGTCATTCTTACCGAACAGGCTGTAGTTATTACTGCGAGAGCCAGTATTATAAATATGTGTTTTAAATGCGTCATGTTTTAACCTTCTATCTGATACTCTTTTATTTTTCTATAAAGGGTGCGCTCTGAGATGCCTAATTCCTGGGCCGCATGTTTACGCTTGCCACTGTGTTTCTCCAGTGCTTTCTTTATCAGTTCAATTTCCTTGTCTGCTAACGAGAGTGATTCTTCAATAAACTCTTCGGTGTCCTGGATGGCATGTTCTTCGTGGGTATTTGTTGGATATGTTACCGGTGGTTTACTGGTTGGTGACATAATATCACCTTCCGTTGTTTGATATAGTTTTTGAATAATCTGGGCATGATCTGTTTGGAAATTTCCTCCTTCAGGGCCTTCCTGAAGCATTTCCAAGACCAGCTTTTTCAAATCATTCATGTCTTTTTTCATGTCGAACAGTACCTTGTATAATATTTCCCGTTCAGTGCTGAAATCAGATGATGTTTTTTTGGTGCTGTCTACAATGGCGGGTAAATTTTTACCCATGTGAAAAGGAATGTATTGCGTGAGTTTTTGCGCGTCGATATCCCTGTCCTGCTCAATTACTGATATTTGTTCGGTGATGTTTTTCAGTTGTCGGATATTTCCCGGCCACCGGTAGCGCAAAAGCACTTCTCTGGCATCGTTGGATAGTTTTACGGCCGGCATGCGGTAGCGATCGGCAAAGTCATGGGCAAATTTTCTAAAAAGCAGGTAGATGTCGTCTGCCCGGTCGCGCAAGGGCGGAATGATAATGGGTACACTGCTTAGCCGGTAGTAGAGGTCTTCTCTGAATTTTCCTTCCTGGATGGCTTTTTCCATGACGACATTAGTGGCAGCCACCACCCTGACATCGGTTTTTAAGACTTTAGAGGAGCCTACTTTCATGAATTCGCCGGCCTCCAAAACCCTCAGTAACCTAACCTGCGTGGCCAGAGGTAATTCACCTATTTCATCCAGAAAGATGGTACCGCCGTTTGCTTCCTCGAAATAACCTTTCCGATCAGCTAAGGCACCGGTAAATGCACCTTTCTCATGGCCGAACAACTCAGAATCAATGGTTCCTTCAGGAATGGCTCCACAATTCACGGCAATGTACGAACCATGTTTACGGGCACTGTACTGGTGAATGATTTGTGGAAACACCTCTTTCCCGGTGCCACTTTCACCGGTAATAAGTACTGAGAGATCGGTAGGAGCAACCTGCACAGCTACATCAATAGCTCGGTTTAAGCCCATTGCATTACCGATTATCCCAAATCGCTGCTTGATTTGTTGTACGTTCATGGAATACTGAAATTTTAACAGGTTGACCTGACAAAGTTACAATTCTTATTAACTATTCAGAAAAGGGGACTGGTGAATTTTATAATTTTAATCTGGTGGGAGAACAAAAAATAACCTGTATTTTTAATAACTAATTAGATAAAATAGTGGTGATTGATTTATTGTTCACTACTTTTCGTTGAATCAGATAATTTTACCAACCTATGGAAGTACCTACCTTAGTAAAGAACGATAACTGGCTTTTTCCTTTCGCATCAGATATCGTTAGACGTATTCAGTTTTTTAAAAATAAACAGGAAGATATTGAGGAGAACTATGGTTCTCTGTATGCTTTTGCCACCGGGCATTTCTCTATGGGCCTTCATTTAATTGATGATGCCTGGGTGTTGCGCGAATGGGCACCCAATGCCACTAAAATAGTTTTGATTGGTGCGTTTTCCGACTGGCAAACTAAGCCTGGCTTTCAGTTATCGCGACAAGATCATGGGATATGGGAAATTCGTTTACCCAAAACGTCATTAAAACATGGGGATCTCTACAAGCTTCATGTTTTTTGGGAGGATGGTGATGGATTGCGCATTCCGGCTTGGGCCAGGCGGGTGGTGCAGGATGATGAGACCAAGATTTTTTCTGCCCAGGTGTGGCAGCCGGAGGAGGCTTTTGAGTGGGAGGATGAAAACTTTAAGGCTCGCTTTAAACATCCATTGATTTATGAAGCTCACGTGGGGATGTCTTCGATGGAGGAGAAAGTTTCGCATTTTACCGAATTTAAAGAGAAAGTACTTCCGCGCATCAAGCGGTTGGGCTATAATACCATTCAGTTGATGGCCATTCAGGAGCATCCTTACTATGGGAGTTTCGGTTACCATGTATCGAGCATGTTTGCGCCTTCGTCGCGTTTTGGTACCCCCGAAGAGTTGAAAGACTTGATTAATGAAGCGCATAAACAGGGGATTGCCGTGATTATGGACATTGTGCATTCGCATGCCGTCAAAAATGAGGCGGAAGGGCTGAGCTGTTTTGACGGGACTTATTATCTCTATTTTCATGACGGGCCCAAGGGGGAGCATCCTGCCTGGGACTCGCGTTGCTTTAATTACGGGAAAGAGGAAGTGCTTCAATTCCTATTATCAAATTGCCGGTACTGGTTGGAGGAGTTCCATTTCGACGGTTTCCGGTTTGATGGGGTTACCAGTATGTTGTATTTCGATCACGGGTTGGAAAAGAATTTTGTGGCCTACCAGGATTTTTTCCAAGGGCAGGAAGACATGGAAGCATTAACCTATTTGACGCTGGCTAACCAGTTAATTCACCATATAAAACCCACTGCTATCTCAGTGGCTGAGGAGATGAGCGGTTACCCGGGAATTGCCGGTGCCATTGAAGAGGGAGGTGTGGGTTTTGACTTCCGCTTGTCGATGGGAGTGCCTGATTTCTGGATTAAGATGATAAAAGAGCATACCGATGAAACATGGAAGATGGGACATATTTATCATGAACTCACCCAACATCGGTCGGAAGAAAAAACCATTACTTATACTGAATCTCATGATCAGGCATTGGTAGGGGATAAGACCATTATTTTCCGTTTGGTGGATAAAGAGATGTATGATAATATGGGTAAACAGATGGAAAGCCTGGTTATTGACCGGGGGCTGGCGCTTCATAAAATGATTCGGCTGGTCACCTTAGCTACGGCCAATGGCGGCTATCTGAATTTTATGGGCAACGAATTCGGGCATCCGGAATGGATTGATTTCCCACGGGAAGGAAATAACTGGTCGTATAAATATGCCCGTCGTCAATGGCAATTGGTTGATGATCATGCCCTGAAATTCCATTATTTGAATGACTTTGATGCCGATATGATTAAACTGGTTGATAGGAATGAACTCTTGTCGAAGCCGTGTGTGGCTTTGGCCGTTAATGATGACGATCAGGTGATGGCTTTTTCCAGGGGGGATTATGTGTTTGTGTTTAATTTTAATCCTGCCCGCTCCTTTACCGGTTATGGCATTGCTGTGGCAGAGGGGAAATACAAAACGGTTTTAACTACCGACCAGCCCGATTTTGGCGGGTTTGACCGTGTTGATATGAGCCATTTGTATTATTCGCAGCCAATTGAACATGGGGGTGATCACCACCAGATACTGCTTTACCTGCCGGCCAGAATGGCCATGGTATTAAAGCGTCAGAAGATTCGGCGGGTTTATTAAGGTGGAGAATTGTTTCTCCTTAGACAAGAGATTGATTTGTTTCTACCCTGTTATGGTTTATAGCCATGACAGGGTTTTTTGTTATTCTTTACTGAAGTTTCCCATGTTTTATAAAACACTAAATTTTAATACCTGCAAAGAATGCCAGAGAAACTCAAATGTTTTAACCGCGAATTATACGAATTAAACGAATTTTAAATCACTGCGTGGTTTTATGAGCTCATCGAAAAGCTAGTTTTATAGGTGTTTAATACATATGGGAAATGTTAGTTATTCCTTATTAATGATGTTTTTTTTGTCCTTGAAACTTAGGCTCGGTTATTTGAAACAGTGGCGGACCATCCTGAGTGACTTGGAATGGTATTTTGAAATGCTCGCGGACCATCCTGAGTGACTTGGAATGGTATTTTGAAATGCTCGCGGACCATCCTGAGTGACTTGGAATGGTATTTTGAAATGCTCGTGGACCATCCTGAATGACTTGGAATGTATTTTGAAATGCTCGGGGACCATCCTGAATGACTTGGAATGGTATTTTGAAATGCTCGGAGACCATCCTGAATGACTTGGAATGTGTTTTGAAATGCTCGCGGACCATCCTGAGTGACTTGGAATAGTATTTTGAAATGAGGGTTGAAGTTAGAGGTAAGAAACTAGAGGCTGGTTGATTTTGGGGTTTATAGGTTCGGAGTACTGGGTTGGGGGTGTTGTTCGGTTCGTGGTACAGCGGTTTACGGTTTTTCAGATTTTCACCTTTTCAATTTTTCTGTAAGGAGGGTGTTTCTATTTGCGGTACTGCGGTTTGTGGTTTTTTGAATTCTCATCTTTTCACTTTTACCTTTTCACTTCTCTGTTTGCAGTGTCTGCGACAGGGGGCGCAGCGGCAGCCGGCAGTTACCGGGGCTGATGTGGCGTGGTGGGCGGAGGCGACGAAGGAGCCCCACGTACCGGCAGACGCCACACAGCCACGGGGACTGACGCTATAGCGGAGCACCCGGCCGTTCGCCCAAAAAAATTTACAATGAACAGTTATCAGTTAACAGTGAACAATTATCAGTTAACAGTGACCAGTTAGCAGTTTTGGCGTGTTAAAAAAAACACCAGGCACATTTGGGTACCTGGTGTTTGATGTGTTTTTAGCAGCATGGTGGTTATTCCATGCTGAGTGCGTTTAGTTTTGATTGAAGAGGTTGGATAAATGCTTTGTAGGCTTCCAGGTCTTCTTTCTTTACGGGTTCTACCGGTGGGGCGTCTATTTTCAAGGGGTTCACCGCGCGGCCATTTTTAAAAACGCGGAAGTCGAGGTGGGGGCCGGTGGCTAAACCTGTGCTTCCCACATAGCCGATGAGCTGTCCTTGCTTTACGTGGTCGCCCTTGGAGATGCCTTTGGCAAATCCTTTCAGGTGCATGTATAAGGTGGTGTATACGCTGTTGTGTTTTATTTTAATGTAGTTACCGCCACCTTTTTTGTCCCAGGCTTTAGCAATGACACGGCCATCGCCCAAGGCATGTACATGGGTGCCTGCCGGAGCGGCATAGTCGATGCCGTGGTGGGGCCGACGGATTTTCAGGATGGGGTGCAGGCGGCTGTTGGAAAAACCGCTGCTGATGCGTGAAAATTTTAAAGGTGCTTTCAGGAATGCCTTGCGCAGGGATTGTCCTTCCTGATCGAAGAAGTTCCAGGTGCTGTCTTCTTCAAAGTTAAACGCATAGTAGTCGTTGCCGCGGTGGTGGAACAGGGCGGCATGAATTTTTGAGACGCCAATGGAGGTGGAGTCGACAAATTGTTCGTCGTAGATTACCTTGAAATAGTCGCCTTTTTCAATGCCAAAGAAATCAACGGTCCAGGCATATACTTCGGACAGTTCAATGGCCAGAAGGGGATTAACCCCGTTATCTCTCATGGCATTCCACAACGAACTGGTGATTATGCCGGTGGCTGTTTTTTCAACATTGTGGATCTCTTTTACGCCGCGGTACACATTGATGCTATCTCGCAGGTCGACCACAAAATAGTCGGTGTTGTCAATCTCGTAAACAAAGTAGTTGAGTTGTTTTGTGGTGTCGTTGCTGAAAAAAAGCGTGTAGGTGTTGCCAACCTTAATTTTTCGAACGTCGAAAACGGGATTGATCTTTTCCACGATTTTGTGGATCGAGGGATAGTCAATGTCGCATTTCAGGAAAATGTCGGAGAGAAATTGGTTGTGTTTTATTTTTTGTTGATCCAGGTTAAAGGAGTCCACCGGCAGCCCGAAGAGTAGATCGGGTTCGGGAATGTTGACCACGTCCATGGAATCAATGGTTTCCGGTGGGACGGGGTATTGGCGGTAACCCGGCCGGTTAAAGATGAACCAAAGTGATGGAATCAGAAGAGCTGCTACAGCTACAATGGTGATAATGGTTGCTTTTTTTTTCATTTCTATCCTCTCGTCAAATTTTTATTTTATCAAACCCCTGTCCGTATACACCCATTACGTTGCCCATGGTGATAAAGGCGTCGGGATCGATTTGTTTCACGATTCTAAAGATGGCTGACGACTCGTTTTTGCGGGCGATTACCATGATCACTTTTACGTCATTGCCTGAAAAACCTCCCTGGCCATTTAAAATCGTGAGGCCTCGATTGGCGTCAAAGATAATATTGTGCCGAATCTCTTCATATTTTTTTGAGAAAATAAAAAACTGAACCGTCTGACGCCTACCGGTTATCACCATGTCGACGGTGTAGGCCATAATGGCCATGGCCATATAACCATAGACCATTTGTTCGATGGATTTAAAAAGGAAAAAGGAGGAAGATATGATGATCATGTCAAGGGATAACAGGAGCCGTCCCAGGGAGATATTTTTGTATTTGTTGATGATCATGGCGATGATGTCGACGCCGCCGGTGCTGCCGCCGTTAATAAAAACGATACCGGCGCCAATACCGGCTAATATGGCTCCGATGATGGCGTTCATCATGGTTTCGGTGACTAGCGGTTCGGGAAACAAGGGGCGCAACAGGGATAAATAGCCCGAGAAGATGATGACGCCGAAGATGGTTTTTATGCCGAAGGAGGCGCCCAGGATTTTAATGGCCAGCAGAATAAGGAAGATGTTGATGACAAGGGCGGTTAACCCAATATCCAGGCCGGTGAGAAAAAAGATGATGGTAGCGATACCGGTTAAGCCGCCACCGACTATTTTGGCGGGAATAATAAAGGCGGTCCATCCAAAAGTGCCGATACCCAATCCTATGGTTAGGAATAGATAACTTTTTAGTTCGGAGATTATTTTTTCTTTATTCATTCGAATCGGGGATGTCATATTGATTATTCGTTTATAAACATGAGACAGTGTTGGGCGATAATCTGTTGATAGCCCGAGGGGGCGAGGCGGATTTTTTGACGGTCTCGACCTTTCTCAAGCCATTGGTGTGTGATGCTATAAAAAAGGTACCTTAAAAAGCGGACGTTATGCCCGGTTTAAGGTACCTGTTTATAAGTTATAATTGATTATCCAACTACAATGTTGATGATCTTCTTAGGTACAATGATTACTTTTTTCACAGTTTTACCTTCCAACCATTTTTGAGAGGCTTCGTTTTCCATAACGGCCTTTTCAATGTCTGCTTTATTCATGTCAGCAGGCAGGTCGAGTTTGAAACGCATTTTGCCATTGAATGAAACCGGGTAAGTAATGGTTGATTCAACCAGGCAGGCAGCCTCCCATTTGGGCCATGGGGCATCGCAAACGGTGGTGGTATGTCCTAATTGGTGCCACAACTCTTCGGCAATGTGCGGGGCAAAAGGCGCCAACAGGGTTACCAAAGCTTCCAGTATTTCGCGTTTGTTACATTTCAGATCGGTTAATTCATTCACGCAAATCATGAAGGCACTCACGCAGGTGTTGAATGAGAAGCGTTCAATGTTTTCGGTGATTTTCTTAATAGCTGTGTGCAATGCTTTTAGTTCCTCAGGTGTCGCCTTGTCTTCCGAGATGTTAATGTTGTTCTCTCTATCGTGGAACAGGCGCCAGGCTTTGCGCAGGAATTTATGCACGCCGTCAATACCGTTGGTATCCCAAGGCTTGGACTGTTCCAAGGGGCCCAGGAACATTTCATACAGACGTAGTGTGTCCGCACCGAAGTTGGAAACAATATCATCGGGATTCACCACATTGTATTTCGATTTCGACATTTTTTCAACAGCCCAGCCACAAATGTATTTGCCGTCTTCAAGGATGAATTCAGCATCGTTATATTCAGGCATCCAGTTGCGGAAGGCTTCAATGTCGAGAATGTCATTGCGCACAATGTTCACATCCACGTGCAGCGGCGTAACATCGTAATCTTTTTTGAGATTCAGAGATACGTATTGGTTGGTACCATTGATACGGTACACAAAGTTTGAGCGTCCCTGAATCATGCCCTGGTTGATAAGTTTTCTAAATGGTTCGTCTTTTACAACGACCCCCAGGTCATATAAGAATTTGTTCCAGAAGCGGGAATAGATCAGGTGGCCGGTGGCATGTTCTGTACCGCCAATGTACAGGTCTACGTCCTGCCAGTATTCGTTACTTTCTTTTCCTACTAATGCTTCCTTGTTTTGAGGATCCATGTAACGCAGGTAGTAGGCCGATGAGCCGGCAAAGCCAGGCATGGTATTTAATTCCAGGGAATAACCCTCTTCTGTTTTCCAGTCTTTGGCTCTTCCCAATGGTGGTTCGCCGCTTTCGGTTGGTAAATATTTATCTACTTCCGGTAATTCCAGTGGTAATTTGGATTCATCCAGCATGTATGGCATGTCGTCCTTGTAATAGACAGGGAACGGCTCACCCCAGTATCGCTGGCGACTGAATATGGCATCGCGTAAGCGGTAATTTACTTTTACTGCCCCAATGCCTTTTCCTTTGATGTACTCTTTTGTTTTGGCAATGGCGTCAGGTACCGAAAGGCCATCCAGCAAACCGGAATTAACCATGGTGCCGGCTTTTGAATCTTTTGAATCGTCCCAGGTGGCCGTATCTGTAGCTTCTTCGCCTTCCGGAATCACTACTTGTGTAATCGGTAAGTTGAAGTGACGGGCAAAGGCAAAGTCACGGGTGTCATGAGCGGGTACTGCCATAATGGCTCCTGTACCGTAGCCTGCTAATACGTAATCGCTGATCCAGACAGGGATTTCCTGGTTAGTAAGGGGGTTGATGGCATAACCGCCGGAAAATACCCCGGAGACTCTTTTAACATCACTCAGGCGTTCGCGTTCGGTGCGTTTTTTTGTCTCTTCCAGGTAGTTTTCTACCGCCTCTTTTTGATCAGCGGTGGTGATTTGATCTACTAACTCACTTTCGGGTGCCAACACCATAAAGGTGACCCCGAATACGGTATCGGCCCGGGTGGTGAAAATTTTCATTTCCACATCCGAGTCTTTCACCTTAAAAATCATTTCAGCTCCTTCGGAGCGGCCAATCCAGTTGCGTTGTATCTCTTTCAGGCTATCGGTCCAGTCAATTTTATTCATTCCTTCTAGTAAACGCTCCGAATAAGCTGATACGCGCAACAACCACTGGCGCATCAATTTTTGCTCTACCGGGTGACCTCCCCGTTCAGAAACACCGTCTTTGACTTCGTCGTTGGCCAGTACCGTACCTAATGCCGGGCACCAGTTTACCATAGTGTCAGCCAGGTAAGCCAGACGGTAGTTTAAAAGAATGGCCTGTTGTTCTTTTTCCGATTTGGCTTTCCATTCCTCCGCGGTAAATGACAAGGGCTCGGTGCATGATGCATTCACGCCTTCAGTGCCTACTGTTTCGAAGGTTTTCACAAGCTCTTCGATTGGACGAGCCTGTTTTTCATCATTACAATAATAATGGTTGAACATTTGAATGAATGCCCATTGTGTCCATTTGTAGTAGTGCGGATCGCATGTTTTAACTTCGCGGTCCCAATCGTAGGAGAATCCAATTTTATCGAGCTGTTCCCGATAACGTTTAACATTTTTGTCAGTAGTGATGGCCGGATGTTGACCGGTCTGTATCGCATATTGCTCGGCCGGTAAGCCATAGGCATCATATCCCATCGGATGTAATACATTGAATCCGTTCAGTCGTTTGAAACGGCTATAGATATCAGAAGCGATGTATCCCAGTGGATGCCCCACATGTAGTCCGGCTCCCGAAGGATAAGGAAACATGTCCAAAACATAGAATTTAGGTCTGGATGGATCTACTGTTACTTTATTAATATTGTTATCGCGCCAGTAACTCTGCCACTTTTCTTCTAACTCTTTAAAATTGTATTCCATGATACTTCCTGAATGATAATGTAATAATGACTGGATGAGTTTAATTGTGCGAAAATAGGAAAAGTTTCAAAATTTTCCATTTCGGGTCAATATTCAGGAAAGAGCGACTGGTGCTGAGTTAGCGCCAATCTAAAAATGTGATTAAGTGTTAAAAATCATTGACTAACAGCTTTTTTTATAACATTTTTGAGACGGCCGCGTATATTCGCTCAGATTTATAAGTAACCTAAAAAGTGAGTATTATGGAAAATTTAATGGGACGGAACAACTGGTTTACTAACTTGAGATTTTTGACGAAGATATTTGTGTTTGTGCAGGTATTTTCGGTATTAACATTGATGACAGCATGTGATGAAGGGATTTTGGACGAGGAGGAAAAAGTCGACAATGGTGGAGACAACAACGGCGGTGATGAAAACGGTGGTGAAGACAACAATGGCGGCGAAATTCCTGCTGGTGATATAAAAATATTTCCAGGGGCCGAAGGGTATGGAACCGATTCAAGAGCTGCTTATGGTAGCGATGTAGAGCCTGAAATTATCGTTGTGACTAACTTAAATGATTCCGGGGAAGGATCATTGAGAGACGCAGTAGAGAGTAATAAACCACGGGTGATTGTGTTTGAAGTAAGTGGAGTGATTACGCTTGATAGCTGGTTAAGAATATATGATCCTTATGTGACTATTGCCGGACAAACTGCGCCTTATCCTGGTATTACCTTGCGTAAATATGGATTGTCGGTGGCCACACATGATGTGTTGGTACAAGGTTTGAAAGTACGCCCGGGTAACCTTTCAGGAAATCATTATGATGCAATAGGTATGGGACCTTATGGTGATACCGATGTCTATAATGTGATTATTGACCGTTGTTCAATCGGTTGGGGTTTGGATGAAAATGTTGGTATGTGGCAGATTGGTAAAGGAATTACCATTAGTAACTGTTTGATTAGTGAAGGGCTGAATCCTAAAGGTCATGGTTTTGGAATGTTGGCGATGAACGTGGATGAGATCAGTGTGATTAAAAACCTTTTTGTCCACAATACTGATCGTAATCCTTTAGTTAACGGGAGTTCTGAAACAGCTTTAGTGGCCAACAATTTTGTTTATAACAGTGATACTCACGCTATCTATTTTGGCCATCGGGAAGGAACTGATGTACCCATTCATGGAGCTGCTATCTGTAACTACTATTTGCCGGGTTCTAAAAACAGAAATGAGTATATCGTTTCTATCCATAGTGGCATGCATTCCGACTCAAAAGTTTATTTGGAAGACAATAAAACCGAAGATGTGTCGGCTAGTAGTCCATGGTCTGGCAGCCTGGTATTTAATCCTGCTGATTTGGATGTAAGAACGGATAATTTACCAATTGAAATGCCTGAAATGGAAATGTTTACCATTTCGGATCTGAAAGACTACGTGCTTAAAAATGCAGGTGCAAGTGCCAACGATCGTGATCCTATTGATGCACGTATTGTAAAAGATGTGGTTGATCAAACAGGTAGCCGTATCGTTGATCCTTCAGACGTAGGTGGTTGGTATTGGGAATCAAATACCAGAAAACTGCAGATACCTGAAAATCCTCACGCTGATGCCAGTGATAATGGTTATTCTAACCTGGAAGAATGGTTGTATAAGCAGTTGTAATTAGAAAAAAAATTGCGGGGAGAGCCGGTGTGCAAAATATTTTCTTTTGAATTAAAATAAAAATTCTATCTTTGCGCACCGTAATGGTCCCGTAGTTCAATGGATAGAATACCGGATTCCGGTTCCGGCGATGTGGGTTCGATTCCCGCCGGGATCACAGAAAAGAACAACCATCAATAATTTGATGGTTGTTTTTTTTTGCCCTTTATAGAAGGTGGTGGCAGGTGTTTGGTAAGGTGAAATTGAACGGAAAGGTTTGTGTTTTAAGTAGAAAAAATAGAAGGGCAGAAAAGCCTTAAGTTTTTGAAGAAATTTAACAGGAGGAATAATGATTAAAAGTTTTTTTAAACTTCAGGAATATAAGACAACGATACGTACAGAAGTAGTGGCAGGTATTACCACGTTTATGACCATGGCGTATATTTTGGCCGTTAACCCTGCTATCTTATCTGAAACCGGAATGGATAAAAATGCACTATTTACTGCCACGGCCCTTTCTGCAGGGGTTGCTACGCTGGTAATGGCTCTTTGGGCGCGCCTCCCGTTTGCTTTGGCACCAGGTATGGGAGTGAATGCTTTTTTTGCTTTCACTATCTGTAAGGGGATGGGTTATTCCTGGGAACTGGCTTTGGCGGCTGTTTTTCTGGAAGGGATAATATTTATGCTCCTGACCTTCTTTAATGTGCGGGAATTAATCGTGAACTCTATTCCTATGGGGCTTAAAAATGCGATATCAGCTGGCTTAGGTCTTTTTATTGCTTTCATTGGAATGCAAAGCGCTGGCTTGATTGTGGCCAACGATAATGTCATTGTGGCTATGGGTGATCTGAAATCGGTACCTGTGCTGCTTACATTATTGGGTTTTGTGTTGACCGGCGTTCTTTTGGCCCTAAAAGTAAAAGGGGCTTTGTTGGTGGGGATTATTGTTATCACTTTAACTGGAATTCCATTTGGGATAACCCAATTACCTGAGGGAAGTATTATTTCCTTGCCACCTGATTTATCGCCTATAGCCTTTAAGTTTGATTTTGCCCATATATTTTCATCCGATATGTTTTTGGTGTTGTTTACTCTGCTTTTCTTAGACATGTTTAATACCGTAGGGACATTGGTGGGAGTCGCTTCCAAAACGAATATGATGAATGAAAAGGGGGAGATTCCACGGGTACGTCAGGCTTTATTTGCCGATGCCATTGGAACCACTGCCGGTGCGCTAATGGGAACATCCACGGTAACTACATATGTGGAAAGTGCCTCCGGTGTGTTAGAAGGAGGAAGAACCGGATTGACTGCTTTAACCACGGCTATTTTATTTTTTCTGGCTCTTTTTGTCGCGCCAGTATTTTTAATGGTACCTGCTGTTGCCACGGCTCCGATACTCATGTTGGTTGGCGTTTTCATGATGGAGCCCATATTGAAAATTGATTTTAGTGATTATACGGAAGCCATACCGGCATTTCTTGCCATTATTTTAATGCCATTGGCTTATAGTGTGGTAGAAGGAATTACTTTTGGCGTAATGTCTTATGTGATTCTAAAGGTATTATCCGGGCGTTACAAGGAACTGTCAATAGTTATAGTTGTATTGGCTGTGCTTTTTGCCTTAAAGTATTTTGTGTTTTGATAGAGGTTCAAAGGTTACAGAATTAATTAGATAATATGGAAGGGTACTTGTGAGTACCCTTTTTTTATAGGTTGTGCTGATTTTTTTTTGATCATGTGATGGTATGAATTAAGCGCATAGGGAGCAGTTTTACCAACATGTTGTTCAAATTGATTGTTGTCTATGCTTTCAAAACCACGAACTTAAGGTGTGAGCATGGTCAAGTGAGATACGGTTAGGGGTGTTGAAGTAAGGATTTAGACACTTTGACTTTCAATTATGGCAACCTGAGAAGCGATCATGGAAGTCTGAGATGAAAACATGGCAGTCAAAGATGTAAATATGATAGTCGAAGAAATGGTTTAGGCATCCTGACTTTCAATTATGGCAACCTGAGAAGCGATCATGGAAGTCTGAGATGAAAACATGGCAGTCAAAGATGTAAATATGACAGTCGAAGAAATGGTTTAGGCATCCTGACTTTCAATTATGGCATCCTGAGAAGCGATCATGGAAGTCTGAGATGAAAACATGGCAGTCAAAGATGTAAATATGACAATCGAAGAAATGGTTTAGGCATGCTGACTTTCAATTATGACAACCTGAGAGTCGATCATGGAAGTCTGAGATGAAAACATGGCAGTCAAAGATGTAGATATGATAGTCGAAGAAATGATTTAGGGAATCTTACTTTTAAATATCCCTTGGGGAGCAACTTTTACCCACATGTTGTTCAAACAGGATGTTGTCTATGCTGTCAAAATAATGAACTAAAGGCAACATCCCTCGAAGGGGCTTTTTTTCAGGCTACTCCTGAAAAAACATAGTGTCTTATTAGTGATATTCGTGTGTTTTCAGGCAGAATATTACAATCCCGGTCATGTAATAATCTTGATTTTTGATACTCGTGTCTGTGTACTTTTCTGGTTTGTTCAAGTTAGGTATTCATTAATTTTCTAATTTTATGTGTTTTTTTTAAGATGATTATATTATGGACGATCCATTACCGCAACATTCTTTTGATGAGCTGAAAAGCCGAATAAAAGGAGATCTTTTTTTAGACGAAACAAGTAAGTTACTTTATGCCACAGATGCTTCAGCTTATTTTGAAAAGCCGCTGGGTGTCGTGCGTCCGAGGGATGCACGGGATGTGGAGATGATTATTCGGTTTGCCAATAAATACAAAATACCATTGATTCCGCGTACGGCTGGTACTTCGCTTGCCGGACAGGTCGTGGGAAATGGGTTGGTGGTTGATACCGGCCGGTATATGAATAAAATCCTGGAGCTGAATCAGGAACAGCGGTGGGTTCGGGTGGAGCCAGGCGTTGTTTTGGATGAGCTTAATCAGTATTTGGAGCCTTATGGCTTGTTTTTTGGGCCAGAGACTTCAACATCCAACCGATGTATGATTGGTGGTATGGTTGGGAATAATTCGTGTGGAGCACATTCTATATTATATGGTAGTACAAGAGATCACACCTGTTCGGTTAGTGGTTTTTTGAGTAATGGCGATGAGGTAACGTTTAAAGATCTTCAGAAAAGGGAGTTTGAGAAAAAATGTCGTAAGGAATCCTTTGAAGGCGATATATACAGGCAGTTGCGCGATGTTTTAACCAATAAAGAGAATAGGAGGGCAATAAAAAAGGAGTTTCCGCATCCTGATATTCATAGGCGTAATACAGGATATGCACTGGATATGTTGAAGGACGTTGTTTCTTTTAAAGAAAATGGTGAACCTTTTAATATGTGTAAACTATTGGCCGGATCAGAAGGGACCTTGATGTTTACCACAGAGATCACATTAAACCTGGTGCCTTTGCCTCCTTCCGAAACAGGATTGGTTTGTGTTCACCTTAAAACCTTGGAGGAGGCTATTGAAGCGAACCTGGTGGCTCTTAAGTTTGAACCCGGGGCTGTGGAGCTAATGGATAAAACGGTATTGGAACTCACCAAGGGAAATGCGTTGCAACGAAAAAACAGGTTTTTTCTGCAAGGAGAACCAGAGGCGTTGTTATTAGTGGAGTTTGCCCGCCATACCAAAAATGAGATTGTGCAAATTGCCCGGGATTTGGAAGCTGTTTTGCGCGAGAAAGGTTATGGCTATGCTTTTCCGGTCTTATTTGGTAAGGACATAAAAAAAGTATGGGCGTTACGTAAGGCTGGTTTGGGAGTCTTGGCCAATATGCCGGGTGATGAGCGACCGGTACCGGTTATTGAGGATACTGCAGTTCGCCCCAAAGATTTGCCTGCCTACGTTGTCGATATCAAACAGATGTTGAGTAAGTACAAAAAGGAATGTGTGTATTATGCCCATATTGGTAGTGGAGAGTTGCATTTGAGGCCTGTATTAAACATGAAGAAGGAGGCGGATGTTGAACTCTTTCATCAAATTGCAGAGGATACGGCGCATATTGTAAAGAAATACAGAGGCTCTTTAAGCGGAGAGCATGGGGATGGTCGTTTGAGAGGACAGTTTATTCCCTTAATGGTTGGGGAGCATAATTATGCCCTTTTCAGACAAGTGAAAAGTATTTTTGATCCCAACAATATTCTAAATCCAGGTAAGATTACCGACACGCCACGCATGAATTCTTCTTTGCGGTATAAGCAGGTGAAGCGCGAAGTTATTAATCAACCTGTTTTTTCCTGGGAAAAAACACAGGGATTAGTTCGTGCGGCTGAAAAATGTAGTGGGTCCGGAGATTGTCGGAAAAGTCATTTAATTGGTGGAACAATGTGTCCCAGTTATATGGGAACCCGAGATGAAAAGCATTCCACAAGGGGACGGGCTAATATGTTACGGGAGTTTTTTGCCGGAACCATTCCTGCTGATAAAATGGGGTATGAAGAGGTGAAGGGTGTTCTTGACTTGTGTCTGTCTTGTAAGGCTTGTAAATCAGAGTGTCCGTCAAATGTTGATATGACTAAGCTTAAGGCCGAGTTTTATAATCACTACCATAATCAATTTGGTATTCCGCTGCGTTCGCGATTAATAGCATGGTTGCCAGTTATAAATAAGTATACGTCAAGTGTTCCTTATTTGTATAATATAGGAGTGAACTCCTTAGTGTTGAAAAGGTGGAATAGTAATTTTCTCGGCTTTTCATCCAAGCGAGCAATGCCTGAAATGAATAAACTGACGTTGGTAAAATGGTTTAAGCGACATGATCGAAACGAGGGGCAGAGAAAGAGTGTTTATCTTTTTGCTGATGAGTTTACTAATTACAATGATAGTGATATAGGGATAAAGGCAACTCTTTTGCTGGAAAAGCTTGGTTATGATGTCAAGATTCCGAATCATGTGGAGAGTGGGCGGACATGCCTTTCTAAAGGATTATTAAAGAGGGCAAAAAAGTTAGCTGAAAAAAATGTCACCCAATTACATGGTCTGGTTTCCGAAGATATGCCTTTGATTGGCATTGAGCCTTCAGGGATATTAACCTTCAGGGATGAATATCCCGAATTGGTCTCTGATCAGTTAAAGGATAAAGCTAAGGCACTTGCAAAGAATTGTTTCACGATTGAAGAGTTTATGTCTCGTGAATTTGAGGCGGGTAATATTTTGTCAGATAAATTCTCACAGGAGGAAAAAAAGATCCGATTCCATGCTCATTGTTATCAGAAAGCTCTTTCGGATCCCAATTGTACGAAGAAAATACTTGAAATACCTGCGAATTATAGTGCTGAAGAGATTCCATCGGGGTGTTGTGGTATGGCCGGAGCCTTCGGGTATGAAAAAGAGCATTACGATTTATCTATGAGAATAGGGGAGCTGGTGCTTTTCCCTGAAGTGCGGAATACCCCTGAATCCTTCATGGTTGTTGCAGCAGGTACTTCTTGTCGCCATCAAATTAAAGATGGTACAGGCAGAGAGGCGTTGCATCCGGTAAATGTGTTATACGATGCTTTATTATAAAAATAGGGCATTTATATTTTTGTAGGACTTTGATGACTTTTGACAGGTATTTTAATAAAAGTAAGGCGTGGTATCTGGTGATGGTTAAGGGAAAGTGAGATCATTTTAGAGAATATTTGAATAGATGCTTACAGATTTTGATGTTCTTGCGGACTTGGAATGCCTGATATATGTCATGAAGTGTTATATAACATCTTTATGGATATTATAAAGTGCGCCAGATGAGGTAAATGGAGAAAAGTAAAAAAAGTAAGAATTCTCTTACAAATTATAATGACCTTAATTAAAAATGTCTATTTTTGATTCTGTAATTAGATCCAATTTTTAAAATACCTTTTGACAATGGATGCAAAGATTAAGGAATTCATGGATAACCTCAGGATGAAAAATCCAGGAGAGGATGAGTTTTTACAAGCTGCACAGGAAGTGGTAGAAACCGTTTGGGATTTCTATCAGGAAAATCCGCATTATATAAAAGCAAAAATATTGGAGCGGATGACTGAGCCTGAAAGAGTAATCATGTTCCGTGTACCATGGGTAGACGACAATGGTGAGGTTCAGGTAAACCGTGGATACCGGGTTGAGTTTAACTCCGCAATAGGGCCTTATAAAGGTGGTTTGCGTTTTCACCCTAGTGTAACATTAAGTGGTCTTAAATTCTTAGGTTTTGAGCAAACCTTTAAGAATAGTCTTACTTCCCTGCCTATGGGTGGTGGTAAAGGAGGATCGGACTTCAATCCTAAAGGAAAATCTGACATCGAGATTATGCGTTTCTGTCAGGCTTTCATGAGTGAGTTGTTCCGTCACATTGGACCAAATACTGATGTACCAGCTGGTGATATCGGTGTTGGTGGCCGTGAAATTGGCTACTTGTTTGGGCAATATAAAAAATTGCGCAACGAGTTTACCGGTGTTTTAACTGGAAAAGGACAAGAGTTTGGTGGTAGTTTAATTCGTCCGGAAGCAACTGGTTTTGGAGCTATCTATTTCGTACGCGAAATGTTGGCAACAAAAGGAGAAACTTTGGAAGGAAAAACAATTGCTGTGTCTGGTTTCGGTAATGTTGCATGGGGTGCAGTCATGAAGGCTACAGAATTGGGTGGTAAAGTTGTTACTATCTCTGGTCCTGATGGCTATATTTATGATTCGGAAGGTATCTCAGGTGAGAAGATTGACTATTTGTTAGAGTTGCGTGCTTCTAATCAGGATATTGTTCGTCCATATGCTGAGAAATTCGGTGCTCAGTTTATTGAAGGGCAGAAGCCATGGATGCAAAAAGTAGATATTGCAATTCCTTGTGCTATTCAAAATGAGCTGAATGAAGAAGATGCAAAAACGCTCATCGCTAATGGATGTCAGTTGATCGCTGAAGCTTCAAATATGGGTTGTACTGCAGAAGCAGCTTTCCTTGCTTCTGAAAAGATCACGTTTGCTCCTGGTAAAGCAGTGAATGCAGGTGGTGTGGCAGTATCTGGTTTGGAAATGTCTCAAAACAGTATGCGTCTTAATTGGTCTGAAGAAGAGGTGGATGCACGTTTGAAGCAGATCATGATCAACATTCATAATTCATGTGTGAAGTATGGTGTTGAGCCAAATGGAAAAATAAATTATATCAAGGGTGCTAACATTGGTGGTTTTGTGAAAGTTGCTGATGCTATGATGGCTCAAGGTATTGTTTAAGAATGAAATAGTGTTATTATATCGAGCCGCTCCATACTGTGGAGCGGCTTTGCTGTAAAAACCATTTAATAGATAAATTATTAACCTGGATAGGGGAGTGAAGACTGAAATAGGGAGCTGAAGAGATGATTGATACGCATTCACATATTTATCTGCCGGAATTTGATGATGATAGAAGTCAAGTTGTCCACCGGGCACTTGAAGCCGGCGTGCAGAAAATACTAATGCCAAATATTGATGAAGAGAGTATTCAGCCGATGCTTGATCTGGAATCTGAATTTCAGGATATATGTTCTCCAATGATGGGGCTACATCCCACATCGGTGAATGATGATTATAAGAAACAACTGCAAGTGGTTGAAAAATGGTTGGAACGGCGATCGTTTATAGGAATTGGTGAGATTGGAATAGACTTGTATTGGGATAAATCCTATAGAACTCAGCAAATGGATGCATTTGGAATCCAACTTAATTGGGCCAAAGAATTACATATTCCTGTAGTTATTCATTGTCGGGATGCTTTTCCAGAAGTATTCGAAGTACTGGAACGGCATGTGGATAATGATTTAAGAGGGGTGTTTCATAGTTTTTCAGCTGGATGTGATGAGGTTGATAGGATAATGGACTATAAAACATTTTCATTGGGAATAAATGGTATTGTAACGTTCAAGAATTCTAATTTGCGGGAAGTTATTAGAAACGTGGCGCCTGAATTTATTCTTACTGAAACCGATGCACCCTATCTATCGCCGGTGCCATATAGGGGAAAGCGTAATGAACCATCGTATATCCCATATATATGCGATCACTTGGCTGAAGTTTATGGGATGGGGAAAGATAAGTTTGCCCAACTTACCAATGAAAATGCCAACCGTTTGTTTTTTTGAGAACTTAAGAGAAAGGATAATTGATAATGGTGGAAAGAAAGATATTAATAATATACACAGGTGGAACCATCGGGATGGTTAATGATCCTGAAACAAACTCTTTAATTCCTTTCGATTTCGAAAATGTTTCTAACCATGTACCTGAGCTACGTAAATTTGATTTCCAGATAAAAAGTATTTCTTTCGATCCGTTGATAGATTCTTCAGATATGAATCCTTCCGTATGGATCCGTTTGGTTACTATGATTGAAGAAAATTACTCTTCTTTTGATGGTTTTGTTGTTTTGCATGGGACTGATACTATGGCATATACTGCTAGTGCTCTTAGTTTTATGCTTCATAATTTGCAAAAGCCGGTTATCCTAACAGGGAGTCAATTACCTCTTGGAACTATTCGTACAGACGGAAAGGAAAATCTCATCACTGCACTTGAAATTGCAGCAGCTCAAAAAAATGATCAGGCCTTGGTACCTGAAGTGTGTATCTATTTTCAGGATAAACTTTTTCGTGGTAACAGAACCACAAAATATAATGCGGAACATTTTCATGCCTTCCGATCCGATAATTATCCTCCGTTAGCTGAGGTGGGAATACATATTAAATACAACTATCCATATATCCGTTATACCACTTTGAATGGGACTTTCCGGGTGGCAAAACAAATGAGTACTAATATTGCTTTGCTGAAAATGTTTCCGGGAATTAATTTGGATGTGGTGAATGCGGTATTAAATGCGCCAAATATTAGGGCTGTGGTGTTAGAAACTTATGGTTCTGGTAATGCGCCAACAGCTCCATGGTTTCTGGATGCCATTAAAAGTGCGATTGACAGAGGTGTTATTATTTTGAATGTAACGCAATGTTTGGCAGGGAGTGTGGAAATGTGGCGGTATGAAACAGGGATTCATTTGCTTGAAATTGGTGTGGTTAGTGGTTATGATATGACTATAGAAACAGCAGTTACCAAATTAATGTATTTGCTTTCGAATTCCGCTTCAGACGAGGAAATTAGAAACAACTTAAATAAGTCTCTCAGAGGCGAAATAAACATTTAGAAAGTTTGTTTTTGGCAATTTTTTTGTAATTTGCAACCCTGAAAATTTAGCAGGATTGCGTTGTATAGCGCGAGAATTCTAGGTTTTTTTGGGAAAAAGGGAAACAGTAAATTGTTTTGAGTATTAAATTAAAAGTAATACAAAATCAAAATTTTTAACAGACTATGAAAAAGCTATTTGCGTTTTTTGCAGTATTTGGGATGCTGAGTTTAGGTGCGACAACCTTGTGTGCTCAGGAAGAAAATGTAGCTGAAGAAGCTGCGACAGAACAAGTAACAGAGACGGCTGCAGTTGCCGATGAAGGAGTTCAGGCTACAGAACAGTTGGAAGCTCCAAAAGGCATTCACAAACAGATTAAAGCCAAGTTTATTGAAGGTGGTGCGATGTTTATGAGTTTCGTATTGTTAGCACTTATCTTTGGTTTAGCTATCTGTATTGAAAGAATTATCTATTTGAATCTTGCTTCTACTAACACTAAGAAGTTGCTTCAAAATATCGAAAACGCCTTGAATGATGGTGGCGTTGAGGCAGCTAAAGAAGTTTGTCGTGGCACTCGAGGACCAGTTGCTTCTATTTTTTATCAAGGACTAGATCGTTTTGATGAAGGTATTGAAGTGGTTGAGAAATCTGTTGTGTCTTACGGATCTGTTCAAATGGGTCTTTTGGAGAAAGGTTTAACATGGATTTCATTGTTTATCGCTATTGCTCCGATGCTTGGTTTTATGGGTACTGTAATCGGTATGATTGACGCCTTCGATAAGATTCAGGCTATGGGTGATATTTCTGCTACTGCTGTAGCTGGTGGTATTAAAATCGCCTTGATTACTACAGTATCTGGTTTGATTGTAGCGATTATTCTTCAGGTATTTTACAACTACATCGTATCAAAGATTGATGGTATTGTAAATACAATGGAAGATGCTTCAATCTCATTGCTAGATATTTTGGTAAAATATAACATGAAAAAATAATTGTCATCATGACTAAGCTTACAAGATATTTAAATATTCTACAATATCTGCTGCTAGCTGTTACACTTGTTTTCGCTGGTTTATATTACTTCGGAGGCGAAGTTGTAGGAGCAGCGCATACTACACCAATCTATACGGATTCATTCCTTAATTGGGGTAAGTTGTTAGTAATAATTACAGCAGGAATTTCGTTGATCTTTGAAGTATTGCATCTCATCTTTAATCCGAAGAATGCGATACGTACGTTGATTTCAATTGGAATTATTTTTGTAATCGTTTTCGTTGCGTTTGGCATGTCAGATGCTACTCCAATGAACTTAATTGGTTACGAAGGGTCAGATAACGTACCAAGTATGTTGACTATGGCAGGTACCTTTTTGTACACTACCTATTTACTATTTGGTATTGCGTTTACGGCTATTCTGTATACTGAACTATCACGATTATTTAAATAGTATCATACTCTATATAGAGTAAATAAATTCAAGTAATTTATGGGAAAAAGAGAAATACCAGAAGTAAACGCAGGTTCGACGGCAGATATTGCCTTCCTTTTGCTGATCTTCTTTCTCGTAACCACTACCATGGATACAGACTCTGGATTGGCCAGGATGCTTCCGCCACCGGTACCGGAAGAAACGGTTGCACCCCCACCAATTAAAGAGCGAAATGTATTTTCCGTTCTTTTAAATAGCCAGAATCAATTGCTTGTGGAAGGTGAACTAATGGATATTAGTGAATTGAAGGAAGCAGCCAAAGAATTTATTGAGAACCCTTTAAATGCTGATAATCTTCCCGAGAAAAAGGAAATTGAAGTTCCCATTTTCGGTGTAAGGGAGGTTACTAAAGGTGTTATTTCTCTTCAAAATGACAGAGGAACTCAATATCAGGCCTATCTGATGGTTCAAAATGAACTACAGGCAGCCTATACTGAATTGAGAGAGGATTTGGCCAAGCGTAAGTTCAGAAAGAGTTACGATGAATTAGATGAGGACGAACAAAAGGCGGTAAGAACCGTTTATCCTCAGAAGATTTCTGAAGCTGAACCTAAAAACGTTGGAGGGAACTAGATTATGGCAAAATTTAGAAAGAAGAATAAAGGCGGGCAACCAGCTATTAATACATCTTCATTGCCTGATATCGTTTTTATGTTACTTTTCTTCTTCATGGTTAGTACCACAATGAAGGAGGTAACATTGAAAGTGCAAATCAAAGCACCTGAAGCTACAGAATTGGCTAAATTGGAGAAAAAGTCGTTGGTGACTTATATTTATGTGGGTGTACCTAGCAAACAGTATCAAAACTTGTTTGGAACGGAACCACGAATCCAATTAAATGACCAATTTGCGACAGTGAGTGATATTCAGAGTTATATTGCTCAGGAAAGGGATGCAATGAAAGAAAGTGATCAGCCAAAGATGACAACATCAATTAAAGCTGATTTCGATTGTCCAATGGGTGTAATTACTGATATTAAGCAGGCACTCAGGAAGGCAGCAGCATTAAAAATTAATTACTCAGCCCGTAAAAAAGTTGAGATCAATTAATATTAAGCACTAAAGAATGAAGGGGTACTTATTTTAGTATCCCTTTTTTTTTGTCAGGTGTCTTAATGGGATTGTTTTTTTGAGTACTCTTGTAGGTTTTTATACAGCGCCCTGTGCTAACATGGCATCAGCTACTTTTACGAAACCACCAATGTTAGCTCCATCTACGTAATTGACATATCCGTTGTCCTTTTTTCCATATTTAATACATGTTTTGTGGATGCTATGCATGATCATTTGGAGCCGGTTATCCACCTCTTCGCGAGTCCAGTTTAAACGCATACTGTTTTGTGTCATTTCCAGGCCTGAAACAGCTACTCCTCCTGCATTAGCTGCCTTACCCGGGCCAAATAGTATTTCATGGTCAAGGTAAAGCTGTATGGCGTCTGGTGTTGATGGCATATTGGCGCCTTCCGATACACAGATACAGCCATTATTGATCAGTGTCCTGGCATCTTCTTCGTCTATTTCATTTTGTGTCGCACTGGGTAGTGCTATATCTGCTTTTTCGCTCCAGGGGCGCATACCTTCTTCATATTTCACACCATATTTATCGGCATATTCACGGATTCTTCCACGTTTTATATTTTTTAGGTATAGTACATACTTTAGTTTTTCTTTATTTATCCCTGCGGGATCGTAAATGTAGCCGCTGGAATCAGATAGAGTTATCACTTTTCCACCAAGTTCTATTACCTTTTCAACAGTGTATTGGGCCACATTACCCGAACCTGATACCAAAACTCTTTTGTCTTTGATGCTTTCATTTCTTGTCTTCAACATTTCCTGCGCAAAGTAGACATTACCATAACCGGTGGCTTCCGGTCGGATGAGACTTCCTCCCCAATTAAGACCTTTACCTGTTAATACCCCGGTGAATTCGTTTACTATCCGTTTGTATTGGCCGAATAAGAAACCAATCTCCCTTCCGCCAACACCTATATCTCCTGCAGGTACATCGGTGTTATGACCAATATGGCGATAAAGTTCAGTCATAAAGCTTTGACAGAAGCGCATGACTTCGTTATCTGATTTCCCTTTTGGATCGAAGTCACTTCCTCCTTTACCACCTCCCATGGGTAGCGTTGTTAAACTATTCTTGAAAACTTGTTCAAAGGCCAGAAACTTTAATATTCCCAAGTTAACTGTGGGGTGAAAGCGCAGTCCTCCTTTGTAGGGACCAATCGCACTATTCATCTCTATTCTAAAACCGCGATTAACCTTCATTTCGCCTCTGTCATTCATCCAGGGAATACGGAAGATGATAATCCTCTCCGGTTCGCAGATACGTTCCAGAATAGCGGCATTTTGGTATTTTGGATGTTCTTCCAGGAAGCCGGCCAGTGACATGATTACTTCATGGACCGCCTGGTGATATTCCGGTTCTGCGGGATTTTTTGCTTTTAACTCGGCTATAAAGTTGTCAGCATTCAGGAATGGAGTAGGTGCCATAATAGTGGATTTAGAGAGTGAATGAATGATAATGAAAAAAGTTACTGAATATGTCTGTTAATATCCAGTCGACTCATTTTTAAAAACATATCTGTGAATAATAATCCCGCTTTATTTTTTGTATCTTAAATCCAGTAGATTGTTTGGGTTTATCTGATGGATTTGAGACCAATAACTCTTACCTGTATAGGTAAGAAAAAACAGTCTCCCCAATATTTCGAAAAGACTAATGAATTATCACCAAGTATAACTTGATACTGAACTATGCCTACTCATTGGAATAATCCTCATCAACGCTTAGAAGGATATGATAAAGCATTATCGGGGAATGTTAGTGAATCGCTTAATCAGGCAGTAAATATTTTAAAACAGGAGAAAACCATTGATGAAACAATCGATGAGCTTTGTGGAATACTAATTAAGGGTTGGAGCTATCCTGAAATTACTGTTGTTCGTATCCGTTACCAGGAATTTGAATGCTATTCTAAAGATTTTGTGGAAACACCCTGGGGGCAGACTGAGCGTTTTGTGACTTTGGACGGTGGAAAGGGCGTTATTGATGTGTTCTATACAGAGGAAAAAAACATCAGGGAAGAAGGAGCGTTTACACATGAAGAACGATTTTTTATTAATCAAATAGCCCGGTCATTGGGAGGGTATATCAATCGGATTATTACCACTCGTCGTCATTCAGAATCTCTGGAGCGATTAAAGGAGTTATCAGTTATAAATAGAACCACGAGGATAGTCAATGAGGGGAAGTCTATTGATGACGTGTTGCAGCAAATTGTTTTTGCGATGCCTTCAGGGTGGCAGTTTCCGGACTTTTGTGTAGCGCGTATCTCTTATGGATATCGGGAATACAGGAGTGAGCATTTCATAGAGGGTGAATGGGTGCAGACACAACGTTTTCAGACATTCGATGGCCAAACAGGTTCCATTGACGTGTTTTATACGCGTGATTTTTCCTACCTGTCAGGTGATCCCTTCCTTAATGAAGAAAGAGACTTGTTAATTAATCTGTCCCGGCTTATCACCGATTTTCTTAATGGCATTCTGGTAAAACAGGAGCAGGCTGCTAAAAAGGAACGGTTAAAAGAGTTGAAAACTATCAATGAAACGACCCGCATTATTAATCAGCATAATCCGGTAAATTTTACGCTAAGCCGTATTTGTGAAGTGTTGCCAGAGGGCATGCAATACCCCGATTATTCCGTGGCCCGCATCACATACAGTAATCAGGAATACACCAGTCCCGGCTTCATTAAAACACCTTGGGTGCTGCGGCAGCGTTTTGAGACCATTGATGGACGATCGGGAACTATTGAGATATTCTATTTGAAGGAATTTGCCAAGACCAGGGAAGAGCTGTTTCTAAATGAGGAACATGATTTGGTGGTTAATATATCAGGATTAGTAGCCGGGTATTTAAATAGTATCCGGGCCCGTGACATGATCAATAAATACCGGCCACCCTATGCCGGAGAGTTAGTGGGTAAGAAAACAAAGAAACCGCTGCGGTTCCGTAAAAGTAAACACCTGCTTCAGAATTTCATGCATAAGAATAATGCTGCCAGGGATATTTATCATGATTTAATGCCTTTCAGAGTGAAGGAAATATTGTTGGTAGCGACTTTGTATGACGCCTATGCCATTGAGCGGGAAGGTCGTTTTACGGAACAAATAATGGGCGGCTATCACCATCTTCATTTAACGTCTATGCCGCGGGTAACCGGTGTTACCACCTATGAGGAAGCCTATGAACAGTTGAGCGAGAAACATTACGATTTGATCATTGTGATGGTAGGTGGCGATAAGAAATCACCCGTAGAACTCAGTTGCTTAGTAAAAAAGGATTTCCCTTATATCCCCATTTTTATGCTTTTGAATAATGATATGGACATCCCTTATTTTGAAATTCGAAAGGATGAAATGGGCGTGTTGGATGAGATATTTGTGTGGCACGGTGATCCGAAAGTTTTTTCTGCCATGGTTACCCATTTGGAGGATAAAGTGAATGTGGAGAATGACACGCAAATTGGATTGGCCCGGGTAATATTATTGGTTGAAGATTCAGTGAAGTACTACTCCAAATATTTACCGCTGCTTTACTCTAGTGTTTTGGAGCAGACCAATCGCATCATTGAAGATGTCAGTACCGATGAGTTATATGTCAATTTACGGTTAAGGGCAAGGCCAAAAGTTTTACTGGTGCGTAGTTATGAAGAGGCCATCGAAATTTTCAAGAAGTACAAGGATTACTTGTTGTGCCTGATTTCGGATGTTGAGTTTTACAGAAATGGGAAGCTGGATGAGAATTCAGGCTTTGATCTGGTAAACTATGCCAAGAAGAAAATCAGTGATTTGCCGGTTATTCTGCAATCGGCCAAGATTGAATATTCCCAGGATGCCTATGAGCTGAAAACGGTTTTTATCAACAAGAACTCTAAAAGTTTGCTGCAGGATATTAAGACCTTTATCAGTCACTACCTGGGATTTGGAAATTTCGTGTACAAGGATGCTTATGGAAAGGCCATCGCTATCTCCAGAAATTTGAAAGAGTTTGAACACAACTTACGAACTGTGCCCATTGAGTCCATTGTATATCACGCCAAAAAGAATCATTTCTCCTTGTGGCTCATGGCGCGGGGAGAGATTAAGATAGCCAAGATGATTGCCCCTTATCGGATCACTGATTTTGAGTCGATGGAGCAGATTCGTGAATACCTGTGTAAGGTTATTAAGCAGCACCGGGAAGAGCAGAACCAGGGAAAGGTGATTGATTTCGATGAAATTGAAACAGTGGAAGCCTGTAATGTGGTGAGTCTTTCCGGTGGTTCGCTGGGCGGAAAAGGACGGGGCCTGGCTTTTATTAACACCCTGCTTTACAATTTCGATTTCGAGGCCCATGTGCCCGGCATTGTGATTAAAACGCCCCGCACAACGGTGATCGGCACCGATGAGTTTGAGTTCTTCCTGGAACGTAATAATTTTCAAGACCTTTATTTCCGCGATCTGCCATTTATGGAAATCAAGGAACTCTTTTTAACCGGTGAACTGTCGAAAACACTTCATAAGAAGTTGCGGCGATTGCTGGATATCTTCAAGATGCCCATTGCCGTGCGTTCCTCCGGGATGCTAGAAGATAGTCTGAAGCAACCTTTTGCCGGGGTGTTTGATACTTACCTGTTGCCCAATAATCATTCAAACCGGGAAATACGTCTGAAGCAATTAACCGACGCCATCAAGCTGGTTTTTGCTTCTGTATTCAGTGAAACAGCCAGAGCCTTTACCGAGGCAGTGGATTTTAAGATGGAAGAGGAAAAGATGGCAGTGGTCATTCAGGAAGTGGTCGGGCATCAGTATGACAATGTCTTCTATCCGCATATAAGTGGTGTGGCACAATCCTATAATTATTACGCTTTTGGGCATATGAATCCCGAGGATGGCTTTGCTGTAGCGGCCTTTGGATTGGGTAAATATGTGGTGGATGGTGAAAAAGCCTGGCGTTTCTCACCTATTTACCCCAACCTGGCCAATAGTCCTGCTAAGGACCAGGTGAAAAACTCCCAAACAGAGTTCTATGCGGTGGATTTGAATAAGACGGATTTAGATCTCCTGGAAGGGGATACGGCAGGCCTGATCCGCCAGGATATTATGGAGGCGGAATTTCATGGCACCTTAAATCATTGTGCCTCGGTATATGATCCGGATAATAATACCATCACAGCCGGCCTGGATAAGATGGGGCCCCGCGTACTCAATTTTGCCAATATCTTAAAATATAAATACATCCCGCTGGGGAAAGCCATTGAGGTGATTCTGGATGTGGTGAAAGAGGCATTGGGTGCTCCGGTGGAGATTGAATTTGCCGTGGACCTTAAAAAAGACAAGCGAGGCCGGGCCACTTTTTACTTGCTGCAAATAAAACCCCTGGTAGGTAGTTTGCAGGATTATGAAATTGATATGGCTAAGATTAATGAACAGCAGATAATGCTGTACTCAGAACGGGGAATGGGCAATGGTAAGATCTCTGATGTCCGGGATGTCATATATGCGGATTTAAGTGCCTTCGATAAAACAAAGACCATGGAGATGGTTAATGAGATTGAACAGTTAAATGCTATCATGAAAACAGAAGATAAAAACTACATACTCATTGGTCCCGGCCGGTGGGGGACACGGGATAAATGGATTGGTATTCCGGTAATGTGGCCGCAGATCTCCAATGCCAAGGTAATTGTTGAAACCAGTTTGGAAGATTATCCGTTGGAAGCCTCCGGGGGATCACATTTCTTCCATAATGTCACCTCCATGCATGTGGGGTATTGTTCCATTCAGCATCACGATAAAGTGGCTGCTATTAATTGGAAAGAGTTGGAACGCCAGAAAGTGGTGAATCAAACCCGGTATTTTAAACATGTACGTTTTGAACAACCCCTGACCATCAGAATGGATGGGAAGAAACGAAAAGTTGTCATCACCTGTAATGAAACCAGCAACGAAAAATAAATCAAACCCTATGCAACGAGCCAGTATTAACCTTAAGTATTCTAATTTTTTTGCCGAAACAGCTTTTGAACATTTAATGCAGCACCGCATTCATCAAGTGTTGCTTATTTGTAGTACCTACGATGCTTTTCTACTGGAAGAAGACGGACGCATTGATGAGCAGATTTTTAATGAATACGTATCGCTCAACCTGCGTTACCCGCCGCATTTTATTCATGTGCGAACGGCAGAGAAAGCTTTTGAAGTATTAGCCACAGAACCTATCGATTTGGTGATTACCATGTTGAGTGTGGGGGGTATGGATCCCTTTCTCATGGCCAAGAAGGTAAAGCATAAATATGCACATATACCCATTGTGGTTTTGACGCCCTTTTCCCGTGAGGTCTCCCTGCGGTTGAGCCGGGAGGATACCAGTGCCATTGATTATATCTTTTGCTGGCTGGGTAATGCCGACTTAATCCTGGCCATCATTAAGCTGATTGAGGATGAGATGAATGTGACACATGATGTGGACGAGGTGGGGGTGCAGTGTGTTTTGTTGGTGGAGGATTCCGTTCGGTTTTATTCCAGTTACCTCCCCCTGATCTACCGCATCATTCTTTCCCAGTCGAAAAAGTTTATGAACGAAGGATTGAATGAACACCAAAAGATGATGCGCCTGCGAGGACGTCCCAAGATTCTTCTGGCCCGTACCTATGAAGAAGCCGTGGAAATTTACAAGGAATACCGTGATAGTTTGTTGGGAATCATCTCCGATGTAACCTATGAACGGGAGGGAAAGAAAGACCAGAAAGCCGGTATCCGGCTGGCCCAGATGGTGAAAGATGACCAGCGATATATGCCTTTTTTGCTTCAATCGTCTAATATCAAGCACCGGGCAGCTGCCAAAGAGTTGAAAGTGGGTTTTATTCACAAGTTGTCCAAGACCCTTCTGCATGAAATAAAACGGTTTCTTAATAAATACCTGGCATTCGGCGATTTCATATTTGTGGATCCCGGGACCGGTGCTGAGGTAGCGCGGGTTAAAGATCTGAAGGAGCTGCAGGAAAAGTTATTTCAGATTCCCGACTATTCATTGATGTACCATTTTCAGCGCGACCATGTTTCTAAATGGCTCAATGCCCGGGCCTTGTTCTCCATTGCAGAGGTAGTAAAACATTTGAAAGTAGAGGATTTTGAAAACCTCGATCACATTAAACGCTTTCTGTTCGATACCATTGCCAACTTCCGGTTTAATAAGGGACGTGGTGTGATAGCCAAGTTTTATCGGGAAAAGTTTGACGAATACCTCACCTTTACCCGGATTGGTGACGGATCAATAGGAGGCAAAGCACGGGGACTCGCCTTTCTCAACATGATAATAAAGAAGCATAATGTGTTCTGTCAGTTTCCAGATGTGGTGGTGACCATTCCCAGAACGGTGGTGTTATCAACCGATGTGTTTGAGGAGTACATGGAGACCAATGAGCTTTATCCCATTGCCCTTTCCGATGCCTCCGATGAGGAAATACTGGATCGTTTCACACAGGGGCATTTACCGGTACGGATTCATGAGGACCTGTATAAATTTATTTCGGTGGTGAAGGGCCCCATCGCCATTCGTTCTTCCAGTGTGCTGGAGGATAGTCATTATCAGCCCTTCGCCGGTATTTATTCCACCTATATGATTGCCAAAGATCCGGACGATAAGGTGGTGTTGAACCAGTTGTGCGAAGCCATTAAATGTGTTTATGCATCGGTCTTTTTTAAGAGCAGTAAGGGGTATATGACTGCCACCATGAATGTGATTGATGAAGAACGGATGGGGATTGTGTTACAGGAAGTCGTCGGTCATCAGCATGGGGATGTATTCTATCCCACCTTTTCAGGCGTCGCCCGCTCGGTTAATTTCTATCCCATAGCCCCGGAAACAGCCGAAGAGGGAATTGTGAATGTGGCCATGGGATTGGGGAAGCAAATTGTTGAAGGAGGCGTGTCGTTACGTTTCTCACCGCGTTACCCCAAAAAAGTGTTACAACTCTCATCGCCCGACATGGCCATAAAAGAGACTCAGAAAACATTTTATGCTCTGGACCTGCATGCCGAAACCTTTAAACCATCGGTTAATGATGCCATCAACCTGAAGAAGCTGGATATTAAGGAGGGAGAAAAGCATGGGGCGCTCCGGTGGCTGGGTTCCACCTACGATTACCACAATAACATGATCAGGGATGGCCTCTCGGCAAAGGGGTTGCGGTTGGTTACGTTCGCCAATATTCTGAAATATGATGCTTTCCCATTGGCAGGTATTATTGGTAATGTGCTGGAAACCGGACAAAAGGAGATGAACCAGCCCGTTGAGGTGGAGTTTGCCGTTGACTTGCAGCCGCCCGCCGGTATGTTACCTACCTTTTATCTGTTGCAAATAAGGCCCATTGTGGATTGTAAGGAGACCATTTCAGAAAAACTGGAGGCCATTAAGCCGGAAGAAACACTTATTCATTCCGCTTCTGCTTTGGGAAATGGGATTATCCAGGATGTGTATGATGTGGTGTATATCAAAACCGATGTATTTAATCCGGCCAATAACCCGGCCATTGTTGCCCCGCTGGAAAAGCTCAATGCCGCCTTAAATGAAGAGCACCGGCAATATGTGTTAATCGGTCCGGGGCGTTGGGGATCGCAAGACTCCTGGCTGGGGATACCGGTGAAATGGCCACAGATATCGGCGGCCCGTGTTATTGTGGAACTGGGACTGGAAAACTACCGGATAGAGTATAGCCAGGGGACCCATTTCTTTCAAAATCTCACCAGTTTGAGGGTCGGCTATTTTAACATTAACCCTGCCATCGGGGATGGTTATCTGAATACCGCCTGCCTGGATGCCCTACCGGCCGTGTATGAGGATCAGTACCTGCGGCATGTGCGTTTTCAACAGCCCTGTGTGATAAAGATTGACGGACAAAAAAGTATTGGCGTGGTTTTAATGCCTGAAAAAGAGGATTAGATCTCAGAAAAGAATCATCCACCAAAATAAGCCGCTAATCCCCGTGTCTAATCTCTGGAAGTCTAAAATCCAGCAGATTAATATTTAAGTCTAATCTCTGAATGTCTATTATCTAATCTCTAATAATCTATTATCTATAGATCTATTATCTCTAAGTCTAATGTCTAAAAGTCTATTATCTAATAATCTATTATCTACCATGAACATTGAAAAGTATTTACTTGATCTGGAATATAAAAATCCCGGTGAGCCCGAATTCCTGCAGAGTCTGAGGGAGTTCCTAATGTCAACCCGGGAATATCTGAGTGATGATTTCCGGTTGGAGAATGCAGCCATACTGGAACGGCTAAGCGAGCCCGACCGCGTATTCATGTTTAAAGTGCCCTGGACCAATGATCAGGGAAAAGTAGTGGTGAACCGGGGGTACCGTGTGCAGTACAACAATGCCCTGGGACCCTATAAAGGCGGTTTGCGTTTTCATCCCATGCTGAACCTGGGAACGGTTAAAATGCTGGCTTTTGAACAGTTGTTTAAAAATAGCCTCACCTCGCTGCCCATGGGCGCTGCTATGGGTGGTGCCGATTTCGATCCCAAGGGGAAGACCGAAGGCGAAATCATGCGTTTCTGCCAAAGTTTTATGCTGGAACTCTGGGACCTGATAGGCGCAGATGTGGATGTGCCGGGCATCGACCTGGGAGTGGGTACCCGGGAAATAGGTTATCTCTTTGGGATGTATAAAAAACTGACGCGTCGTTATTCTGGTGTCTTCACCGGCAAAGGACTGGAGTGGGGCGGGAGTCTCATTCGTCCCGAAGCAGCCGGTTATGGGATAATCTATTTTCTGGAGGCTTTACTCAACAACCGGCAGGAGGCGCTGCAGGGAAAAACCATCACCGTGTCAGGATTTGGAAATGTGGCATGGGGTGTGATTAGTAAAGCCGTTGAGCTGGGGGCTAAAGTTATCACCATCTCCGGTCCCGATGGGTACATCTATGATCCGGACGGCATCACTGGCGAGAAGATCAATTACCTGCTGGAGATGCGCGCCACGCACAATGATATTGTCAGGCCCTACTCCTTTGAATTCCCCGGGACACAGTTTGTGGAGGGAAAGAAACCCTGGGAAAGGGCGTGTGACATTGCCATCCCCTGTGCCATACAAAATGAGCTGAATGCCGGTGATGCCCGCCAGCTGGTTGCCAATGGCTGCCGGATTGTGGTGGAAGGCGCCAATATGCCCTGCACCCCCGAAGCACAGGAGCTCATGGAGACACACGCGCTTACCTTTATTCCCGGGAAAGCCGCCAATGCCGGGGGGGTAGCGGTTTCCGGCCTGGAGCTGGCGCAGAATACGGTAAAACTCAACTGGACCCGTGATGAGGTGGATGCGCGGTTGAAGGAGATTATGACCGGGATCTACCACTTGTGTGTGAAACATGGTAAACAACCCAACGGACAAATTGATTTTGTGAAGGGAGCCAATGTGGCCGCCTTTTTAAGGGTGGTGGAAGCCATGATGGATCAGGGGGTGGTTTAATAATTGGGGCTTTTAGTAAACCAGACCTGGATAAGCCGGAAAAGGATTCAGATAGGATCAGGTGGCAAGTAAAAAGGGAAAAGTAAAAAGGGAAAAGTCATAAGTAACAAGATTTTTAATCAACGGGAAGGAAAATGTTCTGTTCCCTGTAAAAACGAATAATTTACCTATGAAGATAAAGTATAGTCTGTTTCTCAATAAGCTGAGAAACCAAAAGAAAAAGAACACCTATATCGCTAAAATAAAGAGTACCGGTAATTTAGATATGGCCGGGCTGATAGCGCAAATGGAACGACACGGAGGTGTTGGTAAAGGGCATACCAAAATGTATGTTAATCTTTTCTTCAGTGAAATAATTCATGCCCTGACAGAAGGTTATACCGTGTCAACTCCTTTGTTTACGATTAAACCCGTTATCAAAGGGGTTTTTGATGATTTCAATGATTATTTCATAAAAGGCAAACAGGAATTGGTTTTTTCTATCTCCCCCGGCCCTGTATTAAAGGAGTTGCCGGAAGATATGAGATTGCAAAAGCAATATCCCCGTAATAGCAAACCGCGCATTTATCATGTGGCTGAGCCGGGTACTAAGAAAATTAAAACTTCTCTGAAACCGGGAGAATTGGTGGTGGTATGCGGAGAAAGGTTTTATTTTCCCGATGAATTGGGCGATTGTGGTATCTATTTCATGGCTGGCAGGGAAAAAATCAAGGCGACTCAATTCATGTCCCTCTCTAAAAAAGAGGTGTTGGTGATGGTGCCACCTAACCTTCAGGTGGAGCAAACACAGCTATACATGGTGGTGCTACTGCCCAAGCACACCTCTACCTCTCACTGCTTATCGGCTACCCTCCCCGTAGCTCTGTCCCTACAAGAGCAAACGATTCGCTGAGCTGGATCGTTCGATCTGTCGGATTGGATCGTTCGGTCCGCTGGCCTGGATCGTACGGTCTAGCGGAACGGATCGTACGATCCAGCGAAATAGATCGTCCGATCCGCGAGGCACACCCTTGGGATGAAGGGTGCCTTACCTTACCCTGTGTGTTAACCTATAGTTAGCTTGCTACAATAGGTTTATACTGGTTGTGATGCCACAACCTTCTTTTACTTGACCTTGGAGATGATTAAAGACCAATTGGTATTATTAACCAGAAGGCCGCTCCTGCTTGCACAGAAACGGCCTTTTATATTTTAAATTCAATGTGTGTTAATATCAATAGTTCGTTAAACTTTTGTGATTAACTGAAAGATTATTCGCTGTTCAAAACTTTTATGTTCCTTAAATGAGCTTGATGTCAAACAGTCTATTATCTAATCTCTAACGATCTGTTTTTTTACAGGCTGAACACCTTAAAACCAACAGCTACAGTGAAAATATCTGTTTTGTTGCCTATTTTTTCAGCCGAAATATCTTTCAATCCCCATTCATAACGGGCATCCAGGGTGAGCTTCCAGAAATCAATGCCGGCGCCCACCTGAAGGGTCCAGTTTGTTTGATCGGGATTATAGGTTTTGGTATTCCATACGTTTTCATCAAAAAGAGCTGTTTCATGTTTTGATACAAAGGAAAGTACCGGACCGGCCAGACCATATATCTGTGCTGCTTCCATATTGATGATTCGTAAATGTGCCAACATGGGAACGTCCACCGTGTACAAGGTAACTTCGCCACCAAGGTCTTTATATTCTTCGTCAATATCTACGGGTAAGTTATCAACACTGATCTTGCTTTTTTTCATGGCATAGTAAACTTCCGGTTGGAATGAAAGACCACCTACCAAACCGACTCGACCAAAGGCACCAAAATGGTAACCGGTTTTGGCTTTACTATTAATTTCAGCAACGCTCAGATTTGAAATGTTAAGGTCGGTGAACTTTATTTTTGAAGAGGTTATTCCTCCTTTTAAACCAACGGCAAAGCGGTCTTGTGCCGATAAAATGCCTGTTGAAAGGGCAATGGCTAGTAATGATAATATTAGCTTTCTCATATATGGTTATTAGATTTATTTTAATGGCGAGTTTATGAAATATTTTTGGTTAATAAAAGGATTATTTAGCGATTCATTCAATATTAGGGAGTTGTAGCTGATGTGTAAGTTTTTGAACAACCTGGTTTATTGTTAATATCTAATGTGTCTGAGCTGTGCGGGGTAATCAAAAATTATCATTTCCGTCGGCGGCTTTTATTGTCCCGGACATGGGCGCAATTAATTGTGGATAGAAAAAAGCCGGCCCTAAAGAGGTGCCGGCTTTACACATAGATTTGGATAATGCTTTTATAATCCGATTAATTTAAATCCAAGGGATACGGTTAATACATCGGTTTTTTGGCCCAGGTCTGCATCTTTAAGATCTGTGATGTCTTTCAGACCCCATTCGTAACGGACATCGAGGCTGAGTCGCCCAAATTCTACACCGCCACCGGCCTGGAAGGTCCAGTTGGAGTTTTTAATTTCTTCCAATTCCGGCATGTCACTTTTAGAGTTGGCAATGATAGAGGCTACCGGACCGGCTACGCCATATACGCGTGCTACTTTCAGGTCTGCTACCTGAAGGTGGGCCAGCAATGGAATGTCCCAGGTGTGGTAGGTATTGTCAAAACTTTGCCCCATGTAAGAGAACTTACTGGTTTTCTTGGCATAGTACATTTCCGGCTGGAAGGAAAGGTTTCCAAGGAGTCTTAAGCGGCCGTAGGCACCAATCAAGAAGCCTGATTTGGCTTCTGTTTTAATATCCTCCCCGGATGGAATATCACTCAATTTGATCTTAGTGGAGTTGAAGCCGGTTTTTAAACCTACCGCGATGCGGTCCTGGGCAAATGTACCGGCCGTTAATGCCATGGCAAATAATACAAATAATAACTTTTTCATGAGTATTCTGATTTTTAAAATGATCACTTATGTAGTTGATACATATAAGACAAATAGGATTGTATTCTCACGTATTTTTTAACTGTTTTTAGTAAGGATTATATAATGAGATCGACTAAAAGTTTTTAAAACGTTGAATAAAATAGTGAATTATGACAAAAATAGCGATTCTATCTGTGATTATTTCTCTTTTTATGTGGCCGTTGGTTGCACAAAATGGTTTGCAAGTTGGTGATAAAGCTCCGGATTTTTCGGGGAAGGATAAAGATGGTAATAACGTGATGTTGAGTGAGGCCTTGAAAAAAGGGCCGGTGGTGCTGTTTTTCTACCGGGGGCAGTGGTGTCCCTATTGTAACCGGCATATGAGCGATGTGCAGGATTCTTTGGTTCTCATTCAGGCAAGTGGTGCCAGCGTTATTGCGGTGACACCTGAAAAGTCGGAAGCAATTGAAACAACCATTGAGAAAACCCATGCGTCTTTTTCGGTTGTGCATGACCAGGGGCATGTCATCATGGATAGCTATGAGGTGTCTTACGTGTTGGGGTTGATAAAGCATTCGGCCTATAAGGTGGCTGGGATAGATATTAACAAGGCCAGTGGCAATGAGGACCGGGTGTTGCCTGTGCCGGCTACATTTATTATTGATGCCTCGGGGGTTATAACAGAACGCCATTTCGATCCGGACTATAAAAACCGGATGACCGTTAAGGCGATACTGGAAGCATTGGAAAAGTTATGAACAGGCAGTGGGTTGTTTAAAGTCTGGATACTTATACTTGTATACCTTGTTCCGGTTGGGAAAACTAACCGTTCGTTATTTTGAAGCTTCTTTTTGAGCGGTGATGAAGTTTTTGTCGTCAATGATTAATACAATTTTATCATCGTCAATGGTAAAGCGGGTCACCTTGTCCAGAAGGGTGGCCACATACCAGTCCCAGGTGAAATCACAGTAATCTTTCGAACAGCCAGGCCGGGATATTTCCAGAGTCTTATCTTTTGAGGTCTCGTATTTGCCATAGCACCTGTCGGTAGTCATTTTGAACATGTAGGTTTCGTCAGGCTTAAATTTGATGGCGAGCCCGCTTTTCGGTTCCACTCCTTTAACCGGGAAGGAAGGAGCGGTTACTTCTTGTATGTTCCAGGTGGCATCCAGTTCCATTTCATGAATGATAAAGGGATTATTGTTATCTGTGCAGCTTAAGGAGTATAGAAACACGAGATAAAAAAGGGAAGTTAATTTGGTCATGATTTGTTGCGGGTTATTTATGAAAGACAAATTTATCAAAAAATGCAATGCTCAACAGAAAGATCTTCTTTTTTAACAATCACCCGTATGGTTGCAAATTATTGAACAAGGTCATTACTTCTTTGGTGTAAAGCGCAGCTTAATAATGACGTCATCATTTACCGGTAAATTGTTTTCAGTAGCCGGTTGCCATTCAGGTCCGTTCAGGATGGCTTTTTTAGCCTCTTCAGTGAAATCGGTACCCGGTGATTTTAACACCATTATATTGATTATGCTGCCCGACGAAGAGATGGTCAATTTAAGTTTTACCATTTCTTTTGCCCCGGAACCGGAAGAGGGATAAACCAATTGTGATTCCAGCAGCTTTTTATATTTACGCAGGCCCATTTGGGGCACAGCTTTTTCTTTAACCGTTTCAGTAGAAGGCGTTGATTCTTTTTCGGAACCATAGCCTACGGTCACCACTTCATCAAGGGCTAAAAGTTCAGGTTCCAGATTGATGACAGAGGAGTCATTAGCTCGTGCGATAAAATGACGGGGTTTAAAACCAATGAATGACGCGGTCAAGTTTACGGGTGTATCTGATGGATTTATATTCATTTCAAAATAGCCATCGGTATTGGTGATACTGCCTGTATTGCTACCTGCCACCAGTACGTTTACCCCGGGCAGCGGCATGCCGCTCTCATCGTTGACAAAGCCATAAATCTTTTGGGGATGGGCAGCGGGCTCAGTTGTCTTTACGCCTGGTATGCCCATTAAAGCTTGTTTGCTTGGAGTAGTATTGTTGGTATCCCGGTAATGGGTTAGTTGCCTCTTTTTGCTTTTGGCAACTGGCATCACGCTTTTATTAACAGCTACGGCCTGATGTTCTTCTGAAATTGTGGCGACGGCTATTGAGTTATCAACAGCTGATGTAATTGATCTCTTAGTAGTTGCTAATTGGTTTTTTTTGGGTGTGGCCGGCATCGGTTCTTTTATCAACAGGTCATCTTCCGCTTCGTCAGGCAGTAGCTCTTCCTCTGTTGCTTTCTCCGATATGGCCGCAGGGGTAGGTGTACTTTTCTCTTTTTCGAAAACGGCACTATCAGCTTCTTCTTTTTCAAGGTCTGAGGAGGGCTTACTTTGTATCAAACCGCTGTCCTGTTTCTCGGGCAAGCGTGCATCCGATAAGCCTTGTGGCCGGTCAGGGACCAGTAATACCAAAATGGAGATCATGCCCCCGATGAGGGCAATGGAAGCGGCAATAGCCACCGGACGCAGCCAGCGTTTAGGCGTGCTTCTTTTTTCAATTCTTTTGGCTAATTGGTTAACATCGGCTATCAATTCTTCTTCCGTAAGGGTGGATAACCCTTCTAATGCTTCCGCTTCAAACGGATCACGCATCAAGTCCCTTTCAAAGCCATGCTGCTCCTTGTTACTCATTCGATTGAAAAGGTAACGGAAAAAGCGGTTAAAACTGCCGTTCATATGTAGATCGTTCTTACTCATATCAGCTCTCCAAACATATTTTCAGGTTACGTTTTCCATTCTGGATATAGCTTTTAACTTTTTTAGGATCAAGGGTCAGTAAAGCACTGATTTCATTGTAACATTTGTTGTCAAAGTAAAAGAGTTCAATGCATTGGCGCTGTTCCTGTTTTAGCTTTTTTAAGCACTCCTGCAATTTTTGCTCCATTGCGTCAGGAGTTGTTCTGTCTATAGGATGCAGTTCCATCTCATTTTCCATAAAAAGTTGAGAAGAATCCAGCCACTCTTTCTCTTTTTTCCGAAGCGTTTGCTGATGCCGGAGTTCCATCAGGCAATAGTTTTTGGTGACCACATACAACCAGGGTTTAAAACGTTCCACTTCTTTATCAAGCAATTCGGTAACCAGTTTTTCAAAGATAGTCATGACCGCATCCTGGGCTGTGTCACGATTTTTAAAATATTTCAGGCACACCCCGTAAACCAAATGCAAATAACGATTGTATAAGAAACCGAGCAGATCAATGTCACCGGTCTCCTTGTACCTTAAGAGAAGCGTTTCATCGCTTTGATTTTCCTGGTTCAGTTGTCGTGTCATTAATTAGCGGGTCTTTGGTTTTACGATTGATTGGTTGATTTTTTATTGTTGAGGTTGCACCGAATTGTCTTGTTACTTCTGTCTGCTTTTGGGTGTTTATAGTTTGATCTATATTAACATTCGTCTGTCAATTTAATTGTTCTAAAAGTAGTTATTTTATTTTTGGTTGATAACTTATTTGCCAGGGACTACCTGTTGATAACTTTTGTTGATAACGCTGTTGATAATTTGTTATCGACAGGTCTTTAGTTGGTTGTTGTGTTCAGACGTTAATTAGTCTGAGGTCTGTTATCTAAAATCTAACGATCTGTTGCTTATTTAATAGTTCGTTAAACATTTCTCCAATAGTCAAAGTTGTTAAGGGTTCGAAAATGAAGGTAATGTTAATTGGTCTAATGTCTATTATCTAACAAGGTACCGATTGCAAATCGATGCTAGCAGGGGCAAACGCGAAGTCGCCCTTGAATATATCGACACTATAACACAAAAAGCCAAATGACGAGTCGGATCATGATGTTGGGAAGCGTGGGAGCCGGTCAAATAAGCGGGCCGGCGTAGGCGCGACGAAGATGAATGCGGGAATTCTGGCATGTGGGTTAGCAAAAATTCATCAAGGAGGTGAGTGGAAGCTTTTATTTGACTAGCGTTTTTTGCTTCGTTTTTGGGGCAATGCCAAAAATGAAGTAGGGTTTGGGACAACGTCCCAATAAAACAATATGTCATCTAACAAGGATGTATAGCTATTATCTTGGCGTCAATATGGCCAATGGCCATCTCTGACTATTATCTAAAATCTAACGATCTATTATTTTTAGAATTAAAAGAAAATTAAAAAAAGAGATGGATATTTTATGGAATACCTCCATGGGGTGCATCCTATGGGTGTAAGTTTAATTTAAACGAAATGTCATGAAACGATTTATTCAGTTATTAGCTCTTATACTAGTCGCATCAGGATTGCAAGCTCAAACGCTTATTTATAAGGTTACCGGAACAGTCACCGATGATTCTGGTCAGGCATTGCCGGGTGTGTCAGTGTTGGTGAAAGGTTCCACGAATGGAGTTATTTCCGATGTTAACGGGTATTATGCCATTAATGTGAATGAAAGGGATTCCATTCTGCTATTTCGTTTTATCGGTTTCGAGCCGCAGGAAATAGCCATTCGAAAGCAAAAAGTTATTAATGTGGTGATGCGCGCTGAGTTAGTAGAGATGGAGGAAGTTGTGGTATCCGACTATGGTATACCTAAACGAAAACTGTTTAAGAAAGCGGGTGTCAAAGGCGTGCCTTCCATGGCTTATAATGCGCAATTGGGATATTGTCCCCAAAGGCCTGATTTTAACACCGAAGGGTACTCTACGATTCAGGAGATTGGGTATAAGGAAGTGATGAAACAACCGCTATCCACTTTTTCGGTTGATGTGGACCGCGCTTCGTATGCCAACATTCGTCGCTTTTTAAACAATGGGAAAATGCCTCCTAAAGATGCCGTGCGTATTGAGGAGATGATTAATTACTTTGATTACGATTATGAGGCACCCACGGGAGATGATCCGTTTACTTTGTCATCGGAAATTGCTGTTTGTCCCTGGAATGAGGCGCATTACCTGTATAAGGTGGGTTTGAAAGGAAAAGAGATTGAGAAGGATCATTTGCCTGCTTCTAACCTGGTGTTTTTATTGGATGTTTCCGGTTCGATGAATGCACCCAACAAACTGCCGTTGCTTAAGTCGGCTTTCCGGTTGTTGGTAGATGAATTACGTGAGGAAGATTATGTGTCCATCGTGGTGTATGCCGGTGCGGCAGGGCGTGTGCTGGAACCCACTTCAGGAAAAGAGATGCATAAGATATTAACAGCCCTGGATCAGTTGCAGGCTGGTGGCTCTACTGCTGGAGGAGCTGGTTTGCAATTAGCTTACAAAACCGCTCGCGAAAACTTCATTGAAGGTGGCAATAATCGGATAATCCTGGCTACCGATGGTGATTTTAATGTGGGAGTAAGCTCCAATGCAGCAATGGAACGGTTGGTTGAAACAGAGCGGGATAATGGCGTGTTTGTTACAGTTCTTGGATTCGGTATGGGAAATTACAAGGATGACAAGATGGAGATTATTGCCGATAAAGGCAATGGTAACTATGCTTATATCGACAATCTCCAAGAGGCAAGGAAAACGCTGGTGAGTGAATTTGGAGGTACCTTGTTTACCATTGCCAAGGATGTGAAACTACAGATTGAATTTAATCCCAATAAAATAATGGCCTACCGATTAATTGGGTATGAGAACAGGATGTTGAACGCGGAAGATTTCAACGATGATAAAAAGGATGCGGGTGAAGTAGGAGCTGGTCATACGGTGACGGCACTTTATGAATTAATTCCTGTTGGCGCTGAGGATGCCTCTGAATGGGTGAAAGAGATAGATCCCTTGAAGTATCAAAAGAATAAAAAGGTTGATAAATCAGCTTACGCCAATGAATGGTTGACTTTGAAATTAAGATATAAAGAGCCGGATGCTAATACGAGTCAGTTGATTTCTGTTCCGGTGAAAAGAAAAGTACAGAATTTTAATGCTGCCAGTGATAATTTCAGGTTTGCTGCTTCGGTAGCCGGATATGGGATGTTATTGAGAGACTCTGAATTTAAAGGCGATTTAACTTTTAAGCAGGTTGCCCGGATGGCAGAAAACTCTAGGGGTAAGGATGAAGAAGGATTTAAGGCCGAAATGATTCGGTTGGTTAAAACAGCTGAGGTGTTGAATAAAGACATTGTGGAAGAGAATTAGTGATATGGCATATTGTTGAAAAAGGAGGGGAGTAATATCCTCTTTTTTTACGTCCTGATATTTCTATTTAGGCGCTTAGGCCGCAATTTTTACCAACATGTAGTCCAAATTGAATGTTGTATTTTAATTCATAAATCCAGTTGTTATGAAATTACCAATGAGCTTGATTTAAGTAGGTCTAATGTCTATCATATAACAAGCTCGCATTTACTCAACAAATACGAAAAAGGCCATGATGTTGGGAAGCGTGGGAGCCAGTCAAATAAGCGGGCCGGCGATGGCGCGACGAAGATGAATGCGGGAATTCTGGCATGTGGGTTAGCA
>RHGE01000260.1 GCA_004296775.1 Marinilabiliaceae bacterium JC017
AAAACGGCAGAGAACAACTCTTCTCCGGCGACCCGGAAACCCTGCCCGTTCACAAGGTGACCTTGGACAGCTACTCCATGCAACGTTACGAGGTATCCATTAAAGAGTTTGATATTTACACTAAAGCCATAGGTGAAGATCGAATTATGGAGACATTCAGGGAAGAGCCCTATGCAAAGCCAGAGTATGCTGCAAAGTGCATCACCTGGTACCAGGCCCGCAACTATTGCCTCTGGCTAGGGGAGTAGGTAGGGGTTCCTATGGATCTACCAACCGAAGCCCAGTGGGAGTATGCCGCCCGCAGCAGGGGGCAAGCCGTAGCCAATGCTACCGATAATGGTAAATTGGAGGGACCTCGAAATTATTGGGGAGGAGACTATCCCTGGTACGGCACCCCCCTGGCACATTTCCCCCAACCCATTGGGAATGTATGACATGGCGGGTAATCGCCCGGAATGGGTACTGGACTGGGACAAACCCTACAGCAAGGAGCCGCAGATTAATCCCGCAGCATTCGATAAAGGTTATGAAAAAGTTGTACGGGGTTTCGGAGGAGGGGGACCAGGAGAACTTTATCGACGTGGCTTTCGTGAGCCTGATTGTACCGGAGCTGGCACTGGCGTGCGCTGCGTAGCTAACAGTACAAAGGCTGTACGGTAAAATAAATCAATTTGAAATAGATGGAAACAGTTGAAATGACCATCGAGAAACTATAATCTAATTTTACAACCAATGAATAACAACCAAACAATTCAACGAAGGCCAACACTGGCAGTAAGTACCTGCACGCTGGCGTTGAGCCTGTGCCTGGTGACCAGCTGCCGCGCCCAGGGCATTAGTGACGAAGAGCACCAATGGCTCATTGATAAAACCAAGGAAGACCTGGTGTTCGTGGAGGGTGGCACTTTTATGATGGGCGATGTGGGCTACATCGATGAAAACGGCAGAGAACAACTCTTCTCCGGCGACCCGGAAACCCTGCCCGTTCACAAGGTGACCTTGGACAGCTACTCCATGCAACGTTACGAGGTATCCATTAAAGAGTTTGATATTTACACTAAAGCCATAGGTGAAGATCGAATTAT
>RHGE01000261.1 GCA_004296775.1 Marinilabiliaceae bacterium JC017
TAATATTGTTTTTCTCTTCCTATTACTTTTTCGTAATAAAACTTGATAGCATTAATCCGTTGATTCTGCTGTGATGCTGATATGTTCTGCTCTTTTATCAAGCCTAATATATACGCATTCACTTCAGCTACTTCAATGGTGTTAATATCGCGCCCTCTGAAGTGATATAAGAAGTCCTTCATATAAGCCGAATAGGTACGTATCGTACTTTCACTATATCGCTTCTGTTCCAGTTTCTCCAAATACCCCTTGGGTAAATCGATTGTAGCTCGGTGAGGATATTTCACCGTTTTGTGGGTGAGGTTTTTCGTTTTTACTGCCGAATAATCCACATATGCCACCCCTTTAAGCGCATTAAAAGCCAGGTGCAAATCAAACTGGCTTGCCGGTTGGTACCAGCATCGTTTGGTTTGGCTCCATTTTACACCCGGCAGAGTTTTAATTGCAGTAATCAAGTCGCTTTGGTAGTCAAATTTAAAAAGCACCACCGCCTCTTGGCGATGCAAATCCGGAAGAAGTTGTATGTGGGGTTTGGTTGTCAACGTTTGGTTTCAGGTTAAAAAAAACGATTAAAAGTAGAAAATATATACTTTAAATCCAACATTATTTACTTACATAATTCTTCATCACTAATCTTACCTATCGATTTTCCATCGTAATAATCAGGGAATTCGGTTTTAAATATAATTTCACTATTACAATAGTTCGTTAATCTTTTGTAAGTAATTGAAAAACAGTTTGTATTCATTCAATAGTCTAAGAATGAAAGTAATGTAAATCAGTCTATCATATAACAAGGTACCGATTGCAAATCGATGCTAGCAGGGGCAAACGCGAAGTCGCCCTTGAATATATCGACACTATAACACAAAAAGCCAAATGACGAGTCGGACCATGATGTTGGGAAGCGCGTGAGCCGGTCAAATAAGCGGGCCGGCGTAGGCKCGACGAAGATGAATGCGGGAATTCTGGCATGTGGGTTAGCAAAAATTCATCAAGGAGGTGGGTGGAAGCTTTTATTTGACTAGCGTTTTTTGCTTCGTTTTTGGGGCAATGCCAAAAATGAAGTAGGGTTTGGGA
>RHGE01000263.1 GCA_004296775.1 Marinilabiliaceae bacterium JC017
ATCTTAGATTCAATCGGATTCTAGAATCATTCTTCGAAACATCCACAAAAGTTGGCTTATAGCCAGTAGATTACATATACCTAGTTTGACCCCCCTCTCCTAACTAAACCTTTTCATTTTTTGTAAACTATTTGATTCCTTTTAGTTATCAGTATCGCACATGGATAGAATATCTAAATGGACGAATTCATTAGGCCGAATTATTGCATAGAAATCTCAGTATTTAATTGCCATGCAATTGCAATTTTATTATTTAATATAATTTTATTTTGGTCAATCGTTGAAATCAACTGAAATGTTAATTGTTCCGTAGAACATCCTTTTTTTATTTAATTGCACGTCATAATACCATAAGAATTCTTATTCTTATTATAACTCCTAATATTTACTATTGGAATTGGCTGAACAATATAGAATATTCATTGGGGGGAGGTATGATATAAAAGGGCCAAACCTAAATTTTAGGAAAAAGATCTTTTTAATCTCCCCCCCCCTTTTTTTTTACAACAATTCCCTCATATCGTAATCTTTTTTGCTATTACTCTAGATTYTAGATCGTAATATAGCATAKTTTTATATTTATGTGCCTTAAGTAGATTATCTTGAGCCAAGCATACATTGCGTTGGGCTAAGCTAAGAAAAAAACTACTAGTCAATGATGACCCTCCATRGATTCYCCTATATAAGCCGCRGCTAAAGTKGCAAAAATRAGMGCTTGAATMCCRCTTGTAAATAATCCAAGGAACATAACMGGTATAGGAACCACTRRAGGTACTAAAGAAACAAGAACAACAACKACTAATTCATCRGCYAATATATTYCCRAAAAGTCGAAAACTAAGTGATARRGGTTTTGTRAAATCTTCWARGATGTTAATGGGTAAAAGRATTGGRGTTGGTTGAATGTATTTACYGAAATAMCCTAATCCTTTTTTGSWAAGMCCCGCATAAAAATAKGCYACTGAYGTGAGTAAAGCTAAAGCAACCGTMGTATTTATATCATTCGTGGGTGCGGCTAACTCCCCATGGGGTAACTGTATGATTTTCCAAGGTA
>RHGE01000264.1 GCA_004296775.1 Marinilabiliaceae bacterium JC017
AAATCCTTTACGCTTAACCCTGAGTTCAGGTAAGCATCGTAGATCTCCCGAAACTTTTTCATATTTAACATGTCATTCGATTTTTATTTGCCCCAAACTTATGAACTGACATGTCATTTTTCTATACGGGGTTCACCGAATGCTTACTTATCAGTAATGTTTGTGTGTTTCTTGGTAGAATATTTTTAAAAGCCTCGATACTCTCATTTTTTTGCTAATTAATAACTCAGTTCTATTATTGCGCTATACTAATTTATGAGATTGGCCAAGATGATGGGAAGCGTGAGGGTCGGTTAAATATAAATCTTTGAGATGAATGCTATTAGTTCTACTCCGAAATAATCTGTTTTAGGGTTTTTGTAGTTATAAAATATTAGGATGTTGTAAGGGTCTTCCAAGGGACAGGAAAGTACCAACTTCGGATCAACTCCGCTAACAGCGGAGTTGATCCGAAGTTGTCCCTTAGCAGATACGACGCAAAGCCATTGTAAATGCATCATTTTTTTTATCAAGGCGTTAGTGTTCTAAATAATTAAGGGTTATAACGTATAATGTTAATTGCAATGGTTTAATAATGTTTTTGGAATTTAGGGGACTGATTGATTATACCGCCATCAAGAAATAGCATTAAAAAATTTAATGGATTGAAGCGTTAAGGAAGAAAATCTGTTTAGAAGCGGAGTGAGTTATTTTCTTTCCGCGAAAAGGAATTAAATTTTAATCCCGATCATAGTTTTATAAGCTTTTTTCAAAAGCAACAAAAACTTATTTCGGGAAGAGCGGCGGCCTTTTTTGTATCTTTTTTTGGTTGTAGCAAAAAAGTTTAAGCCTGCGCGGTTTGAGCGCAAGAGAGATTATAAATTATTTTGGATAATGCTGATATCAAGTTTGCAAATGGCTATAATGAAGTTTCCCAGGTCATTATTAGCTGATTTACAGAGGATATAAAAGAAAATAAGTAGTGGAAAAATGATTTTAAAATGCTATATTTGAGTTAGTTACAAGACAAAAAGCAATTTGTAATCAAAACCACTACTTATGCAATCAAA
>RHGE01000265.1 GCA_004296775.1 Marinilabiliaceae bacterium JC017
CATTCTATTTTTAATGGAACGCGATACAATCGCGCACTAGCGGGGTAAATATAGGTAATTGTATTGTTATTGCCTTTTAATGATTTTACCGGTATGTGCAAAAGGGTGTAAACCTTGGGAAAGTAGTCCCATGTCAATGGGAAATGGTACAAACGGCTGGGAAATGGTGCATGACGAGTGGGAAAAGGTAAAAACGGCTGGGAAAAGGGCCATGACCATTGGGAAAAGGTATAAACGGTTGGGAAATGGTGCATGATCAGTGGGAAATGGTATAAACGGTTGGGAAATGATCCATGACCAGTGGGAAATGCTCCTTTACCATCGGGAAATGGACAAAACGGTGGTTCGGTAGTATTTCCCATTGGTTTATTGCATTTCCCGGATGTTTTTGGGGGTATTTGTGATGATTATGTCTGTTGGATTTGAAAAAGACATTGCTTTATTCCGTAAATAGCTTTTTTAAGCGTCTCCCCAGGATAAACGCCAGGAATATTGGTGAATTCAGGAGCGAAACGGTCCAAACCTGGGCGAAAAGGTACTTGACCAGCGCGAAACGGTCCAAACCAGCGCGAAATGCACCTTTACCGGTGCGAAATGCTCCAAACCAGAGCGAAAAGGTATATGACTGGTGCGAAATGTACCTTAACGAAAGCGAAATGCTCCAAACGGTGGTTGGGTACCTTTTCGCTGCGGTTTATGGCATTTCGTGGTGGTTCGCTTTTCAATTTCTTTGTTTGGGAGGGGTTTACGGTGTTTTGGTTCACGGTTTGCGGTTCACGGTATTGCGGTTTGCGGTTTTTCGAATTGTCAACTTTTCGAATTCTCACTTTTTCACCTTTTCAATTTCTCTGTTTGGGAGGGTATTGATGGTATTAGGGTGTTTTTAGGTTGTTGGGGCTGCGACAGGGGGCGCAGCGGCAGCCGGTAGTTGCCGGGGCTGATGTGGCGTGGCGGGCGGAGGCGACGAAGGAGCCCCACGCACCGGCAATACGCCACACAGCCCGGGTGACTGGCGCTATAGCGGAGCACCCGGCCGT
>RHGE01000266.1 GCA_004296775.1 Marinilabiliaceae bacterium JC017
TTCTGGTAAAAGGATTCCTTATTATTCAGAACTTAATCGAATCATATGTACTAATCATTGTAATTTCATATATCCGGCCATTCTCCACGAGAATTATGATTTATTGTCAAAGAGGCGAAAAAATAGWTTAATCATTCCATTCCAATCGATTCAAGAACGAGAGAAAGAACAAATGCCCCATTCAGATTCAGGTATCTCGATTGAAATACCCATAAATGGCATTTTCCGTAAAAATAGTATTATGGCTTATTTCGATGACCCCCGATACAGAAGAAACAGTTCGGGAATTACTAAATATGGTACTATAGAGGTGCATTCAATCGTCAAAAAAGAGGATTTGATTGAGTATCGAGGAGGCAAAGAGTTTAAGCCAAGATACCAAATGCAAGTAGATAGATTTTTTTTCATTCCTGAGGAAGTTCATATTTTGCCCGGATCTTCTTCCATAATGGTRCGGAAYAATAGTATYATTGGAGKAKMTACACGAATCACTTTMAAKAMAAGAAGCCGAGYAGGCGGATTGGTCCGAATGGAGRGAAAAAAAAGGGGAATTGAACTWAAAATMTTTTCTGGAGATATCTATTTTCCTGGAGAGACAGATAARATAKCCYGRCACAGYGGCATCTTRATACCMCCMGGAACGGGAAAAACAAATTCCAAGGAATCAAAAAAATKGAAAAATKGGMTCTATGTCCAACGGATYACMCCTACCAAGAAAAAGTATTTTGTTTTGGTTCGGCCTGTAGTCACATACGAAATAGCGGACGGTATAAATTTAGCAACACTTTTCCCCGAGGATCTGTTGCAGGAAAGKGATAATATGAAACTTCGAGTTGTCAATTATATCCTTTATGGAAACGGAAAACCAATTYGGGGAATTTCTGACACAAGTATTCAATTAGTTCGTACTTGTTTAGTATTGAATTGGGACCAAGACAAAAAAAGTTCTTCTGTCGGAGAGGCCCATGCTTCCTTTGTTGAAGTAAGTACAACTGGTCTGATTCGAGATTTC
>RHGE01000267.1 GCA_004296775.1 Marinilabiliaceae bacterium JC017
TATGTATGGTGGAATCAAATTGATTCCTACTTCAAGCATTGGATCTCCTCCTGTATCAGTTAAGAGGGGTCATGGAAAGAACAGGTTCAAAATCACGATCAATTCCTTTTTCAAATCCTGCTGCAGCTGCACGAGCCCKTCCTGCGTGCCACAAATGACCKACGAATAGGAAGAAKCCTAGAACAAAATGAGAGGTAKATAACCAACTTCTAGGAGAGACATAATTGACTGCATTGATTTCTGTAGCTACGCCACCCACGGAATTTAAAGAACCTAAAGGAGCATGAGTCATATATTCCGCGGAACGCCGTTCTTGCCAAGGTTGTATGTCTTTTTTCAGCCTACTCAAGTCCAAACCGTTGGGACCCCTTAGAGGTTCTAACCAGGGAGCACGAAGATCCCAAAAACGCATAGTTTCTCCTCCAAAAATGACTTCTCCAGTTGGGGAACGCATTARRTATTTACCTAAACCTGTMGGTCCTTGAGCMGAYCCCACGTTAGCYCCRAGACGTTGGTCTCTAACTAGAAAAGTRAATGCTTGAGCTTGAGAAGCTTCTGGYCCMGTRGGYCCGTAAAAYTCACTAGGRTAAGCGGTATTATTRAACCASACAAARCAACARGCRATGAAACCAMARAYAGATAAAGCAGCTAAACTATAAGACAARTAAGCCTCYCCAGACCATACAAGTGCRCGGCGAGCCCATGCAAARGGYTTGGTTAAGATATGCCAGATTCCACCAARTATACAAATGGAACCTAACCATACATGTCCTCCAATTATATCTTCCAAATCRTCCACACTAACAATCCATCCTTCTCCCCCAAARGGAGATTTTAGTAAATAACCAAATATAACACTTGGGCTAAGRGTCAAGTTKGTAATTTTTCTTACATCCCCCCCYCCCGGAGCCCAGGTATCATATAYGCCYCCAAAATARAGAGCCTTGAATACTAGAAGAAARGCACCTASACCTAACAARATTAAGTGAATACCCAAAATTGTGGTC
>RHGE01000268.1 GCA_004296775.1 Marinilabiliaceae bacterium JC017
TTGTATTGTGAGAACCTTTTGAATCATTGTACTACTTGATTCAAAAGGTTCTTTATGATTTACTACTAAAACTAAATGAGATTTCTTAACTTATATGAAGTTAGATATAGATGCTATTTTTTTATTTTTTTATTTAGATTTCGATTCCTTCTTATTTGTTACTTTAATTCGATGTAAATGAACCATAACTATGTAAACCTATTCCTAAAAGATTGACGCCAAAATAGCATATCCAAATTAAAATAAAACCGATCAAAGCCACAATTGCAGAATTTATACCCCTAACATTCCTATTTGTTTTAATATGTAAATAAATYGCRAATATRGTCCAAGTAATAAATGCCCAAGTTTCTTTTGGGTCCCARTTCCAATATGATCCCCATGCCTCATTAGCCCATACTGCTCCTGAAAGAATACCTATGGTTAAAAAGATAAACCCTAGACTAATAACACGATAACCCCAATGATCCAATTGTTGAATTAATTGATACTTGTAATAATTCCTATCAGAAAGAAAAGAAGTCGTTCGTAAAACATTGCTTCTTTTATTTATGTATTGGATCTCATCAAAGGAAAATAACTCATTTAATAAATGATTGCTTTTACCGAAAATCCTTATGTCTTTTCGAAATGTAATGACTAAAAGAGCTACTGATAATAATGATCCACATAAAAGAGCTGCATAGCCCAATACCATCATACTTACATGCATCATTAACCATTGGGATTGTAGAGCAGGTACTAATATTGMGGATTGATGCATTTCCGTTAAAAGACMCGAAGTAGCAAAGCCTTGGGTAAAAATCGCACTTGGCGCGGTTATTGCGCTTAAATGATTTTTATGTTTTTTAAAATAAGGAACCATATGAATAATGGAGAAACTCCATGAAAGGAAGATTAATGATTCATATAAATCACTTAATGGAAAATGTCGTGAATAAATCCACCGCGTGATTAATAATCCTGTTATACAGAAAAAGGTCGCT
>RHGE01000269.1 GCA_004296775.1 Marinilabiliaceae bacterium JC017
AAATTCATCAAGGAGGCGGGCGGAAGCGTTTATTTGACTAGAGTTTTTTGGTTCCTTTTTGGGGCGATGCCAAAAAGGGACTAGGGTCCGGGACAACGTCCCGATTAAAATACAGAGTCTTCAAGTCTTGACATCCTAACAAAAGGTGAGTCAGAGATGGCCGTTGCCCATATTGACGACTGTACAACCCGATCCTACCGTTACCTTCAAATCAGAAAAGATAGAGATGCTTCTCACTACCTGGAAAAATATACCATTGAATATCTTAAAAACAAACTAATACACCTTGAACAAGACGTATCCAAGACAAAAGTACTAATCTCTGGCAGTGAGACGCTTTGCAAGTTTGTTATATGATAGTCAGAAATGGACATGGCCCATATTGCCGTCATGATAACATTGAAAACTTATTGAATAATTAAAAACAAATAAGAATCACCATTCACCTTTGGAAATAAACCAAATACCAGATGAACCAACCGCAGTGAGCTATTCCTTCTCCTATTAAGGAGAAGGTTAGGATGAGGTGTTAACAGGATGGGTAGATGCTTATTATAATCCACCTCACCCCGGCCCTCTCCTAGGCGAGGGAGACTACAAACCTGATGTTTATGCTCATAATGATTAGGTATAGCGAAATATTGTTATATGATAGTCATAGAAGGCCGTTGTCCATATTGACGACTGTATAATTGGTTCCTACCTCTAGTTTTGACACCTCCAATATCAATCAACAGAATAACGCAAAAATCCAATCGACGAGCTGGTCCGTGATGGTCCGAAGCGCGTGAGCCCGTCAAATAAGCGGGCCGGCGTAGGCGTGACGAAGATGAATGCGGGAATTCCGGCCAGTGGGTTAGCAAAAATTCATCAAGGAGGCGGGCGGAAGCGTTTATTTGACTAGAGTTTTTTGGTTCCTTTTTGGGGCGATGCCAAAAAGGAACTAGGGTCCGGGACAACGTCCCGATTAAAATA
>RHGE01000028.1 GCA_004296775.1 Marinilabiliaceae bacterium JC017
CGCATTCATCTGCGTCGCGCCTGCGCCGGCCCGCTTATTTGACACCAAACCTATTTAAGAATGACCTTGGTGTAATGCCGATAGATAATTAAAGGCCAATTAAAAGCGAAGCGCATTAAGTGGGCATTTTAATTACTAATCGGTATGACGGGCTCACGCGCTTCGGATCATCACGGTCCAGCTGGTCGATTGGATTTTTGCGTTATTCTGTTGATTTGTATTGGAGGTGTTAAAACTAGAGGTAGGATCCGGTTGTATAGTCGTCAATATAGCCATTGGCCATCTCTGACTATTATCTAAAATCTAACGATCTATTGTTAGTGATACTGGATTTTAAATACTGTTGTTTTATGAAGGTTTAAATGAATCTTAACCTGTAGGGGAAAGGGAGTCAGTGTGTGTTTTGGGAATGGACAAGTGGAATTATTAATTGAGGATGTATTTTCACCATTAAATATTAGTGCATAACAACAAAAAACGCCCCCTAAAAGGAGGCGTTTTTATTTATGTTGAAATCAAATTATTTTACTGATTCCATGTACTCGATCAATTCACAAACTTTTGATGAGTAACCCATTTCATTGTCATACCATGAAACAACTTTAACGAAAGTTGGAGACAATTGGATACCTGCACCTGCATCGAAGATAGAAGTACGAGTGTCACCAGTGAAGTCGTTAGAAACAACTGCATCTTCAGTATAACCAAGGATACCTTTCAAGTCGCCTTCAGAAGCTTCTTTCATTGCAGCACAAAGTGCTTCGTAAGTAGTTTCTTTTTCCAAACGAACAGTCAAGTCAACTACAGATACGTCAGGTGTAGGAACACGGAAAGACATACCAGTTAATTTACCATTCAAAGCAGGAATTACTTTACCTACAGCTTTAGCAGCACCAGTAGAAGAAGGGATGATGTTTTGACCAGCTCCACGTCCACCTCTCCAGTCTTTCATAGAAGGACCGTCAACAGTTTTTTGAGTAGCAGTAGTAGCGTGAACAGTAGTCATCAAACCTTCGATGATACCGAATTTGTCATTCAATACCTTAGCAATAGGAGCCAAACAGTTAGTAGTACATGATGCGTTAGAAACGAAGTTCATGTCGTTAGTGTATGAAGCGTTGTTCACACCCATTACGAACATAGGAGTATCGTCTTTAGAAGGAGCAGACATTACTACTTTTTTAGCACCAGCATCGATGTGACCCTGAGCTTTTTCTTTAGTCAAGAAAAGACCAGTTGATTCAACTACGTAGTCTGCACCAACAGCACCCCAGTTAATATCAGCAGGGTTTCTTTCAGCTGTAACGCGGATTTCGTCTCCGTTAACAACTAATTTTCCGTCTTTTACTTCAACTTCACCTTTGAAAATACCATGAGTTGAATCGTATTTTAGCATGTAAGCCATGTAATTTACGTCAATCAGGTCGTTGATAGCTACAACTTGAATAGAACCTTTTTCAATAGCCTGACGGAAAACGAAACGTCCGATACGGCCAAACCCGTTAATACCAATCTTGATTTTTGACATTTTATTGCTTTTTTAAAAAATTATTTAATAGGGTCTTCAAAAATGCGGTACAAAAGTAAAAAATCATCATTAAACGGTCAAGAAAACTGAAATTGATTTTCTTAATAAAACATAAAAAGGGGAAATGGGAAAGAATGTAAGAAATGTGAGGGGATAAAAGAGGGTAAATAATTGAAAGGTAGGCAAACAAAAAAAGGAAATTCGTATTTCCTTTTTTTGTGTTTTTACTTTTTGATGTTTTTAAGCCCTTTCGGTAGGTTGTTCTGTATTAGCTTTGCTATATGCAGGGCAGTCTTGTGAACTTTTACATGAGCTTACTCCTAATGCCATTAATAACAAAACAGCAGCAACTAAAGAAATTTTTTTCATAGTCTCAATACTTTTCTTGATCTGTAAAACTAGCAGATAAATTAATTGCTCCAAATATAGTATAAATCTTCCAATGATTTTAAAAACGCGAATGTAGCAGCCAAAGTTTCAATTATTATGAATGACTTGGGGAATGGATTCTTTTTTTTCATCAACTTTGGATATTCTTACATTAAAACTAGATTATTACCATGGTGTTAAAGATTACGTTGGTGGTAGCGATTATTTTGCAGTTGTTTGCTGCCATAGTAGCTGTTGGCCTTACCCGGGTGACCAAATATAATTTTTCATGGATGTTAATTTCTGCGGCACTTGTGTTTATGGCTATTCGGCGAATGGTTGAGTTTTTGCCTTATGTTTCGAATTTTAATCCAAATGATATGCAGATGCTCTATTCCTGGCTGGGAATTGGGACATCTATCTTTTTTGCCGGTGGTGTGATTCTTATAAAGAAGATTTTTAACTACATGAACCGGGTAGAGCAGGAAAAAAGAGACAGTGAAAAGCAAATACTGAATATGGTTGTGCAGGTTGAAGAAACACAGCGTAAGCGATTTGCCACTGAATTGCATGATGGTTTGGGGCCGCTGCTTTCAACCATCAAGATGGGGATATCGGCTATGGATAAGTCCAAGGTGGACAATAAAGAGATACATGAGAATATCGAGAATGCCCTTAGTGAAGCCATTGCGTCCGTAAAGGAAATTTCCAATAATCTTAGTCCCCATGTCTTAACGCATTTTGGAATGGAACGGGCCCTTCGGAATTTCATTAACCGGTTGAGGCTGCCAACTGGATTTATTATCGATTTTGAAGCCCAGCTGAAGTCACAGCGATTTTCTTCTTCTAAAGAGACGGTTATTTATCGTGTGGCTTGTGAATTAATAAATAATACAATACGGCATGCTGAAGCTTCCCTAATAAAGATCGAGCTAATAATTAAGGGGAATGAGTTGTGTCTTTCCTATGAAGATAATGGAAACGGTTATTTGCCGCAGGAGCATTCGGGTGAAGAAACAGGCTCAGTTGGAATGGGTTATTTTAATATGGTCTCTCGTGTTGAAGCATTGAAAGGTGAGATTACATTTGCTAAAGGATCACAGAAAGGTACATTTGTGATGGTTAAAATTCCTGCTTATGAAGATTGAAAATGTATTTTCTGTGTGGTTGGTTGATGATCATACCCTGTTTCGGTCAGGGTTGAAAACCCTCTTGAAATGTCTTCCGGATATTAGCGTTGAAAAGGAGGCAGGCAATGGTGCAGAATTTTTAGAGCTGTTATTGGATGGTTGTCCTGATTTGGTGTTGCTGGATATTGCCATGCCCGGCATGGGCGGTGTGGAAGCTGCTCAAAAGGCATTAAGCCTGTTTCCGGATTTGAAAATAATAGTCTTATCCATGTATGGCGAACAGGAGTATTATACGCGGTTGGTGGAAATAGGGGTGAAGGGATTCATGTTAAAGAATAGTGATTTTTGTGAGGTGAAGAATGCTATTAATTTAGTCTTGAAAGGTGGAAGTTATTTCTCGCAGGAATTAATGCAACAGATGATATTGGCCATGCGACAACCTGGTGTTCGGGGAGCGGATTATTCTGTATTATCAGATCGGGAGAAGCAGGTTGTAGTGCAGGTTTGTAAGGGTTTTTCCAATCAGGAGATAGCCGAGAATCTTCATATCAGTAAACGTACAGTGGAAAAACACCGGGCCAATGTCTTGCTGAAGACAGAATGCAATAATACAGCGGCCCTGGTTATTTATGCGATTAAAAATCAATTGGTGGAGGTGTAAGGCGTTGCTTGTTTTTATTGCTGATTAAAGCGGCAATTGGTAATTGATTTTTTAATCAAGCCTGTGATTCTATGATATCTGAAAATCGCTGTTTGCCTATTGTATCTCTATTTTTTACTATAAATACGTAAAAATACGTAGTCTATTTACGTATATCCCTCCATTTTTTGTGCCTTCACTCCCCTTAGCTTTGTGTCAAAGTTATTCAGATGGGAAAGATACTTCAGATGTTAGAACAAGATATCCGCTTTCGGGAAGGACTTACTGCATGCATGAATTGTGGTATTTGTACGGCCATATGTCCGGCAGCGGCGGTTTTTCCTTATGATCCCAGGCAAATTTGTCAGATTGTGCAAAGTGGCGATGAGACGGCTCTTGATAAGCTTTTGTGCGAGGATGATATTTGGTATTGCGGACAATGTATGAGTTGTCGGACGCGCTGTCCCCGGGGAAATACACCTGGTTATATTATCACAGCATTGCGACGTGTCAGTATTTTAACCGGTAAATATTTGAACTCGGAACAAGGGAGAAAGCAGCAGCGCATTGCTCAAAATGTTGGATTAAATCTTTTAACCAATGGGTATTGTATTGATGCGGATTTGGTGCACCCGTTAGCTCACCTGGAACAAGGACCGGTGTGGGAGTGGATTTATGAAAATCGGGAACAGGCCTATGAAAAGTGTGGCGCAAATTATAAAAAATCAGGTGCGGGAGCATTGCGTGCGATGGATGAAACAACCATGAAGGAGTTCCGGTCTATTTTTGATGTAACCGGCGGCAGTGATTATATCAAAAAAATAGCGGAGGGGGAATGAGTTATGAATAAGGAGTCAAAAGTCTGGAAAAATTATCAAAAGGAGATTCCTGAGGATCACTATTTCTATGTCAGGAGTTGTATCCGACAAACTTTTTTCCCTGGAGCAGAAGCTTCTTTATTACGGTTGTTGCGAAATGATTTAAACAGGGATGTTTTTGAGGATGCCCGTCACACATGTTGTACCGGCATTGGGTATCATGCTGATATTATTCCACTGGAAACAATCATGACCGTCATGGCGCGTCAGTTTTCCCTTATGAATGAGGGTGGGTATTCCAATATGTTGGTTTCATGTGTCACTTCCTTTGGGCTTTATTGTGAAGTGTTGGATATGTGGGAGCATTCTCCCGAGTTGGAAGCAAAAATTAGGGAACAGCTGTTTCAATCCACAGGAAGGGAGTTCGATAAGCCCAAGCATGTAGTTCATGGTTCTGATTTAGTTTATCGTTTGCGTGATGAAATTAAGCGTAAAAATGTGTATCAACTCATCAATAAAGAAACCAATCAACCATTGCGAGTGGTTGAACATGTTGGTTGTCACTATGCCAAGATATTTCCGCATAAAAGTGTTGGCGGGGCAGAGTTCCCGGAAGTGTTATCGGGGATGATTGAGGCCTGGGGAGGAGAAGTGATTGATTATCCCGAACGGCGTCACTGTTGTGGCTTTGGATTCAGGCATTATCTGTTACAAGAAAATCGGGGCTATTCCATTGCACAAACCCGCACAAAGCTGCGTTCCATGGAGCCTTATCAGCCTGATTTTATTCTTACCAATTGTCCGGGTTGCACCATGTTTTTAGATCGTTGGCAATATACCTTGGCAGAAATGGAAGGCGTTACCTACGATCAGAAGGGGAGGGGTATTCCTGTTTTATCCTATGAGGAATTAGCGGCTCTTCTGATGGGGTTCGATCCCTGGGAGATAGGCTTGCACATGCACCAGGTGCAGGTAGAGCAATTGCTTGATAAGATTGGCATTCGGTATGATCCGGATATGAAATACCGGGCAAAGAATGGTGATTACATGGGGAAACCCGCAGCGCCTGATGTGTTGATTGTGTGAGGTAAAGAAAGGATGTATGAAAAAGCATAATACTCAGATAATCATTATAGGCGGTGGGTTGGCAGGGCTGGAAGCTGCTAAATGGTTGGTTCAATACCATTATAAAGTAGTGGTTATGGAGCAGGAAAAAATTGCCGGTGGTCATGTTGTCAATTGGCATTCGCTTTATCCGGGAGGGATTAGGGGTGATGAATTGATTAATAATATCTTCCTTACTAAAGATTCGATGGTTCAAATCCTCACCAATCAAAGGGTTACAAAAGTTGAAAAACGTGATAATTTCTTTTGGGTGCACACCTCACAGGGGGAGCGGCTGTTTGCTGAAGCTGTTTTACTGACCACCGGCTTTAAACTATTTAATGCGGCGTTAAAAGAAGAGTTGGGGTATGGAATATTCCCCAATGTGGTAACCTCTGCTGAGGTGGAGCAGATTTTGGCTTCCCGGATGAAGCCACCATGGCAGCTGCCACCGCGTAAAGTGGCCATTATTCATTGTGTGGGATCGAGAGATATGAAAGCCGGTAACATGTATTGCAGTAAAGTGTGTTGTATGGCTGGGGTAAAAACAGCCATTCATTTTAATCAGCAGTATCCGATGTGTAAAGTGTATAATTTTTACATGGATTTGCGTATGCACGGGAATAGTTATGAGGCGTTGTATTTAAAAGCACAAACCGAATATGGCGTGCAGTTTATTCGGGGGCGGGTTTCAGAGCTGTCGGCTGATCAGTATGGACGGTTGGTGCTTAAATCGGAAGATACTTTACTGGGGAAACCATTAAAATTAACGGTGGATGTGGTGGTGTTAATGGTAGGGATGGAGCAACGAAAGGGGCTTGTGGTTTCCGACCGGGGAAAAGAATTGGCCGCTTTTGATGGGCAGCACTTTTATGAACCTCTTAACGCTTATGACGATGCTCATAAGACTTGTTTGCCCGGTCTGTTTCTGGGTGGTGCCTGCAAGGGGCCCATGTCGGCCACTGAGGTGATTGTCGATGCCCGGGCGGCGGTACAGGTGATTGATCAATACCTACAAAATAATTAGAATGGTCAAATTTGGGTTTTCAGTTAAAGATAACCGGGAAATTAATCTCGATGAGAAAGAACCTTTTGTCATTGAAGCGGGTGTGGTGGACGTGGCAGAAGTTGATCGATGTATTTTTTGCGGTGCCTGTTCTGCCGTTTGTCCTCAATTGTTTTCCACGGGGCTTAGCTTCAGGAAACAACTGTTAAGTGCCCGGCGTGGATTGACATCGGAATTAAAAATAGCTGCCGGGGAATGTCTCATGTGTAATAAATGTCAGCTGGTTTGTCCGCGTGATATTAATATCAGAGCTATCTGGTTAAATCTATTGACCTCTAATATTTAAGTGATGCAATTTGATTGGTTCGTTATCCCTTTTGTGGTCGGGTTGGTATTTCTGATCGGTCAGTTAGGTAGAATATATGTACCCTGGTTTATTAAGTTGAGCCGGGAAGAAAAAGAGATGATCAGGCGCCATTGGTGGAGCCGGCGAACATTGGGAGCAGTGAAAGAGATTATCCAGGAATGTTTGTTGCATCGACGTATTTTCCGGATTAATCCACCTTTGGGGTTTATGCATCTGAGTTTTGCACTGGGCTGGTTTTTGCTCATCATCACCGGTAAACTTGAAGCCTTGTTTTATACGCATGATGCGTTGAATCCCTTGTGGTATCCCCTCTTCTTCAAATATTTTGAACCCGGGCGTCATGCGTTTTTTGGGGAGAGTGTCTTTATTCAATTAATGGATTTTTGGTTATTGGTGATTCTGGGTGGTCAGAGCATTGCTGTGGTAAAACGACTCTGGCCGGGAAAAGTGGGCGCAAAGAAAAAGGTGCAGCATGCGGTATATAACCGGGTGGCCTTGATGAGTCTTTGGGCCATATTTCCCCTCCGGTTGTTGGCAGAAAGTGTCACGGTAAGTTATTATGGCGGCGGAGGCTTTCTGACAGGTACCTTGGGAACGCTTCTGGCTGAGGTGCCCGGTATAGAAAGGAGTCAGCCGGTTTTGTGGTGGGCCTATTCCATTGCTTTGGGGTGTTTTTTTGTAGCCATGCCTTTTTCAAGGTATATGCATATTCCTACCGAGGTGTTGTTAATCCTGTTTCGACGGTGGGGTATAAAGAACAACCTGGTTGCTCACACAATGTCAGAGGTGGAACTACTGTCCTGTTCGGCGTGTGGTATGTGTTTGGAAGTGTGTCCGCTGAATGAACAGGAGCTGGTAGCATCGCAGCCTGTGTATTTTCTGGAACGCCTGCGGATGGGCTGGACCAAACCTTCTGATCTCTGGAAATGTCTTAACTGTGGGCGGTGCGAAGCGGTTTGTCCGGTATTGGTAAAGGCAAATACTATTCGGTTGAAAGAGAAACAGAAGGTACTCCCGGCAATTACTCCTGCAGAAGGAGAGCGGGTGAAGATTCCTGCAATTGGACAAGGGCGGCTGCTTCTTTATTCGGGATGCATGGGTAAGCTGGTGCCATCGGTGCGTCAGGCTATGGATGTTGTGTTAAGGCATGCAGGATTAGATTACCAGTGGCTGGATGACAGGGGGAATATCTGTTGCGGAAGGCCTTTGCTTTTATCCGGGCAGGTGGATCGGGGAATGGCTGTGTTAAAACAATTGGAAAATACTATCCGGGAAATAGGACCCGATATATTGGTGACCACCTGCCCTATCTGTTATAACATGATTAACAAGTATGCGGCTTTACCTTTTACAGAGGTGTTGCATCATACCGAGTTTCTTGCCGGTTTGATCCATGACAACAGGTTGAAAGTAGAAGCTCATAAGGAGAAACTTGTCTTTCACGATCCTTGTGAGTTGGGGCGACAATCGGGCATTTATGAGCAACCCCGTGAAATCTTACGTTGTATAGGCAGGTTGGTGGAACCGCAGGATAATAAAGCGATGAGTCGTTGCTGCGGCGGGGCATTAAGTGGTTTGATGGTGGATATGAGTGAAAAAGTTGCGTTATCTGAAGCCACTCGTAATAGCTTGCTCTCTTCAGGGGCTCAGAAGATCATAACTGCCTGTCCCTTGTGTCGAAAAACATTGGGTCGGCAAGCAAACGTGCCGGTGTTGGATGTGGCTGAGGAGTTGATCCGGCATCTGTCATTATCTAATCAAGAGACGGCAAAAGAAAAAAGCCCGCCGGAGCGAGCTTTCATATCTTAATTCCAGTAATTTCTTATTCTGGCCAGTTAATGGTGTCATCATCAACCCAGAAAGGCCCGATCTGAATAGAGTTCACTGCATCGTCTTCTAACCAGATGGAGATATTTTGATCTTCAAAAGTAAATACCTCCTGGGTTTCGAAGCCTTCATCAGTAAGATCTTCTTGTGCATACTCTTCCATGGATAATTTTTCCAGTTGAGCCAAAAAATCTTCTTTGGATTGGCCTACATGAATTGCATCCAGAAGGGTGTAATCATCACTTTCAAAGGAAAGTTCTACCAGTTTGAAGTCCTCTGCCGAGTCAAAAGACATGGACAGACCTTGTTCGTCATAATAAAGAACGTTGGCGGAGTCACCATCTCCATAGTTCTGAACTTCGGCTTCATCAGGGTCGCCAAGAAGGTAAGTTACTTCGTGTTCTTCCATCCCAAATTTTATGTTGCCGAATCCTCTGCCCGGCACAATGGCTTTTTTTGTCATTTTTTTATTGAATTGATATAAGTTTTAATTGTGGATAAAGATATGAAAAAGTGTAAATAATGACAGGTGCTTTTAGTTAATTAGTGCATATTTTTTTTGAGGCGTTGAGTTTGTGCTAATAGGCACATATGGAGTTCTTTGTGAGAGGAGGAGAGGAAAGGGATGAGTCGGTTTGTGAATACAATAATACCCGATGGATAACTACTTGGTAAATCATGTAATTTATCGTCAAAGGAGGTGATTGGGTTTTGTGATTCTTTGCCTTTTGGGTACGTGTTTATGTTTTTTATGTGCGTAAGCACTGGGGGATGAGTATAATGATAGGAAGCTGTTAAGAATTCACTTATAGCAGTGGTGAAAAAAATGCCGATGGAAGCTTCCATCGGCAATTAAATAGTTTATAATATTCCTTAAGGCGCCGGGGTAATAGCTTTTATTTCTGATCCGGGGCTTCAAATCACCCCGGACATCATTACCCCAATAATATTGATAATTGCTAACTGTCAATCGTTACTGCTAACTGTTCACTGCAAATTGTTCACTGTCAACAGTAATTCTATTTCTCCTCAATCTTAAAGAATGAAACCAGTTCTTTCAGTTGTTCGGCACTTTGAGAAAGTTCTTCGGCGCTGGAGGCTAGTTCTTCACTACCGGCCGCATTCTCCTGGTTGATTTGATTGAGTTGTTGCAGGGCCGCATTAATCTGATCGGCTCCAATACTTTGTTCTTCCGTGGCAGCGGTAATTTCCTGAATAAGATCGGAGGTTTTTGCAATTTCCGGCAGCATATTTTCCAGGCTTTCTTTCGATTTATTGGAGTTTTCAACCCCTTTGTTTGAAGTCTCTCCAATATCGGTAGAAGCCAAAGTGCTTTTCTCCGCCAGCTTTTTCACCTCGGCAGCCACCACGCTAAAGCCTCTTCCGGCTTCCCCGGCCCGGGCAGCTTCTACCGCTGCATTCAAAGACAATAGGTTGGTCTGAAACGACATGTCGTTAATGATATTTGTTTTATTGGCAATGTCGTGCATGAGGTCGTTGGCTATTTCAGCCTGACTGATGTTGTGTTTAAAGGTATCCTTAAGTGATTGGGCAATTTGAGTAGATTGTCGGGCGTTGTTTCGGCTCTCATGGATGTTGCCGGCCATCTCCTCCATGCTTGATGATATCTCCTCTGATAAAGATGCCTGGTTGTTAACTCCCTGTGACATCTGTTCGGCACTGGAACTAATTTGTACACTGGCCGTGGCCAGGTTGTTGGCATTGGTTTTTACATTGTAGATAATCTCTTTCAAGCGTCCGGTCATGTCTCTAAAGACATTGGCCAGTTGACCGATCTCATCATTTCGTTTGATATCGAAATCTACATTAAGATCACCCTGAGTAATTAGTTTTGCTTTTTCAGAGAGGGTGATCAATGGTTTAATCACGGTATTTAAGCGCCAATAGATGAAGGTGCACATCACAAGGATGCCTAATAAGGTGATTAGGATGGTAGATAGAATGCTTCTTTTCAGGTCTTTAAAGACAACGGAGGCAGGTACGGTTGTTAAATACATCCATTTTTTATCGGTGTTGCCAATCGAGAAGGTGGTTGCTATCGAACCAGCATCATCATCATGCCATTGAATGGTCTCATTGTTGTTAAAAAAGAGTTCTTTATTTCTATAAATTGCATCCTGCTTTTTCCCAATTGATTCAGGGTGCCCTGAGTGTCCTATAATATTATAATTATCAGTAATTAGCCGGGATATTGAATGACCGTTGTATATTTTAATGTCATCTACAATTTTCGCCAGAACTTTGGTGTCAATATCAATGCCTACTATCCCCTGAAACACTCCTTCTTTGATGATTGGAATAGTTACAGTAATCATGTAATAATTTTTGCCGTCTATGTTGTAGTTATAAGGCTCCGAAAAGTAAGTTTTTAATGTTTTTTTTGGAATTAGATAATCATTGGTTTTATTATAATTTTTAACGGTTTCTTTCGCAAATCTTGAAATATAGGGTATAAACCGGCCTGTTTCATCTGAAAATCGGGTGTTGATATACTCTTTATCTTTGTCGTCAAAAGCATTGGGTTCAAATACCAGGTAAAGCCCTAAGAAGTTTTTGTTTTCTGCAAGAATGTCATCGATAATACTGATGATCTCTTCCCGGTGCAGGTGACCTTTGGCGTTATTGGATAAAATGGAAGCAAGTCCGGTGGCTTCGTCCAATCCTTCATCCATTTCTGTTTTGACCATTTCTACTGCTTTATCAACTGCATTTTTACCATACGAAATCGACATTTCAATTGTGCTATTGCTCGAAGTCCAGATATTTATAATGGTACCCAAAAGCGAAATGGTAATCATGGATCCAAATATTAATACCAAAAGTTTACTTTTTAGGTTGTTGTTCCTAAAATGAGTCTTAAAAAAGTTCATAGTGTTTGTTTAAATGTTGAACAAAATAGTTTTTGGATACGGAGATTTTATGCAAGGGTTTTATTTTGTGGAGAGAAAAGTTTTAATTATAGAATGGCTCTGAAAGGCGCGGTATGTAAGGGTTTCCATAAAGTGTTGCGTTTTACTTGGGGATTAGAAAGAATAAGTTGATGTAGGGAAGATTAGGTTGAGAGAGGTATTAAAGAAGTATATGGTATGCTCCAACGAATGTGGTTGTTATTCGCCGGGTCTTGTTTTGTTAATCTTTTTTTTGTATTTCATGCATATAAACAGGAGAGATGTATATGGATGTTGAGTAATAATTAACCCAATTATTGTAGAAATAAAAAATGCAGATGGTGTTTCCATCTGCATTTAAAGTATTAGTAGTGTTTCTTAAGGTACCGGAGTAATAGTTTCTGTTTTAATTCGGGATTTTTCTGATTTGTCCGGGAAATATTACCCTCAATCGGTATTGCTCATTGTTCACTGCAAATTGCTGCCTGCTAACTGCTAATTGTTCACTGTCAACAGTAATTCTATTTCTCCTCAATCTTAAAGAATGAAACCAGTTCTTTCAGTTGTTCGGCACTTTGAGAAAGCTCTTCAGCGCTGGAGGCTAGTTCTTCACTGCCGGCCGCATTCTCCTGGTTGATTTGATTGAGTTGTTGCAGGGCCGCATTAATCTGATCGGCTCCAATGCTTTGTTCTTCCGTGGCAGCGGTTATTTCCTGAATAAGATCGGAGGTTTTTGAAATTTCCGGCAGCATATTTTCCAGGCTTTCTTTCGATTTATTGGAGTTTTCAACCCCTTTGTTTGAAGTCTCTCCAATATCGCTGGAAGCTGAAGTACTTTTTTCAGCCAGCTTTTTCACCTCGGCAGCCACCACGCTGAAGCCTTTTCCGGCTTCCCCGGCCCGGGCAGCTTCTACCGCTGCATTCAAAGCCAATAGGTTGGTCTGGAAAGACATGTCGTTAATGATATTTGTTTTATTTGCAATGTCGTGCATGAGGTCGTTGGCTATTTCAGCCTGACTGATGTTGTGTTTAAAGGTATCCTTAAGTGATTGGGCAATTTGAGTAGAGTGTCGGGCATTGTTTCGGCTTTCATGAATGTTGCCTGCCATCTCCTCCATGCTTGATGATATCTCCTCTGATAAAGATGCCTGGTTGTTAACTCCCTGCGACATCTGTTCGGCACTGGAACTAATTTGTACACTGGCCGTGGCCAGGTTGTTGGCATTGGTTTTTACATTATAGATAATCTCTTTCAAGCGCCCGGTCATGTCTCTAAAGACATTGGCCAGTTGACCGATCTCATCATTTCGTTTGATATCGAAATCTACATCCAGATTACCATTGGTTATAAACTTTGCCTTTTCGGTGAGGAGGCTCAATGGTTTGATGATGGTGTTCAATCGGAAATAGATAAGGGAACACATGATAATAATGCCTATCAAAGTAATCAAAGCAACCATGCTAATGCTTTTAAAGAGGGCTTCAAAGACCACAGTGGCAGGTACTGTTGCTAAATACATCCAGTGTTTGTTGGTGTTGCCAATGGAAAAGGTAGTTCTTACCGTGCCCACGTCGTCGTGTTGCCATTGTACGGTTTCGTTTTTGGTAAAGGTGAGCTTTTTATGTCCAAAAATGGAATCCATCTTCTTTCCAATGGAATCGGGATGCTCCGAATGGCCTAATATGGTGAAGTTATCGGTGATTAGCCGGGTTGTGGCACGGCCTTCATAGATGAGGTTCTCCTGCACAATACTGGAAATAACTTTTGTATCGTAGTCAATACCAACGACTCCTTGAAAAACACCATTTTTGATAATGGGTACAGTCACCGAAATCATTAAAATATCCTTCCCGTTTACATCATAGTGATACGGTTCGGAGATATACTCTTTTAATGTTGCTTTTGGTATGTTGTATGCCTCCAGTGCTTCACAGTTTTCTACAATTATTTGACCGTAGTCAGTGACGTAGGGAACAAACCGGCCTTTATTATCTGATAGATCTGTATTGATGTATTCACTGTCTTTGCTGTCAAAAGCGTTGGGCTCATAAGCCAGGTAAACACCTAGAAAATGTTTGTTTTTTTTGCGGATCTCATTTAAAATATGGATTAATAATTGTCTGTCAAGGTGGTTTTGGGAAGCACTAGATAGAATGACTGCTAGTCCCTGGCACTCATCCAATCCTTCTTCTATTTCTGTTTTGACCATTTCTGCTGCTTTCCCAATAGCATTTGCGCCATATTCATTAGCCATTTCAACCGTGCTCTGGCTCGCTGTCCAGATGTTTATAATGGTGCCGAGTAGTGAAATAGCAAACATGCTGCCAAATACTAATAACAAAACTTTACTTTTTAGGTGATCGTGTCGAAAACGCGTCTTTAAAAAATTCATAGTTTCTTTTTAAATTTTGAACAAACGAGTTTTGAATACGGAAATTTTAAGCAAGGGTTTTGTTTTGTAGAGGGAAAAAATACAATTATTGAACATCTCTGAAACATCCGCTATGTAAGGATTTTCATAAGAAACTGCATTTTTGTTGGGAGGAAAAGAGAAGGAGATGAGCTAGGGAATATTAGGTTGATGAAGGTGCTAAAGAAGTGCAAGGTACTTACCAGTGAATGTAAAAGTTTTTCGTGATCCCTTGTAGCCTTGATCCGCTTTTTTTTTTTTCATGCCTTTCTGAAGGAATGACGAGTATAAAGCATTGGGCGTTAAATGAACTATTTATTTTAGAGGTAAAAAAAATGCAGATGGTAGCTTCCATCTGCAATTAATTGGTTAAAATATTTTTTAAGAAGCCGGGGTAATAGTTTCTATTCTAATTCCGGTTTTTTAAAATTGTTCCGGCACATATCACCCTCCAACAGTATTGTTAATTGTTTACTGCAAACTGTTCACTGCTCACTGTTATTGTTATTCTTCCTCAAGTTTAAAGAAGGAAATTAATTCCCTCAGTTGTTCGGCACTTTGAGAAAGCTCTTCGGCGCTGGAGGCTAATTCTTCACTTCCTGCCGCATTCTCCTGGTTGATTTGATTAAGTTGTTGCAGGGCCGCATTAATCTGATCCGAGGCGATGGTTTGTTCTTCCGTGGCAGCCGTAATTTCCTGGATGAGCTCGCCTGTTTTGATGATCTCAGGGAGCATCGTAGCCAGGTTGTCTTTCGACTTATCGGAATTCTCCACCCCTTTATTTGATGTCTCAGTGATCACAATGGAAGCAGAACTGCTTTTTTCAGCCAGCTTTTTCACCTCGGCAGCCACCACGCTGAAGCCTCTTCCCGCATCTCCGGCCCGGGCTGATTCAACAGCAGCATTTAAAGCCAGTAGGTTGGTTTGGAATGCCATGTCGTTAATGATCTTTGTTTTATCGGCAATGTCGTTCATCAGTTTGTTGGCAATTTCCGCCTGCCCCATGTTGTGTTTAAACATATCCTCAATCGATTGAGCAATATGGGTGGAGTGGCGGGCGTGGTTACGGCTTTCGTGGATGTTGCTTACCATCTCTTCCATGCTCGATGATATCTCCTCTGACAACGAGGCCTGGTTGTTAACACCTTGTGACATCTCGTCGGCGTTTGAACTGATTTGTATACTGGCCGAAGCAAGGTTGTCGGCATTGGTTTTGACATTGTGGATAATCCCTTCCAGGTGACTGGTCATGTCTCTAAAGGCATCGGCAAGGCGTCCTATTTCGTCCTTTTGTTTTATTTTAATGCGGATATTCAGGTTACCATTGGCAATAGCCTCTGCTTTATGTGTCAGGGTGATCAATGGCTTTAAATGGATATTTAATCGGAAATAAATAAAGGCGCATATTATTATAATGCCTATCAGGGTGATAAGGGTAATCTTGGCGATACCGTTTAAAAGGTTTTCAAAGATTACTTTTTTGGGAACCGTGGATAAATACATCCATTGTTTGTTTGTATCACCAATGGAGAAGGTTGTTCTTATGGTACCTTTGTCGTCATGGTTCCATTGGATGATGCCTTTTTTTGTGAAATCCAATTCTGTATGTCCAAAATTAGAATTCATCTTTTTACCAATCGAATCGGGGTGAGCTGAATGGCCTAAAAGGGTAAAGTTGTCGGAAATTAACCGGGTGGTGGCCCGTCCGTCATAAATCAGGTTTTGCTGAGCAATACTGGAAATAATCTTAGTGTCATAATCAATCCCTATGATTCCCTGAAAAACGCCGTCTTTAATAATGGGTACGGTTACTGAAACAATAAGAATGTTTCGTCCCTTTATTTTAAAATAGTAGGGTTCGGAAATGTACTCTTTTTTCGTCCTTTTGGGTATTTTGTAGGTCTTATGCGACTCGATGTTTTGAATGGTCATGTTCCCATAGTCGGTAATGAAGGGTATAAAACGGCCCGTTTCATCGGAGAGTTCGGTGTTGATGTATTCGCTGTCTTTGCCATCAAAGGCGTTGGGTTCATATGCCAGGTAAATGCCCAGGAAATTTTCATTTTTTTTAAGAATGTCCTGTAGGATATTAACGATTGCATCCCGGTTGAGGTTTTCTTTCGAAGTATTGGATAACATGGTAGCAAGGCCGATGCTCTCATCCAATCCTTGTTCCATCTCTAACTTAATTAAGCCTGCTGTTTTTTCTATGGCATTTGCACCATAGGCATTGGCCATGTCGAGTGTGCTTTGTCTCGATGTCCAGATAGTAATGATGCTACCAAATATTAAATTCACAAACATGCCGCCAAATACTAAAAACAAAAGTTTTTTCTTCAGCTGATCGCGTCGAAATAGAGACATGATAAAATTCATAGGAACGTATTATTTTTTTAAATATATAAGAAGCGATGCATAAATTTTGCGCAAAAGTATGCTTTTGTAAATTAAAAAAGGGCATTGTTTGAACGGTTCTGAAAGGTATATCCTATCGAAGTTTTCATAAGAGGTTTCATATTGTTTTTTAAGCAATAAGCGGGAGGAATAAAAGTAGGCATGATTTGGTTCAGTGAGTATGGATATTTTAGATGGTGAAAGAGGATAGTTAATGATCAAATTGATTGATTGTTTTTGATTATTGATACAGCTTTTTATGTAGTCTTGATGGCTTTCATATGGCGGTATTGCCCAGGTTTATATAAAAATATTCGGTTGTTGGATATAAAAATTTTGATTTGGAGCGAAAAAAAAATTGCAGATGAGCGGGTCATCTGCAATTTAGAAATTAAGAAGCTTACTTAACGGATGTGAGTAATAGTTTTAATCAACTCTGAAAAATGCAACCAGTTCTTTTAATTGTTCCGCACTTTGAGAAAGTTCTTCAGCACTGGAAGCTAACTCTTCACTGCCCGCTGCATTTTCCTGGTTTATTTGGTTGAGTTGTTGCAGGGCCACATTAATCTGATCAGCCCCTGTGCTTTGTTCTTCGGTAGAAGCGGTAATTTCCTGAATCAGTGAGGTGGTTTTTACGATTTCAGGCACCATGTTCTCCAAACTCTCTTTTGATTTATTAGAATTTACAACCCCTTTGTTCGATGTCTCGGTAATTACAGCCGATGCTGAAGTGCTTTTTTCGGCCAGTTTTTTAACTTCGGCTGCTACCACGCTGAATCCTCTTCCGGCTTCCCCGGCCCGGGCTGCTTCTACTGCCGCATTTAAAGCCAGTAAGTTGGTCTGGAACGACATATCGTTAATGACCTTTGTTTTATCGGCAATATCGTGCATGAGGTCGTTAGCTATCTGGGCTTGACTAATGTTGTGTTGAAATGTCTCCTCAAGCGATTGTCCAATCTTTGTGGAGTGCCGGGCGTTGTTTCGGCTCTCGTGGATGTTGCTGGCCATCTCTTCCATGCTCGATGCGATCTCTTCTGATAAAGAAGCTTGGTTATTGGCCCCTTGCGACATCTGTCCCGCATTGGTGCTAATTTGTTCACTGGCAAAAGCAAGGTTGTTGGCATTGATTTTTACATTGTGGATGATTTCTTTTAAATGCCCTTGCAATTCTTTAAAAGCATTCGCCAATTGTCCAATTTCATCATTGCGTTCGATATCGATATCTACATTTAGGTTACCCTTTGTCATTAGTTGGGTTTTCCCGGTTAGGATCATCAAAGGGTTGATGGTTTGGTTTATGCGTGTGTTAATGTATATGCCAACTATAATTATACCTAAAATGATTATCAATGTTATGATACCAATGTTTTTAAGGATGCTTTTATACACTACTGATGCCGATATGGTAGTTAAATACATCCAGCGGGTGCCGGTATTTCCAATGGTAAAGATTTTTCTTATGGAACCATCGGCGCCATGGCGCCACTGTGTCATTTCTTCCTTGGAAAAACTGAGTTCGATACCTCCATAATGGGCGTCAAATTTTTTGCCGATTGAATTGGGATCATAGGAATGACCTATGATGGTGAGATTATCGGTTAAAAGCGTGCAAAACGATTCTCCTTTGAAGATTTTATTATCGTGAACAATTTGTGCAATAGTTTTAGTATCGAAATCAATTCCTACTACTCCTTGGAAAATACCGTTTTTAATGATAGGTACTACTACCGAGATCATTAATATTTCTTCACCATTTACGTTGTAATGATAAGGCTGTGAGATATGTTCCTTTAATGTTTGTTTGGGTTTTTTATAAACATCAAGCGATTCATAATTCTCTGGAATTGTAACTCCATGTTTGGTTACATAGGAAATAAAACGGCCGGTTTCATCGGAATAATGGGTGTTGGCATGTTCATTGTCACGCCCGTCAAAGGTGTTGGGTTCGAAGATCACGAATGTGCCAAAGTAGTTTTTACTTTTTTTGCGGAGTTCACCTAAAATATTCACTACAACTTCCCGGTTGAGTTGATTTTTGGGGGTATTATTCAGGTATAATGCTAAGCTTCGGCACTCATCCAATCCTTCATTCATTTCTTCTTTAATGAGCTCGGTAATTTTATCTACAGCATTGGCTCCATAAACATTGGCCATTTGAGTAGCGCTCTGAGTAGATGTATATATGTTTATAATGATACCTAATATTGATATCAAAGATATGCTTGTGATCAACACCAATAAGATTTTATTCTTTAGCTGGTTGCGTCGGGAATGTTTTTTAGAAAAAATCATAGTATTTGTTTAATAATAAATAGAACGAAAGAGTCAAAAATACGAAAAGTAGCTTAATCAGTTCTGTTTTATTGGAAAAAAATAACTCTTTTGGATATTCATGAAGCCCGCGCCAATACAGGGTTTCCATAAGATGAGGTGTTTTGTTCGTAGGATAAATAGGAAGGGGCTGGGAGATGAGTGATTAGGTTAATTGGATGAGGTTATTTTGTTACGTAAGGTGCGAAATGTTGTTGTGTGATGTAAAATAGGAAAGATTATAGGAAAGACATGGATGTGTAACCAGCAATACCTCAGTTTGGAGTATTGTATAATGTATTAGTAATATTTATAAGGATGGATGCGTGCTATTGTTTTAGCTTATTTAGTTTCTATCTCATCTATTGTTGTTTTGGATTGATTGGATTTACTGGAGTCGTATATTATGTAGTCTTTGTAAAAAATTTTGTTTTTGTTTTTCCAAATTAGTTTTCCTATTTCGCAAACATGGCTGATGAGGTCGTATAACTCGTGGGCCAGATCAATGCGTTCAGCCATTTTAATCATACGTAGGTTCTCCATCTCTAATTGTTCATTCAACGCCTTTTCTAATTTGTTTAAAGTCATTTTATATTCATCGAGGAATTCCGGGGTAATCTTAGTTGGTCTCAATTCATCAATGATAGGCAGGGCGGTTTTGATCGTATTATTTCCGAATACGACGAGTTCGCGATCCGTCATGGTGGCCAGGCGCGTAAAGTTGAATAATTCATAGTTTACGGAATCCTTGGTCAAAGCTAATTTGCAACGAAGCCGCAAGCTGGAGGATAAGTATTCCACCTCTTTCCGGGCTTTGTTTTTGGCATTGGTCTTTCGCATTCGCATTCCTTCCCAGTGTTCATCAGGAGAGAGCTGGCGTAAAATATTTACGCGCGAACGAATCTGATGGGCGATATCGGCATCTATACCATAGTTGATCAGGAAATCCTGGTCGCGGATAACCACAGGAATTAGTTGATTACTCCGGGATAGAAGTTCTGTATAAGGTAAACGAAAACGCGTTCTCATTTAATAATATGTTAAGAGGTGTAGTATTTGTTTAATCTGTAAAAGGTAGTAATGAATCGTTTACAAGTATTGAATTGGTTAAAAAATAGTAATTATAAAAGTAAATTGTTTTCATTAATTTTGAAAGCAGGTTAATCATAGTAAATGATGAAACACGCAATAGTAATAGTGAGTAAATTGATAATGCTGATTAAAAGAGTGAATACGTTGACAAGCAAAAAATGCGTAATAAATCCTTCAGATGCTATGAAATTGTATTACGGCAGGGGAAAAATTCCTTTCGCCTAAAGAAAAATGCAATTTGCCCGGGCAAATACAGCGTCAAAACACAGGCGAAACACGTCGAAGAGATGGCGAAACAGGTCAGAGAATCGGCGAACTGAGTCAAAGGAACAGCGAAACCAGTCAGAGAACAGACGAAACGCGTCAAAGAAACGACGAAACCAATCAGAGAACTGCCGAAAAAAGTCAAAGAGCAGGCGAAGCGCGTAAAAAGAGAGGCGAAGCAAGTCAAAGAATAAGCGAAAGAATAAGAAAGCAATGCAAAACAAATCAGAGGATAGCCGAAAAGAGAGGAAGGCCAGAAAAGACGACGGACTGTAGGGACTAAACAAATTACTAAGCATAAAATAGCAAAAATTACCATGTATTTATTTTTTGATACGGAAACAACAGGATTGCCCCGCAATTATAAAGCACCGGTAACCGATATAAATAACTGGCCGCGACTGGTACAACTGGCCTGGATGGTCTTTGATGAAGGCGGTAAGCAACTGGAAATTGGTGATTACATTATCAAACCAGAGGGATTTATCATTCCCAAAGAAGCTGCCAATATTCATGGGATTACTACTCAAAAAGCCATGGCTGAAGGGGTGAATTTACACGAGTTATTGGTGGCTTTTAATGAACTGGTTGAGGAATCAAAGGTTTTAGTCGCCCACAACATCAGTTTCGATGAAAAAATTATGGGCGCCGAGTTTGTGCGCAAGGAGATTAAGAGTCCTTTGTTTAAGAAGAAACGGCTGTGTACCATGCATGCCTCTACCAACTATTGCCGTCTGCCGGGTAACTATGGTTACAAGTGGCCAAGACTTTCGGAATTGCACATTAAGCTCTTTGGGGAGAATTTTGAAGAGGCGCACAATGCCCGTGCCGATATAGAAGCCACTGCACGCTGTTTTTGGAAGTTGCGGGAGATGGGCATTATGTAATGGTCTGTTGTTTTACAACTGGCCAATGGCCTGAGTGAATTAAATTATAACAATAAGAAAATGACTAAGCGATTGTTGCTGTTGGCCCTGTTGGTCAACGGTGTGTATGTGTCTGTGTTTGCGCAGCGGGAAATCATCCTACAGGTGAGTCCATATGGTTTTAATTACACCGATTACGAGGTTAATTGGGATAAGAATACCTTCAGTAGTAAGTTTTACGGGGCCTGGACGCTGGAATATAACCAGTATGTGAACGATTGGTGGAAGGTGGGGGGCGATTTTGTTATCGACTATGCCAGGCACGAACACCGGGATAATCCTGCCTATTATGATGGATCCCATTTCTACGGATCCTATTCTCATATGAAAACAAAGCAGCTTTTTTGGGGATTGGGTATTTCAAATGATTTTGAATTTCTGCGCCATCCTGCTTTCCGGTTGGGCAGTGGCATCAGCCTGGCCTATTGGAGTGAAAACTATAGAACAGAGTTTGTTGAAGGCGATTATCCCGATCATAAATATGATATAGAAGGAATCGGGTTTCATATTAAACTGCTGGGCTTTACCTGGGGAAGAAAGCATGGGCTCACCGGTCAGATGGGGATGGGCTACAAAGGGATTTTATCCCTGGGCTATTTTTATCGGTTTTGATTTTAACAGATCGTTAGATCATAGACTTTTTCAACCCGCCGGACGGAATTTACGCATTCAACTGCGTTACGCCACCGGCGGTCCATCTGTTTTACCCCGTCTTGTTAAGAATAACCTTGGGGTAATGCCGATAGATGCTGGACGTAAGGATCGTCCCGTAAAATGGGTGGTAAGGGCTGATAAATGGAACCAGGAAGGGGTTTTAACCCTTGATGCGCATAAATAGTAAGACTAAGGGATTTATACCTGTTTGCTTAACTGATACAAATGAAAAAAAACGGTTTAATATTGTCTTTGCTGTTGATTACAACGGTAATTATGGGTCAAAAGAAGGAGTTGAAAATATCGTATGGGCCTCATGCCTATATGTGGAAGGTACATAATGAGGATTGGGACAACGATGATCTGGAGAAGAGTTCTATACCCGGAGCCCTGTTGGTTGATTATTTGGTGTACACGAACAGATGGTTGAAAATGGGGACCAACATGATGTTTGATTATGCCGAACATGAGTCTTATTCATTACCCGATCACTTTGGTTGTGAGTTTCCCCATTCTTTCAAAGGTTATGAGGCTAAACAATGGATTTTTATGGTTGGCCCCGTGTGCGATTTTGAATATTTGCACCATCCTAAGTTCAGAATGTACAGTGGGATTAATATTGCGTTTACGTCTCAATCAAATACTTACAAGAAAGAAGGTGAGTTAGTCTTTGATGATTTAGATTATGGATTAAATTTTCACGTTAATCTCTTGGGTGTCACTATTGGGAAAGATTATGGTTTGTCCACTGAGTTGGGGTTTGGATATAAGGGGTTACTGAATTTTGGATTTTTCAGGCGGTTTTGATCTTTACAAACATCATGGTCTGGCTCGTTGTTTGAATTTTTGTGTTATTCTGCTGATTTGTATTGTTGTCTTTAAAAAACTCTGTGCCTCTGTGTTTTTATTCGGAACGTTGTCCTGTACCCTACTTACATCAGTGCCATAGGCGGTAGATATTTAAGGGGCAGTTACGCCAAAAGACATTCTGAATATGGTTGGTGTGTAAAGGGAATGATGTAGCTTTACAAAGCGCAGGGAGGAAGGGATGGATTGAATGAAATAACAGGATGTTGTATTTATATTAATTGAACTATGAAGATTTATCAAATTCAAGTTGCTTTAAAAGGCTCCAAGCCTAAAATATGGCGGCGCTTACTGGTGCCTTCAACGGTGACATTGCCCGAATTGCATCAGGTGATTCAAATTGCCATGGGATGGTCGAACACTCATCTGTACCAGTTTATTAAAAATTGCATGTTCTACCTGGAGCGAATGGAAGATAATGATTTTTGGGATGAGATGGATAATGTTGATTGTACTGATGTAAAGGTGTCTGATTTGTTGAAAAGGGAGAAGGACAAAATTGTTTATGAGTATGATTTTGGAGATAGTTGGGAGCACAATGTTATCCTGGAAAAGGTGCTTCCGGTGGATTCGGCTATCAAATACCCGGTTTGTTTAACGGGAAGAATGAGTTGCCCACCCGAAGATTGCGGCGGCATTTGGGGTTATGCTCAAATGTTGGAGGTGCTTCAGGATCCCAAACATGAAGAATATGATAGGTGTAAGGAGTGGTTGGGAGGCGATTTCGATCCTAAATATTTTAATAAGGATGAGGTCAATGGATGGTTTTCTGCCATTTTGCATTGAAGCTTAAGGATACTACAAACTCGGCGCAGAATCTATCTGCGCCGAATCTATAAAATAACCTTAAGACAACCGGAACAACAAGTGAAGTGGTGTATTGCTTTTAATGAAGCCTTTCTTGTTTTTACTCCTGACCTTCTTTTCTCTCTAACCTCCACGAATTATAGAAAAACAAAACCCCCAATTTATTATGGGGGTTTGAAATGAATTGATAACACAATTCAAAGTCGTTGAATAGGAATGTTAAGTATCTTATCAGTGATATTCGTGTATTTTTTGGCAAAATATTTTTGGCGAGCAGAAAATCATCTTGATACTCTGTACTTGATACTTTTTACTTTTCTGACTTGTTCCGGTTAGGCTAGTGATTAATGATGGGAGGTAGTGTTTGATAGATATAAGATTGAATGAAGGAATAAACCCGGCGTGCTTCAAAGTGGAGACACGCCGGGTTTGTTTATTTATGGCCATTGGGGGATGCGACCGGGAGTGTAGGGGGCATCCATTTGATCCATGAGGGCACGAAGGGTTTTGATTTTGGTTTGGGCGATGTTGGTGATTTGGGTCAGCACCGGTGGAAACGCCTCTTTCAGGATTTGGAATGAGGTGTTTTCGGTGGCCGTGATGTCGGAGGTGCTTTCGATGTGGGCCCAGATAACACTTTCGAGCCGGACATACAACGGCATTTGGGCCGGCGGAATCTCTTCCCAGCTGGCTTTTGGGGTGGACCCGTTGAAGGCAAACAGGATATCGTCCAGCTCTTTTTCAAGGGCAGTGATTTGTGGCATCAGCTCGCTGTGCGCACCGGGCAGGGTTAAGGCTGTTTGTTTCATGCGAATCACTTCTGCTTTCAGGTCTTTGGAGAGTTGCATGGCGCCGTTCATGGTTTTGGCCAATTGCGTTACCTCTTTTTGGAAGGCTACCATGGCTTGCCGGTTGGTGGCCGGAAGGGTGGTGTTGTGCAGAGGTTTCACCTTAAAAGAGGAAGCATCGGCCAGACGCGTAGCTTCTTCGTTATGAATCATGTCGATGCTCACAGAGAAGGTGCCGGGTAACACATAGATACCGCCTTCTTTTTTGGCGAAGGGATCGAATGTTTTGGCCGTCTCCAGCCGTGGATCATCGTACTTGAGATCCCAGTTGAAACGGTTGATGCCCTGGGTCGGCTTTTGTGTCATGGTGCGGATTATGCTTCCTTCTTCGTCGCGCATGGTAACCAGCAGGTAAGGCGGTATCTCTTTGGTTTCGTCTTCCAGCTCGGTCCATGAAGGTTGCGGGATGGGTTGGCTCTCTTCGAAGAGTTTCTTTTCCATTTCATGCCGGGCTTCGCGCCGGGTTTTGGGAACCTCCTTGAGGAAGAAGGTGAAGGTGGCACCGTATTCGGGGTTGGGGGCGCCATAGTAGGTAGCTCCCTGTCCGTAGCGTTTTCCGGTGGGGATATAGAGCAGGGCGTCTTTGGTGGCAAAGAGGTGTGAGGGTTGTTCCGGCAGGTCGGGCGTTAACTCCCGCAAAGGGGCGTAGTTGTCGAGGATGTAGAATCCGCGGCCGAAGGTAGCCATCACCAGGTCGTTTTCGCGGGGCTGAAGGGCCAGGTCGCGCACGGCAATGGTGGGGATACCCGATTTAAGTTGTACCCAGGAGGCGCCTTCGTTGATGGAGAAGAAGACGCCAAATTCGGTGCCGGCAAACAGCAAGTCTGCTTTCTCGAAGTCTTGCTCCAGGGTGTGCACGGTACCGTTGTCAGGCAGGTTGGAGGCGATGGATGTCCAGGTGTGTCCTTTGTCGTTACTCTTCAGGATGTAGGGAGTGAAGTCGTCGCGTTTGCGGTTGTCGAAGGTGGCGTATACCACATTTTCGTCGAAGCGGGAGGCATAGATATCACTTACATAGGTGTGGGTTGGCACACCAGGGAAGTTGCTGACCTTATGCCAGGATTGGCCGGCATCTTCGGAGACCTGAATCAGGCCGTCGTCGGTGCCGGCATAGATGAGGTCTTCCTTCACGGGTGACTCATCGAGCGATACGATGGTGCCGAACTGGGAGGTGGAGACGTCTTTGGCTACGGCATCGGTGCTCCAGTATTTACCCATTACCGGCCAGGTGTTACGATCGATTTGGGCGGTTAAATCATTGGAGATCACCTGCCAGGTATTGCCACGGTCATCGCTACGGAACACTTTGTTGGCCGCCATGTAGAGGCGGGTATGTGAGTGGGGGCTGATGATCAGAGGGGTGTTCCAATTCCAGCGATAGGTTTTTTCGTCTTTTCGTGGCAGAGGCTTGATCATGATGCGTTCGCCGCTCTTTTTGTCGTAGCGGACCACGTTACCGTATTGCCATTCGGAGTAAACAATGTCGGGATTGGTGGGATCAACCCGGGGCCAGAAGCCGTCGCCAAAGACCGTTACGACCCATTCGCCGCCTTTTACGCCAAAGGTATTGATGTTGCGGGAGGGGCCGCCCAGGGTAGCATTATCCTGTGTGCCGCCATATACATTGTAGAATGGTTCGGCATTGTCAACGGTCACACGATAGAACTGGGTGACCGGCAGGTTGGAGACGTGCTGCCAGTTTTCGCCGGCATCGTAAGTGATATACACACCGCCGTCGCCGCCGATGATGAGGTGTTTGTTGTCATTGGGATCGATCCAGAGGGCGTGGTCGTCAACGTGCCGGTCTTCTACGCTCAGTTTTTGAAAGGTTTTGCCACCATCGGTGGTGACATGGGTGAAGGTCTCCACCGAGTAAACCTTGTCGAAGGTCACCGGGTCGCAGTAGATCTCATTGTAGTATTGGCCGCTGGAGTGGTGATCGCTCATCTTGTCCCATGACTCACCGCGGTCGGAGGAGCGGAAGAAACCTCCCGCTTTGTTGGCTGCTTCAATGATGGCATAGATAACATCGGGCTTTTGAGGGGAGATGGCAATGCCAATGCCGCCCATGTGTTCGGTGGGTAATCCTTTGGTGAGTTTTCGCCAGTTCTTACCGGCATCTTCCGATTTGTAGATAGCCGTTTCGGGGCCGCCGCCAATCTTGGTATGCACATGACGGCGTCGCTGTTCGGAGGTGGCATAAAGGATATCGGGATTACGCGGATCGCAGATGATGTTGTTGATTCCGGTGTTTTCACTGATCTCAAGTATTTTCTCCCAGGTGGTTCCGCCGTCGGTTGTTTTATACAGGCCGCGATCGCCGCCGGGGCCCCAGGTTGATCCTTCCGCTGCTACATACACGACGTTGGCGTTGCGGGGGTCAATCAGTATCATGCCGATGTGGCGGGACTCTTTTAATCCCATGTTGGTCCACGATTTACCGCCGTCGACCGATTTGTAGACACCATCGCCATAGGCCAGGGCTCGCTGGTGGTTGTTCTCACCGGTTCCCGCCCAGATGACATGGGGATTAGTGGGGTCCATGGCCAGGCAGCCAATGGAGTAGGCGCCGTAGTTCTCAAATACCGGGTCGAAGGTGATGCCATTGTTGGTGGTTTTCCAGATGTTACCACTGGCTACAGCCACGTAATACTCCGAATGGTTATCGGGGTTCACGGCAAAGTCTGCAATGCGTCCCGAGGTGAAGGCCGGGCCGATGTTACGAAGTTGAAGACCTGATACAAGTGTGGAGTTAATCATGGTATCCTGTGCGGTTGTTTCTGTTTTTTTCTTTTTTGCCTGAAGGCCGGTAGTTAAGCATACCAGTGCCAAAGCAAGAAGTAAACCTTTTAGGTTAGTTGAAGGTAGATTCATTTCATTGATTTTTTAAAGGATAATACATGTATTTGAAATGGGTAATGAAAGATAAAGATTTTTTAGAGGATAAGTAGTTGTGAGTTTGTTGATAGTAAAGTTTATCTATTGATAGGTTTCTTGATATTACCAAGGAGAGGAGCTGGGGAAAAGAGAATAGATGGCAATAATTAATGGGCTGGGTGTATCCTTAAAAAAAAAAGCGCCTTGCAATGACAAGACGCTTTTTCAAAAACAACACATAACGTGCGGGACGTAGAAATGAGTTTAGCCTATTTTGTTGTTAACAATTTCAAGGATCTCACTTTCTTCTAAGATAGCCTTTTCTTCAATGGCTTTCCCTTCTGCCAGTACTTTTTCCACGTAGGCAGCGTCATTAAGGCCCGATGCGTTGATTTTTACATTTAAGAAGGCTCCCATTACGGCACTGCGAGCACACAAAGCACCCACGCCGGCATCGGATACCGAATTGGGGTTGCCGGTTTCTGCCATGGCACGAATCACTTCGAAAGCAGCAAATGATAATTTCATCACTCGGAATGGCACCTCTATTGCAAATTTGGTAGCATCCTGAATGGCTTGTTTACGTGCTGCTTTTTCTTCATCACTACCTTTTGGCAGGCCAAAAGCATCCATGATTTTATTGAAGGCGTTGGTGTCTTCATCAACCAGGCGCAATAGTTCTGATTCGATAGCCATGCCTTTTTCCGCCCAGTCGGAGAATTCTTCCCAGCGGTCATCCCAGCCACGTTTGTGTGCCGACAGGTTAGCCACCATGGTTGCCAGGGCAGCGCCCAATGAGCCCACATAGGCAGAGATGGATCCGCCACCAGGAGCTGGTGATTCTGATGCGGTCTCGTCGGCAAATGCTACAAGGTCCATGTCTACCAGTTTTTTCTGGTCTTTGTCCTTAAGGATGTACTCAATGATCTTTTTGTCAGGATCGAAAGGATAGAGTTCATCCAGTCCCATGGACTTAATGGCTATTTTGATGATTTCACGCTCAGGAATACCGGTTGAACGTTCTTGTTTTCTAAGGAAATATTTTCCGGCATCCAGCATTGCTTGTAATGGCACTACGCCTACCATTTCAGAACCTGTTACACGTAAGCCGCGGGCGTTGGAACGCTCATAAGCCGCTTCATAAGCTACATGTAATGGTGTTATGGTGATGTCGGTCAGGTTCAGAGAAATTTGTGCAATGCCATACTCTTCTATGAACCAACCAATGCCTTTAACAGATTTCAGCATACCCGGTTCTTGTACAGGCTTGCCGTTTTCATCCTTTATTATTTTGCCGGTCAAAGTACCGCCTTCACGTTTTACCCGGCCACGTTCACGAATGTCGAAAGCTACCGCATTGGCACGACGCGTAGAGGTGGTGTTCAAATTCACGTTGTAAGCGATCAGGAAGTTACGCGCACCAACGGCCGTTACCCCTGATTTGGCCACTTCTTCGTTCCACTCTGCAGGGCCAAAGTCGGGTTTCCATTCGGCAGTACCGACACGTTTAGAAACAGCTTCGTATTCCCCTTCCCGGCAGCTGGCCAGGTTACGACGTTTCTCTTCGCGGGCTGCAAATTCGTAGGCATAAATTGGAATATTCAGTTCTTCACCAATGCGTTTACCTAGTTTGTGTGCATATTCCACCACTTCCTCCATGGTGATGTTGGCTACCGGTACCAAAGGACATACATCAGTGGCTCCAAAGCGTGGGTGTGCTCCTTTGTGGTGACGCATGTCGATGAGTTCTTTTGCCTTTTTTACTGCCTGGAAAGCTGCTTCACAGACTTCATCGGGGGTGCCTACAAAAGTAACCACTGTGCGGTTGGTGGCTTTACCCGGATCTACGTCAATCAGTTTAACGCCTTCGATCTTTTTTATTTCGTCAGTAATCTGATTGATGATCGTCATATCGCTGCCTTCGCTGAAGTTTGGCACGCATTCAATGAGTTGTTTCATGATTTATGTTGTTTAAGGATTTGTTATCGATTGTCAGGTGTTATTGGTTTGGGATTAATCTTGAATTTCACCATTCAATATCACTGTGTCTATTTTATTCTCACCATAAGCATAAGGTAGGTATTCCAGAGAAGGAATCTCTTTCGTGATAAGAATGTTTGCCTTCTTTCCCACGCAGATAGAACCCAACTCCTTATCAACTCCCATGGCATAAGCAGTGTTTTTTGTTACTGCATGAATTACCTCTTCGGGTAACATGCGGTAAAGAACACTTCCCATTGAGATGATCAGCTGCATGTTTCCAGACGGTGAGGAGCCTGGATTGCAATCAGAGGCAAGCGCTACGGGTAGGCCGGCATCCATCATTTGACGGGCCGGTGCATACACCATGTTAAGGAAGAAGGCAGCACCTGGCAGAATAGTAGGCATGGTTCCTGAATCCTTTAATGCTTTTATTTCTTCTTCACCGGTAAACTCCAGGTGATCCACGGAAAGGGCATTGTGTTTTACTCCTACCTGAATACCCCCTGAGTAATCCAACTCGTTGGCATGAATTTTTGGTTGAAGTCCGTATTTAGCAGCGGCCTCCAGGATGCGATCTGTATCTTCTACGGTAAAGAATCCGACATCGCAAAATACATCCACATAGTCAGCCAGGTTATCGGCTGCCAATTGAGGTATCATTTCATTTATAATCAGATCTACGTATTTCTCCTGTTGTCCGCGGTATTCCATCGGGATGGAGTGGGCTCCCAGAAAAGTGGACTTGATGGTTAGCGGGCTATGTTCTTTTAAGCGGCGGATTACACGTAACATCTTTAATTCGCTTTCGGTGGTTAATCCGTAACCACTTTTAATCTCCACCGCACCGGTTCCCCACGTGGTCATCTCTTCCAGGCGTTTTAGTGCAGCTTCAAATAAACTGTCTTCCGAGGCTTCCTGCATCTTTTGAGCCGTATTGAGAATACCACCGCCGCGTTTGGCTATTTCTTCGTATGACAGGCCTTTAATTTTGTCCACATACTCAATTTCCCGGCTATGAGGATAAACCAAGTGGGTGTGGGAATCGCACCATGCCGGTAGTACCATTCTTCCTGTAGCATCAATTTGATTTTCCGGCAAATTGGTCCTGCTTTCAATTTCCAACATGGAGCCAAAGTCATGTATCTTTCCCTCTTTAATCCAAAGGAAAGCATTATCAATGACCGGTAGTTGTGCCATTTCTGAACCTGCCACATACGGTTTCGACTCCTTTTCTGTTTGGAGGAGTTTTTTTATGTTTTTGATTAACAACTCTTTCATTTTGTTTCGTCTTTCATTAATCGCCGATTAAAAGTAACACTTTTGCAGTGAAGAGCCATATGATATATGTCAATTGATGTGTAAGTGTTATCCATACAGGTATTTGTGAGGCTTACGAATTTGAAGTTGCAAACAATAGGGATATGTCATTATGAATAAATGTTAAAAACTCTATTTTTGCTGCGAATAAAAACGGATATACCATGTTTAAAAAAGTACCCCATACATATGTGATTGTCTTTTTCCTGATTGTGTGTGCTGCCATTGCCACCTGGTTTATTCCCGGCGGGGAATATGTTGAGAAAACTGTGGTGACGGATGGTGTTGAGAAAACCGAGATGGTGTTTCAATACCTCGATAATCAGCCGCAGACATGGGAAATTTTTTCTGCTATGTTCAACGGCTTCGAAAAGGGATCGGGCATTATTGTTTTTATCCTGATGATTGGAGGTGCATTCTGGATTATGAATGAATCCAAGGCCATTGATGTTGGAATTATGGCCTTTCTTGAGTTTACTAAAAAGCTTGATCGATTTGAACTGGTCCGGGCCATTGGTGCCAATAATCTGATTATGCTGCTCATAATGCTGATGTTTTCCATTTTTGGTGCTGTATTTGGGATGAGTGAAGAGACCATTGCTTTTGTAATCATCCTGGTGCCATTGGCTATCTCTATGGGATACGACAGTATAACCGGTGTGGCCATGGTATTTGTGGCTGCCGGATTGGGATTCGCAGGTGCTGTGCTAAATCCCTTTACCATTGGTATCGCCCAGGGATTAGCTGATTTACCAATGTTTTCCGGTTTTGAATACCGTTTGTTTTGCTGGGTGGTGATCAATGTGATAGGATTCTCCTATATATTATGGTATGCCCGTCGAGTGAAGGCACATCCGGAAAAATCGCCCGTTTATGAAGAAGATAAATATTGGAGAAAGCGCAGTGTTGGTCATCTTGATGGCGTAGAATATCACACACCAGTGGCAGCATGGGTGGTATATGCACTTACGCTGGTGGTGCTCATACTTTTTTCATTTAAGTATCCCATTTCAAACTTGAAAATGGGCGGTGGCGAAGGCGTTAATTGGCCCATTGTTCCCATCTTAACTGGTATGTTTGCGTTGAGTGGATACTTTTCATTACGTAAAACGGTTCATTTCTTCATACTGAATTTGTTGGGGTATACCATCCTGTTTTTGATAATTGGTGTGATGGGGTATGGCTGGTACATCACCGAGATTGCAGCTCTGTTCTTTGCCATGGGAATTTTGTCTGGTGCATCTATGGGACGTCCTGCTGATGATATTACCAAATCATTTATTGAAGGCGCCAAAGATATCATGTCGGCCGCTTTGGTGGTTGGTTTGGCCGGAGGAATCATTGTTATTCTGGAAGAGGGCCGTGTGATTCATACTATTTTACATGCGTTGGCACAATCGATGAGTGATGTGGGCAATGTAGCCTCGGTGGGTATCATGTATATCATTCAGACATTGATTAACGTATTTATTCCAAGTGGATCGGCCAAGGCTGCTTTAACCATGCCGATTATGGCACCATTCTCTGACCTGATTGGTTTGTCGCGTCAGGCAACGGTTATGGCTTTCCAGTTTGGTGATGGTTTTACTAATATGATTACTCCTACCTCAGGAGTGCTAATAGGAGTGTTGGGAGTTGCCAAAATTCCATATGCCAAATGGGTGAAATGGATTACACCAATCATGGTTGTGTTTATTTTGATTGGTTTCTTGTTGTTGATTCCAACCGTAACAATGGAGTTGAATGGATTTTAATGAATAAAAGAGGAAATGCTACAGAGACAATTTGATATAATTTGTTCTTTCAATAAAGGTCCGGTCGTGTTTCGATCGGACCTTTGTTTTATACTGATTAGTGATTAAAAAGATCACTTAATGCGCTATGCTTTTAACTGGTCTTTAATCATCTATCGGCATTATACCCGGGGCACGTTGAAATATGGTTGGTATTAGTTCTCTATTATGATGGTGGTAGTTTTCTCAATAGTTCGTCACATTTTTGTAAATGATCGCTAGAGTTTTTATGGCATTACAAATGAGTTAGATGTAAAATAAGTCTCAATTCTATTATCTAACGATCTATCTATTGTGGATGTGGTTCAGAATCCTTCCGCAAGGTCGTTTGGCGTTTCCGCGAGCCCGCGAAATCTTCCCGCAAGGTCGTTTGGCGTTTCCGCGGACCCGCGAAAGCTTCTCGCAAGGTTGTTTGGTGTTTTCTGAGGTTCAGAAACCTTCCCGCAAGGTCGTTTGGTGTTTTCTGAGGTTCAGAATCCTTCCCGCAAGGTTGCAGGACGTTTTCTGAGGTTCAGAATCCTTCTTACAAGTTGTTTCGTTTATAATACCTTATGCGTTGTATTATCTCTGTTCTCTGCACGTGTATGTCGTTCGCACAATCCTATCCCGAATGGATTCAACCTTTGGTACGCATTTATAATTATGAGATAGGAGCTGTAATCGAAATGGGTTTATTTACAACTGATTTTTCAGACAATCCGATCCCGAATGAGTGCAGTCCTTGACTCACATTATTGATAAGAAATCCGGGTTCTGTGCCACCTACATTCAGATAAAACTGGTTTTTAAAGTGTCCTACTGGTAGGTAGTGTGGGGGTTTGTGGAAGTTTTTGCACATATATACCCCTATTCAAAAGTTTACGGATGGTTTATCTATGTCAGGCAATCTATTTTTACAGTGAAATAAAATTGTAAAGGTTATGAGAATAATATCCTTAAGTGTTTTATCCCTTTTGTTTCTGAGTATCTTTTCTCTATCTGCTCAGAAAAACGATTGGGAAAACCAGAAAGTGTTTTCGGTTAATAAAGAGGCACCACATGCAGCCTTTTATAGTTATGCCGATGAAGCCATGGCGATTAAAAATAACCGGGAGTCATCGCCTTATTTTCAATTACTCAATGGAACCTGGAAATTTAATTGGGTGAAAACACCGGCAGAACGGCCGGTCCACTTCTATAAAGAGTCCTATGATGTAGCAGGTTGGGACGATATAAAGGTACCTGCTAATTGGGAAGTGGAGGGATACGGGATTCCCATTTATGTGAATACCACTTATCCTTTTGCCATGCAGAATCCGCAGCCGCCCACTATTCCTCATGATTGGAATCCGGTTGGTTCTTATAGAAGAAGCTTTGATATTCCGACCGATTGGGATGGTCGTCAGATATTTCTTCATCTGGGAGCCGTAAAATCAGCCATGTATTTATGGGTTAATGGGCAAAAAGTAGGTTATTCCCAAGGTTCCAAACTTCCAGCTGAATTTGATATTACTTCATATATAAGGAAAGGAAATAATACCCTGGCTCTGGAGGTGTATCGCTGGAGCGATGGTTCTTACCTGGAGTGCCAGGATTTTTGGCGCCTTAGTGGTATTGAGCGGGATGTGTATTTGTATGCCACATCTCCGGTAAGAATACGTGACTTTTTCTTTCATCCGGGATTAGATGACAATTATAAAGATGCCAACTTCAGTGTTGATGTTGAGCTAAAAAGTCATTTGACCGGAAAAAGTCGTTGTTACCTGGAAGCAAAACTTCTGGATGGTAATAAAACTGTTTTTTCTACCAAAGAAAAGTTGATGGTATATGCTAAGGGTGAGCAGAGAGTAAATGTTTCCGGCTTTCTTGCTGATCCAAAAAAATGGTCTGCAGAAATGCCACACCTCTATAAGCTTGCTTTAACCTTAAAAGATAAGAATGGCAAATTACTGGAAGCGACTTCTGTTAATGTGGGATTTCGAAAGATTGAGATTGTTGGAGGTCAGTTACTCGTCAATGGCAAAGCTGTTTTGTTTAAAGGCGTGGATCGGCATGAACATGATGAGTTTAATGGACATGTAATGTCAGAAGCATCCATGATCAGGGATATTAAATTAATGAAGGAGCATAACATCAATGCGGTCAGAACCTGCCATTATCCCAACGATTCCAGATGGTATGAACTGTGTGACCAATATGGCTTGTATCTGATTGATGAGGCCAATATTGAGTCGCATGGAATGGGGTATGGAGAGCGTAGTCTGGCTAAAGATACGACCTGGATGGATGCCCATATTGACCGTACTCGTCGCATGGTAGAACGCGATAAAAATCATCCTTCTGTCATTATTTGGTCATTAGGAAACGAGGCTGGTGACGGACCAAATTTTGTAGCTACATCCGCTTGGATCCATCAGCGCGATACTTCCCGTCCTGTTCATTACGAAAGAGCCGGACAGAAAGCACATACTGATATTGTTTGTCCCATGTATTCACCCATCGATCATTTAATTGCTTACGGTCGCCAGGTGCATGAACGTCCTTTTATATTGTGTGAATATGCACATGCCATGGGAAATAGTGTAGGTAATTTTCAGGATTATTGGGATGTGATTGAGAAATACGATAATCTGCAAGGTGGTTTTATCTGGGACTGGGTAGACCAGGGATTAGTGAAATACGATGAAAATGGAGTGAAATACTGGACCTATGGCGGGGATTATGGCCCTGAAGATATACCAAGTGACAAAAACTTTTGTATTAATGGCCTGGTAAATCCTGACCGTACATTGCACCCTTCGATCAAAGAGGTGAAAAAGGTATATCAGAATGTGAAGATAAAACCCGTTGATCTGGCGAATAATAAGATTGTGATTACTAATAATTACGCTTTTATCTCTCTTGATCGCTTCCGGCTGAAGTGGGTAGTGACTGAGAATGGGAAAGAAATCATGACTGGTCAAAAGGAGCAGTTGAATGCTTTGCCGGGAGAGCATGAGGAAATCACATTAAATCTGGATAAGATAAAACAACGACCAGGGAAAGAGTACTTCCTTAATGTTTCATTGGAGTTGAAGCATGACTGGGATCTTGTAGAAAAAGGAACCATTCTTGCCACAGAACAGATTGCTATGCCGGTGATCAGGAAAAAAACTGTTGCAAAATCTACTACACCAATTAAGGTACAATCACGGGAAACAGAGGTGATCGTATTAGGAGATCGGTTTATTTTGAGGTTTGATAATGAAAAAGGAATTATCACCTCAATGAAGTATGATGGAAAAGAGTTTATTGCCCAGGGACCGGTACCGAATTTCTGGAAAGCACCAAACGATAATGATCATGGCTTTGGAATGGTTAAGCGACTGGGTGTTTGGCGTCATGCCGGTGCCAACAGGCAGATGGAAGAGATGAAGGTGAAAAAGACAGGTAACCAGATTGATGTGACCTATGCATTCTCATTGCCGGATGTGGAAAGTAAATTAGTGCTTACTTATTCGGTTTTTGGTTCCGGAGACGTGGTGATAAACTATGATTTTAAGATAGGGAAAAAGAAATTACCAATGATCCCCCGAATAGGCATGATGATGGTTTTGCCCAAGCAGTTCGACCAGCTAACCTGGTTTGGACGTGGGCCATGGGAAAACTACCCGGATCGTAATACCGCATCATTTGTTGGTTTGTACGAAAGTAATGTTGCGGATCAGTTTTATCCTTACATCAGTCCACAAGAAACAGGTTATAAAACTGATAATCGATGGATGAAATTATCGGATGAGGCTGGTAATGGTGTATATGTAACAGCAAGTGATCATTTTGGATTCTCAGCTCTTCATTTTAAACAGGAAGATATGACTCAGGATGGACGGGGAACTTTACATACTATAGATATGAAGCCACGAGCTGAAGTGTATTTGAATGTTGATCATCAGTTAATGGGAGTAGGCGGAGATAATTCATGGGGGGCCAGGCCTCATGCTAATTATTCGATTGCACCTAAAAATTATAAATTCACAGTAAGGATCAAGCCATTTACCAATGGAGAATCCCCTGATGCAAAAGAATAAGTGATTTTGTTATAAAAACCGGGCTATTATAGATAGTCCGGTTTTTTTTATTTAGTGTGGAATGAGTTCGTTATCCTTCTTTTGTTTCAGTTTGCTTACCAGTTCTTGTAAGGCGTTGATCTGTTCTTTTTGTTGTCTGCTTTTTTCAGCTAGATTGGCATGTTGTTCTAGCAAACTTTCTTTGGCGGTTTTCAGTCGTTTTATTTGACCCAGCTGGTTTTCTTCGTTTTTAAGAAGACGTTCTGATTTCTTTTCCAGTGCCGTGTTTTTATCAAGTACCTCCTTTAATAATTTCTTTAGAAAGCCTTTTTCCTTTTTTAAGCTTTTGCTATGCTCCTGGGCTTTTTCTAATTGTTTTGTTAGACCTTCTCGTTTACGTAGCAAGTGATCCACCTCATATTGTTTGTCTTCAAAAATAGTCCTGAGGTTATTAAGTTTCTTTTCAAGCCTTAATAATTGGATTTTCAGGTTGTATTTTTCTAATGGCTCAAATCCCCATTTAGTGCGGATGTAGTGGTAACCCTCTTTATTTGCATAAATATTGTTCTTGGTTGGATGTCTTCGCAGGTTAAGTGCCAATGCCAGGATGTCATAGGCTGATTTTATCCATTGATAACTCATGAGATAGGTTCTTTGTCTTAATAAATTAGGTAGTTACTTGGACAAATATACAATGTTGCTTCTTTAAAGGTTAATTGTAAGTTGTTAAATATTATTAACGACGTTTGATTAGTAGTTATTCGTAAGTGGACTGGGATGTTGAAGTTATGTTGGTTTTGTGGGGTGTATACTACAATTAGAGGGAGCGAGAGATTGCTGTTTTGTTTGTGAGCTTTTAAATTTAGTTTTTAGTATTTTGTTATCCATTAAATGCATTAGAATGGCGGATTATTATGAAGAAGAGAGAAATGAGTCGTTATGAATGTAGAAGAAGTGATGAAACGTATCAGGAGAAAGGAATCTTTGCTAAGAATGAGATTATAGAATTGGTGAGTTCCCTCAGGTAAATAAAAATAAATCAGAAACAGATAGATCTAATAAAAAATAACAAAGCTATGACAAAGCCAGGAGATGTAATTCGGTATTGCCCAAAATGTGGATCGGAAAGATTTAATTACGATGGAGAAAAGGCCTTTAAATGTATTGCGTGTGGATTTCATTTTTTTATTAATTCAGCGGCAGCAGTGGCTGCAATAATAGAAAGCGGACATGATGAGATTCTATTGACAATAAGGGCTTTTGAACCTCAAAAGGGGTATCTTGATTTGCCAGGTGGTTTTGTTGATCCCGGAGAAAGTGTAGAGGCTGCTTTGAAGCGTGAGATAAAGGAGGAGTTAAATCTGGATATAACTGATATGTCATATCTGGTTTCTTATCCCAATGAGTATATCTTTTCGAATTATTCTGTATTTACAACTGATCTGGGTTTTATATGTCGGGTTGAGAGCTTTAAAAACATTCATGTAAAGGATGATATTTCGGGTTATGAATTCATCAATCCCAGAGACCTGGATTATCAAAAGGTCAGTTCAGATTCTATACGAAAGATCATAAAAGATTACTTGAAGTATCGGCAAGGTATAATTGATTAATCGTTGAGAAACTGTGCCTGGAGGTTGATCCCACACATAGCTATTGAAGAGTTAAACTGTCATTGATTCTTTATCTATGAATGCTCAATTACAAATACTTTTGGTTACAGCTGCTTCTATTGGTTTTTTTCACACCTTAATGGGGCCTGATCATTACCTGCCATTTATAATGATTGGAAAAGCTAAGAATTGGTCGTTGTCAAAAGTGATGACGTTAACGGTATTTTGTGGGATCGGGCACGTGTTTAGTTCTGTTGTGTTGGGAGGTATTGGCATAGTATTAGAGCTGGAGGTAGAAAGGCTGAATTGGTATGAATCAGTTAGGGGAGATGTAGCAGCGTGGGCCTTAATAGCTTTTGGCCTGATATATGGCATGTGGGGCGTTAGATATTGGTACAGGCATAAAGCGCATTCACATTGCCATTTCCCCAATGAAGGCGGTGGAAAACAAAAAACAACGCCGCTTATTTTGTTTGTCATTTTTGTTTTAGGACCTTGCGAGCCATTGATTCCTGTATTAATGTATCCGGCTGCACGTGAGAGTATGTTTGCGTTGGCAATGGTTTCAGGGCTATTTGCTGTGGTGACGATCCTGACAATGACTGGGATGGTATTGCTTTCTTCGTATGGATTTAAATTTATTTTACTTAAAAGGTTTGAAAACTGGAGTCATGCGTTGGCTGGTTTTGTTATCTTTCTATCCGGTTTGTCCATTCAGGTTTTGGGGTTGTAACCTTTTGTTTCCGGTAGGTTCATGATGTTGAAGGAGGAATTGAATAGTTGTGTTTTTCCTTTTTCGGTTAACTCGCTTTAGAAGGAATAGCTTCTTTTTTTATTCAATAGGGAAATGCCAGGATGTAGTATTTAACTGTTTTTAAAAGGAGTGGGGTTGGTTTGGTGACAGCAAAGATTGCTGGTGAGCTCTCGTTTGTTATGAAACATTTGTATCTTCGCTCCTTGAATCATGAAGATTTTAAAGGATAGAAAAGTGCTGTTAGGGGGATACAAAAAGGGGAAATTCAGTTTTTTTTTGATGGTGTTACTCATAAGCGTTAGTGCTCTTTGTGCGCAATCGAAGCTTAATTATTCTCAATTTGAGAATATAACTGTCAGAGAAGGGTTATTTCACGGTTTAACAAATGCGGTATATCAGGATGAAGCTGGTTATATCTGGTTTGGCTCTAATGAAGGGCTAACCAGGTATGATGGTAATTATTTTGATCTGTTCAGATCTGATGACAAGGATTCTACATCGATTATCAGTAATAACGTCAGGTGTTTTTATCAGGATCCGGATACAAGCCTGCTATGGATAGGCACATCTATAGGTGCCGTTAGTTGTTTGCATCAGAAAAAGTATGAATTTTCAACGGTTTTTCTGAATGATGTAAATGCACATTCCACCTATGGATTTGGAGATATTATTGCATTGCTGAAAGTAGATAAAGAGACCTTATGGATTGGCACCAGAAATTATGGTTTGTTTATTTATGATTTGAAATCCGGTCAGATAAAACAGGTGCAATTAAAAAAGAAGAATACCGTCATTCCAGGACTAGCAGTGAATGCTTTGGTTGAGTTTAAAGGGGAAATTTGGATTGGTACCTCTGAAGGTTTATTTCGGTGCAGGAAAGATACGGAGGAATTTATTTTTCAGGAGTTACCCGAAGATACCGGACAGTTTGGGAGTGATGATGTAAATGATATTAAAGTATCAAATGATTCTTTGTTATTGATTGGAACAGATCATGAGTTGCTTTTATTTGATGATGATAGAGATCGATTCAAACTAATTTTTCAGGTGCCGGAGAAAAAAATTCTTTTGCATAACCTTGTTCAGGATGAATATGGGAACATATGGATTGGATCTAAGGGATGGGGTCTTTATCTTATTAGGAAAGAGGATGGAAAAGTATTAAATCTGCGTTCTAATAACGATGATCCGGAAAGCTTGCTGGATGACTTGGTATGTGATCTCTATTATTCCAAAAATCAATCTATTTTATGGGTGGCTACCAAAGCCGGTGTTTCTAAGCTGGATTACCGTAGAAACAAGTTTTCTGCTTTTAATGTGAAGAAGCATTCGTCTTCTGGTCCGGCAAATATTTTTATGGTTTTTAAGGATTCTCAAAAGAGTTATTGGTTTTGGGCTGCCGATGGATTATTTCGGAAAAAAGATGGAGAAGAACGGTTTAGTCTGGTTTTTCCGGAAGATCAAGAAGTAAAGGTTGATACTTTTCAGGGGGCGCTTGAAGATGATCGGTCCCATCTGTGGTTTAGTACCAGTCAGGGATTAGTAAGTTATAATTTGATTGATGAATCTCACAAAAGGATACGATTTAATTATGCAGGATGTGATCCTGTTTATTTGAATAAACTATCTCATACTGTTAGAGGTAGTGGTCATGATATTTGGATGAGTAACTACTGTGGAGTTATCAGATTTAATACAATGACTGAAAAGTACCAGGTTTTTCCTTTACCTGCTGAAGAGCGACAGGAAGGGAGTTACAGGTTTACAGCCATGGCTTTTGATAACGATAGTAACCTTTGGATTGGGAGTCGAAAGAGTCGGTTGTGGAAGCTGGATATACACACTGGAGTTTATTCTTCTTTTTCTACACTTCGAAAAGTGGGTGACCATTTTAAGAGTAATTTTATCTTAAGCGTTACGGTTGATGCTGAAAATAGAATCTGGTTAGGAACCTATGGATGTGGATTGTTGTTGTTCGATCAAAAGTTAAAAACTGTAAGTGCAAAGTATGCCACAGATCTGCTGGAAAGTAATGTATATGCTGTTTTGGCAGATCCTCAAGGCTATTTATGGGTAAGTAATAGTTTTGGAATTTCGCGTTTAGATCCAAGATCTGGGGAGGTTGAAAATTATAGTCAGAAAGAAGGTACCTTTTGTGAAGAATTCAACGAAGGGGCCTACTATTTAGCTTCAGATGGGGCTATGCTTATGGGGGGGGCAAATGGGTTTGTGGAGTTTCATCCGGAAAAGATGTGTTATAATGACTTTGTGCCACCCGTTCATTTCTCTTCTTATTCTATAGGCCTCAATAATATCTCCCTTGGTGGAAAAGAATATGAAGATGTGGAGTATGCGGTTAAAGATACCATTGTGTTGCAAGAGAAGGAAGACATCCTGTACATCAACGCAGCAGTTTTGAACTACAATCAATCCCATAAAAATAAGATAGCTTACCTGTTGGAAGGAGTGGATAAAGAGTGGCGACAGGTAATAGCGGGAGTTGGAATAAATTATAATAACCTTTCTGCCGGAACTTATCGGCTTAAGGTTAAGGGCGCAAATAATGACGGTGTTTGGAATGATCAGATCAAAACAGTTGTTTTAAAGGTGAAAGCACCTTTTGTGAGGAGTTTGTTCTTTAGAGTCTTGATGGTATTTATTAGTTTGTTTGTCTTTTATTTCATATATGTTTTACGAACGCGACTACTCCGAAAGCAAAAAGAGCGTTTAACCCTGATGGTAGGAGAAAAAACACGGCAGTTGCAGGTAGCCTATGATGAAATAGAAGGAAGCAGGGCAGAAATACTACGACAGAAAAATGAGTTGGAAGTTCATCACAAATACCTGGAACGGCTGGTGACCGAACGTACTTCTGATCTGGAGCGGGCTAAATTAAAGGCTGAAGAGTCGGATCGGTTGAAAACTGCCTTTCTAGCCAATCTTTCTCATGAAATTCGGACGCCAATGAATTCCATTGTTGGTTTTTCCAGCTTATTGGTTTCTGATGTCTATGATGAAAATGATCGAAAAGAATTTGTTAAGCTTATTCATGAGAGTAGCGAATTACTTTTGGTTTTAATTAATGATATCATTGATATTTCAAGAATTGAAGCTGGTCAGTTGATTGTTACCTATCGAGAGATAGAGCTGGAAAGTTTCATGGGATCAGTATATAAATCATTGACATTTGAAAAGAAAAATGATGATACGGAGTTTATATGTGAGATAGCACCTGACTGTTTTGGAATCCGGTTGAATACCGATGCGGAACGGTTGAAACAAATATTGACTAATCTGGTAAGTAATGCGCTCAAATTTACGCCTTCAGGACAAGTGAAGATGATGGTGCAAAAAGGAGATTTTGAGCTTGTAAGGGAGTTGGGATATGATGGAGAAGTGCAGGTCAGGAATGGTAGAGTGTTGTTATTTTCTGTAGAAGATACAGGAATCGGGATAAAGCCGGATAACTTTGATATTATTTTTTCTCCGTTTAGAAAATTGGAGAATCAGGAGAGTGTATATGGTGGAATTGGATTGGGTTTAAGTATTGTAAAAAGACTGGTTAATCTGTTGGAGGGTGATATCTGGTTGGTGTCGCAAGAGGGTGAAGGGAGTAAGTTTTATTTCTTTTTACCGGATTCTGTTATTGTGTCAAATGAAATAAATTTCTAATTCTTTAAAGTAACTATACTTTTAATCGTTTCAAGGGAGTTGATTAATAGCGGATGATAGAAAAAACGCTCCGGTCAGGAGCGTTTGAATTATACCTTAAAATAGAGGTGTGCCTTTATAGACTGTTGATGCGCTGAGAGGCACCAATTGCCCGGTGTATTTGATTCTGCTGGAGGTGTTGCCTTGAATAGTTGCAGAGGCAATTTGTCCGTCCGCATTAGCATCCATTCTGATGTCAAATGATCCGATGGCTGAGGATGCATATACCTGGATATAATAGGTGCCTTTCTTTTCATTTTTGCGTACATCGTACTTGGTGACATTCGCTCTGACTGATACGCCACCTACACCATTAGGCCCCATGCCTGTATTAGAGCCTAACTGGATAAAGGCTTCTTTTCCTTCCAGGGCAATAAAGTTAAGGTTTGAATTGACCGGAATGCTTGAGCCTCTTTTGTTGGATAGTGTGTGTGCTTCCAGAACCCAGGTTTGACTATCGATTGATATCGTTAAAGCTTCGGCCATGAGCACTTCCATTGCCTGGCGTTCCTTCTTTTTTAATTCTCGTCGTTCTTTTCTTGTGAGTTTTTGTTCTTGTTGCTGCTCTTGTTCTTGCGCCATGGCGGGCAGAGTCATTAAGAACATCATACTAATAACTAATAGATTTTTCATGATAGTACGGTATTTAGTGTTTGATTGTAAGCATTCAAATCTTGTGCCAAATGCAATTTAACTTTTTTTTCTTAATCTGATAGCCTGCCAGTTTAGCTTTGAAAGAGGTAACGGTATTTTCATCAAACCAGTCATAAGTACAATAGGTTTAAAAAATTTGGTAATTGCCTGTTGGATTTTTTGTGCTTATGTGTGTTTTGGAATCATTTTTTTAAATAAGGGAGTTTGTTGATATTCGTTGTACAGGTAAACAATTTCCCGGTTTTTTGATATAGTTTACAGCATTTGGTTACTTTAGTAATCGTAGTAATGGGGAAGGCGTGCTGTTAATTAAAATTAAAAACGGGTGTATTTCAATTTTGTCTGCTCTTTTGGAATCTTTTTTGAGAACCTTTTAAATCATTGAACTATTTAGAACAAAATTGAACAGATGCAATATTAAAAAAAAGGAAGTATTGATTCTGTCTGATGTTGTGGACTATAACCAGCGTATAATAACTAAAACGATAAAATTTTTAGTAGTATGAGTCAGTTTACTGTTCTGGTTTTTAATTATTCCTTAGCTAATTTTTAAACAGATGGGGAGAAGAATAGCCATTTCTATAATCATGTTATTAGCATCTTTTTATTGTGGCGCGCAAATGACAGATGCAATGAAAGGAGGGAATAGGCTGTTTTTATTTGGTTGGGATAATGATCTGTTTGCCTCAACAGATTATTATTATACACAAGGAATAGGAATGGGGATTGTAAATCCTTTCTTGGAAACGAATCCGTTGAATAGGCTGCTCTTGATACCGGGCAAATACAATAATGTATGGTATAGTTTAAGTCTTTCACAGCAAATGTATACGCCCAAAAATCTTCGAAGTGAGGATGTACAGTATTTTGACAGACCATATGCCGGCCTCTTACTTTTAAATAGTTCTGTCACAACCTCGAATTATGAAAAAAAACTGATCCTTCGTTCCGAAATGACTTTAGGGGTAATGGGGCCCATGTCGGGGGCAGACTTTGTCCAATATCATTTTCATGATGTAACGGATAATCCTCTGCCAAATGGTTGGAATAACCAGCGGTCGAACTGGCCGGTTTTAAATTATAATCTTCAGGTGAATAAAGGTCTGGGAAGCAATGACTATTTTGACCTGGCTGGGGTAGGTGTTATACGTGCAGGGACATTATATGATGATGTGAGTATGGGAATTAACCTGCGAGCCGGTTTTTTAAATCCTTATTATAAGCAATTGGGATTGCCGGGAATAGGCCGGCGAAAATTCGAGTTCTTCGGTTCATTAACTCCGATGTTGAAATTGGTAGCATATAACGCAACTATGCAAGGGGGCGGCAATAAAAATGAAAACGAATATTTTCTACGCTCCGACGAAATTGAGCATGTAATATTCCAATTAAAAAGCAGCCTTGGTATTAATTATAAAAATGTTGGGTTGCAGTATTACATTATCTGGCAAACCAGGGAATTCATATACGGAGTGCCACACGAATACCATTCGACCAAATTTATCTGGCGCTTTTAGAAGCCCGCCTGTTTTGTTTGGTGTAGAGGATCACAGAGATCCCTATGATGGTCATACCTGAAAGAGAATAGAAATCCGGACTCTCATCCGGTAGGATGATCCAGCTAAGAAGTGCTCCAAAAACCGGAATGATAAACTTCCAGATGTTTAGATCAGATACCTTTACACCTGGTTTTTGCAATAACATAAACCATATGGAGAAAGCAGCAGCAGAAAGAAAGCTAAGCCATGACAGGGCTCCGTAATAGGCTGCAGGAAAGTTAAAACCGTTGAAAGGTTCAATAAATAAGGAAACAAGGAAAAGGGAAAGTCCTCCCAGTGACATCTGCCAGGCGTTCAGTATTAGGGGTGAGATAGTACCCTTGCGTTTGCTGACTACGATATTGCCTAAGCCGGAAGCGATGTTGGCCAGAATGAGCAGAAGCATACCGCCTATTTCGTAATAGCTGCCGGATCCCTGGAAGCCTTTTTTGATAGCGATCAGAACAATGCCGGAGATGCCAAATGATATGGTCAGAAATTTGCGTACACTCATTTTGTCATTGTCCATAAACAGGTGGGCGACGATGGCTGCAAATAATGGTTGAGAGCCGATTATTATAGCCGTCAAGGCGCCTGGAATAAGGCTGATGCCCAAATAGAAGAAGGTGTATAATATGAAGGTTTGTAAAAAAGAGACCTTCAGGATGGTTCCGATGTGTTGTTTGCCTTCGCTGAAAAAGCGTGTGATAGAACCGCATAACGGAACCAGCATAAGTCCGGATAAGAAAAACCGAATGCCTGCAAATTGAATGGGCGTGGTATAGGTTAGCCCTATCTTAATACCAACAAATGCCGTGGACCATAACACGCAGGAAATGATTGCTAAAAAAACAGTGCTGGAAAGAAATTGTCTCATTTTCATTATTTGAGCTGCAAAGCTATAAACTTTTATTTAGCATCAAGCTGGATAGTCATATAATGGTAAATAATTCCTTTGTATTGATGCCGGAGAGGCCTTTGTTATTAGAAAGAGCGAGTGTTTTGGTGGACGTTTCATATAGCTAATAGTTTAAATTATAGGCTGTCAGAATTGGAATAGTTACCTTAGCAGAGCTAAAGAGAATAGAATGGATGATGTATCAATTTTGTATCAGGATGAGTATTTAATTGCAATTGATAAACCGATTGATTTACCTATACATAAAAATGAATTTATACCGAGAGGGGCAATGTATGCTACAAAGCTTTTGGGTAAGTTAACCGGGAAACCCATTTTTCCGGTGCACCGGTTAGATGCTAAAACAACGGGAGTGATCGTCTTTGCTTTTTCAAGGGAAATGGCAGGTAAGTTAACCCGGCAATTTGAGCGTAAGGAGGTGCGAAAGAGTTATGTGGCATTGGTGCGTGGATTGCCTGATGAGGAAGGATGTTTGACCGATGAGGTGGTGATCAAAAAGAAAAAGAAACGGGTAAGTGCAATCACCCGGTTTAAAAGAATTAAATCTGTAGATACCACGATTGCTTATAAAACATTTACCGATGTGCCAATCAGTATGGTTCAGGTCTTTCCTGAGACAGGCAGATGGCACCAGATACGGCAGCATTTTGCCATGCAAAGAAATGATATAATTGGTGATATACAGCATGGCGATTGGACTTTGAATAGGATTGTTACGGATATAACCGGAATAACGCGCCTTTTTTTACATGCTGTTTCTCTTGAAATAACGCATCCGGTGACAGAGCAGTCGTTATTTTTTGAAGCGCCACTTCCGGATACCTTCACCACTGTGTTGGAAGCCGTGAAATCTAAGTGAAATTAGCTGTTATTGAGGTAGGGGCGCGATCATTTTCCAGACGCGTTTCGTTATTTCCTCCCGGGGTGAAGAATTATTTCCTGGGGGCGCCTAGTTATCCCATAGAAGCGTATGCTAATTCACCAAGGATTTGCGATCATCCTTTGGGGGTGTATTTTTATCCCCTGGGGGGAATATCATTCTCTGTCAGTGGTAAATGCTGTTTCTCAATAATAAAATGATCATCCCCCAGGGGCTGTGATTATTCTTTTGCAACTGATGTTATTACTTTTGGGGAAACCGATTCTCCTTGTGGTTTTTCAGATGAATTATTTTTTTTCTTGGCTTTCAATGGTGGTTTGTATTCATCAAAACCCTTTCCATATACACCCATGACACTGGCAACCGATACAAAAGCATTGGGATCGATAGCTTTTATGGCATGAAAAATAAGATGCGATTCTGATTTTTTGGCAATCAATACGATGAATTCCTTTGGAGTGTTTGAATACCATCCCCTGCCATTAACAAAGGTAAGCCCCCGGTTGACATATTTCATCACTTCTTCTGCCACGTCTTTGGGTTTTTCTGAAACAATAAAGATCTGAACCGACTGACGGGAACCGGTTAACAGCATATCGGCCACATAGGACATCATGCCCATGACCACATAACCATAAACCAATGTTTCCAGCGATTTAAATACCAGGTAAGATGATCCGATGATAACCAGGTCGCAAAGCATCATCACGCGGCCGGGACTGATGTTGCGATAACGGTTTACCATCATCGCAATAACTTCGGTTCCGCCGGTACTGCCTCCCTGCGTGAAAAGAATGCCGATACTGGCGCCTACCATTCCGCCACCAATGATGGCAGCCATGAATTTTTCTTTCACAATGGGTTCCGTGATATATACCTGCATGAAACTTACCATTATGGAAAGCACCGCCAGGCAATAGATGGTTTTTACCCCAAATCCCTTACCCAGTACTTTCATGGCAATGGCAATAAGTACTGCATTCATCACGAAGTTGGTAGGTCCCACTGGCATGTCCGTGACAAAATAGATAATTGAGGATAACCCCATTAAGCCACCACCCACGATATTGCTGGGAATAATAAAACCGGTCCAGCCTATGGCGGCAATGAAAAGGCTCATAGTGATGATAAGGTAGCTTTGTAGCTCCTTTAACCATCTTGAATGGAATTGTTGGGTCATTGCAGTTTTGCTTTATTGTTATTGTGACTGAATTAAAAATATGTGATTAATACCTTTTTTATTGAATTTTTTATTTTAAATCAGATGCCATGAAAAAAGGGTATCTGAAATAACAGATACCCTTTAAATTATATTGGTATCTATATCTACTCAAATAGCTTGACGAAACACCTTTTACGTTTATGCTGTATGTGATCAAATGATTTCCACATTTGAATTGCCACATGATTATTCTCCAGCATGCCTGTGGTCTCTACAAAACGTATGCCATCTTCTTTAGCTGTTAACCACAATTCGTTCATGAGTAGGGCAGCCAATCCCATTTTTTGGAATTCGGGTCGTACACCGGTTAGCATCAGGTCCATCTCCTCGGGTTTCTTCAGCCCTTTAGAGAGGTGCCACCATCCAAAAGGTAATAGCTTGCCGCCTGCTTTTTGCATGGCTTTAGAAAGGGAAGGCAGGGCAATTAGAAAACCGGCCATTTCGCCTTCTTTGTCCAGGATGATTTTTACATACCTTGGATTTAGCATGGGGAAATACTTGTCCATGTAATACTCTTTCAGCTTTGGCGGAAATTTGAAGGTGCCAAAGAGCTGGGTGAAGGCTTCATTAAACAGGTCAAAAACTTTTTTCTTATAAGGTTCAAGCTCTTTCTTGCTTTTAAAGTTAACCGATTTTAATCCGTATCGCTTTTTAAGCATATCGGCTACTTTAAATGATTTTTCCGGGAGGTTTTCAGGGAAGGTAATCCTGAATTCAATCCAGTCAATCTCTTTTTTATAACCTAATGCTTCATAATGTTTCTGGTAATAGGCAAAATGGTAATCTGAAGCAACGGATGGTAACCAGTCATGTCCTTCAACCAATAATCCTTGATGATCAAGGTTGGAAAAGCCGAGTGGTCCCTGAAGTCCTTCCATACCCTCCGATTTAATCCATTCTTCTACGGTTTGAAGCAGTGCTGCAGCTACTTTCGGGTCATCAATGAATTCAGGGCGTGTAAAACGTCCCATTTTCTTGTCATTCTTCTCAATCCATAATTGATTGATGATTCCACCGATGCGTCCGACGCACTGACCGTTGTGATAGGCTACCCAAAACTTTGCTTTACTGAATTCAAAAGCCGGATTCTTATCGGGAAGAAGAGCTTTCTTTTCATCTGCTTTCATCGGGGGTACCCAGAACTTATCTTCCTTATAAAGACGATAAGGAAGGGATACGAAATCGTTAAGTGTTTTATTGTCTTTGACTTCTTTTATTGTTATATCCATTTTAACCTGTTTAATTCCGTGCCAAATTTAATACTTTAAATTTAGACAAGGACTTACAAAAGACCGTATGATGCGATTTTTATTGTCACATTGTATTGGGGTGAATAGGCCGGATAGTACCATGTTAACAAACACCCGGTTGTTTTAGGGTGAATGGTTATTTTTATTTAATATTGCCTTTCGTTTTTAATAAAACAAGCTCTATTGTACAAGTCTAAGAAAAGGATATGAAGGATTTTTACTCCGGGACATTGTTGAATCAACTTCATTTAGGTTATAACAGTGCGTATCGCGAACTGTTTGAGAATCTTCAGCCCGGATTGGTTGCGTATGCCAATGAGTATCTTTTGGATGAAGAGATAAGTAAAGAGATAGTTCAGGAAGCCTTTCTCAAACTTTGGGAAAACAAAGCTAAGATCAAAGACGATTTTAATGTGGGTGCTTATCTTTTTCGTACAGTACGTAACTTCAGCCTGAATCACCTGCGTCATTTGAAAGTGAGAGAGCAATATAAAGGCTTTAAAGAGCAGCAATTTCAGGAACTAGCACTTAATTTTCATGCGCTTTCTGATGTGAGTGCCGAAAAGCTATTGGAAGAAGAAATACTGCAGCGTTTACAGGTTGCGATTGAAAAAATGCCTCCTCAGTGTAAAAAGATATTTTGCCTCAGTCGATTCGAAGAGAAAAGCTACAAAGAGATAGCTGAAGAATTGTCTATTTCCGTGAAAACGGTGGAAAACCAAATTAATAAAGCACTAAAAATTGCCAGGGTAGAGTTAAAAGAGTACTTGCCTGTAAGTTTATTGGTGAGTTCGTTATTTGTTTGAAATGAAATAGCTTAGGCGTTTCTCGTTAGGTTCTTGTCTGAAGAGTATTAAAAAAAGTTTAAAAAATATAAAATTCTCGTGGGGGGTGCCACTGGTTAGGGTGTTATTGTAGTAAAGGAAAAAAGTTAGCTAGTGGATTATTTGAACGACATACTATCATATCTTAATAAAGAACTATCTCCTGATGCCGAGAGGGAATTTCTAAACAGGTTGGAGACGGATGAGCAGTTGCGAAAGGAGTTCTACTGTCAAAAGAATCTTTTAGCTGTTTCCAATGGTGTCATTGATTTTGAGCAAACGGCCAGTCGAAGCGATATCAGTCGTTTTATGTTTCGTCTTAATGCCTTGAGGTCGCAAGAGAAAGGAATGACAAAACGGAACAGGTGGTTTAACTTTTACCGCGCCGCAGTGATCATTGCGTTACCTATTATTGTATTAGCCGGCTTAAAACTTTACCGGGATGCGAGTCATACTTCAGCAATTGAATCGACGGTTTTTTATACCGAGACCTATGTGCCCAAAGGGGAGCGAACGAAACTCTTATTACCTGACGGAACGGAAGTTTTTGTTAATGCTGATACACGCGTACGGATACCTTCTAACTTTTCACCTACGCACCGTATGTTATGGATTGAAGGGGAGGCTCATTTTGATGTCATGAAAGACCCGGAACATGTGTTTTTGGTTGAAACACCTTCTATTGATCTGGAAATTTTAGGTACTTCTTTTAATCTGAACTGTTATCCGGAAAAGGAAACGGTGGAGACAACCTTGGAATCTGGTATTGTTCGATTTGCAGGGACAGAAAGGGTTACCATCGACGGAAGGATTTTAAAACCCGGGCATACTGCAGTTTATAATAAAGATAGTAAGACACTGGAGGTGGATGAGATCAGGGATAATGAATTAGCGACGGGATGGACGGATGGCGTGTTGAAGTTCAGGGATGTGACTTTGGGTGAATTAGTGAAGAAATTGGAACGCCGATACGATGTAACCATCGTCGTAAAAGATCAGGCGTTACTGTTGGAGAAATACACGGGCAAAATTAGAAATGAAACAATACAGGAAGTGATGAATAATTTTGCTTTGGCCACGCCCTTTAATGTGCAATACAGAAGAGATGAGATTATTGTAAGTAAGTGAATGATATATTGAAAAAGATAGGGCAACCCTTTGAATTCCTTGCTATAGAAATTGGTTGCCCCATGTTAAACCCTTAAAAGTGTAACAAATTTATGAAAAAAAATCGGTTGAGAAGTATCTTCTCAGGTGGCTTGCGCGTACCTGGAAGTGTTTCAGTCAAAAGTTGGCTGGTTTTATTGCTGGTTTTTAGTTCTTTCCAGCTTTATGCAAATGGATTTAAAAAACTAAATCTTTCATTGAAAGATGCTTCTATCGAACAGGTTTTCACGGCGATTGAAAACCAAAGTAATTTCCGCTTCTTATACAAAACAGACCTTGTAGATGTGGATAAAAAAGTAACTATCAGGGTGAAAGATGCCGGCCTTGAGAGTGTCCTGGCAGAGGTTTTTGCCGGTACCGGCATTAACTATTCCGTTAGAGATGGTGGTTTGGTAGTGATCACACCCGTTTCGGCTTATGTTGATGAACAGCAGCATGAAAAGGTAGTTAAAGGTAGAGTGGTGGATGTGCACGGAGAATCGCTTCCTGGTGTGGCTGTTTTTCTTAAGGCAGACAATAGTGTGGGTACCATTACTGACATTGAAGGGAACTACCAATTAACATTTAACCAGGCAAATGCTGTCATTATGTACTCTTTCATTGGTATGGAAGTGGTGGAAGTACCTTATAACGGGCAGCCTTCCATCGATATTACTATGGTATCTTCCGTGCAGGAGATGGATGAGGTAGTGGTGGTTGCTTATGGAACCACTCAGAAATCAAACCTTACCGGTTCTGTGGCGGCCTTGAAAGGGGAAGAGTTAAAAGATGTCACTACGCCATCTGTTGCAACGGCCTTGCAGGGAAAAGCGTCAGGGGTGTATGTATCTAATGCCTCAGGAAAACCGGGTGAAACGGCAAAAATACGTATTCGCGGAAAAAGTTCCTTAAACACGAGTGTGGATCCTTTATGGGTTATTGATGGCGTGGTTGCCGGAACAGGCGTTTCTTTGAACCCGGGCGAAATTGAATCCATGTCTGTGTTAAAAGATGCTTCGGCTACTGCATTGTATGGTTCGCGTGCTGCCAATGGTGTGATTATGGTGACAACCAAGAGTGGTAAAGTAGGACAATCACAACTGTCATTCAATGCTTCTACAGGTATCACCCAATTGACAAATGGTAAGTTTTCCATGATGAATTCTCAGGAGTTATATGACTCTCAGAAAGACTGGGAAGGAGATACCCGTAACTGGTTTAATGAAGATTTGCTTAAAACTGATTTTGATTGGTTTGATAATGCTTCTCAAACAGGCGTGGCCCAGGATTATACACTTTCTTATCAGGGTGGAACCGATAAGGTGAAAACCTATATCATGGGAGGCTACTATAATGAAACAGGAGCGGTTAAAGGTTATGAATTTGAAAAGTATAATTTCCGTACGAACCTGGATTATAAGGTAAATGATAAATTAACCCTGAAGTCTAAAGTGGCTGCTTCTTACAAACACATTGATGACCGTCAGCACAGTACGCATAGTATGTATTATTACCTCCCCTGGGATACGCCTTATTATGCCGACGGAACCATAAGAAACCCGCAGGATAAAGATTTGGAAAAAGCCAATGAAATGGAGTGGTATGGCCGTGATGGAAGTAACTATATGTACGATAATCAATTCAACTGGGGTAAAACCAATGTCTATGGCGGGCAGATAAACCTCGATTTTGAATACCGTTTCAATGATCACTTTACTTTTGTGTCTACCAATAATGTGGGGATTAGGGTGAGTGAATCAGAATCTTACACTGATTTGCGTTCTAATGCCGGGCAGGCCGATAAAGGAAAATTTGATTCCTATACAAGCAGGAGTACTACCCGATTTACCAACCAGCTTTTACGCTATCAAACTTCTTTTGGAGAGCATAATGTGAAAGCATTTGCGGCTTATGAATACAGTGATTATTTCTCTAAATCACTTAATGGTTTAGTTGGCGGTATTGCTCCGGGAATGGAAGTACCTGATGTAGGGGCTGAAGCCATGAAAGTTGAAGGAGGAAAGTGGGATACTAAAATGCAGTCTGTGCTGTTCAATGGAAACTATATTTTCAAAAACAGGTACATGGCGCAGTTTTCTATTCGTACCGATGGTTCTTCAAAATTTGGACCTGACAACCGTTATGGAACCTTTTTAACCGGATCGCTGGGCTGGACCATTTCAGACGAAGCTTTTATGAGCGATGTTTCCTGGGTAGATATGTTAAAACTGCGGGCCAGTTACGGATCCCTCGGTAACACCCCTAATGCATACTATGGCTACCAGGGCTTATACTCCATGAAATATCAATACAATGGTATTCCGGCTGCCTTTCCTAGTCAATTGAAAAATGAAGGGTTAACCTGGGAGAAAACGATTAGTACTAACCTGGCGGTTGATGCACGACTTTTTAATCGCTTGGGTATTTCAGTGGAATTGTACGATAAAAACACTACCGACCTGCTCTATTATGTGCGATTAGCCACAATGACCGGATACCGGGGTTATTATGATAATATAGGTAAGGTAAATAACAAGGGATTGGAAATAGTGCTTTCTCCTGAAGTGATTAAAAGCGCCGGATTCAACTGGAACCTTGATTTTAATATCGGGTTTAACCGTAATGAGGTGAAATCGGTTTATGAAGGTAAATCCTACAAACAAGGAGATAAAATCGTGGAAGAAGGGGAGAACATGGATACCTGGTACATGCCTAAATGGGCCGGTGTGGATCCTGCCAACGGTAATCCTTTGTGGGAACAGGTGATTGAACACGATGATAATAAAGATGGGAAAACAGACCGGGAAGAAGTGGTGACAACCACTGATTATAATAAAGCAACCCTGCAGAAGGTAGGTTGTTCTGCGCCCGATTTCTACGGTGGTTTATTGAGTACCATGAGTTATAAAGCCTTTACTTTAAATGCCAATTTTGCATTTGTTTATGGTAATGATATCTACCATCAGGCCCGGGAGATGTATGACAGTGACGGGGCTTACCCCACTTTCAATTCCATGAAGTTAAAAGATGGCTGGAGCCGTTGGGAGAAACCAGGAGACAACGCGACGCACCCGAAATCTTACTTTATGGGTAACAACCTTTCAAATAAAACCTCTTCCCGTTATTTGGAGGATGGTAGTTATTTACGATTGAAGAATGTAACCCTGGCATACCAGGTACCGCAAAGTTTCTGTAAGAAGATTGGTTTCGGATCGGCCAGACTATTTGTGTCGGGAGACAACTTGTGGACATTAACTGATTTCTCCGGAATCGATCCTGAAGTAGGTGTCGATGAAGAGGGTGAGACAGAAGGATGGGCAAATGCTATTTATCCGCAAACACGCAAGTTTATGTTTGGGGTGAGTGTTAATTTCTAATTATTAACATGAACCACTGTTGTATAACAATTGAAAATCGAAAATCATGAGAAAAATATATTGGCTGGTAGCAATTCTGGGCGTTTGTCTCCTTCCGGGATGTGAGATAGAGACAGCACCTTATGATGCCCTGGAGGACGCGCAGGTGATAGGAACCGAAGATGGTTTGCAAACCGCAACCTTGGGTAATTATAGTTACCTGAAAAAGGAGTATTTCGTAAAACCTTTCCATTACATCGGGGAATTTGGCGGTGATAATATAGCCTTGAGTGGTACTACCTCAGATAAACTGATGTACATCTATAATTATAAGCACACCAATGATAATTACTATACACAACGATTGTGGCAATATAGTTATCAGGATATCATCTCCTGTAACAGGGTGATTGATTTAGCTGAAAAAGGCAAATCCCCGGAGATGGATCAGTTGATTGGGGAAAACTATTACTTAAGAGGATTTTTATATTTCACCTTGTGTAGTGCCTTTGGACGTCCTTATAATCAGAATCCAACTGCAAACTTGGGGGTTCCCGTTAAATTAACTACCGATATTGATGATTTGCCCCCTCGTGAAACCGTAGCCAAGGTGTATAAGCAAATAGAAGATGACTTGTTAGAGGCAGCCAAATTAATGACCATTGATAAAGAGAATATCTATGCCACCAAAGAAGCAGCATATGCTCTCTTGGCTCGTCTTTATCTTTACAAAGAGGATAATACCAGGGCCGAAGAGTATGCCACTAAGGTGATTGAAAGCGGTCGTTTTGAATTGCTCGCCACTGAGGATTTGCCAAAGTATTTCACCAAATCGCCGGAGGAAAACAAGGAAACCATCTTTGCTATCAAGCACATTAAGGACAAGGATTACCTTTACGATGGCTGGTATAATATTGGTGCCATGTATGCTCAAATTGAAGGACAGGGATGGGGCGAGATGTATGCGTCTTCTTCTTATCGCGAGCTGCTTGATCAGTATCCTGAAGATGTTCGTCATGGCTTTATCGATCCGCAATACACGAAAGATGATGCGGGGAATATGGAGCTTTGGGCCCTATGGGTTGACGAAGATAAAGGGCTGCCCATGTTCGATAATCAGAATATTGAAGAGGAAGCAGGAAAGTATGTCTACTTTGTAGATACCAACCTGGATGGTAAAGAAACCAAATTTGATGTGGAAAAGGTGGTAGCCGATGGTGTCACAAAATATTTCCTGGATGATTGGGACAGAACCAAAGATGATAAAGGAAATGATATCATGGTAAACCGCGGTACCAGGGAGGTGAAAATCACCAACCGGATGCATGATCGTAACGGTTATCCTAAATATTATGTGCTCAAGTGTTCGAAACAGGATGGACAGGCTCATTTATGGTCACCGGTTGTATCACGATTGGCTGAAATGTATCTGATTCGTGCCGAAGCCAATGCCAAAACAGGAAATGGCAAGGCAGCCCTTGTCGATGTAAATGAGATTCGTCAAAGAGCCGGCTTAACAGGGGATGCCTTGTATCAGTTAGGAGCCCTTCCCGACGGAAAATCAGTCCTGGATATTGTATTGGAAGAACGTCGTTTGGAATTAGCCTATGAAGGTCACCGCCGTTTTGATGTGTTCCGTAACGGGCGTACGTTAGATCGTAATTATCCGGGTTCGCACCTGGCAGGTAATGAACCGTTCTTTACAGTGCCTGCTAATCATCCCAGGGTAGTTGATTATATCCCACGGGAGGAAATCTGGGCACAGCCGAATTTGATTCAGAATCCGTAATAACGTGATTAGTTAGATTTTATTGACTTTTTCTGGGGCTGCTTCATTCCTGTTTTCGAGTTGGGTGGTGCAGCCCTTTTAGTAAAAGGGTACAATTAAAAATATACAGACATGGAAAATAGCTTTAATCGTAGAAAATTTATTCAGACAGGAGCTGTGGCCGGAGCTGGCTTGTGGCTTGGGGCCGGAAGTGCCCTGGGACAAAAAAAGAAGAAAAAAGGCGATAAAGTGAATATTGGTTTCATTGGTGTGGGATTGAGAGGACGTAATCATTTACGCAATATTCTTTTGCGCGATGATGTACACATTCCTGCTATCTGCGACATTGATCCCAATTCGGTGGCTGAAGCCAATAAAATGATTGCAAAATATAACCATCCGAAGGTGGATGTCTATTCCGATGGTGAGTATGCCTTCCTGAAGATGCTGGAACGGCCTGATATTGATGGGGTGATTATTGCGACTCCCTGGCTATGGCACTCTCGCATGGCTGTAGCGGCTATGAAAGCAGGCAAACATGCCGGCTTGGAAGTATCGGCCGCGAATACCATGGAAGAGTGTTGGGATTTGGTAAATACCCATGAAGAAACCGGGAAACACTGCATGATATTGGAAAATGTTTGTTACCGTCGTGATGTGATGGCTGTGTTAAATATGGTGCGGGAAGGTGTATTTGGTGAACTGATGCATGCCCGTTGCGGTTATCAGCACGATTTGCGTGAGGTGAAATTCAATAACGGTAAACAGCCTTATGGTGGAGGCGTAGAGTTTGGTGAGAAAGGATTTTCAGAAGCCAAATGGCGTACTAACCATTCATTAAAACGTAATGGCGATGTGTATCCCACTCACGGATTAGGTCCTATTGGTACCATGATGAACATTAATCGGGGTAACCGCTTTGTATCTTTAACTTCAACAGCTACCAAGGCGCGTGGTTTGCATCACTACATTGTGAACCATCCCGAGGGGGGTGCTAATCACCCTAATGCTAAAATACGCTGGAAGCAAGGGGATGTGATCAATACCGTGATTGAGACTGCTGCCGGAGAATCAATCATCGTAACCCATGATTGTAACCTCCCTCGTCCTTACTCATTGGGTTTCCGTGTGCAAGGAGTTAATGGATTAACGGAATTTGATTATCATACCCGCCGGGTTTACCTGGAAGGAAAAAGTCCTGCCCACCAATGGGAAGAATTGGATGCTTATTTGAAGAAATACGATCACCCACTGTGGAGGAAATGGGGCGAGCATGCTACCAATGCCGGACATGGCGGAATGGATTTCTTTGTGGATAATGCCTTTGTGGAGTTTATTAAACGCAATGATCAGCCCCCGATGGATGCCTATGATGCCGCAGCCTGGAGTGCTGTTTCGCCATTGTCTGAACAATCTATAGAAAACAACGGGGCGCCCCAGGATTTCCCGGATTTTACGCGTGGTCGATGGGTAACTAATAAACCAATTTTCGCTGTTAAGGGTGATATCTATTAATAAGTTATTGATTACAGATTGACAGATGTTAAGCTTCATGTCCCGGGATATATTTGGTGTGGTGTCAAGTAAAAAAGGATGGAAGCAGTAATTGGATGTAAAGGTTTTTTCAAGATAGTATCATTTTCACCTTTTATCTTTTTCCATTCGACTTGTTGTTAAGTATCCCGGGACTGAAGTTTAGTTTATGCACCTGCAAGCAAGCAGTACTGTTTTTATCAATTGATTATTTCATATCCGGAATAATTCTTTTGCCCTATTTCAAAAAAACTATCGTTTTATATGGTAACTATTCTCATCTGTGTTGAAAATTATTTCAAGGCAGAATTGGAATTATCATAGCGATATCTTACCATTCCCTTCTGATATCCTTTTTATAATTCAATGTGTATATAAGTAGTTGTATACTTTTGAAATATATCTCTTCATATTACCTGCCATCTTCTATTTTTGAATTATACCATCCGTTTTGGTCAGATTATCAAATAGAGTTATGTGAGAAACGAGCAGTATAATTGATTCATCTCAGTTTCTTGTTCATTCAATAGAGAATCAGTTCCAGGAATTAAAAGGTATTAGGCGAATGATTTACAAGTTCATGTTTGTAATTCTTTGGCGTTTGAATGGGAATAAAAGATAACAACTTGCAATTGTTTCTCCTTTTCATGCGGAGCGGAAAAGTTCAAAAGAAATGACTTCTCTTTCGACTGCGGAGCAAATAAGTTCGAAAGAAATGCTCTCTATTTCGACTGCGAAGCGAATAAGTTCGAAAGAAATGGCTTCTGTTTCGACTGCGGAGCAAATAAGTTCGAAAGAAATGCTCTCTCTTTCGACTGCGGAGCAAATAAGTTCGAAAGAAATGCTCTCTATTTCGAATGCGAAGCGAATAAGTTCGAAAGAAATGGCTTCTGTTTCGACTGCGGAGCGAATAAGTTCGAAGGAAATGGTCTCTGTTTCGAACGCGGAGGTAATAAGTTCGAAAGAAATGGTCTCTCTTTGATGTGCGGAGCAAAGAAGTGCAAAAGAAATGGTTGCTCTTTAATGTGCGGAGCCTTAACATTTGCAGGAAATGGACATTGTTTTGAATGCGGAGCCAAGACATTTGTAAGAAATGGCTACTCATTTTAATGCGGGACCTGGAAATTTTCAAGAAAAGGTCACTGTTTCCAACGCGGAACCAGGAAGTTGTAAAGAAATAGAGTCACATCTTTATGCGGAGACTTCTCTCTTGCATGCGGAGCGATAAATTTTTCATGTGATGGAGTGGCAATATCGATGAAAAAGAACTGACTAATCAGCTAAAATGTTAGATGTTGCTGCGGAAGAATTGAAATGTAATCATTAATTAGGCGCTTGGACGTAAATGTCGATCCGATTTCAATGGAATTGCTGAGCAACATTCCCGATAGGATCAGCATATCATATTAAAAGTAAAATTGGCAGTGATATGGATTTAATACCTAAGATATTTCAAAATGACACTGTTGGGATGCCTCTAAATGATTAAAGATCAGTTAGAGGCGAAGCGCATTAAATAGTGAATTTAATTACTAATCGGTATAAACTTCAGCTGGGTCAATGATTTTCCTTTTTGATTACCATTTACTGGTTTTATATGGATTAGTAATGGATTTCTTACCACCAGAATAGGTATGTAATGAAACTTTCATCTGTTAGAATTCATTGGTAAAGTATAGTTCCATTTATGGCACATTGTGAAAGTCTTTAATTTAGCTCTAAAGTCGTATTTGTGAATCATTTTGGAGGTAATGACCAATTCTCTAACAAACAATTTGGAGGAGTTATACCAAAAATATTTCAAAATGCTCTAGTATAATGCCGATAGATGATTAAAGACCAGTTAAAAGCGTTGCGCATTAAGTGGTCATTTTAATCACTAATCGGTATTATAAGGACTAGAAAATAAAGATTAACTAATGTATTTCGTTCGGACAACTAAAAAAATAGTTGGAGAAACGAAAGAAGTCGTTATATTTGTGTTGTCAATAAAATTTCATGGTATTAAAAGGGCAAAAAAATGATTAAAAAACGACTGACGAAACGTGAAGAGGATGTAATGAAAATATTGTGGGAGGCAGGTAAAGGATTTGTAAAGGATTTATTGCTAAAACATCCCGAACCTCGACCTCATTACAATACATTCAGTACCATCATTCGCGGATTGGAAGAAAAAGGATATGTGGGACATAATTCCTATGGAAATTCACATGAGTATTACCCGGTTATAACGAAAGAGGAATACCGTAAGCTCTTTATCAAAAATGTGGTGTCCGACTATTTTGAATCTTCATATAAAAATGTGGTTTCCTTTTTTGTGAAGGAGGAGAAGTTAAATGTAGATGACCTGAAGGAACTGATTGATTTGATTGAAAAGAAAAAGAAGGATCAGTAATATGGCACTTACATTTTTCGAATTTCAGCTAAAAGGAGGAATAGTGGTAGCTATTGCTGTGCTAATTTATGTTTTGCTTTTGGCAAACGATAGTTTCTTCCACCGTAACAGGGTGTGGTTGCTTAGCAGCCTTTTTATACCATGGATTGTCCCATTGATGGCCATGCCTGGTTGGGTGAAGGGATTGTTATTTGGAGCAGAAGAAAAAGTAAATAACACGGCGCTTCTTTTAATGGCTGATCACTCCAATCAAATCTCGGTGACAGAAGTAGCAGGTAGTTCTTTTTCCTGGGAATTGGCAGGTTTATGTTTTTATATTTTCATCAGTTGTGTGTTATTGATTCGGTTGATATGGGGATATCGTTATATCAACCGGTTAAAGCAGCAGGCAGAAACGAAAACTTATAAAGGTTATCGGGTAGTTGTTTTACCGGATGAACAGATGAGTCCGTTCTCTTTTTTTCGTACTATTTGCATTCCCAAAGGGTTGGAAAAAAGAGATGATAAAAGCCTGATTCTTGAACATGAGAAATTACATTGTGCCCAATGGCACTCCGTTGATCTTTCCCTGTCCGAATGGTTATTGATTATTCATTGGTGGAATCCGTTTGCCTGGTGGCTGCGAAAACTAATTGCCCAAAACCATGAATTTTGTGTTGACAACGCCATGTTAAAGCAAACTTCCGAACCAAAGAGCTATCAATATTCATTAGTTAATTTATTACCAGGGGGTAAACGTCTGCAATTGGTTAATAACTTTAATCAAAGTCTTACTAAAAAACGAATTGTCATGATGAATAAAGCAAATACAAACAGATATATCGGTTGGTTAAAAGGAATATTGGTAATGCCATTAATAGCATTGATTCTATTGGCCTTTACCAATCCGGATAAAACAATGAATGATGATCTAAAGAAAGATAAAGTAGAGGCCATTAAAAATATGCAGGAGCTTCGTAGTTATATTGCCCGTCATGTGAAATATCCTATTGAAGCAAGAAAATCTAAACAGGAAGGGGAAGTAGTGGCACACTTTTTAATTAATCAGAAAGGGCAACCTGATAAACCGGTATTGGGAAAAGCTACAGGAGATAATGTGGTAGTAGTTGATGAATTAATGGTTGTTGGTTATGATGTGGTTGGCAAAACATCAAAAAATATCACTAACGAACCAGGAAAGTCCAATAAGCTGTTTGATAAGGAAGTGTATCGAATGTTAGAAGGATTACCTGCTTTCGTAGATCAAAATCTCATGGGTAAAACATTGGAGGTGAAACTTTCTTTTCGTTTGTTGGAAAAAGAAAATAGTAAGCATCCTATCTATTATCTCGATGGAGAACAAGTATCTGCTAAAATAATTGGATTAATGGATCCGGATAAGATTGAAAGTATGGTACATTTAAATAAAGATGTTGCTGTTAAAAATTATGGAGATAAGGCAAGTGATGGTGTTATAAGAGTTGTAACAAAATCCCGGGTGCATAACAAAAACGGGTTCATTATCAATAAGGATGTTAACGAGGATAGTCCTTTATATATAGTGGATGGAGTAGAGATGGATGATATTTCTGAAATAGATCCAAACAATATTCAATATATTAATGTCCTGAAAGATAAAAAAGCTGTTGAATTATATGGAAAGAAAGGAAAAAATGGGGTGATAGTTGTTTCCTTAAAGAAAAAATCAACCGTTTCTAATGCTAAACCTTTAATAGATGAAAATGGTGATTTCTCATACATGGCTACTGATAGTGTTATAACGAATACTGATCAAATGGAATTATTTGGTAATCAAATTGACCTGTCAGGAATGCCTCGTGAAAAACAACCTCTCTATTTTATCGGAGATAAAGAGATTACCAGCGCTGATATGGAAGCATTAAATGTTAATGATATTAAATTTGTTACGGTATTGAAAGATGAATCAGCCGTTGAAAAATATGGTGAGCGCGCTAAGAATGGAGTTGTGATTATTGAAGTGAAAGCATCCGGAGAAGAAATTAAGTATTTTTAGTAATAGCAAAAGATAATTGTTTGATATAAAAGAAATCCCGATACCTTTTAAAGTATCGGGATTTCTTATTCTATATTTTCCCTGGTAAAATGGATTGTTGTTGGCTCTATAGGTATTTCCGTTTTATGGTATAAGCCCGGGAGACCGGATTAATGGCCTGCAGAATTTTAAGTTTCAGATGCGGCGGATAATCGGGATGGTTGTTGAGAAAATCTGTGGCGATTTCAAGTGCCTCCTGTGAGCTATGCCCCCTAAATGAGCTGTTGAGCCAGCCGATAGGAAAGAAAATATCACCGGTGGTTTGTATCTCTTCCAGCATCTGTAATGTCTTGGGCAGATATTTAACAGACGAGGAGGTGCGTAAAGGATGATGCAGGTAACTAAGGGCTTTAGCAACCCATTTCTCCTTGGCTCGATTGGCAGGATCGGATAAACTGACAAAGAAACTGTCACGGGCTGTTTCCGAAGCTGAAAGTGCCGGCTGTATAAAAGCAAGCATATGAATCAAATTATCATCTTTCAATTCCTCCATTAATAATTCCATGGCCGGTGTAGCCTGTGGACTGGATTTAACAGCCAATTGACAGACCATTTCTATGCGATCTTTTTCCGAGAATTTCAGATTCTTAATTTTTTCTTCTTTATTGCAGAGAGCAGTAATATGATTCAGGCTTTCTTGTGTTTCAGTAATATCCAACCATGTATTAAAAATGGTTTTCTTCAGGCTTTTATCAGTCTCCTTTTGAAGGCGGCTCATTAATTGTTGTTCAAGTTTGGGCGACCACTTTGCACGGGTGCTTTCCGGTAATAAATGCCAATACACATGAGAGAGGTAACGGCCATAGAGACCTACCAGTAATTTCTCAGGATCTTCTTCAATGCCCTTTACCAGGTATTGGGCAAAGTCATCCGGCGCAATGTTTCCATCCATTAGGTTTTCATAGAGATTAATACATAGACGGCCCCTGAGAAGTTCATTTTTCAGAGTCAGGAAATGGGTGAGCCAATAATCAGTCTGTTGAGCGGTCATATGCATCAGACCATAACCCCGTTCATCGGCTGGCCAAATGAGAGCAGGCGTGTCGAAAGGCAGAGAAGTGGTTTGTTGGGCTTCAAAATAGTCTTGTTCATGTAACATGCTGTCTTGCCAGACAGTTAGTTTTTGTGGCCAGAAAGGAGCATGGTTGCCGCTGAGATTATATTCCGGGTGTTGCTTGAGAATCCAGGTGCCGGGTTTGTCCTCTGAAGGAGCGAAACCAATAACTGGCCGTCCGGGTTCATACACCCAGGTCTGGCTCCAATTTTTCAAATCCAGCTCCGATGAGTTGTTAAGTATATCAATAAGTACATCCCATGAGGCATTACCGTAAGCATAGTGCTTTAAATACTCTTGTAAACCGTTTTGTAGTTTCTTTTCACCGGTCAGCTTTTCTAACTGGTTCATCACAATTGGAGCTTTGTGATAGATGATGGCTCCATACAGGGTGCCGGCATTTTTTAGATTTGCCAGTTGCTGATCAATGGGATTGGCGCCCGGTGTGCGATCCACTGAATAGGCCGCAGGGAAATGAGCTAGCAAAAAACGAAGTTGGTGATTCATATCAGGAAACCAGGGTTGGGTAATCTTATCGGCCATAAAATTAGCAAACACCTCTTTGAGCCATACCTCTTCAAACCAGGGCATGGTGACCAGGTCGCCAAACCACATGTGGGAGGTTTCGTGGGCAATGAGGTTGGCACGTCCCAATTCACTCTCCCGGGTAGGCGTTTCATCCAATAGCAACAACTCTTCCCGGTAATAGGTAGCCCCCGGATGCTCCATGCCGCCAAACTGGAAGGAAGGAATCAAAACCAGGTTATAGATTTGAAACGGGTAGGTGACATTTGTGTAATCTTCAAGCCAATCCAATGATTGCGTTACCTGGTCAAAAATCAGGTCGATGTTACGATTGAGTTTAACCGTGTCATCACAGAGATGATACAGGCCAATTTTCTGATTTTTCCATTGGTGTTCAATCTTTTTAAATGGTCCGGCAGCAAAAGCCCATAGATAGGTGCTGATGGGTTGCGATGAGCCAAATGTAATGGTCTTCACAGCATCTTCTACCTGGATTATCTCTTCCGGACCGTTGGCAATACCATCCCATTTGGATGGAATATGCATCATCACGCTAAAACGGCCTTTAATATCGGGTTGATCGAAGCAAGGAATCGCTGTGCGTGCCCGATCCGGAACAAATAATGCATAAAAGTAATCCTCATTCCGGTTTAATGCTTCGTCTCCGGCAATAAAGTCAATCTCCAGGTTATTCTTTCCATCTATCAGGCTATTAATGGGTAACACAATGTGTTCATTCCTTATCTCTGGTGCCAGTGTGTCACCATTCATCACAACTAACTTTAATTGATCATTAGTGGCTTTGAAATCGATCAATAGCGGAGCCGTGGCCCTGGTTAATTCAAAGGTAATGTTTGCTTCGCCTTCTATTTTTTTGGATTTGCTTTCCGGGACAGTTAGTTCCAGATAATAGTCCAGGTCTGTAACTCGTTTACCCCTCTCCATTGCAAGGGTTTTTGAGACACCGGTCTCAATTGGCTCGGAGATAATACCGGTGCAAGTGATTAGCAAGGTAGACAAGCAAATAAAAAAAAAGGCGATAACAGGCTTCATATATTCAGATATTACATATTTGTATGAAGGTATACGATGCGAATCACCTCCATTTACTTTTTTATTATTTTATCAGCTCTTTAGGTTCTAAATGTGGCAGAATTCATATCAGGTAAATCCTGATATTAAAATATTATGACTTTTCTATGATAGTCATGCGGTCCAGGATGCGGGGCTATTTTATCAGAACATTGCCACAGTCGCACGCGCATATGAATTTGTTCATCGATATTTTCTTTTTCAGAGCGTCAAAATATGAGCATAAAAGAAGGAATAATTTTTTGATTTTGATTCATTACTATGGTTGAAATTCTTTTTAATGTTCAGGCTCTTTTAATGGATAACATTGATGATTTAGGGATATCTATATTTCAGTGATGGGTTGTTTATCCATATCATTTAGTGCGAAGTGGTTGATGTAACTGTCTTTCTAATATGGAATAGTATGTCAATATTTTTAATGACTTGCATTTGTTATCTGGTAATATGGGATTATTGAAAACTCATACTCATGGTGTGTTATAAAACATGAGCAAAAACAGTTGTTACAGTTTAAAAGTTCTGATTTGTTGAGTGGATGAATAAAGAGGATGTGTATTTTCTATTGAATAAGAGGAGAGGGGATTAATTCATTTATGATTGAGTAGTTTATAAACGGAAATAAATACGAAAAGATGGTGTGATAGGATGAATGTTTGGGAAAGAAAGGTGATTTTTAACACTATTATAAATTTATATCTTTATCCTATTGTAATATTAATTCTAAATCTATGAAACTTTTTAATCTTTCTACGTTATTTTTCCTGTTAATCATAGGAGTCTCGTGTCAGACTGGCGGCTATAAAACCAGTCAAAAGAAAGACGCTAAAGGCTATTCCTATGAGGAGGTTACAAATGATCCATACAATGCACGTATTTATACGTTAAATAATGGATTAAAAGTGTACCTGACCCGTAATGTAAGCGAACCGCGTATTGCTGCCTTGATTGGGGTAAAAGCCGGATCAACTTATGAAGATTTAAACGCTACCGGGTTGGCGCATTACCTGGAGCACATGATGTTTAAAGGTACTTCCAAAGTGGGTACCACCAACTGGGCGGAAGAGAAGGTGTTGCTGGAACAAATATCGGATCTTTTTGAAGCGCACCGGGCTACTGTTAATGTTGCCGAAAAGAAGGTTATCTATGCCAAAATAGATAGTTTGTCACAAATTGCTGCCACCTATGTGGCCACCAATGAATATGACAAATTGTTTACTGCCATGGGGGCTTCCAATGTAAATGCCGGTACTTCTTACGAATCAACGGTCTATATGAGTGAGATTCCGAAGAATGAACTGGAACGTTGGGCTCAGCTGGAGAATGAGCGTTTCAATCATTTGGTATTGCGTCTTTTTCACACGGAGCTGGAGACTGTTTATGAAGAATTCAATATGTATCAGGATCAGGATGGAGAGCGTGCCTGGCAAACCCTGATGAAGAATTTGTTTCCTAACCATCCCTATGGCCGTGATGTCATTGGCTTCCCCGAACACCTGAAGAATCCTTCTATGGAGCAGATTAAAGACTTTGTGCATAAGTTTTACATTCCCAATAATATGGCTATTTCATTGTCTGGTGATCTGGATTTTGAAGTTACCATTGCTGTCATTGATAAGTATTTCGGGACAATGGCAAAAAAAGAGTTAAAGACGCCTGCACCGATTATAGAAAAACCCATTGAAGCTCCTATTGTTAAAGAAGTAGTGGGACCTGAGGCTGAAAATTTGAATATGGCCTTTCGTTTTCAGGGCGCCGGAAGCCGTGATGAAATGATGGTCACGTTAATTAGTTCTATTTTATCGAATGGACAGGCTGGTCTTATCGATTTAGACCTGGTTCAAAAGCAACGTGTGCTGAATGCCTCCTCAGATGCCTGGTTCATGAGGGATTATGGGATTCATATTTTCTCGGGGGAACCACGTGAAGGACAATCGCTGGAAGAACTTAAGGATTTGTTATTGGCCCAACTGGAAAAGGTGAAATCCGGGGCTTTTGACGAGTGGCTCATTGAGGCCATTGTGAATAATGCACGTCTGGAATATATGGAAGCTTTGGAATATCCTTTTTATACGGCTTATATGTTGATGGATGAATTCATTTTAGGGCAGCCACATAATCAGGTGTTGGCTCAGCTGGATGAAATGGAGAAGATAACTAAAGAGGAAGTAGTACAATATGCCCGGGAGCACTACAGAGACAATTATGTAGTGGTTTATAAACGTACGGGAGAGAACAGTGGTTTGGTAAAAGTAGAGAAACCGGAAATTACGGCGGTGCCTGTGAATAGGGATTTGCAGTCGGATTTTGCCAAAGAATTCCTGGCTCAAAAGACAGAAGAGATTAAGCCGGTATTTGTAGACTTTGATAAAAAATTGTTCCGTAAAGAACTCAAACCCGGCTTGAAATATTTCCATTCAGATAATGAAAATAACAAATTGTTCCGCCTGAACTACGTAATAGATATGGGCAAGAAGCATAATTTGAAATTTCCCCTCGCCGTTGATTATTTACCGTTAATCGGAACTGATAAATTTTCACCGGAAGCCTTGCAAAAAGTTTTATACCGTTATGGGTTATCCATGTCAGTGCATGCCGCTGATGATCGATGCTATGTTACCATCTCCGGATTGGATGCTAATCTGAAGAAAGGAATGGAGATATTGGAGCATCTAATTCATCATGCAAAAGCAGATGAGGCCAGTTATAAGGAATATGTGAAAGGAATCCTGAAAAAGCGTGATGATGCCAGGAGAAACCAGGGGCGCATTTTCGGGGCAATGATTGATTATGGTATTTATGGAGAAAAGTCACCTGGAAAATACCTCCTTTCAGAAGCGGAGCTTAATGCTGTTGAGCCGGGTGAATTAACCAGGCTGATCAATGAGATGACCGGCTACGAACACAAAGTGTATTATTATGGTCCTTCTAAAGCAGAACAGGTAACGGAGTTATTGAAGCAATACCACTCAACGCCTGAGCAATTAAATGCTTTACCTGCAGAAAATAAATTTGAAATGCGTTCGGCTGATAAACCACAAGTTTATGTGGTTGACTATGATATTAACCAGGCGAATATTTTTTTGGTGGTGAAGGATACCCCTTTTACACCTGAACTGATGCCTTACTCTAAAGTATTTAATAATTATTTTGGCAGTGGATTGTCATCTGTGGTATTCCAGGAAATTCGTGAATCAAAAGCATTGGCCTATACCGCTTATTCATCCTATATAACAGCGGATAAGAAAGCTGAGAATAATATATTGTATGCATTTATTGGCACACAGGCCGATAAGTTGGGTATTGCTACTTCAACGCTGATGGATTTAATGAATGAAATGCCGCATGCTGAAGCGCAATACCAGCAATCTTGTGATGGCATTGTGAAACAGATAAACACACAACGTATTACTAATAAGGATTTATTCTGGGAATATTTGCGTAACGCCGATCGTGGTATTGACTATGATATCAGAAAGGATATTTATGAGAAAGCGCAGCATTTGGATATTAAGGAGTTCAATAAATTCTTCGAAGAGCATATCAGTAATAAGAATTACACCTTTATGGTGCTTGGAAGAAAATCTGATTTGAATAAAAAGGCCTTAAATAAATTAGGAAAAGTACATGAATTAGGTCTTAATGATGTATTTGGCTATTAATCGTTTAATTAGTTTGTGAAAGAAAGCCCGGTTGATGCCGGGCTTCTTTTATTTATAACAAATGATAATTGATGAATAGTTCCTTAAGGCGAAGTTGCTTGTTTATTTATCCAACTTATTGGACTGCTTTAGGTTTTTCAAGATGGTAAAACCTCTGTCCACGTCCTGATCATTGACAATGATGGTAAATTCATTGGTAGTGGAAATTACTTCCTTAATATTGATGCCTTCATAGGCGATGGTTTTCAATATTTGATAATAGAAACCGGTAATCTGGATATTGCTGGCAGGTAATTTTAAGGTAATGGCCGACAATTCGTCTTTTCTCCAGATACACTCTTCTTCGCTGAAGTGTTTTTCTACTAGGTCTTCATAGGTTGAGCTGACCACCAGGTTCGATTCGAACACCCCTCGTACCAGGGTGTAAAAAACATCCTGCTGATTACTTATTTCCTGCATCACTCTTGTGTGACTCTGGAATATTGTATTGCTGTTTTTGAAGGTATAATCGGTGAGATTGGATCGTACAATAATATCCCCTAATGATTCCATCATTTTTTGGAGATTTTTATTTAGCGAATAGTCCAATTGGGGTGCCAGTCGGTTTAATGACATAACAATAGCGCCTTGTTTGACATTCTTCTCAACCAGCTTTTCAACTGCCGGCTGAATTTGACGGGCCAGGGAGGATACATTTAGTATTCCATCACACAATGCTTCCACCAAAAAGGGTTTTACTCTTATTACTTTCTCAACGGCTTGACTTACGGTAATCATATTCTTCAATTTGGAAGCAAATATAGCACATGTTAAAAAATTAACAAAGTGTTATAAAGAAGTTTTTTTTGTTTGAAAAGTTTTTTTAGTGACGATGGTTTGATATTTTTGTCTGGAGATAATGAATTCTTATCACATATGACACAGTTTAATTTAAGAGGTTCGATAGTAGCAATAGTGACGCCGTTTAAAGAAAATGGTGAAATAGATATAGAGGCTTTTGATCGGTTGATTGATTTTCATCTGGAAAATGGTACCAATGGAATAGCGGTATGCGCTACCACAGGTGAAACACCTACCTTAACCAAGGAGGAAGATGCCTTCCTTATTGAACGAACTGTTTCAAAGGTGAATGGACGTATTCCGGTTATCGCCGGAACAGGAAGTAATTCAACGCAGGATTGTATAGATTATACGTTAAAAGCAAAAGCATTAGGCGTGGATGCGGTATTGGTTGTGGGGCCATATTACAATAAGCCAACAAACAGTGGAATGTATCTGCATTTTGCATCGGTAGCCCAGGCTGTAGATATACCTATAATATTATATAACGTACCCTCTCGGACAGGATCTCAAATTTCTGTGGAGGTAGCCCTGCGTTTAGCCAATGATTTTGATAATATCGTTGGCATAAAAGAGGCGTCTGGTAGTATTGCCAACGTAGCAGCATTAATAGCAGGTCGGCCTGAGGGATTCAAAGTATACAGCGGGGATGATTTCCTGGCTTACTCGACTAATATGTTGGGCGCCGATGGATGTATTTCTGTTATTGCGAATGTGATTCCCGCTGAATTTAGTGAAATGATGAATACATCACTGAACGGTAAAGCAGAAAGAGCAAGGACCTTATTTTATAAATACAGAAATTTAATGGACTTGTTATTTATTGAATCGAACCCAATACCTGTAAAGACGGCTTTGGCAAAAATGGGCTTGATCGGGGAATTTTTCCGTTTACCCATGTGTCCAATGGAAGCTGGAAATAAAACTTTGTTGCTTGATGAGATAAAAAAACTAAATATTTGATTTGATTTTAATTTGTTGGATTGGATGATTAAAAAGCCGTCTCAGAATGCTGAGGTGGCTTTTTTAATTGTAAGATGTATGATTAATTGGGTATTAAAACAGAAGCGAGCTCTTTAGTATTAAATAGAAAGAGATGTGCTGTAAATAGAGGGAAAGTAAAAGCAAAAGCGGCAAATTAAAATGATTGATAAATAGATTTAATTGATCTATAGTTCAATTATTCGCCTTCCGGATAGGTCTGTTTCTACAGGTAATGGATTTGAATTCTGAATTTTCACAGGGAATAAAAATTGAAATGTTATGAAGAAATGTTGAACATATGTGTGAATCGTGACATATGTCGTAGAGTGTTTTGTCAATTTTATATATATTCGCTTCGAATCAAATCAACGGAAAACAACTATTTTCTGTTTTAATCCCTAAGCCTATGAAATATAGAAGCAAGCTACAGCTGTCTATTCTTAGCGCATCCATCTTAATTTATGCCATAGCGTTAGGATATTTCTTAATTCGTTACACAAATCAAACTACGCAGGAAGCTAAACGATTGGTCAGTGCTTTTGTTCGTGAAAAAGCTCAAAATGTCCAATCTACGCTTAGTGTTGATGTGGGGTTGTCCCGTTCATTGGCATATACTCTCAAAGGATACGAAATGCTGGATGAATCTATTCGGTGGGATGTTTATAAAAATATCCTGAAGAATATTCATAAGCAAACGCCGGATTATGTGAGTGTATGGGCTAGTTTTGAATTGAATTCCTATCAGGAGGGATATACCAAAGACTATGGGCGTAGAATTTTGACTGCTTATACGGTTGATGGACAAGAAGGTGTGTTGGATCAGTATAAAAATATGGAGGGTGATATACAGGGTAGTTCTTATTATCAAATTAAGTTGTCTAAACAAGAAACGATAGAAGATCCCTATTTTTATTCGGTTACAGGTGATGGTAAAAACAATATCCTGATGACAAGTGTCACCGTTCCTATATTAAAAGGGGATAAATATTTGGGGCTTGCCGGGGTGGATATCGATTTGAACCGCTATAAAGCTGTTACGGAACAGGTAAAGCCTTATGAATCAAGTATTGCTTATCTAATTTCCAATGGCGGACAGTTTATTACTTCTCCGGATCAGGAGGAGGTTGGTAAGAAATTTTCTGAAAGGCATTCGGATATGAATGAAGCCTTTGAGGTGGTTAAATCAATTCAAAAAGGGGAGGCTTTTTCTTATATGAATACCTTGGATGGGGAGAAATACTATTATTCTTATGCACCAATTAATCTGGGAAAGACAACTACACCCTGGTCGTTGCTGGTAGTTACTCCTTATAATGATATTGTAGCCAATGTGAAAGCAACTACCCGTTTGATTTTATTAATTGGGTTAATAAGTGTGATTGTCATGTTTTTCATCTTGAGAAGAATTGCCAATCGTATGGTTGATCTGATTCTCAAATTTACTGATTTTGCTACCCAGATTAATAAAGGCAATTTAAATGCCAAGCTGAATGTAAATCGTACGGATGAAATAGGTGATTTGGCTCATGCGCTGATGGGTATGACTGATTCTATTCGTGAAATGGCATCGGGTCTTTATCGGAGTAGTGAGGAAATTTCCAATACTTCTAATTATTTATTAAATAGTTCGGAGCAATTATCTGAATTGGCTAACCGACAGGCGGCCTCGGTGGAGGAAGTGGCTTCATCGATGGAGGAGATGGCTGCCAATATTGCGGCAAATACCGATAATGCCCGGAAGACCGAAGAAATTGCCAGGAATGCCAATGGTGACCTGGCGCATACGGTAAAGGTAGTGATTCAGGCTAATGATGCGATTCAGGAAATAGTGAATAAAATATCGGTAGTTTCTGACATTGCTTTCCAGACCAATATATTGGCATTGAATGCTGCCGTAGAAGCCAGTAGGGCTGGTGATGCAGGTCGGGGATTTTCAGTGGTGGCGGCTGAAGTAAGAAAGTTGGCAGAGAAAAGCCGGGTTGCTGCAGATGATATAACCAAATCGGCCAAGTCGGTGTTGGAGGCTTCTGATGACGCGAAGGAACGGGTTGAGAAATTGATGCCGGAGATTAATCAAACCACTGAATATGTGCGGGAAATAAGCACTGCCGGGCTGGAGCAGAATAACGGGGCGTCACAAATCAATATGTCCATCCAGGAGATCAATGAAAGCACCCAGCAAAATGCGGCTGCTTCCTCGCAACTCTCTTCCAATGCAGCCGATTTAACCCGGCAGTCGGAAATGTTGAAAGCTGTTGTCCGGAAATTTAAATTATAAGAGATATATTTCTTGTATAAATAGACGAAAGGAGGGTTAATGCCCTCCTTTTGTCTATTCTATTATTAGAGTAAATACTTTCATAAGGATTTTATTTTTCTTACATAGCAGAAGCATTTTGTGAGAAGATCGTATTATATAGGATATCTACGGAGAGAAATATATAGTTGCACCCTTAATGAATCAGCAATGAAGTATAGAACCAAAATCCAATTATCTATTTTAAGTGCCACCGTAATAATTTATGTGGGAGCGTTAGGTTATTTTTTATGGCGGTATACTAGTCAAACTACTCAGGAATCAAAAAGGTTGGTAAATGCTTTTGTGCGAGAAAGTGCACAAGAAATACGGGGAACTTTAAATGTGGATTTCGGCATTGCCCGGTCGTTGGCATATACCATTAAGAGTTATAAGTCACTGGATGAATCGCAACAATGGAATGTGTTTTCAACCATTATTTCTAATATTCATAAAAACACGGGTGAATATGTAAGTGTGTGGTCGGGATTGGAATTGAAAGTTTTTCAAAGCGATTTTGATAAGCCACAAGGTTGGCGCTCTTTGACCTCGTATAAGGTAGGAGATGAGTTTGGAACCACTGATCAGCTTATAAATCTGGATGGTAATAAACCGTCGGAATATGACCGGATGGCCAAGTCGCGTCAGGAGGCTATTTGGAATCCTTATTGGTATTCGCTTACCGAAGATGGTGATAACAATGTATTGGTAACCAGCGTGTGTGTGCCGATTCTTGAGGGCGATAAATACCTGGGGATTGCCGGGGCTGATATTGCCCTGGATCGTTACCAGGCTATTACAGATGGGATAAAGCCGTATCCTTCCAGTGTTGCCTATTTATTATCGAATAATGGAAAATTTGTGACGTCCTCAGTAGAGGACCAACGCGGAGAGACTTTTGTATCTCAATATTCAGATATTGATAGTATTTATCATGTGTCATCAATTATTCAAGAAGGAAAAGAGAGCGCCTTCATGGTGGAGCAAGATGGAGAGGAGTATTATTATTCATTTCAGCCGGTTGTCTTAGGGAAAACAACCACCCCCTGGTCGCTGTTGGTGGTCACGCCATATAATGAGATAGTGGCAGCCGTGAGGGCTACTACACGGATAATCATTCTGATTGGTTTATTGGGGATGGTTATATTGTTTTTGATTTTGCGCAGTATCACTAATAATATTGTGAATTTTATTATGAAATTCTCTGAATTCGCAGGTGAGATTAATGCGGGTAATTTAAATGCGCGGTTGGAAATAAATCGTACAGACGAAATTGGTGATTTGGCGCACGCCCTCAGGGGTATGACCGATTCCATCTGGGAAATGGCGTCGGGACTCTACCGCAGTAGTGCTGATATTTCCAATACCTCTAATTATTTATTAAGCAGTTCGGAGCAGTTATCTGATCTGGCTAACCGGCAGGCGGCCTCGGTGGAGGAAGTGGCTTCGTCCATGGAAGAGATGGCTGCAAATATTGCGGCTAATACCGATAATGCCCGGAAGACCGAAGAAATTGCCAGGAATGCCAATAGTGATTTGGCGCATACGGTAAAGGTAGTGGTTCAGGCCAATGATGCGATTCAGGAAATAGTGAATAAAATATCGGTGGTTTCTGACATTGCTTTCCAGACCAATATATTAGCATTGAATGCTGCCGTAGAAGCCAGTAGGGCTGGTGATGCAGGTCGGGGATTTTCTGTGGTGGCGGCTGAAGTAAGAAAGCTGGCAGAGAAAAGCCGGGTTGCTGCGGATGATATCACCAAGTCGGCCAAGTCGGTGTTGGAGGCTTCTGATGACGCGAAGCAACGGGTTGAGAAATTGATGCCGGAGATCATTCAGACCACCGAATATGTGCGTGAAATTACCACTGCCGGGTTGGAACAGAATAACGGGGCGTCACAAATCAATATATCCATCCAGGAGATCAATGAAAGCACCCAGCAAAATGCCGCTGCTTCCTCACAACTTTCTTCCAATGCGGCTGATTTAACCCGGCAGTCGGAAATGTTGAAAGCTGTTGTCCGGAAATTTAAATTGTAGCGTCAAGTATTGTCTAGTTTTCTGTGGAATATCATCGGCATCCCAGGAAATTTTCATTTAAGTTTTCTTGTGTGTATGTGTTTGATACTCATTTGTTAATTTGTTTTTATTTATTCATGGAGTTCAATATTCAGGTGATATCATTTTTTTATTGATGATTTTTAACTAACTCGTGCATCCTTTCAGTGAATATTTAGTTTTTAAGTTTATAATTGAAACAGTGGCTTGAAGAATAGCCATTTGAAAAAATATAGGCGAAATGATGGATGTTTTATTAAATCATAAGACGATACGTAAATACCAGGAAAAACCTGTTGAAGATCAATTGTTAAACAAGGTATTGGAAGCGGGTATCAGAGCTTCTACCACTGGTGGTATGCAAGTTTATAGTGTGGTGGTAACCCGTGATGAAGAGAATAAAAAGGCTTTGGCCCCTTGTCATTTCAATCAGCCCATGATTACCCAGGCGCCAGTGGTACTTACATTTTGTGCTGACTTTAATCGGTTTAATAAGTGGTGTCGCCAGCGTAAGGCAGAGCCCGGCTACGATAACTTCTTGTCCTTTATGACCGCTTCCATTGATGCTTTGCTGGTGGCTCAAAATGTATGTGTGGCAGCTGAGTCTCAGGGAATGGGTATTTGTTACCTGGGTACCACGACTTACATGGCTGAACAGATTATTGAGGTGCTTAATTTGCCTAAAGGGGTAGTGCCAATTACAACTGTAACCCTCGGTTATCCGGCTGAAGATCCTGAGCAGGTGGAACGTCTGCCGTTGGAAGGGGTGATTCATCAGGAAGTTTATAAGAATTACTCAGTTGAAGATATTGACCGTATTCATAAAGAAAAGGAAGAACTACCGGTTAACAGAGGCTTCATTGAGGAGAATAATAAGGAGACCTTGGCGCAGGTGTTTACGGATGTGCGGTATAAAAAAGCCGACAATGAACATTTTAGTAAGGCATTCTTTGAGGTATTGAAAAAGCAAGGATTTATGGAGTAATTGCTCCGATTGTTGAAATTGCTTATAGTCACATCATTATTAGATATAGATTTATTTGTTGCGCCAGGTCGTCCGAAAGGATGGTCTGGTGTTTTTTTTATCCCATATTGAATAATCATAAGCCGCATTTGATCGGAGGAAAACCAGAGGCTGCATTATAAGGTGAATAACAGCCTGTCTTTGTCGTTGTAGGTGGGTGTGTTGTTTGCTATAGTCTTACATAGCTCCGAATGGGTCCCATAAGGTTGAGTGTTTTACTATCCTGTATAAACAGTGAGAATTAGAATCTTCTTACATGAACGATTGAAGGCAAATGCTTTAGTTTATTATATTTTTCCTCATATAATTTTGGGTCCATGGGCAAAGGGCTAAGCATTTCAAGCAGGTAGTGCACTTATATACATCCACCAAGTCGTCTCTTGTGGATTTGATACTCCAAGTGTTTCCTTTGATGGCATTAACCTGGCAAATATCTTTACAAATAGTGCAATTGCCACACTTTGAGTTTGAAGGGGTATGTAGAACTGTTTTTAATGGCGCATTCGTTAAAACGGTGCACATGCTGAGGGCGCTGCCGTATTCGGGTGTTACCAGCAGGTTGTGTTTACCAATCCAGCCCAAACCAGCTAATCCTGCAATGGTTTTATGTGGTAAAGGGGTGCTTTTTGTTTTCTCATCGAAAAAACCAGAGGAAAGAATGTTGTCCTCCGATTGGGAATAAGCCGAATGGCCTTTTTTTGTGAGGTAATGGGCAATGTAGTCAGCAATTTTGTCTGTCTTTGTCTCTTTCAGGTGGAATTCGTCATTCTTAACCTGTTTGTTGCGAATCATATTTGGTACATAATCTGGTGTAGAGGATATTATTCGAATGTAATGGGGTGATAAAGGAATGCCGATTAATATGGCAGTGGAGTATCGTTTGTTTTGTGCTTCCGATAGGTGTGAGATGTCTACGAAATGCACCAATTCGGCACCCTGACTAATTAATTCAGATTTTATCTCCTGTTCTATTGTCATTATTTCTGTTTGAATGAAAATTAATGGTTGATGTCTTTTGTTTTACTCGCCTGGTTGTTGGCTTTTTTTATTGCAGTTTCAATTATGGTTACATTTTTTCGATTTTGTCCAAATGATGTTACTGAAGCTCTTTTGTCTGGATCGCATATGCTATTCACTAATATTTTTTGTTTATCTAATACTATTGTCACTTGTTCTCCCCAGCTACCTGTTAAAAATCCACCTTTTGTTTTTGTAACTATTATATCTTCATGGTCTTTTGTAATAATCCATTCATTTTGCTTGGATAAATATTTAATTATTTCTCTTAGGTGGTCATGATCAATTTCTGATTCGATTACTTTAAATTTTAATCGATTTTTTTGAATTAAATAACTAAAGTTTCCCACGCTTAATATGCCCTATAATTAAGGGTGTTAAATTTCACAATAGGCTGTTGATTCGCGTCTAATTATCATGTTCTCAGGATGCAGCTAGCCAAAGGCTATTATTGATKTTATTTTGGTCATTATCTTCGTATTGGTCCAATGCTTTGAGCATGACCAGCAACTGCCTACTTGCGTGATCATCTTGCAATAGTTTTTCAATTGTTTCTTCAATGTCAATGTTCAATACCATTGTTAGCTGAACCATCATTTTTATAAACCTTGATCAACCGTTCCCACAACGTTAGTTCGAGCAGTTGTTGCTGGGTTTCACGGAAGAGTTCGCCCAATGTTTCATAAGAGCTGAAACGTTTCTGAAGCGATAATATCGTGTGCGTGACTAAAGTAATGGCAGCGTCGGCTATTTGACCGTCGAAATCAATATTCTGACTGCCACCCAAGCGTAAATACTGTTTGCATTCTTTGAACAATACTTCAATCGTCCAGCGGATTTGATATAGCTTGATCGCTTCAACAAAAGATAAGGTCAGGTTGGTAGATAATAGCAATGTCCATTTTTTTGCATTATTATACCGGATGAAAAAGAGTCTAACTTTTTCTCCTTTATAATCAACGACCATAGAGATGTAAGTTGACTTGTATTTTCTGGAATACTTGCTGTTCTTACGCTCGTTTTTGATGATTAACTGATGGGCGTTCAGTTCTTTTTTGCCAACCAGATAATGCCGTTTGTCTAGCCTACACATCCCAATTATATGCATGGCTCCTTTTTTGATAGAACGGACACTTTTAATCATATAATCGTTAACAAACCAACTGTCCATTAAAACATAGTTAGCTATGAATCCATTTTTAACAGCTCGTTTTAGCATCGAAACTGCTACTTCGCCCTTTTTCTTGTCCAACTCTACAACTCTTTTATAACCGGGTGATTTGCTGTCACGCTTTTTTCTAAACTGTAACTTCAACTCTTTCTTTGATAACCCGTAAGTCCCTTTTTTTCCTTTCTCACGATGGAGTGAAAAGTCAGTCGCAACAAGGGTTTTGCCATCCCAAAAGCCCAATAATAGCAGTTTGAACCCCAGGGGGTAAAGTTTGGTAACATGACTGAAGACCCTGCCGATGAATTCAAATGTTTTGCCTGTTTTTTCAACATCCGTATCGTCCAAAACAAAACAAGTTGGTCCTGATATCAGATCCCCCTTTGCTTTTACATGAGCTGCAAATTGTTTGGCAAAGCCTATCAGTAATTTTCGCCAATCCATCCATGGATTATTCATCAAACRATAAAAGGTATTGTCATCGATCTTTTCAAGAAGATTTTTGTGGTGATTTTGCATTCTGCAAAGAGTTTCGTTGCGAAGGCGAAAGATCAACAGGGAAAGCAGCAGCGAAGAAACAACGACCCCTTTGCTTTTAAAAGAACCGAACTTGCTTAGAAATTGTGTAATACGGAATGTTGAAAAGAAATAGAGGATCCCCTCATTTGTTTTGCCTTTATTGCAAAGAACATTCTCTAATTCGCTTAAATATCCTAATTTTGATTGCATAAGTAGTGGTTTTGATTACAAATTGCTTTTTGTCTTGTAACTAACTCAAATATAGCATTTTAAAATCATTTTTCCACTACTTATTTTCTTTTATATCCTCTGTAAATCAGCTAATAATGACCTGGGAAACTTCA
>RHGE01000270.1 GCA_004296775.1 Marinilabiliaceae bacterium JC017
CGGTATCCTTCTTGCTACTGATTATGGAGATCGAGAATTTCAACAAAAAAGAAATGCATTTGATAGAAAATCATTACCAATTTCCGTTGATAATTTCTTGAGCTTAATTAGTGAATTTGCTGGAGAATCGCCATTGGATTTCAATTTGAAAGGACTTTCTTTATTTCCAGACCAAGAACAAAAACGAATTTATTCAAAAGATCAAACAAAATTTTTATTCAATGCAGTTATAACTGATACTAACGATCAAAAAATTAGAAAAAAGGATCTTGGAATAGGAATAAACGAAATCAGTAAAAAAATCCCTCGATGGTCATACAAATTAATCGACGATTTAGAACAACAAGAGAGAGAAAATGAAGAAGACGAGGCGCAAGATCACCAGATTCGTTCAAGAAAAGCTAAACGTGTAGTCATTTTTACTGATAATCAGCAGAATCCCGATACTTATACTACTACCACGGATACTAAGAATTCTGATCAAGCGGACGAAGTGGCTTTAATACGTTATTCTCAACAATCGGATTTTCGTCGAGACATAATAAAAGGCTCCATGCGCGCTCAAAGACGTAAACTAGCTATTTGGGAACTGTTTCAAGCAAMTGTACATTCCCCACTTTTTTTGGACAGAATAGACAACCCCCCCCTTTTTTCATTTGATATCTCCGAACTTATGAAACTAATTTTCATAAATACAATGGGTAAAAACACAGAATTCAAAATTTCGGATTATGCGGAGGAAGATACAAAAGAAAAAGAGAAAAAAGAGGCGAACAAAAGAGAAAAGGACAAAATAGAAGAGAAAGTGCGAATAGAAATAGCCGAAGCCTGGGATACCATTATATTTGCTCAAGTAATAAGAGGTTCAGTCTTAGTAACACAATCAATTCTTAGAAAATCTATTATATTACCGTCATTAATAATAGCTAAAAATATTGGTCGTATGCTATTATTTCAATTTCCCGAGTGGTC
>RHGE01000271.1 GCA_004296775.1 Marinilabiliaceae bacterium JC017
CATCCGTCTACGGAAAGCCGGTGGCCAGCATGCCACGTAAGCGAAACAAAAACGGGGTTTACCTTACCGAAATCGGTACGGATACCGCGAAAGAGCAGATTTATAACCGCTTCACACTGACGCCGGAAGGGGATGAACCGCTTCCCGGTGCCGTTCACTTCCCGAATAACCCGGATATTTTTGATCTGACCGAAGCGCAGCAGCTGACTGCTGAAGAGCAGGTCGAAAAATGGGTGGATGGCAGGAAAAAAATACTGTGGGACAGCAAAAAGCGACGCAATGAGGCACTCGACTGCTTCGTTTATGCGCTGGCGGCGCTGCGCATCAGTATTTCCCGCTGGCAGCTGGATCTCAGTGCGCTGCTGGCGAGCCTGCAGGAAGAGGATGGTGCAGCAACCAACAAGAAAACACTGGCAGATTACGCCCGTGCCTTATCCGGAGAGGATGAATGACGCGACAGGAAGAACTTGCCGCTGCCCGTGCGGCACTGCATGACCTGATGACAGGTAAACGGGTGGCAACAGTACAGAAAGACGGACGAAGGGTGGAGTTTACGGCCACTTCCGTGTCTGACCTGAAAAAATATATTGCAGAGCTGGAAGTGCAGACCGGCATGACACAGCGACGCAGGGGACCTGCAGGATTTTATGTATGAAAACGCCCACCATTCCCACCCTTCTGGGGCCGGACGGCATGACATCGCTGCGCGAATATGCCGGTTATCACGGCGGTGGCAGCGGATTTGGAGGGCAGTTGCGGTCGTGGAACCCACCGAGKGAAAGTGTGGATGCAGCCCTGTTGCCCAACTTTACCCGTGGCAATGCCCGCGCAGACGATCTGGTACGCAATAACGGCYATGCCGCCAACGCCATCCAGCKGCATCAGGATCATATCGTCGGGTCTTTTTTCCGGCTCAGTCATCGCCCAAGCTGGCGCTATCTGGGCATCGGGGAGGAAGAAGCCCGTGCCT
>RHGE01000273.1 GCA_004296775.1 Marinilabiliaceae bacterium JC017
TTACCATATATAACACAAAATTTCTCCACCGATTCCTTCTAGTCGAGCCTCTCGGTCTGTCATTATACCTCGAGAAGTAGAAAGGATTACAATCCCCATCCCACCCAAAATTCTAGGAATTCTTTGATAGTTAGAATAGATTCGTAGACCAGGTCGACTGATCCGTTTTAAATTTAAAATAGTTTTATATGGTCCTTTCCTATTCCTTCTATGTTGTAGGGTTAAAACCAAAAAATCTTTGTTGTTTTCCYGATGCTTTCTCACGTTTTCTATAAAACCTTCTCGTAAAAGTATTTTAACAATGTTTTCAGTGATGTTAGTAGATGCTATTCGAACCGTTCCTTTTCTATGCATGTCAGCATTTCGTATAGAGGTTATTATCTCAGCAATAGTGTCCCTACCCATAATGAACTAAAATTATTGGTGCCTCAAAATTTGGATATAATAAACATGATCTTTTTTTGTTATGAATTAGTAAAGGTATATACGTGAGACACAATCTATTAATTAACCTATTTCATTTAAATACTCTACTATAACTCTATATCATGGTCTTATCTTATAATACYTCAGGGGCTAATGAAACTATTTTWGTAAARTTTAAYTGTCTCAATTCYCGGGCGATCGCMCCAAAAACTCGAGTTCCTTTTGGATTTCCTTCTTGATCAATGACAACKGCWGCATTGTCATCATATYGTATTATCRTMCCRTTGTYACGTTTGAGTTCTTTACRWGTMCGTACAATTACAGCTCTRAYCACTTCTGATCTTTKKAGAGGMRTATKKGGYAYTGCTTCTTTGATYACAGCAACAATAAYRTCACCAATATGAGCATATCGKCGATTAYTAGCTCCTATGATTCGAATACACATYAATTCTCKRGCCCCGCTGTTGTCYGCTACATTYAAATAGGTYTGRGGTTGAATCATATCATTTTTTAATCT
>RHGE01000274.1 GCA_004296775.1 Marinilabiliaceae bacterium JC017
ACCATTTCCCATTGACATGGGACTACTTTCCCAAGGTTTACACCCTTTTGCACATACCGGTAAAATCATTAAAAGGCAATAACAATACAATTACCTATATTTACCCCGCTAGTGCGCGATTGTATCGCGTTCCATTAAAAATAGAATGAATAAGAACATTTAAATGAGCATAACAAAGCCCGGTACCGCAAGGTGGCCGGGCTTTTTACATGMATGTGTTGTATAATATTTTAATGTACGTAAGCTTAGCGGGCTTTAAAGTCACGRATAAGWATATCCAKGTGATTAAGAATRTATGCTCTATTGTCTTCTGATAATGAATTAATGTCTTCCAAACATTTTAAAATATCCTTGTCAATGACCAGGTTAGTTTTGCCCACCAGGTAATCGATTGAAACTTYAAGGGTATCTGCAATTTTAATAATCACTTCTACGGAAGGAGTCATGATGTTGCGTTCATACCTTCCGATGATTATTCCCCTCCAACTTCCAGCCTCTAGCCTCTATCTTCCAACATAAAACTCAGAACCATCGAACATCCCCACGTCAATCATCGAACATCAAAAATCCCAGAGGTATAAACGCAAAAAACCCGATGYTCTAATGAACATCGGGTTTCTAAAGGTTGGCGGCGACCTACTCTCCCACTWRACGCAGTACCATCGGCGCTAACGGGCTTAACTTCTCTGTTCGRAATGGGAAGAGGTGGAGCCCCGTCGCTATAACCACCTGAATATCTTTTTAGATKYTTAGACTTWTWGAKSTTAGATCCTTAGACTCTTTTGTCTAACCAYCTATTATCTCTATGTCTATTATCTAATAATAACATATCAGCGCAAAATCAAAATCATAACCACCTAACTCAACTTGTGAATCGAAAGTCTCGGGTAATTAGTACTGCTCGGCTTTGGTGTTACCACCTTTACACCTGCAGCCTATCAA
>RHGE01000277.1 GCA_004296775.1 Marinilabiliaceae bacterium JC017
AGGCCAGTAGTCGTTGACGTTTTCCCAGAATTTTACGTAGACCTCTCTGAGATAAATAGTCTTTTCTGTGCAATTCCAAATGCGAAGTGAGCCTTCGTATCTTGTTGGTGAAACTGAATACTTGAAATTCAACAGACCCCCGGTTTTCCTCTTTTTCTTCTTGCAAAAAAACTGAAATGAATGAATTTTTTACCATAAAACGAAAATTTCTCCCCCGTTTAATTTTCTTGTTTAAAGATATTAATTTTACCTATCAGAAATAATAAATAATAATGCCAACCATTTTAATCGGGTATACTTAATTTAATTATGGACTCCTAATTTTATCAAATTCAATCTTTTTTTTTTTCAAATAAAATGATCCATCCAATTTTCAATTTGATTTGTATAAAAATACAAAGGGACGGCACTCATAAAAGATAATAAGTTAGAACTCAAATTGAAAAKGAAAATAAGAAGATTCTGTKGAGTTAKTTATAGATCTACTTGATACGTCATTGAATTAGTATCATGTATCAGAATGGAATGTAAGACAACACATGTGTGTATCTGTTTGCTTTGATATATCAGRTATGCTACAGGATATATAGCAAAAATGTACCATCATCGAATTTTGAATTTAATTGTGGTGTGGATACATTTTAATTAAATTGCGGATACATATGTATCCTTACCATACCGAAACGACTGCCGTTAGTGGTATCAAACCAATAGCGATTCATACAAGCTAAATCTTCTAATCGATAAGTGGGCCAAAGAAAGAACTTTAATTTTATTAATTTATTTTTATCTATATCAAGATTTGTGCTTTTATCCAAAAATTGACCACAGTTTTTTACGTTCTTACCATCGCAAAATACCGGATTTCTATCCTGACCGTTTCCATTTCTTGAATTGAAACAAATTAGAATTC
>RHGE01000278.1 GCA_004296775.1 Marinilabiliaceae bacterium JC017
TCAATGTAATACAAGTTGTTTGATCTTTGCAATGATTCTTATCAGAAACCATATAGTAAATTAGTTACACAGGAAATTTTTAATATTATTATTATCATTCATTATGTATTAAAATTAGAGTTGTGGCTTGGCTCTGCTAACACGTTGCTCATAGGAGATATGGTAGAGCCGCAGACACGTCGTATGCAGGAACGTGCTGCGGCTGGCTGGTGAACTTCCGATAGTGCGGGTGTTGAATGATTTCCAGTTGCTACCGATGTTACATATTTTTTGCATGAGAGAATTTGTACCACCTCCCACCGACCATCTATGACTGTACGCCACTGTCCCTAGGACTGCTATGTGCCGGAGCGGACATTACAAACGTCCTTCTCGGTGCATGCCACTGTTGCCAATGACCTGCCTAGGAATTGGTTAGCAAGTTACTACCGGATTTTGTAAAAACAGCCCTCCTCATATAAAAAGTATTCGTTCACTTCCGATAAGCGTCGTAATTTTCTATCTTTCATCATATTCTAGATCCCTCTGAAAAAATCTTCCGAGTTTGCTAGGCACTGATACATAACTCTTTTCCAATAATTGGGGAAGTCATTCAAATCTATAATAGGTTTCAGATTTGCTTAAATAAATTCTGACTGTAGCTGCTGAAACGTTGCGGTTGAACTATATTTCCTTATAACTTTTACGAAAGAGTTTCTTTGAGTAATCACTTCACTCAAGTGCTTCCCTGCCTCCAAACGATACCTGTTAGCAATATTTAATAGCTTGAAATGATGAAGAGCTCTGTGTTTGTCTTCCTGCCTCCAGTTCGCCGGGCATTCAACATAAAAACTGATAGCACCCGGAGTTCCGGAAACGAAATTTGCATATACCCATTGCTCACGAAAAAAAATGTCCTTGTCGAT
>RHGE01000279.1 GCA_004296775.1 Marinilabiliaceae bacterium JC017
GAGTATGCTACCAATCAATGTTTACCTCTTATTTTAGTGTGTTCTTCCGGAGGAGCACGAATGCAAGAAGGAAGTTTAAGTTKGATGCAAATGGCTAAAATTTCTTMGGTTTTATGTGATTATCAATCAAGTAAAAAGTTATTCTATRTATCAATYCTTACATCTCCTACTACYGGTGGRGTGACAGCTAGTTTTGGTATGTTGGGGGATATCATTATTGCCGAACCCWATGCCTAYATTGCATTTGCGGGTAAAAGAGTAATTGAACAARCATTGAAWAARRCMGTRCCTGAAGGTTCACAAGCGGCTGAATATTTATTCCATAAGGGCTTATTCGATCCAATCGTACCACGTAATCTTTTAAAAGGCGTTCTGAATGAGTTATTTCAGCTCCACGCTTTCTTTCCTTTGAAAAAAAAATGCAATCAAGTAGAGCTTTAAGTTCAATTATTTTAATTGTGGCGAACAAGCAGTTAGTTTATCAAAATAAAAATTAGAAGAAAATGCTTTATTTTTTTTCGAGATCTTTTTTTTACCCATATTCCTGATTCTGATTACTMATCAGAAAGTTTCTATCAACAAGATATTGAAAGAGCGAATTCTTCTTTTCGCGACATTCCATTAGGCAAGGCAAATAAAAAGAATTTAATGTTCCCTTCTAACGTATGTATATATAATATAATTCAAATATAGATATATAGTCGTGCTTCTTTCTATATCTCCCAATAATTTTCATTATTACTAATARTCCCTGTTGGATCGTATTCTAACGAATCTTTCGGRAATTTTTAAGAAACTCTTTMTTTTTATTAAATAAAAATTTAGAAGACAAGAAAAAAATAATAAAAGAAGAATACTAAATAAATGGATTATCATACATATATTACATGTAGAAAAATAAAA
>RHGE01000029.1 GCA_004296775.1 Marinilabiliaceae bacterium JC017
TTTTATGGTTTAAAACTTAAACCTACACCCTCCAAAAAAGTGATTCTCAACATGCCTTCTTTGACTTCGCAATCCCTTGCTGTGCCTGCTTTCTCGTTCGAAAAGCGGGTGCAAAATAAGCGCTTTATTTTCGTTTATCCAAACCTTTTTGAAATTAAATTTTCAGCGTTATTTTGTAAGTTTCCTTACCCCCTGAATATCATCCTTAAAAGGTGTTTCAATACGCCATTTTTTCGCTCCTTGCGTAGTGCCCTTCCCTTGAAAAGCGGGTGCAAAAGAACGGACTATTTTTGGGGTTTCCTAATGTTTGTGGTAAGAAATATGCACCAGGATGGGTAAGTATCTATTGGAGTGGGTGATTAATTTTTCGGGAAGAAGATAGAGGTTAAAAGATAGAAATTAGAGGCTATAAATGGACAGGTAGCAAGAAGGGAGAAAGGGAAAAATAGAAGATGGAGGATAGAAGGTAAAAATAGACAGAGAGCAGTGAGTATATATATGAAGGGATGAAGGGTACATGGTATATGGTTCAAGGAAGACGATTTGTTCAAGGATCGCACTGCCCATCCAGGTGCCCCGGCCAAGGATTGCAACGGATACCCCACAGCGACGGGATGGATTGGTGCGGTGGGGCGAGGAGTAGAAGTGGAAAGCCTGGCAGCGAGCCTTAGCGAGATGGGACGCCCTTTAAAAAAATCATATAGGATTCATGAGGACATAAAAAACCTGCCAATTCTAGATTCCTTCTTAAACTGGCAGGTTGAGGGTGATAAAATACGATTATCTACTGTTTTTATAAGACAGCGAAATCAATCTTTTTATTCAAATTCTTGTTGTTGTTTTTCAACCTCTTTCAGTTTGTATTGATTTAACTCAGATTGAATGCGGAACAATTCTTTTTTCACTTGCTCCAACTTGGTGTCTGAAGTGTTGTTTCCTTCGATCTTCTTCACAGGATTATCTTTTGTTGTTTCCTGAAAAACCATGGGAATTGAACTTGCAATAGACTTCACCTTTAATTCGGCTTCACGAACCGTATTTACCCCTTCAACTAAAAGTCTTGCCTTAATAATAATATCACCTGGGGTGTTTGATGTTTTTATTAAAGCAGGAGCTGTTCCCCATTCTACTTTAACCGGATTGGTTCCAGTGGCAGAGTTACCTAAAAGAGTGGCTTCACCACTCACCTCAAATTGAATGGTGTAATTATTCAACCGTTTTACATTTCCACTTTCATCAGTTATTGAGGCAAAAACAGCCATTACATCAGAGCCATTGGCAACGAGCGGTTTTCCTTCATTATCGATGGTCAGCATTATTTTGGCCGGTTTCCTCGCTGGCATGAGTTTGTGGCGTATTACAACCTCATCGCCGATGATGCCTTCGGCTACGATACTTGCCTGTTCCCAATTTTTCTTACGGTGCAGCTTTTTTAGTTTCATGAAATCAAAGACATCCTCAAAAACTACCGGTGGATGTTTCATTCCTTCTTTGTTGTTTCTTGCTATTTTTACGATGGTATCTGTCTCATAAGCGATCAAACGTACTTTATCGCAATTAGTAAAAACATAAACATCTTTTTCAGAAAAAGGTGACATCTGGTTGGCAATAAAAATCATTGGACCAGATTCTGATTTCTCCATTTGCAACTGAGGATCGCGTTGGCTCTTGAAAAGATAGTATGAATATTTAGGTTGACGAAAAGCATCCATTATGCCTCCATAAAAGGGATCGCAATGATATCCTCTCTGATGATCGAAAGAGTGCCAAAGTGTTCCCCCAACATGTTGTGCCGGAGCGCGGTTTAGGGCATCAAAGCTGGTGAAGATATTCTCTGAACCAGCATAATGAATCGCTTGTATCAGCTGAGCATGCTCGCCCCAGCCACGAGCCACTCTGCTGGTTGAATTATGTGACGACCAGTCATCTACATTATCTCCCCATTCTCTGGTAAAGGTACATTTGTCGTATTTATTAAAGTCAACCTTTGCCTTTTGATAATTATGCTCATTGTTTTTAACAGTTGCAGACCAACACTTTCCCTTTACCGGATGGGCATAGATCACATCAAAATACTCATGTCCTTTGGCATGGCTGTCACAGGCAGTGTAGGCGCCCTGCCATGGGTACTCTTCATGTACCAGGTTATGTACGTTCTGAGCAAAATAATCGGGAAACTTAGTCTCATTCAGGATTGGTTCCCACATGATGACGCTTGGATGATTTCGGTCTCTGCGAACCATATTTTTAATATCATCGTAGACCCTTTGTTCAAAGATTGGATCGACATTCCAGAACTGCCATCCGGGCGTAGCCACAATTACAAACAAGCCTAATTCATCGCAAGCATCCATGAAAGCGGGATCTTGGGGGTAATGCGCCGAACGAATAATCGTTAATCCGGCATCTCTTAGTTTTTTTGCATCACGCCATTGCCCTGAATTAGGAAGTGCATTGCCCAAGCAGGCGAAATCCTGATGTCGATTCGCACCGATAAGCTTATCCTTATATGGTTTGCCATTCAGGAAAAAACCTTCTTTATCTCTAAATTCGATTTTTCTAATCCCCACTCTTTCTCTTACTCCATCAACCACTTTTCCTTGTTGATCCAGAATTCTCACTTCCATTGAATAGAGATACGGATTATTGGGACTCCAAAGATTGGGTTTCTTCACTACCGTTGATATGGTGGTATTTTTTGCTTCTCTACTTTTTAATAACAACTTATTGTTAGCCTTAGCAACAACATCTCCTTCTGTATTCTTCAGCAAAACAGATACGGAAAGATTCTGATCTTTTTCAGTCTCATTAATTATATCAGCTTTAACTAAAACATCAACCTTTTTTGAAGACAAATTTTCGTAATGCACCACCAAGCCACCACCGGCTTTTTTATCTACAAAATTTGGATCTGACAGAAAGATATTGTTATGAGTAACCAACCATACGTCACGATAAATACCTCCAAAATAGGTAAAATCCAATACTTTTTGGGATTTACCAGGAGGATATAATGGGTCATCTGAATTATCCGCCTTTACAGCAATTACATTCATGTCATTGAATTTTACCTTCCCGGTTAAATCAACAACAATCGGTAGAAAACCACCAAAATGTTCTTTTACTAATTCCCCATTTACCCATATCTTACACTTTCCCATTATAGCTTCAAAATACAAGAACATCTTCTTTCCCTGCATTTTTTTATCTACGCTAAATTTTTTACGATACCATGCCGGCCCCTGATAATTTACCGAACCACTTGCCTCAGCCGATAATATTTCAAGCCCATGAGGGACATTTACAATTTCCCATGACGAATCATCAAAATCGGCTTTGTAAGCCTGATCATGATCTTGTTTTAAAAATCGCCATCCTACATTAAAGTCATAAATCTCTCTCCCGGAATCTTTTAATTTAAAAAATCCCGCTGCTGAAAATTCAGGCACCTGATCATTCCCTGTTACCTTTAACAGAGATATAACCAGCACAAATATTAAACAGATCTTTTTTACCATAGATTTAAGTCATTTAAGAGTAATTAAGTAATTACATAAGTGCTAATGATAAGTCAACCAGAAAAAGAAAAATATAGCATAAGAGATTACTTCCTAGTAACATCCCAATTATTAACTATTTCTTTTTTTCATGACACAACGCTAGCTATTTATTTCTTAGTATTTATTCTTTGAGTATCATATTTGACTCCTTACTTTATATTAAAGCAATAAAAGAAAGTCAACCTGGTATTCCGATTAGTGATTGTTTTTAGTACCAAATACATTTCACTTCTTATTGGCCTTTAATCGTCTATTTGCAGTCCTCTTTCGTTTTGAAAGAATAAGGAAAAATAGATGCTTCAAAATGAGATTTCAGTGACGCTATATTCTATTTTCATTCGAATATTTCAGCACTTGCTTTCGATTGTCAACCAGAGTTAAAATCGTATTTTATAAATTCATAGCTGTATAAAAGTCTCAAATGAATCGTTGTTTTCCTTACACCACTTAATAAGCGAAGTTCTCGCCTTCTTCAATGGTTCCTTAAATTCAGACTTCAACGTAAGATCATCCATCTCACCAGGGTCTGATTTAAGATTAAACAACTGTTCTCTCTTTTTACCTTTACTATACACAATGTATTTCCAGTCGCCTTTAATCAAAGCCCTACCGGTGATTCCAAATGAGTTTGTTCCATTGGCAAATTCTGTTTCAACCACGATGGTCTTATCGTTATTCCACTCACCTGCCTTCTCTGCATACTTCCTCTGCCCTTCCCCTATTAACTCAGCAGGCAACTTTATTCCTGAATACTCACACAGGGTAGGTATTAAATCCAGCCCAACATTTACCACCTGTTTTTCATTGATACGAGCTTTAGTTCTACCTGGCTTGCATACAATAAATGGCACATTGACGACTTCTTCATACAAAACCTGCTTTTGATTCCATCGGTGACTACCAACACCATCACCATGATCACTGGCAAATACAATAATAGTATTATCTAATTGTTTGTTTTTAGCCAAGGCATGCAGCACATACCCAACATACCGATCTACATGCTCTACAAGACGGTAATAAGCCCAACGGTATTGTCGCCATCTGTCTTTTTTCCATTCAATAGTAGGATAAGTTTTCCAGGAACGTTTCTGCTGTTCTCTCAAAATATCCGGTTCCCCAACCGGTATCTCATAATTTTCAGGAACCAGAGGGCACTCTTTAGAAACAGGCGCTTTTCCTATGGGTTCCATACGCAAGGACTGCTCCCTGGCCCACTCACAAATATCATGAGGATTGATAAACGAAGCGACCATTAAAAAGGGCTTATCCCTTTTCTGCTCCAAAAAATCATTGCAGTCTGCAGGAATTGATGCATCCTGCCAATCTCTGCGCTTGGTATTAGTAATAAAATCAAATCCATGAAAATCCTTCTCCTCAACAGGTACTGGTAAGTGCCATTTTCCTACATACCCCGTATCATACCCGCCATCTTTAAAAATCTTTCCTAAGATTTTTATATCTCTGCTCCAATAACCTGATTGTTCAGGTAAATTAATAGTGGTATTTAACTCATGTGGAAGCCGACCGGTAAGCATACTGCTTCTACTGGGACCACATAAAGGTGCAGGACAGTATGCCCTTTTAAATCGTGTTCCATACCTGGCCAGGTAATCCATTGAAGGCGTATTCAAATCATCATTACCAACACAGCTCATAGCCTGAGCTGTTTGTTGATCAGTCATGATCAACACAATATTGGGACGAGAACATACTTCTTCCCTTCTATTCCCTGCCAATAGCTTACTCCCAACCATCATCCCTCCGGAGGTGAGCACCGAATTTTTAACAAACTCTCTTCGATCCATCTTTCCCTCCTTTAATAGTTAATCCAATCAGCCAAAATTTCCTTTTCAAACCAAGGGTCGTTACTACGCTTCATCCAAAAAGCCATTTCATCCAATAACGTCCTGACTACCGGATCATTCTTATCGACGGGCAGGTTATTTAACTGATAGGGATCATCATCATCATTAAAAAATTTTGTTTTTACCAAATGGTGATCCCTATTAATAGTTAGTTCAAATGTATATTGATGCGTTTTTATGCCCCGGCTAATTGGAAAATAGCTTAACACTTTCCCGTTCGCATCTTTTTCACCATCTACATTCTTTATATATAAAGCAGAGTTCGGTCGTTTTCCATTGATGGCTTCATTCTCAAGGACACCAGCATAATTATAACCTTGCACCTCCTTCGGAATCCTTTCTTCAAATCCCATTAATCCAAGCAGAGTAGGCATAATATCCGGTGATCCCATTAAAAGATCATCAACACGTGCCTTAAGTATTCCTGGCCAACGAATCAGGAACGGAACATCAAAAGCCTCTGTGAAAATATTATTTTTAGGATCTTTAATCCCCTGACTACACATGGTTTCGCCATGGTCAGAGGTAAAAACAACAATAGTGTTTTCATATTCCCCCATGGCTTTAAGCTGTTGTACAATACGTCCAAACTCGCGATCCACTCCAGTGACATTAGCAAAATAGAACGGTGCTGATTTTGCCTTAACCATTTCCGGATCCGCATTATCCCGATGCAATAGCTCCTGCGACGTCATATTTTTATATTTGTCATAATCCTCCTCCAGACAATCATCCACAGATTTATAAGGACTATGTGGTGGATTCATCGACACAAATACAGCAAACGGTTTTTTAGGATCTCTTTGCCCATATTCATTCTTCAGATAAGAGATAACTTTGTTGGCTTCATGTTTGGAAGACCACTCCTTTGGATCATATCGATTACCTTCTCGATCATAATAGTGAGGATCTTTATGTACATCCCAAGTCCCATAAGAATACCAATAGTCAAAATCGTGTCTTTTTTCCTTTGGCGTATAGGTATCCCAGGCGGGCCGACGCGGATCTACATAATTTCCCGGATTAACCGGATCATTGGGAGTAGGAAAATCAAGATGCCATTTACCAAAATAAGCCAAATCATAACCTTCTCCACTCAACACATCACTAATAGTGGCAGCATCAGTACGCAACGAACTTACAGGCCTTTTAGAATTGCAATTTAACGGCACGCCACTGGAACCAGGAAAAAGCCCTGTAAAAAGACTTCCGCGGTGCGGACTACACAATGGACAATTGCTCACCATATTGGTAAACACGACAGCTTCCCGGGCAAATTTATCCAATTCGGGTGTTTTAACAGGATCAGCTTTGGTACGAATGGCGCCTTTAAATTGAGGATCATCCCAAAAAGCCATCGCATGTTTTCTAAACTGATCAGGAAACACATATACCAGGTTTGGAGATTTTTTTTCTTGTTTTGGCTGGCAACCACTTAGAGATGTCAGAATAGCACCGATCCCAAAACTCCATACAACATACTTGTTTAATTTCATCTGTTTCAGATTTTCATTGGTCAGTTGAAACTGGCCTAAAATAGTCAATAGTTTCGCTGATTTTTGGATTTTAGTTATAACGAGTTTTGAAAAAAATGAGAGCACCAGAATTCTCATTTTTTTTCGAATCCCTAAATTATAACACGAGCGTTCCATAGATATGAAACGCTCGCTTTATTAAAAGGTAATACTTACTTCAAACATGCCATTTGGTTATCTTTGCTTTCCAGCCTCTTTAACCGGAGGAGCGCTTCCACATAATAGTAATCGGTATAATTTAAAGGCACATCTATCTCATTATTGTGAGGAATACTTCCTACACTATGCTTCAAAAGAAAATGTTTATTCCCACCAAGGCGCGCTCGATAATTATCAGAAGAAAGACTTTTTAGTATGGCACATGCTTCAGTTAAATAATCTTTTTCCACATAACCATTCAACTCAATTAAAGCCGATGCGGTAACAGCTGCCGCAGAAGCATCACGCGGTTCATCCGGAATCTTTGGGGCATCATAATCCCAGTATGGAATTTTATCCTCAGGTATGGCAGGATTATTAATAATGTAATCTGCAATTTTCATGGCCTGATCAAGATATTTTTGGTCATGCGTATAACGATAACAAACAGTATATCCATACACCCCCCAAGCTTGTCCTCTTGCCCACTCTGACTCATGCGCATACCCCTGAGCGGTATGATGGTTTCTAACCTCCCCGGTAATGCTGTCATAATCGACCACATGATAAGAACTCATATTATCCCTGAAATGGTTCTGCATGGTTACATCCGCATGCGAAACAGCAACCTTCTGGTATTTTTCGTCTCCGGTAATTCGGGTCAATTCAAACAACATCTCCAGATTCATCATATTATCAATAATCACCGGATATTCCCAACCACGTTTTGATTGCCAGCCCTTATCCACATCCCAGGAACGAATGCAACCAACATTAGGATTAAAACGAGTAATTAAAGTATTACCTGCTTCAATAAGCACTTGTTTATATTTTTCGTTTCCTGTCAAACGAAAACCGTTCCCATAAGAACAATTAAACACAAATCCCAAATCATGGAAATAAGGAAGCAATCGATGTTCGACAAACATATTTTGAAAATTGTCTGCTGCCTTCATCCAGGACTTATCGCCAGAATATTCGTACAGATACCAACACGTACCCGGGAAAAATCCTTCAGTCCAATCAAACCCATCTCTGGTCCAATGCATATTACCTTCAGCCGTTAAGGTCCGTGGAATTTTATTGGCTACCTGAGCATCTTCCACTAAAAGATTAACCTGTTGACAGGCAAAATCCAGATTGTCTTGACAAAACTCTGTAGCATTCTTCTCAAATTGACAGCCTCCAATAGTCATAGCTGTAATTGCCAATCCAAGATTTTTAAATAATGACATTCTCATTTTTATTTCAAATAATTCAGTTAGAGCCATATTTCTTTAATCATCTCATTCAACACTTATCACAAAAATAACCATCCGACCTATTAAAAAAACACCCTAACTACTTGTAATATAACAACTAAAATCGTCCATGCTCATCAAAAACAATTGATTTTCAACAACGAAGAAACCAGACAACAATAAGCATGTGTACGTTTTTACACCTATTGCGGACTATTTTGGCTACATATTTATCCAAGTCCTATTCCTTTGTAACTCCATTTATTTTGAATGATATCGTTATTTTTGAAGTATAAATTTTAGAATGGAGGGGTATATGGGAATTCGAAGTCTTCTAGTGGGAATTATAAGCTTTAGCTTCTTAATAACATCGTCTGCACAGAAAATTACATTCGAATATTTAGGGTTATCTGATGGCCTTTCTCAAATCACAGTTACTACTTTACTACAGGATAGTGTGGGTAGAATTTGGATTGGCACAAGAGATGGGCTTAATGTATATGACGGCAATAAGATAAAAACATATCGTCCCTTACGCGGAGACACTACTTCTCTTTTAGGTCATACTATCAGAGACCTAAAACCAGATGGAAATTACATCTGGGTTTCCACTTACGAAGGTGTCTCTCGATTAAACATTAAAACATTAAAATTTAATCGGTTTCCATTTAGTGGCATATTGTCAATTATCCCCTTCAACGGTCAAATGTTGCTTGGTACAAACAGAGGCTTATTTGAGTTGGATAAAGAAAATAAAGCCACCCGGCTTCACACTAAGATTTTTACAGAAAATACATCTATTAATCATTTATCCAGGGATAACGCAGGAATGCTATGGATATGCAGTGATAAAGGGTTATATAAATACAACCCCAATAAGCAGGTTACTACACGTATTCTCCCGGGAAAAATTAACTCTGTATTTACCGATTCTCACAAACAGATATGGGTTGGAACCAATGGGGACGGGGTCTACCTGCTCAATCGCCAACACGATACAATTAAGCATTTCATACACGATGACGAAAATCAATCACTGGTAAATAACATCATCAGAGAGATAAACGAAGATACCAAAGGTAACATATGGGTTGGCACATTTCTGGGATTAAGTATTATTGATGGCAGAAACCATACCATCACTAACTATCAGCAGACGGACGAAGGCCCATATAATCTTTCCCATAACAGTATTTATTCCATACTGCGCGATCACCAGGGGACCATGTGGATCGGCACCTATTTCGGTGGTATTAATTACTACAATCCCGATTATCACATATACAACCATTATGCCGTTCGAGAAAATCACCCCGAGGGAACAGGTTACAGAGTGATTGGCAAAATACTGGCAGATGACCAAAACAACTTATGGATTGCTACCGAAGGAGGTGGCTTGGATTTCCTAAACCGTAAAACAAAAACATTTAAACACTTTCGCCATCAGGAAGGAAAACCCGGCCTATCGCACAACAATATCAAATCGCTTTATATGCCGGACAAAAAAACGTTGTACATCGGCACTCACCTTGGAGGTTTTAACATTTTTAACCTTGAAACAAAAAGCTTTACAAATTTCTTTAATAATCCCGAAGACAGCACCTCAATTCCATCTAATGTGGTAACGGCCATTATTCCTTACCATGACTACTTCCTTCTGGGCACACATGAAGGCATTGTTAAATTTGAACCGCAAACCAATCAGTTTTCCCATTTCTTTAAAGACAAAGAAACCAGGGCATATGTAGGAAAAGTGATTTACAGCCTTTTTGAAGATAGTTTTGGAAAGCTCTGGATTGGAACAGAAAAAGAAGGACTATGCTCATTTGACGAACAAAGCCAACAAATAAAAAAATACCGTTTCTCCGATCAGAACCCGAATTCCATCAGTAGCAACACTATCCATTGTATTTTTGAAGACCATCAATTCCGGCTATGGATCGGGACTTTTGGAGGTGGCCTGAATCAATACCTGCGTGACAAAGATATTTTCCAAAACTACACCCGCTCAAAACACAAACTGCCCAGCGATTTTATCTATGGCATCCAGGAATCGCGTTTCGGAAACCTCTGGATAGCCACCGAAAAAGGATTATCCCGGTTTGATGTGGAAAATGAAAAATTTTATAACTACCACCATAAAAATGGCTTTCCACTTGAAGAACTTAATGAAGGCTCGCTCTACCTTACCAGTGACGGAGAGGTATTTGCAGGCGGTATTAATGGGCTCATTTCATTCAATGAAGAGGACTTACTTAAAAAATCAAACAATTACAATTTGATTTTCTCCTCATTACATGTAAACAACAAGGAAGTAATTCCAGGAGATGACACAGGCATTTTAAATGAGGATTTATCCTTTACTGAAGCTATTACCCTGGAGCCGGAGCAAAACATCTTCACCATATCTTATTCAGCTTGCAACTACATTTCAACCAATCAAAGCCGCTTTCAGTACAAGCTGGAAAACTTTAATAATACATGGGTCGATGCCGGCAACCAAACCTCAGTGACGTACACGAACCTCGATCCGGGAACCTACAAACTAAGGATACGGGGCCTAAACAGTGTCGAGAACAATGTGATCGATGAAAAAACACTGCTTATCACAGTTAAACCGCCAATCTATAAAACATGGTTCGCTTATCTGGCCTACTTCATCCTGTTCCTGGCTATTATATGGTGGCTTAACCACGTATACCTAACCAAAGTTCGGTTAACGGACAGTCTAAAGGCTGAACAACGTGAAAAAGAACAGATAAAAGAGCTAAATCAATCAAAACTGCGATTCTTCACTAATATCTCACACGAATTCAGGACACCACTCACGCTGGTAACCGGCACATTAGAATCGGTTTTAGAGGACACCAAAACATCAGCCAAAATCTATCGCAAACTGCTTACAGTCCACAATAATGCCATACGACTCAACAACCTGATTACCGAACTGCTTGATTTCAGAAAACTTGATCAAGGATTCATGCAGCTAAAAGTAACAGAATACAAGCTATCAGGATTCCTTGACGAAATCTATCAATCATTTGTCGAATACGCCCAATATCACAGGGTAGAATACACTTTTAAACAACCTCCCATCGACTTAGCCTTATGGTTTGATAAAAATCAAATGGAAAAGGTATTCTATAACCTACTATCCAATGCGTTTAAAGTCGTAAACCAAAACAGTGGTACTGTTGAACTGGAGGTCCTTGAACAAACAACCTATGTTGATATTAACATCCGGGACAATGGTCCGGGCATGGCTCCCGAAACCGTTAACAAGATCTTTGACCGGTTTTATCAAATCGATCGCGTATCAGGAAAAACCAGGGGGCAGGGAAGTGGAATCGGCTTGGCTTTATGCAAAGGAATAATCAAAGAACATGATGGACAAATAATCGTCAATAGTAAAGAGGGAGAAGGCACCTTATTTACTGTCAGGTTAAAAAAAGGGAATAAACACTTTCGAGAAGATCAGTTGGCAGACATCGAATCTATCCAGCCAACTGATGCACCCGCCATCATTCATTTTCCGGACGAACAAAATACAACGGATGAGCTACATACGCCGGAAGATGCACCCACCATTCTTCTGGTTGAAGATAATACCGAAGCACGCCATCTGCTGAAAACCATTTTTGAATCAACCTATAAAATCCTGGAGGCTGCAGATGGAAATGAAGGTTTAAAGGCTGCTCTGGAACTACAACCCGACTTGATTATTTCGGATGTCATGATGCCTAACCTTTCAGGCACCCAAATGTGCGCCAAAATAAAACGCAACATACAAACCAGTCACATACCTATCATCCTGTTAACCGCCCGCACTGCCATGGAATACAAAATTGAAGGCATTGAGACCGGAGCAGATGATTACCTCACCAAACCTTTTAACACTAAACTCCTTAGGGCCCGTGTTAAAAACATGCTCCGGAACCGGATTTTGATTCAGAAAAAGTTTAAACAAGATCCGCAGGCAGATGTGAAGGAAGTAGCAACTACTTCGATCGACCGGAAACTACTGGAACAGGCGCGTCAAATAATAGACAAGCACATTGACAATACTGAGTTTGATGTTAATGATTTTGCCAAAGAGATGGGACTTGGCCGCACGCGCCTCTATGCTAAGTTAAAAGGTGTCACAGGACAAACGCCTAATGAATTCATCTTGTCGACCCGACTAAAAAAAGCGGCTGACCTGTTAATGAGCAACTCTGATATGAATGTATCGGAAATAGCCTATGCTGTCGGCTTTAGTACCCCACGTTATTTCAGCCGTTGTTTCAGAGAGCACTTCGGGATTTCTCCATCAAAATACGGTCAGGAAAATAACAATACCAATGAAGAAGGAAACAATCATCAAAAATCTAATGATAATGAAGAAAAACAATCTTAATCGATTATTTACCGGAATACTCCTGCTGCTTACCATTACGGTATCAGCTCAACATCACAACCATAAAAAAAAGAAAATTTACAGCAGCGCTGCACTTAAAGACAACAGCTTATGGAAAGTAGAACAGCAACCCGGCGGTCAGGTTTTATTTACCAAACAGGGAATTGAATTGTTAGATTCATCCGGGTGTACTGTCTGGTTTAAACCACAACTGGAAGGTCCATTAATGATTGAGTATAAAATCAAAGCTGTAGATAAAGGTGGCCCCTATGACCGGGTATCAGACATGAACGTATTCTGGATGGCCACTGCACCTCAGCATCCAGACGATTTATTCCATACCGACCTGAAACGCCAGGGACAATTCAGGCAATACGATGGCTTATTGCTCTATTATGTGGGCTGTGGCGGACACAACAACACCAAAACCCGGTTCAGAAGGTACAACGGCACTAACAACAGGCCGTTACTTGAAGGACATGACCTTGACTCCCCGGACGTATTACTAACCCCGAATAAGACATACACCGTACGGCTTATTGCCAACCAGGGTAAAATCAGATATATCCGCGATGGAAAAACGATATTTAGTATAGACGATCCCAAACCATACACTAAAGGCTGGTTTGGCTTCAGGGTTTACAAATCGCATCAAATTATATCCGGCTTCAAGGTATTTCGCCTGCAAGAATAGCATTAAAACAGGCCCTGCAGCTACAAAGCGCACTACCATTCAGGCACCCCCCTCCAAGCTTATTGGGGAAGGCCTGAATGATTTTATCCGTCATTTTGAACGATTCTCCACATCAACCACCTCTATTACGTACTACATTGCAGATCTAATTCAGAATCCAAAAGTCATGAAAGGTGCCTTGATACTATTCTCTTCTCATCGAAGATAATTCTAAATACCAAGATCCTTTTGACTCGTGAAAAAACAACAAACATGAATTGTAAATCAATAGTACTATCCATTGCAGCCATAGCCCTGACCGGTTTTGTCCAGGCACAAAATAGTCAGCTCTGGGAGGATTTCAAGGCGAAATCTTCTAAAGGCAAAACAGCAGAGCTTCCCGATTTTTCATATGCCGGGTATCACCATGGAGAAGAAGCCATCCCCGCTGTAACTCATAAAGTCTTTGATGTAACTGACTTTGGTGCGGTACCTAACGATGGCATATCGGATAAAGCAGCCATTAAAAAATGTATTGCCGCAGCGGTTAAAAACGGCTCAGGCATTGTCTTCTTCCCCCAAGGACGTTTTCGTGTTAATGAGGATTCAGATGAGCCAACACCTATCATCATTAAAGGTAAAAACATTGTTTTCAGGGGAAGCGGCGCCGAAGAAGGCGGCACCGAACTCTTCATGAAGAACCACCTTCCACCTAAAAATCCCAAAAATCTGTGGTCTTGTCATTATATGTTGCAATTTACCGGTGGTGGCAAGGAAGTTGTCTTAACAGAAGTAAGTGCTAATGCCCCACGTGGTTCAAAATATATTCAAGTACAAAACAACTCAGGAATAAAGGCGGGTGATTGGATTGTTTTACGCGTCAAGAACAATGCAGTTGATTTAATAGAAAAAGAGATGTGCGGGTGTGACCTGCAGAAAGAGTGGACCTCAATCACCAACAAAGGAGTGTATGTAAATGAATATCACCAAGTGGTTCGTGTAAAAAAGAAAATGATAGAGCTAAAAGAACCAGTCATGAGAGACATAGAGAAAAATCATAATTGGCAGATTTTAAGCTATGCTCACGCTGAAGAAGCGGGTGTTGAAGACATTGCATTCGTTGGAAACTGGAAAGAAAAATTTAAACACCATGCCGACTGTATTCATGACGGAGGCTACTCCATCCTTAAGTATCACCGTCAAGCCAATGGCTGGATTCGAAATTGTCGCTTTACTGATGTAAACCGTGCTGTAAATATTGTACTATCCGCTAACGTGTCAGTTCTTAATTGTACGGTTACCGGAACCCCGGGACACAGCTCCATTAGTGCTAATGCTTCTACACGCGTACTGCTTGGTAACATTAAAGACAGCTCCTCTCAATGGCATGCCCCGGGGGTTACAGGCCCGTCCATTGGCACCGTATTGTGGCGCATTAAATACAATGAAAATACCTGTTTTGAAACACATGCCTCACAACCTCGCTGCACGCTATTTGACTGCACCGAAGGAGGTTTTTTCATTGGCCGGGGAGGCGGCGCCAGAAAGAATTTACCAAACCACATGGAGTATTTGGTACTCTGGAATTATAAAGAATTAGGGGAAGCCGAAACAGACTTTGAATTCTGGTCATCAAAAACCTGGTTCTGGAAGATCATCCCACCCTATGTAGTCGGATTCCATGGAGCAGGAACCACCTTCAACAAAGCCCAGGTTAAAGTACTGGAATCATTGGGAACACCAGTTGATCCGGAATCATTATATGAGGCACAGCTGGAACTGCGTCTGGGGTATTTACCTGAATGGATTAAGAAAATTAAAAACAACAACTTAAATCAATAAATATGAAAGCAAGTGTAAAAATATTCATTGCCTCCCTCTTTGTTTTTGGAGCCACATCAAACGCCTTTTGTGCCAAACCACTTAAAATCAAAGTGAGTCATGACGCTTTTGTGCAAGGTGGAGAAACAGCTAATCAACCCTTGGGAGCAACAAAAGCCGCCCGTTTAAGAATTGGCAAATCGACTGGTAATGATAAATACTCCCGAACCACCTATCTGCAGTTCAACTTAAAGAAAGTAGAAAACTTTGAATCAGTGGACTTAAATCTTTGTGTCAAAGTATATAAAAGCAAAGAAGATGCGTCTGCAAAATTTCAGCTTCAAGTATATAACTGTGATGACACCAAATGGAAAGAAACATCCATCACTTTCAATACCAAACCAGAACAAGGGGAACTATTGGCAACTCAATCCATTGGTGTGACAGAAAAGAATGAATGGGTAAAAATAAGCCTGCCAGCTGATGTTATTAAAAAACAGATTAAGAAGAGCAAAAAGGGTAAATTAACCCTGGTACTCTACAATGCTGATTTTAACAAAACGGCTGCTGAAATTATTTCTAAGGAACGACAGTGGACCAACGGTACACCGGCGAACAAAGAAGCCTACCTGGAATTCCAATAAGCGGTAAAAAGATGTTATTTAAAAGGTTGTCGAGGTTTTTCGACAACCTTTTTTATTTTTGTAACGGGAATGAGTTAAGTACTAAATCCTGACAACCTAACCAGAACTGATTAATACGTGCGGTAGTGAATAAATTTGGCATCTGAATGGACGTTTCTGACCAATATGGCTGACCGGAGGCTTCTACATTTAGACCGAATTAATTAATGTGGAACAACTATGAAAAAAAGTCAGGTTAGCAGGGCTACATCCCTATTACTAATAACCATTTCACTGTTTGGATTTTTCCAACACACATTTGCCAAAGAATTCGAGCACCCCTCGTTATGGTCATTCGAATCCTTAAACAAAAAACAGTGGCAGACAGACAAGGGACATAAAATCTCAACCTCCGAAATCCATTACAAACATGGGAAAAAATCATTAGAGTGGAGCTGGCAAAAACCAGGAGCACTCATACTAAATCACCTCATTGGTTTTAAACCGTTTGATCCTAAAAGTGAAGACAAATCAATTCCTTCCTTCGCCATTTGGATTTACAATGAAACACCGGTGAACGACCATGCCCGCTTTGTATTTAGCAGCGATGACACCGACAATTGCTGGTTCAATTTCAACCTCAACTTCAAAGGTTGGCGAGCCGCCTGGGTATCTTTTGAGCGTGACATGGAGGGCCAACCAGTCACTACGATGAACCGACTGCGCATTGAGAGTCCACAATCGGTTAAAAAAGGACAATTGTGCATTGATCACATGTTTCTTTGTGTTGACATCGATTCCAGGCACCACACTGCAGATCACCAGGTACCTTTTGTCAATAAAAAAACCACCAGCCATTGGTTGATTCTTGAAAAAGCCAGTCACATCACCCCCAACATACCTGCACCAGAAAAGCTATCACCTGAAGATTTGCAGGCATTCGAGCTTGTTGAACAACGGTTTTTAGAGGATATTTTAAAAAAACAAAAAGTCTCTGAAAAGACAGTCGATAATCTTAAATCCCAACTGGCTCATTACGAAATCACCAGAAAAAAGGATCAGATCTCAGGGTTGCCAATATGGTTTATTCGCAATGCTGAACTTTACATTCCACACATAGACCGCAAAGAGGCGAAGTTCTTTTTCAACGACACTAAGCAGGATGTAAAGACCTTTTTTAACCTCATGATGAAAGTCGCAACAGCCCATGCTAATTGCTCCAACGAAGGTCTTAAATCTGAACTAAAGCATATGTTTCTGGATATGTATGATCACATCAACGACCAGGGTATTGCCGACGGTAGCGCCTTAGGAACCATCCATCACTATGGCTACAACTGGCGCAACTATTTCCGGTCATTATACATCATGAAACAGGTACTAAGACAAGAAAACAAACTTAACGGAACCATTAAAGGCATGCAATGGTACGCCTCTGTGGGTGAAATATTCTTGCCTTCCAAAACCCACGGCATGGACATGGATGCCTTCAACACGCAAGTAATGGGTCGTCTGGCAAGCATCCTGATCATGGAGGACACTCCTCAAAAAGCTCAATACCTAACTTGCTTTTCCCAATGGATTAATAATGGACTATTGCCGGCCCCTGGCCTGAATGACGCCTTCAAAATAGACGGCTCCTCTTATCACCATGCCAATAATTATCCGGCCTATGCATCAGGTGGCATGAATGGTGCCGTGCGTATGGTATATTTTCTCAGTGGTACGCCTTTCAAAGTCTCACAACAAGGCCATGAAACCCTGAAGAAAGCATTACTTACCATGCGTCTCTATTGTAACCTATTGCAATGGCCAATCTCAATGTCGGGCCGTCACCCTGACGGAAAAGGTAAACTTGATCCCTCCCACTTTGCCATTTTGGCCAAAGCAGGCTCTCCCGATGGTGCTAATACCATTGATACCGAACTAGCTCGGGCCTTTCTGCGACTGATTCAAAACAACAGCAAGAACAAGTATGTGAAAGAATTTAAATCCAAAGATATCACTGCCGAAGAATCGCCCGCTGGTCATTGGGTAATGCCTTTTGCCTGTACGTCGATCCATCGAAGAGACAACTGGTCGGCCACTGTAAGAGGTCATTCACGTTATTTATGGGCTTCTGAACATTATCTGGGCTGTAACCTATATGGCCGTTACCTGGCACATGGACAATTGCAAATAATGGCAATGGGTGACCCCATCAACAACAAAGACTGTGGTTTTGTACAAAAAGGATGGGATTGGAACCGCTTCCCGGGCACAACGGTCATCAATCTACCGGTTGACAGCCTAAAGGCCAACATACTGAATGTCGACCAGTTCTCAGGCTATGAAGAGATGCTTTATTCAGATGAGTCATTCGCTGGCGGTGTGCAGGCCAATAACAAAAATGGCGTGTATGCCTTCATCCTCCACGAGCATGACAAATACCAGGGAAGCCTGCGCGCCCGCAAATCCTATTTCTTCTTTGGCAACTACATTGTGTGCCTGGGATCTGGTATTGAAAATATTAATTCGGAGCGTCCCACTGAAACCATCTTGTTTCAAAACCACATGGATAAAAAGGATAACCTGGTTGTGGTAAATGGCAAGGCGTTGGGCAGAGATGACTTCGAAAGCAATTATGCAGCCGACCACCTCTGGATCATCGACAATAAAACCAATGGTTACTATTTGCCTGCAGGAAAGATATATTATCACCAGGGAATACAGCATTCACGTGATGAACACACCCAAAAACCAACACAAGCCCGTTTCACAACTGCTGTTATTCGCCACGGTAATGCGCCTAAAAACGAATCCTATCATTACAGCCTGGTGGTTGGTGCCACCAATGAAACCATGACTCATTTCGCACAGGCACTTCCCTATGAAATATTACAACAGGATAAACAAAGTCACATTGTTGTAAATTCTGAAAGCCAGGAAACCGCCTATGTGTTTTTCGAACCGGCACAAGCCTGTCAGCACGGTATCATCCGAAATACCAATCTCCCTTGCCTGGCTATGTCGAAAATGACTAATGAAGGACTGGAATTAAATGTGACCAATCCTGACCTGGCACTGTACGAAGGTCCTTCTGATGACATTTTTGAAAATGGCAAACGGGTAGAACGCAGCATCTATTCTCGTCCATGGCGATCAAATGAAAGTAAACCCACACTCCTGGAAATGGAGCTGGAAGGAAAATGGAGTTGTGACAACACCACTACTATTACAACCCCTCTTCCAAACGGGAATACTTTAATACAGGTAACCTGTAAAGATGGATTAACACAAAGAATAATCCTTCATAACACTGACAACCAAGAATCAGCGAAATAACACACGTACAACAGGTACGTTAAAAAACGAACAAAATAGACCTAATTGCGGAAGATTTTACACACCCATTACTAACGGGTCAGATACATTTGCCTTCGTTAAAAAGTGTATAATTTTCCTAAATACAATTTACATGAAAAAAATCCGGGTATATCTCATGCTGGCATTACTGACACTGGTGGGTGCCTGTACCGATGAGACATTTACAGCAAATGAAACACCGCTTTCACCACCGGCCGAATTAAAATATGCCGAAACAGGTGAAGCACGTGAAGGAAAAGCTATAAAAAGTGGCATGCCTTCATTAAACACTTTTGGAACTAGTCCGTTGTTTTCTATCGAAAATGGCTATATGGACGGCACAGAACTCTCTGAACAACTATTAACTCAATTTAGCATTGTTGATTCCACTGGAATAATATCTACTCAAGCTGGTAATTCACTTACGGCACAGGCTTATCAGTTAGATGTTACAGTGGAGACCAAAGGAGGCAAAACAACATTTCCAAAGGGGTACTCAGTTAAAGTATTACCAGCCCTCTTAGAGGGATTGGCCTATCCAATGAGTACTGTGAGTTTTGAAAGAGGAAAAGAGAACACTTCCGGGCAACCTGACTTTGCAGGAAACCAGGAGAACGTATCTTTTTCATTACTTGAAACCGAAGGGTCGACGTTCTTTTCTATCGATGAAAAAACGGGAGTGATAGCAATGACTGCCGATGCTACGCCAGAAATCGGTAGTTACAAACTCTCTCTGAAAGGCAATAATATTGCTGATTCCGTAATGACATTTAACAACGCACTAACGGTAAACGTTGTGTCTAAACCTTACAAACTGGTTTATGAACCCAAAATACAAACCAATGTACAGGAATTTGCTGCCCGCTCTTCACAAGAGCCAACAGTAACAGCATCTAATACTGCTGATGTAACCTATACTTTAGCTGATGGCACTTCTGAATATTTCACCATTGATGAAAAAAGTGGTGCTGTTTCACTGAAGGCCATGCATTCGTTTAAAGCCGGTCAAACTGTTTATGTGAGTGTGATTGCCACCAACGACTATGGGGCACAACTGTTTGAAGAGGCTGTGGGATTTGAGATTGTACCGCAAGAACCCGTTCCCCCAACTGAGTTCAACTACTCTGCTGGTAACGAAGGAACAGTAATGGAGACCATGGCATTTGCCAGTGCGGTACCATATGTGGAAGGTGCCTACCCTATCAGCTTTGCAATAAAAGCCGGAAATGAAGCAGGTCAGTTTTCCATTGATGCCACAACCGGCCAAGTTACCCTTCCGAAAGGTCACACGTTGGCGGAAGGTAATTATCCATTGGAAATTGAAGCAACCAATGCCTTTGGATCAGCCCCATTGAACTATACGGTGCATGTGACTACGTTAATGAAGTCTGTCATTTTTGACGCTGACTTTAACAAAGGCGGGGCAGTGAAAAATGGCGCTACCGGCAACCTGGTATCCGTTGACCTGGATAACAATGGAACAGGAACTGCTGGTTATAAGATGAAATGGTACGGCAAATACAATGCATTCTATACAAAAGAAGGTATGAAGCGCAGCGGGGTACAGATGGTGCCTCAAAAAGCAGAAAACAACGACTGGTTGTTGGCCGAAAGCATTGATTTATCCAACTATGAATCTGCTGAACTGTTCCTGGAATTCTACATGCTCTATGGCGGAGGACATGATGATATTAACCGCATAAAGGTGAAAGTATCAGAAGACTACAAAGGAGATGTCAATGCGGCTACCTGGACTGAAGTAGGGGTATTAAACGACCTGTTTGATCACAAAGATAAAATACTAGGTAGCTACACAAAGGTTACCGGCGATTATGTGGATCAGGAAGTTATTAATCTGAGTGCTTACAATGGTAAAACCATTACTGTGGCCATTCATGCTTATCATTCAACATCATTAAATCCGGCCAAAGAAGTAAAGCTTCTGAGCAGATCAACGATCATTTCCTATTTCAAAATACGCGGGTTAGAAAAGTAATAATATTGGATGCCTCAAATGTAAGGGGCATCCTCCATTCAAGAGACAGATCATGAAAAAACTATTATCCATATTATATTTCCTTATTCTGGGAATGGGCCTAACACTGGCACAACATTCCATTTCCGGGAAGATAGTGGACGAACAGGGAGAACCAATCCCGGGAGTAAATATTCTCATCAAGGGAACCATACAGGGAACCATTTCCAATATTTCAGGCGAATATTCACTGCAGGTTAAAAATCCGCAAGGAACACTACTCTATTCATTCATTGGTTATAAAGATCACCAGGAAGAGATCAAAAAACGTAAAAACATTGATGTAATCCTTTTCCCCGAAGTAGAGGTATTGGATGAAGTGGTGGCTGTAGGATACAATGTAGTTCGAAAAAAAGATGTTACCGGAGCTGTAGCCCAGGTAAAACCAGCCGACATTGTGAAAAGCCCGGTAGCCAACTACGATCAGGCGCTGGCCGGACGTGTGGCCGGCGTTCAGGTATCATCGGCTGACGGCACACCGGGTGAAGGGCTGAACATCGTGATTCGGGGGGGTAACTCCATCACCGGTGACAACTCACCGCTTTATGTGGTAGACGGTATTCCTTTGGAAGATTTTGATCCCGGTAGCATCAGCTCCCATGACATCAAAGATTTTGATGTATTGAAAGATGCCTCAGCGACGGCTATTTACGGATCACGGGGTGCCAACGGGGTAATCATCATCACCACGAAAGGCGGACGCAAGGATGGAAAAACAGAAATCAGCGTTAACACCTCGGCTGGTATTCAATGGATTCCAAACCGACTGGAACTCATGTCGCCTTATGACTATGTGAAATATGAAAAAGAGCTGGCCTATATAAAAGGCGATACCTACATCGAAAGCTTTAATGAGCACTGGATCGATCCGGAACTGTATACCGAAGAAGCATTGGCAAAAAGAGGGGAGAAAGCCACCAGTTGGCAAGATGAAATCTTCCGTGAAGCCGTGGTTCAGAATTACAACTTCTCTTTAAACACGGGTAATAAAACCAGCAGTATCTATTTATCTACCGACTACACCGATCAACAAGGAACCCTGTTGAATACCGGTTACAAAAAAATGAATAATAACCTGAAGTTTACCCATCGCATCAACGCCAAAGCGCAATTGGGTGGTCACATCTACTATTCATACATCAAACGCAACGGACAAAATGTGTCGGGTAACAATCGCAACAGCATCATTAAGGATGCCATCACCTTTCGCCCGGTGAGCCCAATGGTACCCGATGGTAAAGATGGAGGTATTGATTATGATGACAATCCCAACGAATTGCGCTTTAATCCGGTAAAGACATTGAAAAATACCGACCGCTATAAACGTCAGGATGTGGTGCGTGGTAACTTATTTCTGAATTATAAATTCACGAAAAACTTACGCTTAAAGATCAGTGGTAATTACCAGATCGACAATCAGAAAGAGTCCGTTTTCTTTAAAGAAGACACTTATGAAGGGTCAAGGGGTAAAAACTTGATTAACGGTAAACTCACCAATCGTAGATACCAAACCCTTGCTACCTCTAATACTTTAACCTGGAAAAAGACACTTAACCGAATTCATGCCATTAATGCCTTGGCGGGTTTTGAGGCCCAAAGCCGACAGTTCGAATATTTCAATGCGCAAAACACAAAGATGCCCATCGATATTTTCGGAACCGACAAACTTCAGATCGGTACACAACCAGCTATTCCGCAATCAAACAAATCGAAGAACACCATGCTGTCTTATTTTGGAAGCATTAATTACAGCCTGAAAGACAAGTACCTGGTAACTGCCAATTACCGTGCAGATGGTTCTTCTAAATTCCGTGGCAACAACAAATGGGGTTATTTTCCATCGTTCGCCCTGGCATGGCGCCTGGTTGAAGAGAATTTTGTACGTCAACTCAATACATTCTCTAACCTGAAGTTGAGAGCTGGTTATGGAGTCACAGGAAACAACCGAATTAGTGATTTTGCCGCTTATTCTCTTTTGGAAACTAATACTTACAGTGGATATGTAATCAACAACCAATATGTCCCGGGAGTATACCACTCCAACCTGGCCTATTCAGATCTGAAATGGGAAACTACCAAGCAACTGAATGTGGGTATTGACTATGGATTCCTGAACAACCGTATTGCTGGAGTTATTGACTATTATAAGAAAAACACCACCGACCTGTTACTATATGCTGAAATGGCATTGAGTACCGGTTATAATCAGGTGTACCAAAATATCGGTGAAGTGAGCAATGAAGGGCTTGAATTTTCTTTAAACACCGTAAACATTGACACCCCTGCCTTTAAGTGGTCGACCTCTTTTAATATCTCTTTCAACAAAAACAAAACGGTTGCATTAAATGATGGAAAAGACTACATGCTGACTAATCCCAACTGGTATTTTAAATACAACGAATACCAATACAAAACACAAGTGGGAGAACCGGTAGGTATGTTTTATGGCCTGCAATCAGATGGCGTGTACCAAATGGATGATTTCATCTACGACAACTCAAAAAGTAGATATATTCTAAAAGAAGGTATTCCTGACAATGGCGCAAAAGTAGCACCGGGAAGTGCCAAATTTGTGGATCGCAATGGCGATGGCACCATCAACGAATTAGACAGAACCGTTATTGGAAACCCACACCCTATTCATTTCGGTGGTCTAACCAATGATTTTAAATATAAAAACTTCGACCTTCAGATATTCTTTCAATGGAGCTATGGCAATGAAATCTTAAACGCCAACCGTGCCGTATTTGAAAGACCAGGTAGTACTGGATACAACTACCTGGCATCAGTGGCTGACCGCTGGACCCCCACTAATCCATCCAATAATCTACATGGAAGTTGGTTTGGTGGTAGCTATGGCGCCCCAATGGAAGGAAACATGGTGTCCGACCGCATTGTGGAAGACGGTTCCTACATCAGGTTAAAAACGCTTTCCTTTGGCTATACCTTAGGTAAAAAAGCCTTGAGCTTGCTGGGTTTGAACTCATGCCGTGTATACATAGCAGGTCAAAACCTCCATACCTGGACCAACTATTCAGGATTTGACCCTGAAGTATCCGTGGGTAAATATGGCGCTCTAACACCTGGCTTGGATTACTCAGCTTATCCTATGAGTTCCACCATTATGGGCGGAGTCCAAATTAAATTCTAAACACGAAATTCAAGTGATGATGAAAAAGATATTTTCAAAAATAACCACACTTGCTCTTCCTGCCTTGATGCTCCTGGCAGGAACAGCTTGTAACGATTTCCTTGAAGTTGAACCAACCACTAGTTGGAACAATGACAATTTTTATAAAAATGCACAGGAGGTACAACTGGGGCTTACCGGTATCTATAACTACCTGGGACTCGATGACACCTATGGTCAGCTGTTGCCTTGTAAATTTCATGCAGGCACAGACGAGGCCCTCTATAGCCGTCACACCAATGAAGGATGGCCCGTGTCTCTATACCGTCATTCGCCTGCCAACCTGGATATTGAAAAAGCATGGTATGCCTTATACAGAGGCGTTGATGCAGCTAACAATTTCATTGCAGCAGTACCCTCTACGCCTGAGATGGAAGCTAAACAAAAAAATGAAGTAGTAGCCGAAGCCCGTTTCCTGAGAGCGTTATTCTATCTTGACCTGGTACGTTGGTGGGGACCCGTACCTTTAAGACTGGAGCCCACTAAAGACATTGATGCCAACAATATACCAGCTACTTCAGTGGAGGGTGTTTATAAGGCTATCATTGATGACTTAACGTTTGCTTACCAAAACCTGCCAAGTGCACAGGAACAAGCAGCCAATAAACAAATTGGAAGAGCCAACAAAACGGCTGCACATGGTATTTTGGCCCGTGTTTACATTACCATGGCCGGTTACCCTCTTCAACAAACGGAGATGTTTAAACTTGCTGCCGCCCATTGCGACTCGGTACTACTTGATCCTTTGTACCATCTGAATGGTGCCTACAACAAGGTTTTCAGAAACTACATCACCAATCAATATGATCCGGCTGAGACCCTTTTCGAGGTGAATTTTCAAAATTTACGCGATCAAGGACTGAATGAACATGGCCGCCACGGTAATATCAACGGCGTCCAATTTACTTATGGAGGTGATGGCTATCCTTATGCCTATGCTTACATGCAACTATCAGTTAAATTGAAAAACATCTATGAAACCGGTGATTCACGCTATGACTGGAATTGTGCCTCCTACGCTTATGACAAGAAAAAGAAAGATATCAAGCGTATCACCAATGAACTGAAATGGTGGCCAGGTAAATTCCGCCGCTGGGAACCATCCAACTGGGCTGATGTGGACACACCTGGAAATGACGAACCCTACGAAGTGTTGGAGCCCATGGCAGCACCTGATAAAAACTTTACCGGTGTTAACTTCCCAATTATTCGTTATGCCGATGTACTACTAATGCGTGCGGAAGCAGAAAATGAAATGAATGGCCCGGGCAATGCCTATACATACCTGAATAAGGTACGTGATAGAGCAGGACTTGGCGAAGTAAACAAAACCCGCGTGAATGATCAGGTAACCTTCAGAAAAGAGATTCAGGATGAACGCCTGCGAGAGCTCTGTTTTGAAGGCGTTCGAAAACATGATTTGATTCGATGGGGTATTTTAGGAAAAACCCTGGAAGAACTTAATATGGAAATCGAGGCTTCTGGTGACTTTAAAGCCTCCAACCTGGGCTATACCCATCTATTAAGAGCCGGTGAGAATTTTGATGCTTCAAAGCATCTAATGTTACCCTACCCATTGCAGGAAGTAGCCAACAACAACCAACTGGATCAACATGCCGAATGGCAATAGATAGTCGGAAATAGTAACTAAAAATGCTCCCCTGAACGGGAGCATTTTTTCAATCCGTCAATACTTAAACACACAGAAATGAAGATACTACCAAACTCATTGAATTCCATAATGCTCGCCGGTGCTGCGGCATTGAGTCTTCAGAGCTGCCACCATCAGGCTCAGCAAAAAGCAAGTGCACAAAAACCCAATGTGGTAATGATCATCACCGACGATCAGGGATATGGCGACTTCAGTGCCTATGGCGGCGCTGCCGATGCCCAGACCCCGCACCTGGATCGTCTGGCCAATTCGGGCGTTCGCTTCTCCAATGCCTATGTCTCCATGTCGGTGTGCAGCCCGTCACGCATGGCCATCCTAACCGGCCGCCAGCAACAACGTTGGGGCGTTTATAACTTTGGGGCTACACTGCCCGATTGCGAAATCACCCTGGCCGAACAACTCAAGGCGCAGGGCTATCAAACCGGCATGGTGGGAAAATCGCATTACGGCCCCGTGAGTGGTCCCGGCGTGCCCGAATTCCCCACCTCACACGGCTTCGACTACTTCTTCGGTAAGGAAGGGGGTACCATGGACTACCTGCGTCATAAAGCAGCCGACCGGGAAGGCTTTACCGCCCACATGGCCAATCACCTGGGCATCGGTCCTTTCTGGGAAAACGATCAGCAAGTGGACATGGAAGGCTATTCCACCGACATCATCCTGGATAAATCCCTTCAATACATTGATGACCACAAGCAAAATCCTTTTTTCCTGATGGTGTCATTCAATGCCGTGCACCTGTTTACCCATCAGATACCAGAGGCCGACCTGAAAGCCATGGGCATTGACAAGGTACCCGACTGGGATCCTTCTACCGGCGACTGGGACGAATACCTGGAGTGGTATGTGAACACCGTTAAACCCAATACACCGGAAGGCCGTCAGCGCTACCTCTACCACCTCAATAAGCTGGATAATGCCATTGGCGCCCTCACCGATAAACTGAAGGCCGAAGGACTGGACGAAAATACCATTGTGCTCTTCATCTCCGACAATGGCGGATCGCCCCGTACCTACGCCGACAATACGCCCCTGAAAGGGAATAAATACATCCTGGAAGAGGGGGGAATACGCGTGCCGTTCGTGATGAGATGGCCCAACCACCTGGAGGCAGGAAAAGTGTATGACCAAACCGTGAGCGGACTGGACATCTTCCCTACCCTGCATGCCGCCTTGGGTATTGACCTTCCCAAGGATAAGGAACTGGACGGACTGAACCTGCTGCCATACCTGCAGGGCGAAAACACCGCTAATCCGCACGAATGGCTATGCTGGACCGGTTTCCACCTGAAAGGGGAGCCCCGTACTTATGCTGATCCTAACGGCGCTTTGGCCCGTCATGACAAAACCTACAACGGCGATGACACCGGCTGGGCCGTGCGCTATAAAAACTGGAAGCTGCGCTACTATGGCCGCACCAACACCTATGGTTTGTTTGATTTGAACACCGACATCAGCGAAGCCCATAACCTGGCCGATCAGCACCCCGAACTCATCAAACAGATGAAGGAACACTTCGAAGCCTGGCATGCCAACATCAAAAAAGATCAACAAAACTACGACCTGCCCGAATCCAGCGAGTTTTAATAATGACCCAAATAGTAAATTACGTAAATGCAAAAGCCACCTGAAAGGGTGGCTTTTTTCGTTTTATCATACCATCTACCGCAACGCATCTCTTGATCGCCAGGTAACCCCGCTAGCGCGAATTTGCAATTCGTGCTGTAACTACTACCCACTGCAGAGTGAATCAATAATGTACCTGGCAGGGAATTTAAACCGTCCATTCCGGGTAAACAGATATTCGTTTAACAATCACCAGCAATGCAATATTGAAACCACCAGATAGAATCAGGGTAAGGAGTAAAAAAACGCCCGGCTCCTTGCGGTACCGGGGGTTTTGTATGCTCGTTTAAGTTGTTTGCTTTGTTAGTTGAAAGTTAAAGGTTAGCAATGGAACGCGATACAATCGCGCACCAGCGGGGAGGACCGAGGTGAGGTGAAAAAAACGTAATAGGATACCTACGAGGTTTTAAAAACCTCGTAGGTTTAGCTACCTGTAATTAACACCACCGGGCTCCATTTACTTGCCTGATATTAGTCAAATGATTATAAAAACAAGGTTGTCTTCTGTGATTACACAGAAGGCAACCTTGTTTGTTTTTTAGCCGCGGGACAGGAAAAATAGCCGCGGGAGGCGATTCCAGCCCGCGGGACGGCTCCCCTTATCCGCGGTGTTTAACTCCTTTTCCGCGGGATTAAACAAATATCCGCGGGAATGGAATAATTTACCGCGGGAACAGATCCCCAATCCGCGGGGGTACCAAAGCAGCAATATTCAATCCACCGATGATTGTTTTTTCACCTTTTCTAAAGTTTAAAACTTTAGAAAAGATCTAATTTACTATCCCGAACCTCCCCCCGATAGCGCGAATTTGCAATTCGTGCTGTTACCTCTGCCCACCACAGAGTGATCCAATAATGTACATGGTAGGGGATTTAAAACATCCATTCCCGGTAAACAGATATTCGGTTGGGTGATTGTTAAACCTTCAGGTTTGTAACCAACAGCAATAAAAACAGGTGTGGCCTGAAAAGAAAAATAGTGTTCCCCCAGCTGACAAGAATTTACAACCCATGCCCCATCATTTAATCACAAAATAGCCAGTAGCCCCTGCACTCCCGGCACGGCAAAAGTAACAAAACAGACTCCTTCCGGTTTATTGGAAACCTATACTTTCTACTCATCGCTGATAGCTATTGATTCACAAGGCACCGATGGCTAATCGGCACTAGCGGGGGTTTTTCACCTTTTCTAAAGTTTAAAACTTTAGAAAAGATCTATCGTTATTTTAGTCCTGCGCTTAACGGTAATACACCCGCTTTTTATTACATTCGTCACAACGAAGGATAAAATACTTATAAGTTGCCCCCAATCAATATACTATACTGCAAACACATAAACTAAACCGAATTGATTATACAATGAAAAGCAGATCGACAGTTTTACTTCTAATCATTTTTCTTTGTTCGTTCCAGTCAGATAGTTTCAAAGATGGCCAACTTAAATATTCCAGAGTCAGACAAGCATATAAGGACAAAGAGAATAATATGTTGACTCTTTTAAAAAACAACCAAATAGAAAAAAGCGATTTAAGAATTTACCTACGAGCTTTCAAGAGTGAAAAGCAAATTGAGTTATGGGGAAAAAACGCTTCTGATTCAAAATATACGTTGATTAAAACATATGAGGTATGCCGTACATCAGGTAGATTAGGCCCAAAGCGCAAGCAAGGTGATTTGCAGATCCCAGAGGGATTTTATCATATAAACCGATTCAACCCATATAGCAACTTTTATCTTTCATTAGGGATTAATTACCCAAATAAATCGGATAGGATTTTAGGAGTAAAAGGTAAACTTGGAGGAGATATTTTTATCCATGGAGCCTGTGTCACTATTGGTTGTTTGCCAATAACAGACGATCAGATTAAAGAATTGTATATTTTCTGTGTTGAGGCTAGGGATAATGGACAATCAAAGATTCCTGTTACGATTTTTCCTTCAAAACTTACGGATATAGAAATTCAAAAACTAACTGATAAATACAGCTCTAACTCAGATAAAATAGGCCTATGGACAGACCTTAAAAAAGGTTATGATGTATTTAATGACACAAAACAACTTCCGACGGTTGGCTTTTTAGATTCAGGGAGGCATAATGTAAAATAATAACTGGAGGCAACACGACCTTCGCTGGCGCAAATTTACAACCCATGCCCCATCATTTAATCACAAAACAGCCAATACCCCCCCGCTGGCGCGAATTTGCAATTCGTGCCCCATACGCAAATCACAAACCATCCTGTAACCCACGATCTCCACGCATAGCAAAAGTAATAAAATGGCTTCCTTACGGTTTATGATACTTATATTTTATACTCATCGCTGATATCTGTTTATTCACAAGGCACCGATTGCAAATCGGCGCTAGAGGGGGTTTTTCACCTTTTCTAAAGTTTAAAACTTTAGAAAAGATCCCCCGCTGACACGAATTCGCAACCCATGCCCCCTCCGTAAAACAAAAACCATCCAGTACTCCCCTAACCTAGCACAGTAAAAGTAATAAAATAGCTTCCTACCGGATTATTGGAAACTTATATTTTCCACTCATCACTGATATCTGCTTATTCACAAGGCACCGATTGCAAATCGGCGCCAGCGGGGGGGAGTGTGACACCCACTATCACTCGAGTGCAACACCCACTATCAGTCGGGTGTGACATCCACTACCAGTCGAGTGTGACACCCACTATCAGTCGAGTGTGGCACCCACTATCAGTCGAGTGTGATACCCACTATCACTCGAGTGTAACACCCACTATCAGTCGAGTGTGACACCCACTACCAGGCGAGTGTGACACCCACTACCAGGCGAGTGTGACACCCACTACCAGGCGAGTGTGACACCCACTACCAGGCGAGTGTGACATCCACTATCAGTCGAGTGTGACATCCACTATCAGTCGAGTGTGACATCCACTACCAGTCGAGGGAGGCATCCGCATCTGGTAGTGAACCTTAAAATCCATACAAAATAAGAGTAAAAGCACCACTGGAATCAACCAGTCCGGTCAATTTTATCCGGGTAAAAGCGGTTACTTCCCGGAACAGCTACCCGCTAAACTTTATTTACCTCCTCACCCCCTGTCCACATGTCTGCACCCCGCTCAAATCCTTTGTTTCGCAGTAAAACAGAGTTATATAAACTTTTTTCCACTGTACAATTTTACCACCTAAAGCGTACTATTTGCCCCTTGTTTGAATACCCTGCGCGGTATTTTAGCAACATTGAATTAAGCTAATAAATCAATTGTTATGAAGAAACTTTTACTCCTTATTGCAGGAATAACTGCAACGACTTTTTTACAAGCCAAAGTACTTTATGTGAAACCTGATGCCGGTTCAACAGCATGGGCCCATGTTACCAATCAATCTGATGTCTATTCCAGTATTGGTTCGGCCCATAATGCAGCTGTCGCAGGAGATGATATCTGGATATCTGCCGGCGCTTATAACATCAATTCGATTACTATGAAAGATGGTATCGATTTAATGGGTGGGTTTAATGGAACAGAAACTTCCCCTAGTCAACGAGTGAAAAGCGATATGGATGGTAATGGTATGACTGAAGCATGGGAATATACCAATACTTCTGTGATTAAAGGAAACGGTACGCAACGCATCATTTCCTCATCAGGGACCTATATCAATGGCGTAACCTGGGAAGGTTTAACCATCAAAAATGGCGGTGGATCAAAAAGTGGCATCGCAATCCTTTTGATGGTTAATACAAATCTCAAAAATTGTATAGTAAAAGATAATCACGGAACTGGAGCCACAGGTTCAGTTTATGCAGGTGCTATACAAAATAAAGGAGGTTTGGTTGAGCATTGTTTAATAGAAAACAACTCAATCATCTCTAATGATCAAAGCAGCCCTGCGGTATATGGTGCCGGAATTGCTTGTTCCAAAGGAGGAGTAGTACAAAATTCAGTTATTAGAAATAACCATAGCACTGTTGCTGTCACTGCAACCTTCAACAATAACTATAACAACCTCAAGGGTGGCGGCGTCTATCTTTCATGGGGGCAGGTTATCAATTGCGTAGTATATAATAATGAAAGTGGTAATGGTGCTGGCATTTATATAAACAAAACAGCCGGAGGATCTAAAGTAGTTAATTGTACTATTACCAATAACAAAGCACTTACCATTGCCGGAGGCCTCTACGCCTATAACCTGGGTGAAATTTACAATAACATAATCTGGAACAACCTGGCTGGAGATGGAACGGGAGATACTAACAACATCAACCTATATTTGACGGACGGAACAACATCGGCAATAAAATTTAACTATAATGCTTATAACGGTGGTTATAATGGAGATGCCAACAACACTGCTTCTTCGCCTATGAAATATATCATTGACGATGCCAACAATGGAGGCAGCAACCCGGCTAATTTCAAAACAGTTACCAATTTCCAAGGTGTAGCCAACGGAAATGCAGCGAAACAGACTGAAATTGCCAAAACTAATTGGTATTTAAATGATGGTTCCGCATGTGTGAATCAAGGCCAAAACGCATACAACAATTTAAGTACAGACATTATTAGCAATGACAGAATTCGTAATGCCACTATAGATTTGGGAGCTTATGAAACGCAATTTTTTGCTACGGCCATCAATACTGTAGAAAAAAACAACTCCGACCTCTTTTTCCCCAATCCTGCTACCAATGTATTGAATATTGCATCAGGCGTGAGCATGACTGAATTCTACAGTGTACAGGGCGAACTGGTCAGGAAACAACCGGTTACTACTCCAAGCATAAATATTGCCGACCTACCGTCGGGCATATATATTATCCGAATGACCATGAATGATGGTTCTGCCGTAATTAGTAAACTACTCAAACGCTAATGGCATGAACGGGCCCGGCTATTTGCCGGGTTTTTTCCTGGAAACCGACTACAAACATACAACACCCCCTCATACAGGGGGATTTGTGATAAATTCAATGTATATACCAAGTACCCGATAGATAGATCATTGAATGTCATACTAATTTGGTCGCTTATTTATATTATTATCTTGATACTAATTATTAATCAGATGCAACGACCATGCAAATTCAATTTACACACAGGAGGATGATTAAAAAAGAAAAACTCTGCGTCTCAGTGTCTCTGTGTTCGCAATCTGTTATCTAATATTTATCAATCTCTTGTCTAATTTTAAACACATGAAAAAAATCCTCCCCGTTATTCTGCTTTTATGCAGTTGCCTCCTGTCTGCCCAAGACTACCTGGGTTTAGAAGGTTCCGTCCCTGCCGGCTGGACCGCCTCTGGCAGCAGTCTCTCCATCTCCGGCAACCATTATAAAATGGGCAGCCAGTCGGTGAAATGGGACTGGTCACCGGGCAGCCGTATTACCATAGCCAATCCATCAGGTCTGGCACAAGCCTGTACAACTTATAAAGGCGGCATGATTCTCTGGATCTACAACGAAACAGCCAAAGAGGACGACCTCACCTTCGAGTACCTGGATAGTAATAATACGGTTCAATATTACTTTACCTACCACCTCAACTTCACCGGATGGCGTGCCTGCTGGATTCGTTTCGATGAAGACATGAAGGGAGTGAAAAACGACAAAAACCTTACTTCCGTAAAAATAAAAGCCCCTTCAACCACCACAGGCGGAACGCTTTACTTCGACCGGATGAAATTTCCTTCCAAAAGAATCAACGACCGGGTAACGCCTGATGCACAACTGCCCTATATCAACCCCACTATGAATGCCAATCACTGGGCAGCCCTGTGGTCCTGGCATAACACCTACCAGTATGACATCGCTTTGCCGTCCACGGTTTCCACAGATGAAAAAGCAGCCTTTACAGAAATAAGAAACCGGATTACAAATGATATAGCCGGCAGTGCCCCTTCCACCTCCCGCATCACAGCTCTCAAAACACAATTCAACGCCCTGAATATTCAACGAAACGGCGACCGTATCACAGGGAATGCCTTTGTGCCAGCCGACGAGTATGTATCGGCCAACAACGACAAACGCCTCAAGGACCTGGACGCCCTGGTGTATAACATGGCCAAGGCTTGGTACCACAATAATGAACCAGGCTTCGATCAAATGTTTATTGACATCCTGGATTGGCTCTATGACCAAGGGCTTACCATAGGCAGTGGTATGGGTACCAATCACCATTACGGCTACTCTTTCCGCTGCTTTCCTAAAGCCATCTGGCTGATGCAAGACGCATTGAAGAGTGCCGGCAAATTCCAACAGGCCTTCGACATGATTCAATACTGGACCGGTGTGCCAGAGATTCGTCAGTTACCCGAAACGGCGAATTTTCAAGGTATCGTAGACGCCTGGAACACCATCATCCCCGGTCGTCTCACCGCTATCATGCTGCGAGATGACTCCCCGGAACTGGTACGCGACCTCCAGTCCTTCACCCGCTGGATGAATACCATGCTACAACCCAGCATAGGAACCATGGGCGGTTTAAAACCGGATGGGGCCGGCTTTCACCACGGTATGCTCTATGCCGGCTACATGAATGGCGGCTATGCGGGTTTAGGTACCATCCTCAATTATGTAGGTAATACACACTATAACCTATCGCAGGAGTCTCGTGCCAATTTCAAGGATGCTTTAATGGTGCACGCCCTGTATGCCAACAAACTTTCATTGGTAAACAGTGTATGCGGCCGTAATCCCATGAACCAAAACCTGGGATCAGCTGCTATCAATGCCTTTGCCTATCTGGCCAAAGCATCTGATCCAGTTGACCGGGAAGCCGCTGCCCAATATATGCGACTGTCATCCTCTAACAAAGATCTATACAAAGAATTTGCTGCCCTTGGCATTCAGCCGGCAGAAGCCCCTTCCCTTAACCGAAGTATCAATTATGGGGCCCTCAATATTCACCGACGCGACAACTGGCTGGTAGCCACCAAAGGGTTCAATCAAATCGTAACCGGGACGGAAATCTACACAACTAGCAACCGGTACGGCCGTTACCAGGGCTATGGTACAGTCCAAGTTCTGGCTTCAGGCAATCCGGTTTCAGCCACAGAAAGTGGTTACGTGATGGAAGGCTGGGATTGGAACCGCTTTCCGGGCGCTACAACTATCCACTTACCCTACGATTTGTTGGATTACAGCGGCAGCAACCTGAATGATCGTTCTAAGAATGAAGCATTCGCCGGCGCCTGTTCACTAAATGACAATGGCGTGTTCGGTATGAAGCTGGATGAAAACGGATACACCAACTACACCGACGATTTTGTGGCCCGTAAATCGGTCTTCGCCTTTGATAACCGCATCGTTTGCCTGGGAAGCGGCATCACCAACAGCAACAGCCAGTATGCCACCGAAACAACGCTGTTTCAGGCGCACCTGGACAATACTTCGGAAGTGATTGTTATCAATGATGAACAACTGAACAGCTTTCCGGTTAAACGCTCCATCACCACCGCCAAACCCACGATGATTATGGATACCAAAGGAAACGGTTATTACATTCCTTCCGGTACCATTAATATTCAAAAGGACAACCAGGAGTCGCGTCACAATAAAAACAAATCGGTGAACAACGGCGATTTTGCCTCTGCCTGGCTTTATCACGGGAAGGCACCGTCCGATGCCGGTTATGAATATGCCATGCTGGTACAAACCTCGGTGAACGACCTCAACACTTTCAAATCTCAGATGGACGATGCCGCTACTGCTCCTTATAAGGTGATCCGTAAAGATGCCACGGCACACATTGTTTCAGACAAAGCCACCCAAACCACCGGCTATGTTTTGTTTGAAGCCGCTGATGACATCTCTGACCAACACATTAAGAGCACCAGTTATCCCTGTTTGGTCATGGTGAAAGATTTGGCCGACAATGCCCTTCAGTTGAGCATGGCCGATCCTGCCATTAACATGAAAAAGCCAACGACTCTGGTCCACGATGCAGTGGCCAAAGAACGCAAAATTCAGATTACCCTTAATGGCCGTTATGCTTTGAACGGGGCCTCTGATAAATGCAAAATAGTGGGATGGGAAGCTAACGCCACCATCCTGGAGTTTACCTGCATCCATGGCCTGCCGGTTAACATTGAGCTGATCCCCGAAGTGCCGCTGCTGAATTCATTACAAATTGACGGAGCCAGCCCGGCCAATTGGAACCCGGCGGTTACCCAGGCACAAATCACCATTCCGCAGGGTCACATCCCGGCATTCGAAGCCATAGCCGCTAATGAAGCGGATGAAGTAACCATTCAACAACCTGCCTCCTTTCCGGGGCAGGTTGAAATTACCGTTACCAATGCCAAAGGCAGCCAAACGGTTTATGCGCTGGAGGTACAGATAGCCGCCAGCTACATAGAAGACCTGGAAAAATTTACCGAAGAAGGGTGGGTCAACACCTCTTTTATGGGAAACAACAATATTGAGTGGTTTGTCAACGGCAAGAAAGATAGCCACCTGGGAACCGGCACCTCTGTTTATGCCTTTAATGCCACCCAATGCCTCCGCTCACAAACCATCCAGGGAGGTATCAGTACCCTCTCTTTCGAGGCGAAAGACATCTGGGCACCGGACGAAGAACGCTCCATTGAAGTGAGAATAAACGACCAATTGGTGAAAACAGAGAAACATACCGGAACAAAAAAATACACCGTTTCCCTTGCCGACCTGACCATCACCGGTGATATCAGCATCGCCATTACCAACGCCTCATCCACTAAATGCGCCGTAGCCATCGACAACATTCAATGGAGCGGTTATGCCCCCGACCGCAATGCTTATTTAAAAAGCATCTCGGTAAAAGGCAGCCCACTGGAAGAATTCACCGCCGAAATGGAAACCTACGATGTTTTCCTTGATTCCACTGAAAACATGCCGGTTATTGAAGCCACCTGCCTGTCGGAAAAAGCCACTTTTGAGATCACCATGCCTACTCAACTTCCCGGTACAGCCAGCATCATGGTACATGCTGAAGATGGATCCTGGAAAACCTACCAACTGAAAATGGACTTTGCCAAAGGCATTCACAACAACACCTATCACAACATAGCTGTCATCTACCCCAACCCGGTGAAAGAGCAATTGTTTATCCGTTCTGAAAAAGAGATTTATCGAATTGAAGTATATTCAACTGGAGGAAAGCTGGTATATTCCAAACAAGGCCATCCCTCAGCCATCCCCACCCAACAGATGAACAACGGATTGTTCATTATGCACGTTACCTTCGTGGATAATCAAAAAGAAGTTTTGAAATTCATTAAGCAATAAAGAGTTCTAAAGAACCAAACTTAAACATGGCTTGAACCCCAAATAATCTACCATCTTCAACGGGATACAAACAAGAAACAAAATCTTTGCGCCTATTTATAGTTTTTAATTCAGCGGTCAAACATCTTCTATCTGGCCGCTTTTTATTTCCCTGCCTGTCTCTGACCCATCATTCGCCTATACAACTCCCTGATGCACCTTGCCAACATCTGATCAGAAGCAAATAACACCCCCCGGTGATTCATAAAAGTTGAGTCGGGACGGTTCAGGTCCAATGGCGCTCCGTGTATATCACCAACGCTGGCACCTGCTTCTTGAAAAAGGCAAGCCGTAGCGGCATAATCCCACAAACTGCCACCTCCTTCCTGGGGCTTTGGAAATTTGAAGTAACAGGCAGGCCCCTTTTCCAATACCCAACCAGCATTCATGGCAGCACCTCCGTGTTGAATAAGGTGTACATCATCATAACCCATTTCGATAGCGATACATTTTAATTCAGCCACCGTCGCCTTAAATTGCGGGTGATGAACAAAACTTCGATCGGTAATAAAAGTCAACGCTTGCCCAGCTGCCGCCGGAACAGATGTTGGTTGCCAGGCATGGCCATTACGAAAAAGCCCGCCACCTTTAACAGCATGATAAAGAGTTTGCTCTACCGGATCATAAATCACGCCAATGTAGGGTGTACCGTCACGTGCCACCAAAGCAACAGATACTGCATATCCCGGCGTCGACTCCACAAAGGGCAGGGTACCATCCAGGGGATCGATACACCAGAAAAAATCTTTTTCCAACCGGCTCCAATCATCTGTACTCTCCTCGGCCAGGACCGCCAGATCATAAATATCACATGTGGGGTTAAGCGTCTTCAAAATAATATTCTGACTCAACAGATCCACCTCGGTCACCACTTGTGAGGCCAGGCTTTCTCCTGCCGTTTTATTTTTAACGGTAACCTGACGATAGGTATAGCTTGAGATGATGTGACCAGCCTGGTATGCAGCCGAGATCGCACACTGACTTAATAAAAACAGATCATTGGTTCCGAGAATCATAACGTCTCCCCTATTTTTTCATTCAATCCTTCCACGACCTCACACGCGAGACGTTCACTGTAGCTGTTGATTTTCCAATGCCCGGGACTCCATCCCTTGAGGAACCGATGAAAATCGGTCCAGGCCACCGGGTACAAGGCACGCCAGTCTTTCTCCAGCGCATCGGCATCCACCGGCTTCTGTTTTATCTTTATCGCCTTACGGAGTGCCTGAAAATAAAAATCCAATAACTGAGCCTCCAGACGTTCACACTCCTCTTCATACAAACAACTGCCTATAAAATAAGCCACGTCTTTCATGCCACATCCGCCGCCCACATATTGAAAGTCGACGGCCGCGACGCGTTTACCATCCCCGGAGAAACAAAAATTAGCCAGTTTGGCATCGCCATGTACAAAGGTTTGAAAAGGACTCGCCTGCAGTTGCTGATCAATCAAGGCTGCAGCATTTTTAAGGGCTGAATCCGTTAACACCTCCAGTTCATCCGGCCGGGTAGCCAGGTGCCAATAGGTTCCTGTTTCCCATAACCCCTGAGGCTGTTCTCCCATAAAAGTAACATGAAAGTTGGCCAACCAGGAGAGGCAGGCCTTCAATTCATTCCAGGACACTGCGTTTTTTCGTGCAGGGAAACCAGAATCATCCAGATCTTCAAGCACCATTAAAACCTCATCCCCCTGAGACTCCAGCGCCAGACAAGCGGGTATTCGGCACGTTTCATCACAATAGCGACTCCACCGGTCATACCAAGCCATTTCGACCTGGTAGGATTTTAATTTCCGCTGATGAGATAAATTCGTATTCCAACCCCGGGGATGACTGTGCTTTTCCTGCTCAGGCAGGCGCACATGTTTAACCACCACACTTTTCCTATTTGCGCCCTTCAGTCCATAACGGACAATCTTTCCATAACCACTCCAAAGGTTTTGAATAACCCCGATCTCAAAAAGTTCTTTGGCTCCCGTTGCCTCCCGGGTAATTGCTTGAAAATGGTGATTCATAACAATAGAATTATCTCAATTTAAAGATGAAACAGAAATCAGATTTTAAAACAACGCTTCAGTCAGTATCCTCCCCTCTGAAGCCCCAGTAACCCCTGGAACTTAATAATTGACAATCTGAAAGCAATGCTAAAATTGGGGTGCCAAAGATAGTAATTGTTGCGTTTCGCCCTCCAACCGGCTTGAAGAAAATATGAAAACCCAATCAAACAACCGGTAATAACAATGTTCCATATTAAATCCACATCTTCTGTAGATTAACACCCTTTCTACTAAGAACTTTTTATAAATTTACTGACCTGAAATATCCCCATGCAGCAGACACCCTGACCGTAGAATATTAAAGAACAACTTAAACCAGATCCTATGTATTTAGATGGAGCAGAAACCAATAGATTGCTAATACGAAAACTTGAGCCTTCAGACATCGCCATTTGGGAAACCTTTTTTGAAAACAACAACTCCTTACCTTTTCTGGGGCTGGATTTAACCATGGATAATAAAGCGCAGGCAAAAGACTGGATTGAACGACAACTATGGCGCTATGAAAATAATAAGTATGGCCATCATGCACTCATCGATAAACAAACGAATAAATTCATTGGCCAATGCGGCCTGCTTACCCAGGAAATAAACCATCAAACAGCCATAGAAATAGGCTACCATATTCTTCCGGAATATTGGGGGATGGGCTATGCAACGGAAGCTGCAAAAAAGTTTCGCGACTATGCCTTTGAAAATAATTTGAGTGATTCGTTGATATCAATTATTGATGTCCGGAATATTGCTTCACAAAAAGTGGCGGAAAAAATAAAAATGAAAAGAGACAAACAAGCTTCCTATTTCAACCTGGATGTTTATATCTACCGGATAGATAAAGAGGAATGGAAAAAATAATCTCCCCTGGAATAACCTGACATTCTTAAATATACCCAACAAACTCTAAACAATTATAATAAGATTATCCCCTGGCCATTTCTCTGCTAATTTCAATACAAATTCTACTATTTTTACACATCAGGCTCCTCCAATTAAGGCAATAAGAGGTCAGGGCAACACTATTTTTGAAACAACCATTAACATTAAAAACATGAATAAATTGAATACCTCTTCAATTGAGCGTCAATCATTATTTGTTGGAGCCCTGGTATATCTCCTAATGGGATTTTGCGGTTGGATTGTCTATTACTTATCCCATTCAGAGGCATTATTATTAGATGGCAATTACAATATGGTTAATGGAATAGCCAGTTTCTTTGCCTTTTATGTCGCCAAAATTCGTGCACAAAAAACCACTACTTTCCCATTTGGTAAATTCATTTATGAAGCCCTCTATTCCCTGGTGAAGGGGATACTGGTACTTGGCATTTTGGTGGCTGCTTTATGGGATAATAGCGTGAAAATTATCAATTACTTTTCCGAAGGCATCAAGCATGAAGTAAACACCCTGCCCATTGCCTTTTACACCATTGCCATGGTTACCCTTTGCTTTACGCTAGCGTTTTATTACAAACAACAGAATAAAAAAACCGGTGATAAAAGCAGCATGCTGAAAACAGATGCCCAAACGGCCATCATTGATGGGATGCTATCCGGGTTGGCAGGTGGAGGCCTGTTACTTTGTACGTACCTCGGTTCAATAATAAGCGGATGGGAATTTCTCATGTACATTGGAGATGCTATCGTCGTGCTGCTGTTTGTCCTCATAGCCTTTAAAGAGCCATTTCATATTATCAGGCATAACTTTATTGAATTGGCCGGAGGTCAGCTTCAATCCCAAAAAGAACAAGACAACATTCTCAACCAGATTCAACGTATTCTATCGGAAGATTTTTCCATCGAAAATAATTACATCAGCAAAACTGGTAGTTTATATACAATGCTGGTCTATGTTAAACCCAAAAATGAGAAGGCGCTAAGATTGCTGACTGCCAAAAGAGATGAGCTCAGGACGAGCATGTCAGATAAATATGAAAACACGCTTATAGAATTAATACTAGCCTGATAAAACACGTAATAAAAAAGACGCTTCCCTTGATCCACAATCCCAGGAAGCGCTTTTTTTATATCACTAAAGCCTGGTCTCTCTGCATAAATCAAGCCACGGCACATCGAATCATCATGGCAAATTCCCTAAAAAGCAGTCAGAAAAAATGACTGGACAACAAGCTTCTTCCCCTGCCGTCAATGAAAGTCGGGGTAGCTAGATCGTATCTCACGATACCTAAACCGTTGCTTGACATGCCATAATTACATCTTAGACTCCCGTAATCACATCTTAGACTCCCGTAATCACATCTTAGACTCCCGTAATCACATCTTAGACTCCCGTAATCGCATCTTAGGATACTATGATTGAAAGTCGGGGTAGCTAGATCGCATCTCAAGATGCCTAAACCGTTGCTTCACATGCCATAATTGCATCTCAGACTGCCATAATTACATCTTAAAGTCCCGTAATCGTATCTTAGGATGCCATGATTGAAAGTCAGGATGGCTAGATCGCATCTCAAGATGCCTAAACCGTTGCTTGACTTATAGTACTTACATCGCAGACTATCATAATAAGGCAGAGACTATTCGTCTCAAGTCAATTATCTAGTCTTTATCGCTCTTTAATTACAAAGTAACCACCTTATCGGCATCGGTTTGCAGGGTAATGATATCCATCATGGTTCCGGTTATGCCCACCCCCATGGAATCAGTTAATCCATAATAATCCAAACAAGTTTTACAAGCCACTAAAGTAACACCCCGTTGCTCAATTGTCTTAAGGGTTTCTAAAACCGGGCTTTTTTCAGTCAGCAACTTCACACCTTCGTTATAAAAAGTGATGATTTTCGGAAGCCTGTTATCATCTAAAATCAACTTAAAATAATTACCCATCAATTTAATTGCCAACGCCTCATCACCATGTCCCATACCAAACCTTGTTACCTGAACAAGGGTGTTTTTAAAACTACTCATCGAATCTTTTTTTTATTTAAGGCGTGAAATTAGAAAATCTGTTGTTTACACAGAGGGTCTTGACAAAAAAAAGAATCCGATTGTGAGATATAAATAATGCAAAGCCAATATTGTATTTGATCTTCTGGCCTCGATGAGCCGAAGCGCGCGAGCCCATCAAATAAGCAGGCCGGCAGTGGCGCAATGAAAATATAAGCATCTACTCATCCGGTTAACACCTCATCCTAACCTTCTCCTCGAAGGAGAAGGAACAGCTCACTTTGACTGGTTCAGTTGGTATTGGTTTGTATTTATTTTTAATCATCAACTATCCAACCAGTTTATAATGTAATCATAACGTCAACATGGGCCGCAAAAACCATAGGAGAACTATTGTCCAAAAATCTATTCCATGAACTATCGATGCTCTATCCTTGCCTTTTCACCGGGATAACCCACCGGCATAATATATAAAGGCTCTTCCTTTCGTGGTAACATCATAACGTTACTGACCATCTCATTATTAAAGGCCCCCACGGCACATGTCCCGAGCCCCATGGCTACTGCCTGCAGATAAACATTCTGTGCCGAGTGCCCCAGGTCCATGCACACATACCTGGATCGGCCCCGTTCCCCATACTTGCGAGTGGTGCGTTCATAAATGGCTGAATAGAACAAAGCCACCGGTGCTTTACCCACAAACGTCTGGTTATAGGCAGCCCGTGCCAGGCTTTTGCGCACGTCTTCTTCAATAATCAATTCCAACTGATGCCCGGCCGGTATAAACTTATAGATCCCCGCTGGCAGGCCCTCCACGTCTCCGGCCACCAAATAGATCTCCAGGGGATACAAAGCACCAGCAGAAGGGGCTGTTTTCAACCCACCCCGTAAAAATGAAGGAGAACTAATCTCTTTAGTAACACCATAAGCCGCCCATAGTAACTGACTAACCTGTTGAAGCGTCAAGGCCCTGTTTTCATAGTCTCGGACCGAACGCCGGAGTAACAAACTCTCTTCCACCGACACCGTGCCACGATAAGATGGAGATGGCAGATTGATAATCCCTTCCTTATCCTGTCTGGTACTTTTCTTTTCCTTCATAAACCACTCGTTTTCGCTCCTTTTAAAGTTATGTGCATTTCCGTTAGTCAACAATGCTGAAGACAAACCCATTAAAAGAATCCAACTACCCCAAATAGGGAAAGACAATAATTTTGATCGCATAGCATTTGATTTTCACTCGTTAAACTCAACATAACCCCAAGCTAACATCTATCAATCACATTTTCAAAAACAAAACACCCCCGACAGAATCTCAGGGAGGTTTAATATGTGCATATTATATCGTATCTTCGCGCCATAAATTTGGATATGGAAGGATTAACAAAGATGACACATAAGGCAGGATTTGTAAATATTATAGGGAACCCCAATGTGGGGAAATCAACCCTTTCAAATACTTTAATTGGCGAACGCTTGTCAATTATTACCTCTAAAGCACAAACCACCAGACATAGAATATTTGGAATTGTAAATAAACCTAATTACCAAATCATCTTCTCTGACACCCCGGGCGTACTGGAACCCAACTATAAGCTTCAGGAATCGATGCTTAAGTTTTCACAGGCTGCCTTGACCGATGCCGATATTATATTATACCTGACCGACACGGTGGAAAAGCCAGACAAACACATTAAATTTCTGGAAAAAGTACAACAAACCAACATACCGGTACTGCTAATCATCAACAAAATAGACCTGATTCAACAGGATAAACTTGATGAGTTAATGGATTTTTGGAAGAAAGAGTTACCAAAAGCAGAGATCTTCCCCATGTCAGCCCTGCACAACTTCAATGTGACCAATCTGTATGATCGCATTGTTGAACTGTTACCCGATTCACCCCCTTATTTCGATAAGGATACCTTAACCGACAAACCGGAGCGTTTCTTTATTGCTGAAATCATCCGGGAGAAGATATTACTTCATTACCAAAAAGAGATTCCCTATTCCGTTGAAATCGAAATAGAAGAGTTCCAGGAGTTGGAGGAACGCGTTGACATACGTGCCGTTATCCATGTGGCCCGTGATTCTCAAAAAGGCATTATCATCGGCCATCAGGGTAAAGCACTGAAAAGAGTCGGCATTGATGCCCGTAAGGACATTGAAGCGTTTCTTCAAAAGAAAGTCTTCCTTTCATTGTATGTGAAAGTATCAAAAGACTGGCGAGACAAAGACAACCTGTTAAAAAACTTTGGATATAATCCGAAGTAACCACTACAGACATTTTTGTTTATCGTTTTCGGATTCCATTATAATACAGGCATTTTCACCAATCTATGCATTTGGTAATACATGCCTGTTTAATTATCTTTGCAGCCCCAAAAAAAATTAAAGTCATCTGATATGGGAAATCTAGTTGCTATAGTAGGACGTCCAAATGTTGGTAAGTCCACCTTATTTAACAGACTAACAGGCTCTCGTCAAGCTATTGTTGACGAAGCAAGCGGTGTAACCCGCGACCGATTATACGGAAAAGCATTCTGGAATGGAATAGAATTCTCAGTGGTTGACACCGGAGGCTATGCTATTAATACAGATGACATTTTTGAAGAAGAAATTCGCAAACAAGTGCTCATCGCCATCGAAGAGGCAGATGTTATTCTATTTGTAGTAGATGTGGTTACCGGCGTAACGGATTACGACGAAGGCGTTGCGGCCATGCTGCGCAGAACAGATAAAAAAGTAATCGTCGTTGTCAACAAAGTAGATAACAACGAACGCATCCCGGAAGCCAGTTATTTCTATTCCATGGGTCTGGAAGATATGTTCCCCATCTCCTCTATCAACGGAGCTGGTACCGGCGATTTATTGGATAAGGTAGTAGAGGTTTTACCAAAGGATGTCGTTGAAGAAAATATAGAGCTTCCTCGTTTCACAATTGTTGGTCGTCCCAATGCTGGAAAATCTTCACTCATCAATGCATTGATTGGTGTAGATCGAAATATTGTCACTCCCATATCCGGCACAACCCGTGATTCCATCTTTACCCGCTACAATAAGTTTGGCCATGATTTTTACCTGGTTGACACCGCGGGTTTAAGGAAAAAAGCCAAAGTAAGCGAAGATCTTGAATTCTATTCGGTGATGCGAGCCATCCGGGCCATCGAAAACTCCGATGTGTGTTTATTAATGATTGATGCCACCAGAGGTTTCGAAGGACAGGATCAAAAAGTATTCTCCTTAATTGAACGCAACAGAAAAGGAGTAATCATATTGGTAAATAAGTGGGACCTGATTGAAAAGGATAATAAAACCACAAAGATTTATGAAGAGGAGATCAGACAGAGCATCGCTCCCTACACTGACATCCCTATTATATTTACCTCTGCATTAACGAAACAACGTATTCATAAAACCATAGAGACGGCCTTGACTGTGTACGAAAACAAGTCAAGAAAAATCACCACCTCTCAATTGAATGAGTACTTGTTGCCAATTATGGAAAACACGCCACCACCGGCCACCAAAGGCAAATTCATTAAAATTAAATACGTCACCCAATTACCGACGTCAACGCCTACATTTGCCTTTTTCTGTAATTTGCCCCAGTATATCAAAGATCCTTATAAACGATTTCTGGAAAATAAAATACGTAAGCAGTGGGACTTCACTGGTGTCCCTGTTCAAATTGTATTTAGAAAGAAATAACAACCTAAAACAAAGAAGCCGGTCTTGCACCGGTTTTTTTGTGTTTTATTGTTGCCGAACTTTCCCCGACCTTTATTCCAGAACATCTGGCAGTTCATATAATTAAATCCATGACCAACCATTGAGAGCTAACACTTTATACCGGCGGATTAGCTGGCTTTAAAGGTTATTTGTAATATTTCTAAATAGGCAGTACTTTTACAAAAAAAATGCACATCACAGGCAAAATGAAGATGGCCGATATGATCCAAAAGGATATTCAATTATTGGCCGTTATTCAAAGACTCAACATACCATTAGGCTTTCACGAAAAAACTGTCCGGGAAGTCTGTGAGGAAAATAGTGTTGATCTTGATTTTTTCCTTCAACTGGCCAACGCATCTCACGACAAGGATTATTTTCCACAGGAACACCTGCTTAATTTCCCGGTAGAATGGTTCATTAATTACCTTCAAAGTGCGCATAAATGCTACTTAGAACATCGCATACCGGAGATCGAAAACCAAATCATGAGCATGGAAGAACAATATGCGGCACAAGATCGCAACATGAAAATATTACTAAACTTCTTCAAAGAGTACATCCGGGAATTCATCGCCCACATTGAACTGGAAGAACAAGATGTATTTCCCTACATCCTGGACATAAACAAACAGCTAATAAATCCACCTGAAACTAAACAACCTACGCATTACACCATTGACAAATACATTGAAGACCATAGCAACATTGAAGAGAAGCTATATGATCTGAAAAACATCCTATTGAAATATTTGCCGCCTCCGGTTATAAGTTGCACCTATAATCATTTGTTATTTGATATTTTCAGGCTGGAGAATGATTTAAAAGATCATTCCGACCTGGAAGAGAAGGTTCTCATACCCAAAGTACGTAGTATGGAGGAAGAATTACGAAGTCGAAACAGCCACAAAGCTTGCTAAAGATTTTGAACATGATCAAAATAGTTATTGCCGATTCATCATATATCATCCGAAAAGGATTAATTCAATTATTGCACCAGATGCGCGATACCGACCAGGTTCATGAAGTGGACAACCAGGAAAGCGCCCTAACATACATTGAACAGAACAACCCTGATCTGATCATTGCCAACACAGCGTTTTTCTCTGCCAAAGAGATGACTGTTCTTAAAGAAAAACTAAAAAACACCACCCATTTCATACATCTTTTCAATACCCCTCTGCCACAAGATGCTGCCGAAAACCAAATCTCTGTGTTTGATTCAAAAGCAATACTAGCCCGGAAAATCAACGCCCAACTGGAACAATTCACAGATTCATCAACCGAATCGGAAGAATTGAGTCCCCGGGAGAAACTAATCCTTCAACATGTGGCTTTAGGTTTAACCAACAAAGAGATTGCCAACAAATTATTCATCAGTGCCCACACCGTTATTTCGCATCGCAAAAACATCACACGCAAGCTGGGAATTAAAACAGTTTCAGGTCTGACAGTGTATGCCATACTCAATAACATCATACAAATGGAGGACATTAGTTAGTAACCATTCAACGAGAATCAGCTGAAAGTACTCACCGCATGAAAGAGGAACACAGGGGGAGACAACCTATATCTTTTGCCAGGGATAAAATTTGTCACTATTCGAAAATCTGATTCATTACAAATAAGAACCATAGTAGGAAAAAGGTAGAAATCATGGCAATAACCATTTATCCATTCCGCCTTTTTCGCACTTTTCACCAGTTCCTTTGCTCTTTTACTTTTTGCCTTTCAATCTCAATTGTTATCTTTCTCACGAAAAAAAACAAGAGCATGACGGAACAACACACCTGGATAAAAGCTTTTTCTGCCATTAACATGGAACGTCAACTGGCCTTCCTGATCGATATACTGATTTGCATATTACTGGCCATGTTTCCAAGAATTGGCTGGATTGTCGGACTTGTTTATTTTTTAACCCGTGACGGATTAAATTTCCTGAACGGACAAAGCATTGGCAAACGTTTCTTCAAATTACAAACTGTCAAAATTAATAATCAGGCACCGTTAAGCAGCCACATTGAAAAGTCAGTAATCAGAAACCTGGTCTTTTTAATTCCCGGGGTTAATATTATTGATATCTACTTGTTCTACAGCAAAGGCTACAGATTGGCAGACAAATGGGCCGAAACCATGGTAATCAAAACAGAGGATCAAACAGATTCATGATATAGCGGTAACTCAATAAAGAAGGTGGTTCCAACGCCTTCCTGCGTTTCAAACCAAATATGCCCCTTGGTATTGTTTATAATATTTTTCACAATGGCCAGCCCCAATCCCATTCCTCCACTTTTGGTGGTAAAATTAGGCCGGAACACTTTTTCTTTTATTTCCTCCGTCATCCCCCTGCCATTATCCGCAATGGAAATATGAACTTTTGAAAGAGATGTATCTAAAGCAATTTTAATAATGCCTTCCGCTTTAGGTGGTATGGATTGAACGGCGTTTTTTAAAATATTATTAAACACACTCAACATCTGGTCCCTGTCAGCATATACCATTACACGTTCATGGTTATTTAAATTCTCAACAAATTTAATATTGTCCATTTTTTCGAACAACGAAATGGTAGTATGCAATTTGGAAACTAAATCAACCGGCTCGCGCTTTGCCACAGGCATCTTGGCAAAATTGGAGAATTCTGTGGCAATCACTGACAACTGATCAATTTGCTCTATCAAAGAACTGGAAACACGCTCCAGGTACCGGTCGAAATCCGCCACCTTATCCTTGCGGGCTTTCAACAGGTATTGCACATTAAGCTTCATGGGGGTCAGGGGATTTTTGATTTCATGGGCTATTTGCCGGGCCATCTCCCGCCACGCCGATTCACGCTCCGACTGAGCCAGTTTTTCAGCACTGTCCCCCAGCTCATCCACCATGCGGTTATAGCCTTTAACCAGCTCCCCTATCTCATCTTTCCCCTTATAGGCAATCTTCTCATTTTTCTGACTCAAACTAATGTGTCCCAATCGCGTTTGCACTACCATCAGCGGATGAGTAATACGTTTTGACACAATCACCGCCACGCTAATAGCCAGCATTACAAAAATCAGATAAGCATTTATAACCGCCACTACTAACGATGAGACTTGCTCCTTCAGCTCATCACCCCCGACAAAATAAGGCATATTCAAATAGGCCAGCACCTGGTTATCCCGGTTGAAAACCGGCACATACGCCGATGTGTATTTTAAAGAACCAATGGATTCTTCATGGATGAATTCTGTTTTTCGATAATTGGATAACTCAACAATAGCAGTTGGCGTCATCAGCGTTCCGGTAATCTCTTTATTATAGAGTTCAGGACGTGAAGTAGCCAACAATTTTCCCTTCAAATCAAACATATTAATGTCGCAAAAGAAAACGTTGGAAAACTTTTGCAAAAGGTATTGCAGATAATCCTGCATGTCAGCTTTGAGGTAGGGTTCATTACCAATTTTTTGTTCCACTTCCAGCAACACCGATTTTATGCGTTGCGACATCGCTTCATTATTTTTCTTTTTGAACTGATAAGTGGAGTACGTCACAGAACCAACACCCATTAAAACAAGCAAAACCAACACCAGACCAATAAAAGATATTTGAATCCGCTCCTGGATGGTAAACCGAAAGAAGGGACGCCCTTTCTTTATTTTTATAATCATATAACAGAAAGCAGCAACCAGAAAAAAGGCAATGAACAAAGTAGAAAAACCAATTAAAACCTGCGAAAAAGAGACCTTATCACGCGATAATACAATGGCCACATTGTCCTCCTGATTATACACCAGATGGCTCACCCCATTCTTCTCAATGTAATATTTTGTGGTATCCCGATGGATATTACCCGGATCGGCCTTCACACCATATTTAAAATCTCCAAACTGCCGCACCAGGTTACCATCTACATATTTGGCATACGAATAATCCTCCATCACATTCATGATCAAACGATCCCGGTCATTGGTCAAAAGCGCCGGATAACCCAATCCTTCAAACATGGGTTTTGAATTAAGCTCAATGAACAAACAGATTTCATTCTCCGGATCACCTTCGGAATAAGTGATAGATCCAAAATAAGAGACACGCCCGTTCTCATTATCCAGAAAATAAAATTGATCAGAATTGGGTAATTGGACGCCATAGTGCGCTATCATCTCTGAAAAATAATCGTAACAGTTGTATGTCTCATTCGATCCTTCCACATATAACTCCCCTTGCGGCCAGCAGGGTACAACCTGAAGATCATAACGGCTCAAATACCCCACAAAATAATTTTTCTTGAGGTAGTCCGCTATTTCCTTTTCGTCAATCTCATTTTCTTCCAGATTCTCCCTAAGAAAGACATCCTCATGTAATTTATCTTCCAGCGCCTCCAAATACATTTCCGCCACCGGATCTTCTTCACGCATCAATTTAAAAGACAAATTCTCCACCAACAATTCACGATTTCTATGCTCCTTGGAAATGTTTAAATTCAACAACTCAACCGTTACATACAGCGCAAACAGGAAGACAAACCACACAAAAGTACCGTATGTATGGATATTACGGCTACTTCCTTTTACGCCGATAAAAAACAGAGCGATAAGAATGAAAAAACCAATATCAATAAAGTTATACCCCACGAATATCCACCTTACCAAAAGCATCAGAAGACCTAAAACCAACACCACCATCGCCATGCGCTTAACCGACAGCCTGGGATAAAATGCCATCACAACCCGCTCAAGCAAGAAGACGAAAGACAGGTAAAGGAAAGTAATAATCGCAATTTTTGATAAGGCCACCACATCCATATCGAGCACCCGGAACATCAGTGCCACAGAAGAAGAATCCTCCACCAGCAAAAACACCAGGTGATCCAATATCAGGAAATAAAACATTAATCCAATAACCAGAATACCCCAAAACCCGGTCATCAACAGGAAATTTCCTTCATTCTTCCGAACAAAAGCAGGCACCTGAAACAACCTTAATATCCAAAATGAATAGACAAACACCAGAAAGGCCAGGAATAAAAAAGCCCCCATAGACGGCAACCACCATGTGGCAGCAAACGAAGCCGATGAAAAAAGATCAAAAAGGCGAGCCGCCTGCATGATACCGGTTGTTATAAACCAAAAGTAAATCCCAGCACAAACCATAGCGGCAGGAATAAAACTCCAGTTACCCCATTTTTTAACGACCATTTGCCGTAAGATAACACCGGTGAGCAACAGAGTAAACACCACACCAAACAAAAAGAATAGGGCACTAATACCAAAAAAGATAGAAACAGATTTCCCCAATGGATCAGTCAATATACTGAACAGTTCCTGACCGTCGGTACCATGAATAACATACCCGCTACTGACATCTTCAGTGATACGGGCCGAACTGGGCGCATTAATCCGATCATCAAACCGGTTTACCACAAACTCATTTTGATACTGGTATTCCTCTTTCATTCGGAACAAGCCAATCAAAGTATACTTATTCGTAGTGATTTTCTCATTCAGGTACCACCCGTTTCCCAATTGCTCCACAGGCTTATCAAAGATAGACAACGATTTATTCTGAAGTGGGATATCCGGATCGGACCAGGCAATCAACTCTTTATTCTCATAAACAAGGTACGAACGAGGCATCTCTGACAACGCCTCCATCAACTCCCATATATCATTGGACTCATCAAGCAATTCCCGGTCGAGCAGACGCAACTCTTCACGCAGCTTTTGCTGTTCTAATCCAATCACTGACTCAACGCTTCCAATATTAATCTCAGGAATCAATTTGCGGGTTTCCAGCTCCTGAAATAGAAATCCCATAAACCACCCACATATGGCCAGGAAAAAAAACCATCGTTGATGAGTGCCGCTGAAACGCTTAAGTTGTTCGCTTACCAAATTCATATACTATCTATGGTCCTTATTTCGATTGGCATTTCAAAAGAAATGCCATTCACTAGTTTTACACAAACTCAGAACAGACAATCAAATGCCACTCCTCTCTTATACTTATCACCACTTCGGAAGAGTAAATTGTATATCTCCCTTTGTCCACTCAATAACAATACCAAAATCCTTTCAACACGAGAACAATAGGCTCTCCTATTAAAAATAGTGAAATCAATAATTATTAATCATGATGATAGGGTTCATTTCGCAAAATGGTCATAGCCCGATATATTTGCTCGATAAAAACCAACCGAACCATTTGGTGCGAAAAGGTCATTTGTGACAATGATATCTTTTGAGGAGCAATAGCATATACTTCCTCCGAGAACCCATAAGGGCCGCCAATAACAAACACCAACCGTTTAATCCCGGAAACCATCTGCTTTTCAACAAAGGAAGAAAAACCACGTGAAGAAAATTCTTTCCCCCGCTCATCCAATAACACCACCTTGTCCCCGGCCTGTAGGGTTTGTAAAATAAGTTCCCCCTCTTGCTTCTTTTGCTGATCAAACGACAAATGCTTTGTCTTTTTTAAATCGGGAATCACCACCATCTCAAATTTAATGTAATGCTTAAGCCGCTCAACAAATTTACTGATCCCCGTTTGAATATACTTATCATCCGTTTTCCCTACAACAACCAAAACAATCTTCATACGTATATCTATCTCATTTAAGGTTTAAAATTAATGATAACAGGTAAAAATATGGTTTAATTTTTGCAAACAGTTATTTTTGTTACATTATTTAAAATGTATCTTACCAGTCGCCAAACAAAGAAAAACAGGAAAACAACAACACTTGAAAGCAGGTATTTTTAACATGATAACCGACCTGCCGGAGAATTAATAAAAAGCATGAAATGAGCCAGAGTAATACTTCTCACGCAAGAGGATAACATGATTCGGTGAGTAACATGCAACTATTAAAATATAAATTCAGACACATGAAAATTTTTAGGACAGTGTTTATGATGATGTTACTGCTTCTGAGCGTCTCCGGACTCCCAAGCCAATCATCATCTAATTTCCCGGAAGCTATTACCAATGCCACCCGAAAAGGAGATGCTAAGACATTAGCCTCCTATTTCAATAGCTCCATAGAACTGGTACTTCCTGGAAAATCGGGTGTTTTCAGCAAATCGCAAGCTGAAATGATCGTAAAGGAGTTCTTTAGCCAAAACCCACCCCAACAGTTCCGGATCATTCATAAAGGCATGCGAAGCAATGCTTCCTTTGCAATAGGCAGTTATGAAACGCCTTCAGGCAAGTATCGTTTTTATTTTTTAACGAAGGAAACAAACAATAAAGCATTAATTCATCAACTAAGAATAGAAAGACAAGATGACTAATCAACTGATCGAAGAGTTCATTCAACTCGCCATAAAAGAAGACATTGGTGATGGCGACCATTCTTCACAATCATGTATCCCCGAAACGGAAACCGGGAAAGTGCAACTATTGGTAAAAGGAGCCGGTATCATTGCCGGAGTTGAGATGGCTGAAAAGATTTTCAAAACCATTGATCCCCAGATTTGCATAGAGATAAAAATCACTGACGGCACCATCGTCAAGCCGGGTGACATAGCTTTTACCGTTGAAGGAAAAGTACTCACCCTCCTGAAAGCCGAACGCCTGGTGCTTAACGTGATGCAGCGCATGAGTGGTATCGCCACGCGCACCAGCGAATACGTCAAACACCTGGAAGGCCTGCACACCAAAGTGCTGGATACCCGCAAAACCACACCAGGCATGCGTATCCTTGAAAAGGCAGCCGTAAAAATAGGAGGCGGTGAAAACCACCGCATGGGCTTATTCGACATGGTGATGCTGAAAGACAACCACATTGATTTCGCCGGTGGCATAGAAAAAGCCGTGCATGCCGTTCAGGCCTACCTGAAGGAAAAAGGGAAAGACCTGAAGATTGAAGTGGAAGTACGCAACATGCAGGAATTGGATGAAGTACTTCGTGTAGGTGGCATTCACCGCATCATGCTCGACAACTTCACCACCGAAGACACCAAAAAAGCCGTAGAAATAATTGGTGGTAAATACGAAACCGAATCATCCGGCGGAATTACCATGGAAACCCTGAGAAGCTACGCAGAATGCGGCGTGGATTACATCTCGGTGGGCGCCKTAACCCACCACATCAAGAGTCTCGACATGAGTTTGAAAGCAATATAAAAACGCATTTACACCATAATCAAAAGGGGGACAACCATTGGTTATCCCCCTTTTTTCACAACTATGAAAACACTAACATTATTTAAAATCTTCAATTTCTTTGTCTCCCGCCTAAATAATTCATTCTATAAACAAAACCATTCAGCGATTGATTACAAGAAAATCAATTTTGCACTACAATGGCAATTTTGTGCTAACTCCGACCTCAGCAACGTAGTTCGGGACCCACTTCCTGAAGTTGATAGTAAGACAGAAAGCTGTTTGAGCGGAGCGAGTTCTTTCTGTCTCATCAACTTTAGGATTAGTGGGTGAACGAGTGCTGCAGTCGGCGGACTCTTTGCTTACTTTCTCGACTGTAGGAGAAAGTAAGAGCCTCCACGGCTTGAGTGGTTAATTAAAAAGTAGTTAAAAACAATTCCACTGCGGATGACTACCTCATATAAAGCTTCAACTCCATTAACTTATCACCAGTAGTAAAGCCAACTTCTTTCAAAGCACCCCCTTCACCCATATATTTCAACTTATAGGCTTTATTTTTCTCCAGCTTAAATTCCAGCACATCGTTCATGTCCTGGGTAGGGCCACTGGTACGGCCGCCACCAACCTGATCGCTGCCCTGGAACACATCCACATTAGCCGCCACCCGGTCGTCGCCCTGGATAGAACAAACCTGCTCACGGAACATCAGTACTTTTACCAATACACTGTTAGCTGCCAGTTCCTTCGCCTTCTCTTCCGCCTTATAGATACGCACATACCGATCCGTTACATTTTCTGCCGGCACATATTTAATGGCCTCATCCCACACCAAAGGAAAACAAACATCAGTGGGTTTAAACGATGATGCATAAATGGCATGCTCCGCATCATTAGCATCAGCCTTACCCGCATCAGCCAAAAACCAGCTTTTATTCAGCCCGCTGGGGTAATACTCGGTAAAATACCACTCCCCGTCAATCCACACCTCATTCCAGTTGTGGTTACCACGGTTATCATGCCAATTGGGCGTTCCTGCCAAACGCGAAGGAATCCCCACCGCCCGGAAGGCATCGGTCAGCAAAATAGACAAACCACTGCACGAAGCCATATTCTGACGCATCGATTCATAAGGACTCTGATCGGGCTTTTCCCGCTTGGTGTTGTAATCCACTTCCACCTCATCACGAATATTCTTATTCACCGAATCAATAGCGGCCTGCATGGTAGTGCAACCAGCCACATATTTCGAAAAACGGTTGAAAAAATCTTTCCGCCAGTTATCCCTGCGCTCGTTTAAACTCACATAAGGCAACACCTCATTTAAAAAAACAGCGTTAGGAACCGCCTTGGCCCAGGCAAACGACTCGCGCGCTTTGTAAGCATACGCCACATTCTCCAAAAGAAAATCAGCACTCAACGTCTCCCTGTCGCGTTGCGGCATGTAAGCAATCAAAAACGCCATTCCCTCTTTCTGCGCCGAAGGAACCTGCTCCAAGGCCTTTTCCAACTCCACGCCATTCGCTCCGGCCCTGATAAAAGCCTCCTCCAACAAGGCATGGTATTTTTCAGGCACCCCGGCATAAGGCCCGGCACATGCCACTAACAAAAGTGTAAACAACATCCCTGTTCCAATTCTCTGAATCATTCTCTTCATAATAATATGCATTTCTCCACCAACTTATTACGTCTCAAAAGTAACAAACCTTCAGCAAACGCACGGTACACGATGTTCAAAAAAGGCCAACACATGACCACTCCCACCGGATTGCAAAAAAAATAGCAGCTTAAACGTAAATGTTTAAAGCTGCTAATGAAATCAAAAAAGTATCCTTTTCTAATAATCAAAAATATCAGGGCAGAGGCAAGGATTGATTGGCGGAAGCCTGTTGAACCATATGATTTAACCGCTCATCAAATAGATGAACCCACACTTTCCAACCATTACCAGCCACATATTCGAGATAATCGGAATAACCGGAATAATAAGGTTGCCAGGCGTTGTCATCTCCTCCAAGCCGCATATAAATAATGCCTTTACTTCCAACAATACGTGCCGCATACACACCATTGGAACGGGCATTATTCTGGGTATTTAATTCACTCCCAGCATGCACACCGGTAACCTTTCTGGCATTTATCAACCCTTTTAACTTTTGTGTAAGATCATCTCCCCAATCAAAATAATGTTTCCAATAAACACATGGCACACCTGGATGGGTTAAAATATAGGCATAACCTTGCTCCACTTCCCAACCATTGGAAAAACTATCGGTTCCTTCCTGATCAAGCACAACTCTCCCATTCTCTTCCCTTTCCATACAACGCCAACCGGTGTCATGATTTTCAAGGAAAGTGACGGCCCGGTTCTTCCAGGCTTGACCATCGGTATTATCCCCCACCAGGCCAATTCCCAGACCATAGCTATACAGCGCATCATAGTTGCCCTTATTTTCTTTGAGGGTTCGCCAGGTAGTAAAATCAAAGACAGAGGAGGCGGTAGTCAGTTGGTTTTCATTGGCTGCTGACAGCCAAACCCAGCCACGGGCTTCATCATGCTTATCCCAGGCATACTCGCCCACCGAAAAGGTGGGCTGACTAATCTGGTTATAGTAAGCCACTTTATTGGCATGATAACCATGCACCATGTCATATCGCCAACCACGATAACCCATCTCTTTTAACCGCGCCAGATAACTGACTATATCGCGACGGACAATTTCCTTGGTGTGATCCAAATCCCGATACACCGGATATTGATAGGTGGTAGGCTCAGGACAATAAGGTACAGGACGCTCTTCTTCATCACCACGTTGGCTCATGTCCAGATTCTGCACATCAGACCCATCCATATAAAAAGCCTCATCACTGCTGCAAATCGTTGTCGTTCCCCATTGCGGATTTCTAAAGCCGGCCCAACCAACTGAACCATTCCGATGGTTTATAACAATATCGGCAATCGGTTCAATACCATTGTTCAGCAGATTGACCAACAAATTAGTTTGAAGCCCGTCGTCACCATACATATTATCAAAACTAAAATACTCGGTGGGGCCGTAACCGGCCATCCCACTACCTTTACTTGGCGGGGGCAACCATATCAAATCAAAACCGGCTTCTTTGATATCAGTCACTTTTTCATTGAGGATCTGATACCAGAACTTTTCAATATTTTGGGTATTTGTTGTAACCATTGGATACCGATCTGTGTGTCCGAAACGATAACAATCCCAATAAAATCCTTGTAACATAATCCGGTCATCATTAAAGCCGGCCTGGGCAAAAAGCACCGGAGATGACAACAGAAATACCATCAGCAGAATGGTGTATTGCCTAATGATTGTTTTAATATTCATGAGATACGTGATTTAGTTAATAATTCATTTAATAAACTTCTTCCTGTGTTTCTATTCTATTCAAGAGGATATTAAGCACAGCCACAAAGGCTCCGAACTACCTCCCGTAACTCCTCATCCACCGAACCCGAAATGCGTACATCTATTAATGCCGGCCCATCGGATGCCCAGGCGTCCCACAAAGCATCTTTTAGAGACAGGAGATCATCAGCATGGAATCCTTTAACCCCAAAACCTTCCGCCACTTTAGTATAATCAACATCAGGTTGTGTCAGATCCATTTCAGGGAAAGGTCGCGGCTCAATGTTATGCTCCGCCCAATAATTAAGGAGATTAACTTTTAGAATACGATAGCTCCGGTTGTTGAGCAAGACAAAGACCATCTTCAGGTTATAATGAGCCGCTGTCCACAAACACTGAATAATGTATAACGAAGAACCGTCGCCCGAAAAAGCCAGCACCGGCTGATCGGGATTAGCCACCTTACAGCCAATGGCTCCGGGCCAACCTACACCAATACAACCGCCGCGTCCCAGGTAATACGAGCCGGGTGTGGTAGGCTGCAGATAATGCAGTAACTCATCGGTTGAAGTAATGGACTCATCATATACAATTGTATCCTGGGGCATACTGTTGACAATCGTCTGCATGGCTAAAGCAACAGGTAATGCATGATTCACTTGTGGGCTACCATATTTTTTATCCTGACTTTGCCAGTTCTCCTTTTTCTTTTGATTCCACCATTCACATCTGCCAGTCACCCATTTTGAAAACGCGGGTGTAATCTTTTCCTGAATAATTTTTATCAAAGCCGTGACAGCTTGCCTGGGATCAGCCGCCAAGGCTTTGGTAACACTGAAATTTTTTGCCAGCTCCCAAGTGTTCAAATCGATCTGAAAAACTTTTGCATCCCTATTAAAATAGGGTTGATCACTGGGAAATAACTCCGGGAAGAGAGGTGTGCCAATGGACAATACCACATCGGCATCATAAGTAATTTTGCGCGTTGTGTGACCTGATGTATGACCGATCAGCCCCATAAACAACGGAAAATCAAACCCCACATTCAAGTCTCCGTAATCTACCCCATAGATTGGCATACCGGTAATGGCAGATAATGATTCAACCCCATCACGGGCACCAGACATAGACACCCCATCCCCAATAAGCATCAATGGATTTTTAGCTTGAAGAATCGCATCGGCTATCGCCTGTATATCTACTTCTTCAGGTCTCACATTTGTATTCACATAAGTAACCGGCGTAATCTCTTCAGTGGTTTCGCCTTCAAAAATATCCATCGGGATTCCTAGATAAACAGGTCCGTAGGGAGGTGTCATGGCCACTTTTAGGGCTCTTCTCCAAACCCGCAGGAATTGCCCCGGAGAGGTGATGCGGTAAGACCATTTCGTAACAGGTTCAGCCATTTTACTGGTATCACCCCCCAAAAAACCATCGAAGGCAAAATCTTTATTATAAGCCTCTCCGGCAAAAACAACCAGGGGAGTAAAACTACGGTGTGCCTGATACAGGATGGCCATGGCATTCCCCAACCCCGGATTTCCATGCAGTTGCACAATACCGGGTTTTTGAACCGCCCGGGCATAACCATCAGCCATCCCAACCACCACCGATTCCTGAAGGCCTTTAATATATTTGATTTGAGAATAATTGGTCAACACATCCAAAAACACCTCCTCTGTGGTTCCCGGATTCCCAAAAATAATAGTTTGCCTATCACAGATAAGCTGCTGCATAAAAGCATCAATTACTTTCATAGGTCTAAATTTTAGTGTTGAGAGTTACAAACAGAGATATGAGACTGATTTGCATTAGGTCAAAACGACACATGATAACCACGCTGCATTCTTAACAATGGAAATGTCATTCCAGGGCCCTATTCCTTTAAAACAATCACCCCGAAATGACCTATTTAAACCGATACACTTTCATTAACTACCACCCAAAACGGGTCAACCCCTGGGTTAACACCTCCACCAGCTTTTCGCCACAGCCATAAGACGAAGCCGTGGAACGGCTGGTAATAAATGGATAATCCACCACCACCGAAGAGGTATTGCCCACATTACCGATAAATTGCCCGTTACAACCAACAGCATCTTCCAGGATATACTCCAGCGTGTAAGGCGGAAAATTAAAAGCAATATTGGAAGGCTCAGGACTTCCCTGTTGCTGCACACCCCACCCCATTTTATAATCGAACTCAATAGGATGGCCGGTCACATGCTTACCTTTGAGCAAACATTTCCTATCCCGGACGTCACGGGCAAATACCAATGCCGTCACCGCGTAACACTCGGCCGCGATCGGCTTGCCCAATTCATAGAAAATCCGGATCATATCATGGATGCGCCAGTTATTCACCATATCAACCACCGGCCCGCTTCCGCCAACCAACAACAAGGCATCATATTGATTCAGGTGCGCTTTCACCTTTTCCAGCTTCAAATAGTACTCCTCCAGCCGTCTCAGGTAATTATCATCACTCAAATAGGGGCGTTCCGGCATTAAAGCAGATATATCCAGCGGATTGTTAAGGATCGATGATTGGTTGATAGCCGTTACCTTTTGAGCCACCTCAGCCGATACCACCGGACGGCCAAGCGGCGGATCAACAAACTGGGCATCCATGCTCACCCCGATAGGATAAGGACGTTTACCGGTTGGTGTGGCATAAACCAAATCCCCGCCAACACGCTCAAGTTCCTCTTTAGGCCCCACCAATTCTTCGCCCCAATAACCATATTCAGAAAGCACTGTCAGCACACTCAGTTTTGGTGGATTAATAATGCTTTCCGTGATCGCATCCACCAAGGCCAGGGCTTGCTGGCCGGTGCGGCCGGTAACCAAATCACGGTCCACTACGATATCCTGATCCTCATAAACGGCCCCTGCATTTTTAATGTCGGCCAACACCACTTCATGACACACCACCTTGCGTCCCTTCAGCAAGTCCGGATAAGGTGTCAGTATCCATAAACCGTGGCACAAAGCCCCCTTGATGATCTTGGGATTCCGCATGGCAGCCGCATAAAACTCAACAGCCGGCGACTTGGTCACATCCTGCTCGCTAATGGGCGTATCCCCCGAACGTTCAAAGTAACGAAGCCGCACACTGGTATAGTTGGCAGCCATAATCACCGCATCATAATCATTCAGGTTAACATCCTGAAAGTCCATGGTTACGGTGAACGTTTCAGGCGTCATCCGCGGATCTTCCTGATCTGAAAAAAAGGTGGCCGACGGTTGTCCCCACAGACGTGACATAAAATGTACTTCAGCCCCGCGTTTGGGAAACTCACTTTGATATGTTTTTATTTCCGACGGGATATATTCGCTCTCCATTAATACGGCAATTCTTTTGCCTGCTAAACTATTCGTATTCATCTTCTATGATTTTTGTTGATTATTAAATGACTGGTGATAACTCTACACTAATTTGAGAATCCATTTCCTCGGCGGTAAGTCGAATTTGAGTACTAAATGGATCCTCCACCACTTTTTCAATACCATCAATAGTTACCTTGACGATTTTATAAGTGCGTGGCTTCACAAAGTCAGGCAGTATATTTACAGACTGTACCTCCGAATCTTTTTGCGGCCGGAAATAGAGACAGATATTTTCTCTTCTCAAATAAGTACGGGTATACACATGCGCCAGGTAATTCAACTCAAAGGCATGATAACCTGATATAGCATGCCCCCCTTTATCGGCGTAGATGCCTGCCACAATAGGATTCCCGTCATCCCGTACGCGGAAGTAGAACCCGCCAAAATCCTTGTCCAGGTAATACAAATTCCAAAAGGCGGCCATCTCTTGTGCCAGCCCCAGGTAAGTCTGATTCCCCGTGTGTCCGTACACAATCTGATAAGCCAGGATAGCTTGTTCCTGTTGCCAGAAATCCTTCGTATTGCCCCATGTAAAGTCAATAGGCATGTCATTGGCCGGCTCCCGTGCCACACAATCAAATATTCCTCCCCGTACCAGATCAACCCCCTTATCAATCATGTTCCCGGCCAGCGTATCGGCTAATTTTTCACACCGTAGTGCCTTGTCAGGATCACTCTCATGGTAATAGTTGGCCACCCGAATCAGATTCCAGGCAATTTTCAGGTTATGTCCAATGATGCCTCGGTTTTGTTGCCAGCTATACTCATGATCGGGACGCCAGTCTCTGAAAAAACGTTCATTCACATAAGGCACCTGCGGATCGGGATCCGGAAACTTATCCAGAATCAATTCACTGGTCTCCTCCAACATGGTTTTCAGGGTAGCCAGCATCTCCTGGTAAGGATATTGGCGCACCACCACCGGCGATGGCTCCAGGGCCAGGATAATATTAATCAGGTAAGCCGGAATATGATCTCCGATGGAATTCCAGTTTTTCTTCGCCCGGTTGATCCCTAAGCGCGGGGTGTCCCAATAAAACGACGAGGGGTCCACATGGGAGAAATAACCGCCTTGTTGATTATCCTTGAAATAGGTATTAAACGACTTCACGGTCCGCATAATGTCATTGAGCGTTTCCCAGTCGTTGGTGATCCGGTAAAATTGTGCCAGGCCGGCCAGGGCATAAATCTGCTCATACAAAGGAATCGTGTTATTATCGTCCCCGTTAACCGACTGAAAAACCTGTTGCCGCGAGCTCCGATCTTTGCCATGGGCCCAAAAAATGTGCTGCCCGTCATGGCTGATGCTGCGGAAATTTTCACGCTGATACACCACACCCTGGCGCGCTGCATCCAAATAGCGGTCACACCCCGTGATCAGGTAAGCCGACGAAAGCCCGTATATCAGCCGCGACAAGGTGGCACACTCCTGCAGGTCATTCTCCAGACTCATGCCCGTAATCCCTATATTGGTCTGATACTTGGTGAAATCATACTTTTCCGTGGTACCAAACAAGTTATACAACCACGTATCGGCAAATCCTGTGATCTGAGCCTGCCACCAATGCGTCGTCTCAAACAAATAATTCTTGGCCTCCCGGTCCCGCTTGAGGATATTCACCGTGCGCACATCGTAACGAGTCCGCTCATCGTTCTTCTGGAAAACACCATAGGTAGCGATCAAATCACCTTCCCTCAAATATTTAACAATTTTCCCCCCGGGGGTATCATCGGGCACGCCGGCCAGGGGAACAAAACAATCGTGATCCACCTTATCAACATTCTGGCAAACCTGGAAATTCGTTTCAGGGCCGGCATAGGCCGTAAACAGGTCACCCGATCGGGCTGAAACTATAAAACTGGCACTGTCCTGACTAATCGACCGGACGGTACCCATTACCGTAAGAGAATGTGTGAAATGCTTCATGTAATAAATTCTTTAAATGATTTCCTTCTGTAGCTCCATGAGGGAATCTCCCAAAAGAGTTGTATCAATACATGAAGTAAACTAGGACGGATGGAGTTGAGTCACAAAAAAACATGGTGAACAGCCTCTTTATATGCGTGGATCACACCATTTATTTATTAACCCTTTCTCTTATTCCAATTCGAATCGAGCGTCCCCCTTCGCCTGAGGCTCAGGGCCGCGCTTTCCGTTGCAACTCCTCGCTATCCCCTCCCACCGGCCAAGCCTCGCTGTGGGGTTTCCACTGCAATCGCTGGCCGGAGAGCCGTTCGAAGAGTTCTGGGTTGCGGGTTCTATATTCCGCGTTCCAAGTTCAGGATGAAAACACAGAAACACCGAGGCACAGAGTTTTTTTTAAAGGTCACGATAACACAAGTTTCCAAATCACCAGCCAAACCGTGATGATCCGAAGCGCGCAGGCCCGTCAAATAAGCGGGCCGGCGTAGGCGCGACGAAGAGGAATGTGGCAATTCCGGCCTGTGGGTTGGAAAAAATTCATCGAGGAGGTGGGCAGAAGCGTTTATTTGACTAGACCTTTTTGCTTTTTGGGGCAATGCCAAAAAGTAAGTAGGGTACGGGACAACGTCCCGGATGAAAACACAGAAACACCAAGGCACAGAGTTTTTTTTTAAAGTCACGATAACACAAATTTCCAAATCACCAGCCAAACCGTGATGATCCGAAGCGCGCAGGCCCGTCAAAAATACTGTAAACCCCGAAATACCATTGGGAAGTGGTTTGAACGGATCAGAAACAGACCATAACCAATGGGAAATGCACCAAACCAGCGGGAAATAATACATTACCATTGGGAAATGGTACAAACCATCGGGAAATGATACATTACTATTGGGAAACGCTCCAAACCGTTGGGAAATGATACATTACCATTGGGAAATGGTATAAGACCAGTGGGAAAAGGACAAAACGGTGGTTCAACAGCATTTCCCATTGGTTTATGGCATTTCCCGGAGGTTCTTGATGGTATTTGTGTTGTTTGGGACTATTTGCTTTAGAATCCTCTTATTTCATTCCGGATTTAAGATTTTCAAGTGCCTTTAAAGGCGAAGCGCAACAAACCGTAACGAAATGATCTAATACCATGGCGAAATGCTTCAAACGGGAGCGAAACGCTTCAAACCAGTGCGAAATGCACCACAACCACTGCGAAACGCTTCAAACCAGTGCGAAATGGTCCATGACCACTGCGAAACGGATCTTAACCAGCGCGAAATGGTCCTTAACGGGAGCGAAATGCTTCAAACGGTGGTTCAGTACCTTTTCGCGACGGTTTATGGCTTTTCGCGGTGTTTCGGTTTTATGGTGTGTCGGTATGCGGTGCTGCGGTTTGCGCTGTTTCGGTTTGGGGTTATTCAAATTCTCACCTTTTCAATTTTTCATCTTCTCAATTTCTCTGTTTGGGAGGGGGCTTCGGTTTTACGGTTCACGGTATTACGGTTTGCGGTTTGCGGTGTTTCAAATTGTCAACTTTTCAAATTCTCATTTCGAGAGGGGCTTCGGTTTTACAGTTCACGGCATTGCGGTTTGCGGTTTTTCAAATCCTCAACTTCTCAAATTGTCAACTTTTCAAATCCTCAACTTCTCTGTTTGCAGTGTTTGCAACAGGGGACTGGCGCTATAGCGGAGCACCCGGCCGTTCGCCCTAAAAAATATAAACACACAAAAAAAGCCGGCAATGAGTAACATGCCGGCTTTCATATATGTATTGATTGTGTTATTTCTTCAATCCCTCGATGCTTTCGGTCAAGGTTTTAATTTTGGCTTCGGCGTCGGCTTGCTTCTGGCGCTCTTTGGCCACCACAGCCTCGGGCGCACTGCTCACAAAACGTTCGTTACCCAGCTTTTTCATCACCGAGGTCAGAAAACCTTGCTGGTGAGCCAACTCTTTCTCCAGCTTTTTAATCTCCTCTTCCACATCGATGAGGCCTTCCATGGGTACGAAATACTCATGTGTACGCACCATGAACGCCACAGCGCCATCGACCTTCTCGTTCACAAAGGTCAGATCGCTCAGGTTACCCAGCTTCACCAATACGGCATCGAAGTCGTTGGCATAACCACCTTCACCACCCAGTACGCTTAATGCCAAAGCATCTTTCATGGGCAGGTTTTTCTCCTTGCGGATGTTACGCACACCCCCCACAGCGTCTTTTAATATCTCGAAACGATCCAGGATATCCTCATTCACTGCATTAGCCACCGGCATATCCGATACCATGATACTTTCACCGTCTTTGCGAGTTTCCAGCAACTGCCAAATCTCCTCGGTCTGGAACGGCATAAATGGGTGCAACAGGCGCAGCAACTTATCAAAGAATTCAACGGTGGCCTTGTAGGTAGCACCGTCTAATGGCTGCTGATAGCCCGGCTTAATGGCTTCCAGGTACCAGGATGAGAACTCCTGCCAGAACACGGTATAAACGGTCATCAACGCATCCGAGATACGGTATTTGTCGAAGTGATCGTTCATCAGCGTGATGGTTTGGTCGAGCTTGGCATTGAACCATGTAATGGCCTGACGGGCACTCTCAGGTTGAGCAACTGTTTCATCAATGGTCCAGCCTTTAACCAAACGGAAGGCATTCCATATTTTGTTAGCGAAGTTACGGCCCTGCTCAGGCAGGTTTTCGTTGAACAACAAGTCGCCTCCGGCAGGGGAACACAACAGCATTCCTACCCGTACGCCATCGGCGCCGTACTTGGCAATTAAATCCAACGGGTCAGGTGAGTTTCCAAGTGACTTGGACATCTTGCGACGTTGATTATCGCGTACCATACCGGTGAAATAAACATTTTTGAACGGGAAAGTACCGCGGAATTCGTATCCGGCAATGATCATACGAGCTACCCAGAAGAAAATGATATCGTGCCCGGTCACCAGGTCATTGGTTGGGTAGTAATAGTCAATTTCGTTATTGTCGGGATTATAGCCATCGAATACAGATATTGGCCACAACCATGACGATGCCCAGGTGTCCAGTACATCCTCGTCCTGACGTAAAGCATCCATGGTCAATTCGGCATTGCCGGTTTTTTCACGGGCAACCTCCAGGGCTTTTTCGTCATTCTCGGCCACCACATAAGTACCATCCTGCAGGTAGTACACCGGAATACGGTGGCCCCACCACAACTGACGTGAAATACACCAGTCTTTCACATTTTCCATCCAGTGACGGTAAACGTTCTTGAATTTCTTGGGATGAAACTCCACTTCGTCATTCATCACCGCATCCAATGCCGGCTTGGCCAGTTCGGACATTTTCAGGAACCATTGTGCCGACAATTTAGGTTCAATCACTTCATCGGTCCGCTCCGAGTAACCAACTTTATTGGTGTAATCCTCAATCTTCAACAGGTTACCTTCCTTCTCAAGGGCAGGAATAATTTGGTCACGCACCTCGAAACGATCAACCCCCACGTACAACTGGGCGGCTTCACTCAAGGTTCCGTCGTCATTCAGGATATCGATACTCTCCAGGTTGTGACGCATCCCGATTTCGTAGTCATTAATGTCGTGGGCCGGCGTAATCTTCAAACAACCGGTACCAAACTCCATGTCTACGTAATCGTCCTCAATGATGGGTACCGAACGGTTCAAAAGAGGCACCAACACACGCTTCCCACGCAGGTGGGTGAATCGTTCATCGGCAGGATTGATACACACCGCCGTATCGCCCAAAATGGTTTCGGGACGGGTGGTAGCAATGGTTACGAATTCATCTTCGCTGCCTTCAATTTTATATTTTAGGTAGTACAATTTAGATTGTACTTCTTTATATACTACTTCTTCGTCAGAAACAGCCGTTTTGGCTTTCGGGTCCCAGTTAACCATACGCACCCCGCGGTAGATATAGCCTTTGTTGAACAGGTCAACAAACACTTTTATTACCGAATCACTGCGCTCTTCATCCATGGTGAAACAGGTACGGTCCCAATCACAGGAAGCACCCAGTTTTTTCAACTGCTCAAGAATGATACCACCGTGTTTATCGGTCCAATTCCAGGCATGTCCTAAAAACTCGTCCCGGGTAAGAGAATGTTTATCCACCCCTTCGTCCCGCAGTTTATTCACTACTTTGGCTTCGGTAGCAATAGAGGCATGGTCGGTTCCCGGCACCCAGCAAGCATTTTTACCCAGCATCCGGGCCCTGCGGATCAAGATATCCTGAATGGTATTGTTAAGCATGTGTCCCATGTGCAAGACACCGGTGACGTTTGGAGGGGGAATGACAATGGTGTATGGCTCACGATCGTCTGGTACTGATTTAAAAAAGCCTTTCTCCATCCAATAAGCATACCACTTATCTTCGGTCTGCGCCGGATTATACTTGCTTGCTATTTCCATGATGCAAAATACTATTATCTGATTTTGATATAATAAGTGTGCAAAAATACAATTTTTTAGCAAACGGCTAAGTCTGGCTTTCGACTTTTCTTCCAGCAATAACAGGAAGTTTACAGATTAAAACATTAGTATCCTAAATAATTAATAATTAAGTCGAACAAGGTTAATATTTGTAGTGTGTTAGTGATATTTTTGGAATATCTGAGCTTCATTATACATTCCGCCTACAAGAAATAACGTTAAGAAATTTAACGGATTGGAGCGTTGAGAAAGAAAATCTGTTTGAGCGAAGCGAGTTATTTTCTTTCAGTGGAAAGGAGTTAAATTTTAGTTATTTATTGTGAACGGCGGCGTTTTTTGTTTACTTTTTTTTGCTGTTGAAAAAAAGTAAAAGCCCGTGCGGCTTGAGCACATTGGATAATACTAATTTATTTTGGGTAATACTGAGTTTAAAACTTTAAAAGAACAAGGCTGAGGGGAAAAAAATCAAAATTGGGTGCCTATTGGCAGAAAAGGCAGGATTGACCGGAGAAGGGAAAACAGAGGCAGATGGATAAGATCAATCATCCGCGCAATTCAATGGTGACATTATTCTAATGGTCTCTTTTATACAATTACGCTACTTATAAACGGGCAGTGACCCATATACCCGGTAACAAAGAAAAAAGGCGCCATTGGCGCCTTTAATCAATTAGTATCGATTGTTCCTTGGGCGAAAACCACCGCGGCCACCGCCACCTTGATTTTCTGTCCTAGGCCGAGCTTTCTTAACAACGATGCGACTACCATCAATTTCAGAATCATTTAGCTGTTCAATAGCATTCAGACCTGCTTGTTCATCATCCATTTCAACAAAACCAAACTTTTTTGAATAGCCGGTTTCACGATCCATAATTACTTTGGCGGAAGAAACTTCGCCATATTCACCAAAAACTTGTTGTAAGTCCTCGCTAGTTGTGCGAGAGCTTAACTTTGCTACAAAAATGTTCATAATACAGAAAACTATTAAAATAAAATTTTAAAAAATTAGGAAAAAAGTGGTGCAGCAAAGCAATTCAATTCAGAAAAGAAATGCCATAACTATTACTTTATTCTAATTACATACAAAGATACCATTATACACTTACGAATCAATTTTTTCAATATAATTTTTGTAAAAAAATGACCCCCCTTAAACACCCTGTTATCACCGCTGTTTCTCAGTGCTGAATAGGGCCTGTGGCGCCTTGGCTATTCTTTATTAATATTCTATTAGAATGTTAAACTAACCCGCACGCCCCACCTGTTATATTTTCCATCCTCAAAGCCCGCGAAAACACCGACGTTTCCCATAAAAAAGACCTGACTGATGCCATACCCGACCTCCACATAGTTTTTGAAATTTGGCTGGGTTAAATAGTGCCCATAAATATTTTCAAGCCACAAACGATTACTCAGAAAAGGCAGGTATTTCAACAAAAGGTAAGAACTGGTGTAAGCCACATGGGCCTGGGCATACCAGTCATCAGCCGTACTGTAACGATAATCTTCCAGTAACATAAAGCACTTCTCCCAGCTTTTAAATGAAACGGGTAGCTCTGAAGTATTAAAGTGTTTAAACTGGCTAAAATGCAACTGATTATTCCGAAAGAAATAGCCACCGTTCACCATGTAAGTGAAAGAGGAAAAAATACCCCACTCCTTTCGCTGTTCGATACGGGCACTCAACTCTTCAAAATCGGCAACACTCTCAAACACATTTTTAATCCCCTTGCGGTAATTAATTATGAAGGTAGGATAGCTGGAATTCAACATACGCTTATTGCCCTTTTTAATGCGATAATATTGCTTTGGAATATAGCTCAGGGAAGCAACCACCGCAAAACTATTCTGATCGGCCAGATGCTGTTCTTTCAACTGATCATTCACCGGATCATTGGGTGCATAATCGTCATCTCGTTTAAAAATGGAGAAATTGGTATTGTTGGCCAAACCGCCAAACCAATGTTGTGAAGCCCCCACGGTTAATTGTAATCCATTGGCCATATCAATGCGATTAGACAACTTCACATAGTCGTCCTGGTAAAGCTTCATGTAATGCTCTTTAAACAATAATGCCGCCAACATATTCAGAGTGCGATCCATGCCATACGGTTGATTAAAATCACGACTTAACTGTCCAAAAGAAAGGTTCAGCATGCCCCTTTGCATAGGCGCATATTTATACCCGGCATTCACATCCCACATGAGTGCTCCCCGGTCAAAAGCATAAGCCACCATCGGATTCAGATAGGCATAATGAGTAGAATCCATAGTATAATGAAATCCGAGGCTTTGCTTATAGGCCCATCCATCCACCGCATTAAAATTAACCTGGTTTAAACCGATCAAACCATCATAGGTAATCCGAAGTGAAGAATCGCAAGCATAGAAGGATTGGCCGGATAAAAAACCATTCATGGCCTTGCTGAAAACCGACCGCTGTTTAACCGTCCCGGTGGTATCTGACTTTAAATTTTGATTGGCCAGCTTAATGGAATCCTTAATCTCAAAACTATTCAATTCTTCCTGCGTCAGCGGAATGGGGCGCATAGAGCTCCAGTAAGTCGAATCCCGCCTGACAGTATCTTTTTCAATGGTCAGCCTATAATTATCCACCACCTCCAGCGATTTACTTTCCTCCTCCTGCTCTTTGGATTCTTTTTCAATCAACCGGGCCAGTTTGATCATCTCCCTGTTCGACAACTCTTCTTTTGCCAACAGTTCTTCCATCTTTTTCTGCTTTTTGGTCATCTCCTTAGGAGCCTCCACCTTCTCTGGCTCCGGCGCATTGGCCGCATCCATCAAGGCATACTGCTTCAACAGAGACGACGGAACCGGCAGATCCTTATTCAATACAATGGTGTCATATTTTACCGATCCGGCATAAACAAACGCGGCCTTTACACCAAACACAGAGGCGTCCACATCGAAATGATGGCTCACCGGTAACCAAACCTTCTCTTTCACCGGTGCATAGATTTGTTTAATGTGATAGGTACCAAAAAATGCCTCATTGACCACATCAACAGAATGCAGGTTCCACAGGTTATCTACCACATAGAGATAACCGCTAAACAATTGCTGGCTTTTTCGCCGGGGAATGACTTTTATTTTATTTATCACCACATCCCCTTCATAAAAAAAGCCTTCATACATAAATTTATAATGAGCAAAAGCATTGGGAGCAAGGGGCGATATCATCATGTCATCGCCCGATTCGTAAAAACTACTGGTTATGTAGCCCATGGGTGAAGCATCTTCATCCCCGGGGAAAGTGGACCGCGAGGAAATAACTTTATGCTCATATTTATCGGGTGCCTCAAAACGAATCCGGTTCATGGATTCCGAAGTATACGTTTCACCAGCCTTGACCGATTCCCCTTCAACCTCCATGGTTTTGGCGATCAGCTTGGGAATCTTCTTCATTTTGAGCGTCCCCTTCAGGTATACTTCTGCTTGATAAGAGCCGGCCTGCCGCAGGTAATAGGGTGCCAGACTAATGGCTTTGCGCATAATGGGGTAAGCCGGATCTTCTCCGCCGGAATACACACGCACCTCTTTGATCCGGAAGGCCTGTTTCTCCAGCACCACATCCCTCACCTCTACCGCAGCCCCAACGGTAATATTCAATTCCTGACGCTGGAAACCCAAGGCCTGAAAAACAATATTGTAATTCCCTTTTTCTAAGAAAATCTCGTATTCCCCGGCTTGGTTGGTAGTAGTACCCGAGGTGGTCTTTTTTAAATAAATAGTAGTGAAAGGAATCGGTTCTCCATTCTCACTGGTTACAATTCCTTTTACGCCTTGCGCAAAAATGTGACAAGAAAAACCCATGAGAAAAGCCACAAAAAGGGCTCTTAAACTAATGTCCACGATCTTATTGTTTAGGTTAGGATCGTAAAATTAGTTAAATCTCACAGGCATCAAAACGGTTATAACAATTCACTTAAGTAAGTAAAGCCGTGATATAAACAGCTCTTCCAAAAACTTATCAAAAGGCAAGTTTAAAGGAGTTATTCACGCTGTAAAAAAGGTTATCAACCCCTGTCGGCACCTGGTGGTCATAATCCATTCGCAGGAATAACCCAAAAGAAAACCTCGACGAAATTTTAACATCCAGCTTCGTTTCACTCCATATCCTGAAATCCTCCGGATCGGAATAATCCGGTTCATAATAGGTCGTATGCCCCAAGGTGGCATTAGGAGCAAACCGCCAGTCCATCGACAGCATAGAGCTTAACTTCACCAGGCTTTTTCGCCGTTCAAATTTCTCTTCCTGGAACAATTCATTCATATAAATACTATAGGCCACAATAAAGAAAGAGAATTTTTCCCGGTCGGAGATATTAAAACGAGGCCCTAAACCAAATACATAACGATGTTTTAACTTCTTCACCCGGTTATATTGATATTGCATGAAAGCCTCAGCAATAATAATCTTTTCAGGCACCCAATAATTATATTTAAACATCATGCCCCCATTATTGATGTTCTTCTCATTATCCACCTGGTTGAAATTAACATCTGAAGACAGCAGGTAAGTGTTATTATCATCGTTATACTGCAACTTGAACTGAGAGGACAAACTCGTCATGTCCGTAGTCGTATGCACAAAGTTAAGCCCCAGATTCACATCCCCCTGAATACCCTTATTCGGATTCTTAGTCCGGCGTTTATCTATACTCACAATCTGAGCCGTAGCCAAAACGGAAAAACACACAAGCAGCATTACTGTTACAATTCGATACATCGTCCCTAATTTTTACCCGCAAAAATAGAGGATAATGCCTAAAACAAAAACGGGAAAGCAGCTAAAAATATGTGGAAAATCATGTATTTTGAGTGCCTCAACCCATAAATTTGCACCAAACGAAAAAATCTTCAAATAATTAACTCTATAAATCCAATAAAATGCCAACAATTTCAGAAAGGGGTCAAAACATGCCTTCTTCACCAATTCGGAAACTTGTTCCTTATGCCGAAGAAGCAAAAGCAAGAGGGGTAAAAGTTTATCACCTGAATATCGGACAGCCGGATATTAAAACGCCGGAAGTAGCCATGGATGCTATTCGCAATGTGGACATGAAAGTAGTGGAATACAGCCATTCGGCCGGCATCGAAAGCTACCGTAAAAAACTAGCCAAATACTATCAAAACCTGGACATCCAGGTAGATCATAATGACTTACTGGTAACAGCAGGTGGTTCTGAAGCCATCACCTTTGCCTTTATGAGCTGTTTAAATCCGGGCGATGAAGTAATCATACCAGAGCCATTTTACGCCAACTATAATGGATTTGCCGTATCAGCCGGCATCGTAGTGAAACCCATTACATCATGTATTGAAAACGGATTTGCACTACCAGCCATCGAGGAGTTTGAAAAACTAATCACCAACAAAACCAAAGCCATTGTTATCTGTAATCCAAACAACCCTACCGGTTATTTGTATTCAGAAGAAGAGCTTAACCAGCTTAAAGAGATCGTGATCAAACACGACCTCTATCTTTTCTCCGATGAAGTGTATCGGGAATTCTGCTACGACGGGCATAAGCACTTTTCAGCCATGCACCTGAAAGGCATCGAAAACAACGTGGTTATGTTCGACTCGGTTTCGAAGCGCTACAGCGAATGCGGTGTACGTATTGGTACCTTGGTTACAAAAAACAAGCAAATCATCGCAACCGCCATGAAATTTGCCCAGGCCAGGCTAAGTCCACCGGCATTCGGACAAATTGCCGCCGAAGCATCGCTTGATACCCCGTCATCTTATTTCGACGAAGTATACAACGAATACATCGACCGCAGAAACTTCCTGGTAGAAGGACTCAATAAAATAGAAGGCGTTTACTCACCCATGCCCAAAGGTGCTTTTTACACCGTCGCCCGATTGCCCATTGATGACTCAGACAAATTCTGCAAATGGGTGTTAAGCGAATTCAGCTACAACAACCAAACCGTTATGATGGCCCCGGCTTCCGGATTCTACAGCACGCCCGGCCAAGGTAAAAACGAAGTACGCATAGCCTATGTCCTTAAAAAAGAAGACCTGGCTACAGCTTTAGAGACCCTGGAAAAAGCATTGGAAGCTTATCCCGGAAGAACATTGTAAACAAAAGCAACAGCAATATCACAAGGCCGGCCATCAACAGCCGGCCTTTTTTAATCTCACCTAAATCCGCAATTATATCGTTTGTAAGGCGCATTTTTCTATTTTTGTAGCAAACCAGCAATTACATTGAATTTAGAACTTTTCATCGCCCGTAAAATACGATCCGGAGGAATGTCAGGAAAGAAACTGGCAGGACCTGTAATAAAAATAGCCACCCTGGGGGTAACACTTGGCATGGTGGTAATGCTCTTATCCCTATCCATTGGACTAGGTTTTAAACGCGAAATCAGGCAAAAAATCATTGGTTTTGGTTCCCACATTCAAATCATGAATTACGACTACAACCAATCCTATGAAACCAATCCCATTCATAACGACACACTACTCACCAACCAGGTAACCCTCCTGCCAGGCGTAAAGCACATCCAGCGCTTCGCATCAAAACCAGGCATGATCAAAACCAAGGAAGCCATCCATGGAATTGTATTGAAAGGCGTAGGACCAGAATTCGATTGGTCTTTTTTCCAACACATCATGGTTGAAGGATCAATCCTTCAATTAAACGACACCACCTCCAGCAAAGGAATCATTATCTCCCGCCAGCTCGCATCCCTGCTGAATCTTTCACTGGGCAGTGACGTACGCATGTACTTCCTTCAGAAAACCATTCGCGCCCGAAAATATAAAGTAACCGGCATTTACGATTCCCATTTTCCCGAGTTCGACAACCTCTATGCCTTTGTAGACATCAAACAAGTACAAAAACTCAACAGCTGGGAATCCAACCAAATATCAGGATATGAAGTAAGCATCGAAAAATTTGACGACCTCACACCAACCGGCACCGAAGTAAACTACATCACTTCAGCACACATTGGCCCCGGCGGTTCCATGCTTCGCACACGCACCATTCAGCAGTTACAACCACAAATATTCGGCTGGCTCGACCTGCTTGACATGAACGTCCTGGTCATTTTAATCTTAATCATTGTCGTAGCCGGCTTCAATATGGTATCCGGCCTGCTCATCCTTATTCTTGAGCGCACCAACATGATCGGCATCATGAAAGCCCTCGGTACATCCAACTGGTCCCTGAGAAAAGTATTCCTTTACCTGGCCTTCTTCATTGTAGGAAGAGGACTGCTGTGGGGCAATCTCATCGGCATCACCCTGTGTGGAATTCAAAAATACACCAAGCTCATCAAGCTCGATCCCGCCAACTACTATCTCGATACCGTACCCATTTACCTAACGCCATGGCACCTGGTAATCTTAAACATCGCCGCCCTCATCATTACCCTTCTAATGATGATAGGACCATCCTATTTAGCCGCACGCATTTCACCAGCAAAAGCCATCCGCTTTGAATAAACCAAAAAACCCATAACTGCTAACTGTTAACTGATCACTGCTAACTGTTAACTGTTAATTGTTAATTGTAAAACTTTTTCTTGGGCGAACGGCCGGGTGCTCCGCTATAGCGCCAGTCACCCGGGCTGTGTGGCGTATTGCCGGTGCGTGGGGCTCCTTCGTCGCCTCCGCCCGCCACGCCACATCAGCCCCGGCAACTACCGGCTGCCGCTGCGCCCCCTGTCGCAG